>NZ_CP188255.1:8015000-8636646 GCF_049993385.1 Bradyrhizobium sp. McL0616
CGGAGTCTCTGTTGATGTCCTTTCCTCCAGGTACTTAGATGTTTCAGTTCCCTGGGTTTGCTTGAAACCTCCTATGTATTCAGAAGTCTCATACCTTCTCTTGATAACCGGAAATCCAAAACCTCTTCGATCGAAATCTAAAGGTCTGGCTTCTCACATTATCTGATCGAACCCCACACCGATGTCTTTCGACAAAGGTCTTGGAGTTCCGGCTATCGAAGGTGGGTTTCCCCATTCGGAAATCCATGGATCAAAGCTTCTTCGCAGCTCCCCACGGCTTATCGCAGCGTAGCACGTCCTTCATCGCCTCTCAGCGCCAAGGCATCCACCGAACACCCTTAAGGCACTTGATTGCTCTCATTATCAATGTCCACACACTCGGCAGAATGTTGTCTGCAGAATTACCTTGCGGCACGCGCCCTCGATGAACGCTATCTGCAGCCGGACAATGATTAGAAAGACCAGCTTGCTTCGTAAGATCGTTCCGATAGCGAGGCGGTCAAGCTTCGCTAAAAGGATCATTTACAACTTGCTCGTCTCTCAGAAGCAACCCGAGGGCTGCCTTTGAAAGGCGCGCAAGCGCCGAAATGATCCGGAGATAATGGAGTACCGCGCAGATATTCTCTGCACGATCCAACTCGGATCGATCTCCTCTTTACAATGTCAGAAAACACGCAGCTCACTGTCCATCCGGACTAGCAAGTGCGAAGTGATGTTTCGCGGACGATTTTGGTGCAAGCTGCGCCGGCAATCAAACCATCTGGTGGAGCCAGACGGGATCGAACCGACGACCTCATGCTTGCAAAGCACGCGCTCTCCCAGCTGAGCTATGGCCCCGTAACCAGAAGACGAATGCTCACTCGATGAGTGTGGTGGGCCTGGGAAGACTTGAACTTCCGACCTCACGCTTATCAAGCGCGCGCTCTAACCAACTGAGCTACAAGCCCCTAACGCATATCCAGTCAAGGACCAGGGATCTGCAAGGTTGCAGCCCCAGCGCGTGTTCGTCCGCGAAGAAAGAGAAACGTAGACGGCGAAATCCCGCCAATGCAGCTCAACGATCCTGACGACCGTTGGCCACTGATGTTTCTAAAACGGTTCGATAGAAGCAAGCTTCTGAAGAACCATCCTTAGAAAGGAGGTGATCCAGCCGCAGGTTCCCCTACGGCTACCTTGTTACGACTTCACCCCAGTCGCTGACCCTACCGTGGTTAGCTGCCTCCCTTGCGGGTTAGCGCACTACCTTCAGGTAAAACCAACTCCCATGGTGTGACGGGCGGTGTGTACAAGGCCCGGGAACGTATTCACCGTGGCGTGCTGATCCACGATTACTAGCGATTCCAACTTCATGGGCTCGAGTTGCAGAGCCCAATCCGAACTGAGACGGCTTTTTGAGATTTGCGAAGGGTTGCCCCTTAGCGTCCCATTGTCACCGCCATTGTAGCACGTGTGTAGCCCAGCCCGTAAGGGCCATGAGGACTTGACGTCATCCCCACCTTCCTCGCGGCTTATCACCGGCAGTCTCCTTAGAGTGCTCAACTAAATGGTAGCAACTAAGGACGGGGGTTGCGCTCGTTGCGGGACTTAACCCAACATCTCACGACACGAGCTGACGACAGCCATGCAGCACCTGTGTTCCAGGCTCCGAAGAGAAGGTCACATCTCTGCGACCGGTCCTGGACATGTCAAGGGCTGGTAAGGTTCTGCGCGTTGCGTCGAATTAAACCACATGCTCCACCGCTTGTGCGGGCCCCCGTCAATTCCTTTGAGTTTTAATCTTGCGACCGTACTCCCCAGGCGGAATGCTTAAAGCGTTAGCTGCGCCACTAGTGAGTAAACCCACTAACGGCTGGCATTCATCGTTTACGGCGTGGACTACCAGGGTATCTAATCCTGTTTGCTCCCCACGCTTTCGTGCCTCAGCGTCAGTACCGGGCCAGTGAGCCGCCTTCGCCACTGGTGTTCTTGCGAATATCTACGAATTTCACCTCTACACTCGCAGTTCCACTCACCTCTCCCGGACTCAAGATCTTCAGTATCAAAGGCAGTTCTGGAGTTGAGCTCCAGGATTTCACCCCTGACTTAAAAACCCGCCTACGCACCCTTTACGCCCAGTGATTCCGAGCAACGCTAGCCCCCTTCGTATTACCGCGGCTGCTGGCACGAAGTTAGCCGGGGCTTATTCTTGCGGTACCGTCATTATCTTCCCGCACAAAAGAGCTTTACAACCCTAGGGCCTTCATCACTCACGCGGCATGGCTGGATCAGGGTTGCCCCCATTGTCCAATATTCCCCACTGCTGCCTCCCGTAGGAGTTTGGGCCGTGTCTCAGTCCCAATGTGGCTGATCATCCTCTCAGACCAGCTACTGATCGTCGCCTTGGTAGGCCATTACCCTACCAACTAGCTAATCAGACGCGGGCCAATCTCTCGGCGATAAATCTTTCCCCGTAAGGGCTTATCCGGTATTAGCACAAGTTTCCCTGTGTTGTTCCGAACCAAGAGGTATGTTCCCACGCGTTACTCACCCGTCTGCCGCTGACGCATTGCTGCGCCCGCTCGACTTGCATGTGTTAAGCCTGCCGCCAGCGTTCGCTCTGAGCCAGGATCAAACTCTCAAGTTGGACTTGAACTTTGAACCGGCTGATCACAACGTTTTGACGAGGTCCCACCATTTTCCGCCGACCGAAGTCGACGAGCTGCCCGCGATTCACATCGCTGGCAACGATGGTGTAACCTTAAAACGTGTACCGCCGAAGTCTTTCGTCCGGTCCCGATCCGAAAAGCCGAAGCTCTTCAAATGCGAGACCCGCAAGGACTCCGCCGTCCACGTTTCTCTTTCTTCATCTTCACTTGTCAAACAGCCCGGGACCATGTGGCCCCAACCTTCCAGAGTGGAAGGGTTCCGACACCCTTACCGGCGATGAATGAACTCCAATCGACTTACGTCGACTGTTGTGTCACTCAACAAGGTGAGGAGCATCAGTGGCGCGTTCGCTCGCCTTGGTCAGTGACCCGGCGGCGCCGCGCTCAGTGGTCGGGTTATAGGCTCCCCCGCTCGGGATTGTCAACGGCCATTGTCAACAAATCGTCGCACGGTGGATTGTTGAAAAAATTAACGTGTTTACAGTGGGTTAGAGAGGGCGGTGGCGCGCGGACCGAACCTGGGCGGTGAAAAAATCCAAAAAAAGTTTGGGTCTGAGGGGGCTCCGGAAGCGGCTTCTGGCGCCCCTCACGACAGGGCCCAGGCGCCGGCCCGTTCAGGAAACTTTTTCCATATTGGGCGCCGTACTAGAGCCACAATCCCGCGGCGTTCTGATAAGAGACAAGCTTGAATCGTTGGATGCCAGTGGGGGCTGCCGGCGATTTTGATGGGGTCACAGGAAGGCGATCTGACGATGACGCGGCCTTCCTTGGACATTCGAGAGACATCGAGAGACCTTTACCCGCTTAGCTGTTCGTAATTTCGGCCGGGCCCTCCATCGGGCCTTCTGAAGCGCGAACGCCTATGCGGCATGGCTTTTCCCGCGATCCCCCTTCAAGAGGGCGACCAGGGAGGAGCGCGAGACAAGGCATTTCGGGTCGTTGATTGGGGGACTTGGGTTGAACCACAGGACGTCACGCGGCGCTTACGGGCGTGAGACCGGGATCATCGATCTCGGCCACGAGCCGCCGCTGTCCGTCGATGGTTCGGAAGCCGCCGTCATCGACCGCCGTCGCGTCTCGGTGCAATGGTTCAGCGGCACAATTCTGACCGGACTCTGCGGCGCAGCCTTGATCGGCGGCGCCGTTTTCGCATCTCTGGACGGCGAAATGACCTTCGCCAAGGTGCCGGAACGGGTCGAGGGCGCGCTGCGCGGTGCGTTTGGCGCGGCCGATCGCGCCGCCACGCTGCACAAGAGCGACCGCCTGCCGCCGCCCAATGAATCCACGGCCTCGCGCAACATTATGCGCGTTTCCACCGTGGCCCGCGTCGGCAACCGCGACGTGATGCGCGTGCGTCCCTTCATCCGGATTGCCGGCAATTTGTCGATGACGACGAGCGACCTGTCGGCGAAGATTCCGCCGTTCAACGCGCAGCGCCTGCTCACCGATGTCGGCTCCGACCCGAAGGCCGCCGCCGACGATCCCAACAATCCCGAAGCCGTCGAGCCCGACGCCGAGGTCTCCTTCGTCACCAAGGACCTGTCGCCGGTGCTGCCGAAGGCCAAGATTTCCGCCGTGGTGGCGCTCGACGACATCCTGATGCGGGTGCGCGATGCCGCCAATTGGCGCGGCAATGGCGGGGTGCGTTACGCATCGCTCGCCAATGCCGCAGCCGACGTCTCCGGCGCGACCGGCCCGTCCGACATCAAGATGGCCTATGCCACCGAAGTGTCGCCGTCCGATCCCTATGCCGGCTTCGAGACGCGCGTGGTGCCGGAAAACGTCACGCTGCTGCCCAAGACCAAGGAGCAGATCACCGGCGGCAATCCCAATGGCGAGCGCGTTCACGTCGTCAAGAAGGGCGACTCGGTCTCCTCCGTGCTGCGCGATCTCGGCGCCACGCCGGACGAGATCAAGGCGATCGTCGCGACGCTCGGGCCGCGCGGCCGCGACGGCGGCCTGAAGGACGGCGAAAAGCTTCGCATCCTGATGGCGCCCTCAAGCCCCGGCGCCCGGCTCCAGCCCTACCGCGTCGTCGTCGCCAACGACACCATGGTCGAGGCAATCGCGGCATTGTCCGATCTCGGCAAATACGTCGCGGTCGACGTCTCCAGCATGAACACCGTCGCTGATGCCACGGCAAACGCCAACAGCGACGATGATGACGATGACGACGGCACCGGCGTGCGGCTCTACCAGAGCATTTACGAGACCGCGATGCGCAACAAAGTGCCGATGCCGGTCATCGACGACATGATCAAGATCTACTCCTACGACGTCGATTTCCAGCGCAAGGTGCAGCCGGGCGATTCCTTCGACGTGTTCTACGCCGGCGAGGACGAAGGCGTGACGGCGACCGAAAAGAACGACGTTCTGTTCGCGTCGCTCACGGTCGGCGGTGAGACCAAGAAATATTATCGCTACCAGAGCCCCGATGACGGCGTCGTCGACTACTATGACGAGACCGGCAAGAGCGCGAAAAAATTCCTGGTCAGGAAGCCCGTCAACAGCGCCATCATGCGCTCCGGCTTCGGCGGCCGCCGCCATCCGATCCTCGGCTATGTGAAGATGCACACCGGCGTCGATTGGGCCACCGCCTACGGCACGCCGATCTTCGCCGCCGGCAACGGCGTGATCGAGAAGGCCCAGCTCGAAGGCGGCTACGGCAAGTACGTCCGCATCAAGCACAACAACGGCTACGAGACCGCGTACGGCCACATGTCGGCCTTCGCCAAGGGCATGGAGCCGGGCAAGAAGGTGCGGCAGGGCCAGGTGATCGGCTTCGTCGGCTCGACCGGCCAGTCGACCGGCCCCCACGTCCATTACGAAATCCTGGTCAATGGCCGCTTCGTCGATCCGATGCGCGTGAAACTGCCGCGCGGCCGCTCGCTGGAAGGCCCGATGCTGACGGGCTTCGAGAAGGAGCGCGACCGCCTCGACGGCATGATGAGCGGCCGCAATGGCGCCATCGCCCGCATGTCGGACGCGACCGGCGGGCCGTTGCAGGTCACCAACCGGTAGTTTCTCAGATCAGACGACGTTGAAAGAAACGCCCCGGAGAGGCATGACCTCCCGGGGCGTTTTTCGTTTTGCAGTTAGCTCTACGTTCAGTTGAGCTTGCGCTTTGACACTGGCGCCTCGAACTGCGCGATTTCCGCGGTCTGCGGCGACTTGCCGTTGAAGGTCAGCACGTTGCCCTCGGACGAGATCGCAACCGTATCGCCGTCCCTGACGTCGCCGCCGAGGATCATCGCGGCGAGCGGATCCTGGACGTAGCGCTGGATCACCCGCTTCAGCGGCCTTGCGCCGTAGGCGGGATCCCAGCCCTTTTCCGCGAGCCAGTCGCGCGCCTTGCCATCCAGCGTCAGCACGATCTTGCGATCGGTCAGCAGCTTCTCGAGCCGTGCGAACTGGATCTCGACGATCCGGCCCATCTCGCTCTTCTGGAGACGATGGAACAGGATGATCTCGTCGACGCGGTTCAGGAACTCCGGCCTGAAATGCATCCGCACCATTCCCATCACCTGCTCGCGCACGGCTGACGTGTCTTCGCCTTCCGGTTGATTCACCAGAAACTCCGAACCGAGGTTCGATGTCATGATGATCAGCGTATTGCGGAAATCGACGGTACGGCCCTGACCATCGGTCAGGCGACCATCGTCGAGCACCTGCAACAGGACGTTGAACACATCCGGATGCGCCTTCTCGACTTCGTCGAACAGCACCACCTGGTAAGGCCGGCGCCGCACCGCCTCGGTCAGTGCGCCGCCCTCGTCATAGCCGACATAACCCGGAGGCGCGCCGATCAGCCGCGAGACCGAATGCTTCTCCATGTATTCGGACATGTCGAGGCGGACCATCGCGGTCTCGTCGTTGAAGAGGTACTCCGCCAAGGCTTTGGTCAGCTCGGTCTTGCCGACGCCGGTGGGCCCCAGGAACATGAACGAGCCCATCGGCCGGTTCGGGTCCTGGAGGCCTGCGCGCGAGCGGCGCACGGCGGTCGCGACCGCACGCACGGCCTCAGCCTGTCCGACGACACGGGTGCCGAGCTGCTCCTCCATCTTCAGGAGCTTCTCTTTCTCGCCTTCCAGCATCTTGTCGACGGGCACGCCGGTCCAGCGCGAGACCACCTGCGCGATGTGGTTGGCGGTGACCGCCTCCTCCATCATCTCGCCGGAGCCCTCACGCGCCTCGATGTCCGCAAGCTGCTTCTCGAGCTCCGGGATCCGGCCATAGGCCAGCTCGCCGGCGCGCTGGAATTCGCCGCGCCGCTGGGCATTGGCGAGATCGACACGCAAGCCATCGAGCTCCGCCTTCAGCTTCTGGGCGTCGGAGAGCTTGTTCTTCTCCGCGCTCCAGCGCGTCGTCAGCGCCGCCGACTTGTCCTCGAGGTCGGCAAGCTCCTTTTCCAGCGTCTGGAGACGGGACTTGGAGCCGAGATCGGTTTCCTTCTTCAACGCTTCCTGTTCGATCTTCAGCCGGATGATTTCCCGATCCATCGAATCGAGTTCCTCCGGCTTGGAATCGACCTGCATCTTCAACCGCGCGGCGGCCTCGTCCATGAGGTCGATCGCCTTGTCCGGCAGGAAGCGGTCAGTGATGTAGCGGTTGGACAGCGTCGTGGCCGCTACAAGCGCGGAATCGGTGATCCGCACGCCATGGTGCTGCTCGTACTTGTCTTTCAGCCCGCGCAGGATCGAGATGGTGTCCTCGACCGAGGGCTCGCTGACGAAGATCGGCTGGAACCGCCGCGCCAGCGCCGCATCCTTCTCGACATGCTTCCGGTACTCGTCGAGCGTGGTCGCGCCAACGCAATGCAATTCGCCGCGCGCAAGCGCCGGCTTGAGCAGGTTGGACGCGTCCATCGCGCCGTCGGCCTTGCCGGCGCCGATCAGCGTGTGCATCTCGTCGATGAACAGGATGATACCGCCTTCGGCAGAAGTTACCTCCTGCAACACGGCCTTCAGCCGCTCCTCGAATTCACCGCGGTATTTTGCACCCGCAATCAGCGCGCCAAGGTCGAGCGAGAGCAGCTTCTTGTCTTTGAGGCTTTCCGGCACGTCGCCATTAACGATGCGCAGCGCAAGGCCCTCGGCGATGGCCGTCTTGCCGACGCCGGGCTCGCCGATCAGGACAGGATTGTTCTTGGTCCGGCGCGACAGCACTTGAATCGTGCGGCGGATCTCTTCGTCGCGGCCGATGACCGGATCGAGCTTGCCGTCGCGCGCAGCCTGGGTCAGGTCGCGGGCGTATTTCTTCAGCGCGTCATAGGCGTTCTCGGCGGTCGCGGAGTCCGCGGTGCGGCCCTTGCGCAGCGCCTCGATCGCCGCATTGAGGTTTTGCGGGCTCACACCGGCCTTGCTCAGGATCGCGCCGGCGTCGCTGTTCTTTTCCAGCGCGAGGCCGAGCAGCAGCCGCTCGACGGTGACAAAGCTGTCGCCGGCCTTCTCGCCGGCCTTTTCGGCGGCGTCGAAGGTGCGGGCAAGCTCAGGCGCCAGATAGATCTGCCCGGCGCCACCGCCGGAGACCTTGGGAACCTTGTTCAGGGCGTCCTCGGTCGCTTTCAGAATTGCCCGGGAATTGCCGCCGGCGCGGTCGATCAGGCCGCCGGCCAGCCCCTCATTGTCGTCCAGCAGGACTTTCAGGAGGTGCAGGGTCGAAAACTGCTGGTGCCCCTCGCGCACCGCAAGCGACTGCGCGGACTGGATGAAGCCCCTGGAGCGTTCGGTATATTTGTCGATGTTCATGTCTTTTCTTTCCCTCGGCCTGCCCCTGGAGCCCTCTAAGGCACTCCAAATGGCATCTTCATTGGGTTTCCGCCGGCTGCATTGATGATCCTCAACACCGCAAGCGGTCGTTATCAGCCAGCGCTGGCGCCGGCCTGATCCTGATGTGGGAAGCGTGCCCTCGGACTGGAAGAGGCGCGATCACAAATTCGTGCGCGAAATGGCCGGCTTGGCGCGGCCCGGTCGAATCCCCTAAGTAACCTCATGACAGCCAGCCAGACCGCCGAAATCACCGGCATTTACCGCTACCCGATCAAGGGCCTGACGCCGGAGCCCCTACCCCGAATTCCCTTGCGGCGAGGCGAGACCCTGCCCGCCGACCGCCGCTACGCCATCGAGAACGGCCCAAGCGGGTTCGACCCCGAAGAGCCCCAGTGGAAACCAAAAATCCAGTTTCTGATGCTGGCGCGCAATGAGCGGCTGGCTTCCCTCGACAGCCGGTTCGAGGAGGCGACCAACCGCCTGACCATCCGCAGGGACGGCCAGATCGTCGCCAGCGGCGATCTCGAGACCGCCGCCGGGCGCGCCGCCATCGAGGGCTACTTCACGGAGAATTTTCAGCCGGAGCTGAAAGGGCCGCCGAAGGTGCTGTCCGGCCGCGACCACAGCTTCTCCGACGTCGCCCGCAAGGTCGTGTCGATCATCAATCTCAACAGCGTCCGCGCCATCGAGACCATGCTTGGCGGGACCGCCGTGCATCCGCTGCGCTTCCGCGCCAATCTGTACGTCAAGGGCTGGCCGGCCTGGTCCGAGCTCGACCGCGTCGGCCAGACACTCGCGATCGGGCAGGCTCGACTGAAGGTGGTCAAGCGCATCGTCCGCTGCCCAGCCGTCAACGTCGATCCGGAGACCGCAGCGCGCGATCTCGAAATCCCGCCGACGCTCTCGCGCAATCTCGGCCACATGGATTGCGGCATCTATGCCGAGGTGATCGCCGACGGCGAGATCGGTGTGGGTGACGCGATCGCGGTGGAAGAGCCGACGCTGGTGTGACGGGTCGCTGGCGCGACAACCTCCGTCATTGCGAGGAGCGAAGCGACGAAGCAATCCAGACTATTTCCGCGGAGGGATTCTGGATTGCTTCGCTTCGCTCGTAATGACGAGGCTGCGTCCTCAGTTCGGCATCACATACGCATAGATCCGGCCGCGCGATATCGGCGCCTCGCGGACGCGGTTGCCGTTGTTGCCGGAGATCATGATCGGATTTCCCTGGGCGTCGATGCCGGTGATGATGCCGACATGGCCGCCGCCGCGCCGCCCCATCACCGCGATGGCGCCGACCTGCGGACCGGAGACGCGCGTGCCGTAACGCGCGAACGAGCTCGCCATGTCGGAGCCGGTGCCCTGATGACCGGTATGCTGAAGCACCATGTTCATGAAGCGCGCGCACCACAGGCTGCCGCGACCGGTCGGATTGCCACCGACATAGCGGCGCGCCTCGGAGACGAGGCCCGACCCGCCGCCGAAGCCGCCGCTCATGCTCGCACCGCTCGCACTGGCGTTCGGATCATAGCTGGCCTGGGTGTCGGCAAAGCCACTCGCCTGCAACTGCGCCGCACTGCGCTCGAAGCGCGAACTGCGGGCATGGTGGCGATAATGATGATGTCTGGCGTGATGCACGTAAGCGTGCCGCTCGGCGCTATGACGATGATGTGGCCGCGCTGAGGCCGGAGAAACGAACACGGCGACCGCCGCGAAGAAGAGCGCCAGCGCGACAACACAACGCGACAGGCGAGACGCAAACAACTCGAACATTCTTCATCCTTCGTTACACCCCACTTCCCAGTCGGCCCGTGCACAGCCGACATCGATCAGGCCGTTAAGCCCCCCGATGTGGCGAGAAAAAGACACCACGTCGGCGAATAGCTGCGATGATTTTGTGTCGGTGCTGGTCCGATGCTGCCGCATTGCGAACAACAGCGTTAACTGCGATCCTGCAAAGGCGGCTTGAAGAGAGGGAAACAGTTAATGCCCCACGCCACGACCAGGGACGAGGTCCGCATCTATTTCGAGGAAGCGGGTCAGGGAACGCCGATTATTTTTCTGCACGAATTCGCAGCCGACTACACCAATTGGGAGCCGCAGATGCGCTATTTTTCGCGCGGCCACCGTTGCATCACCTATTCGGCACGCGGCTACACGCCGTCGGATGTGCCTGATGGCGAGGTCTACAGCTACACGCATTTCTACACCGACGCGCTCGCCGTGCTCGATCATCTCAAGATCGATCGCGCCCATCTCGTCGGTCTCTCGATGGGTGCCTATTCATCGCTCCAGATCGGATTGAACGCGCCGCGGCGTGCGCTGTCGATGACGCTCGCCGGCGTCGGCTCAGGCTCCGAGCTCGAGACTCTCGACGCCTGGCGCAAGCAGTGCCGCGCCAATGCCGACCAGTTCGAGACGCTCGGCTCCGCCGAGGTGGCAAAGGTCACGCGCGAGGCGCCGAGCCGGATTCCCTTCCTGGTGAAAGACCCGCGCGGCCACGCCGATTTCTACGCCGCGCTGGCGCGGCATGATTCAAAAGGATCGGCGAACACGATGCGCGGCTTCCAGGGCGGCCGCCCCTCGATCTACAATTTGACGGACGCTATCAAGAAGGCCTCCACGCCGGCGCTGATCATCTGCGGCGACGAGGACGATCCGTGTGTCGGGGCGAGCCTGTTTCTGAAGAAGCACCTGCCGGCGGCGGGGCTCGCGATGTTCCCGAAGTCGGGCCATGTGCTCAATCTGGAAGAGCCCGCGCTGTTCAACGCGACGGTGGAGCGGTTCGTGACGCTGGTGGAAGCGGGGCGCTGGCCCGTGCGCGATCCGCGGTCGCTGGCGGCGCATTAAAGCGACGGCGCCACCACATACTCCGTTATTGTGAGCGCAGCGAAGCAATCCAGAATCTTTCCGCGGAGGGATCCTGGATTGCTTCGCTGCGCTCGCAATGACGAAGGATAGACACAGCTCCTCATCTTGAGGAGCAATGACGAGAAACTATTTCCCCTGCCCGCGCGTGAGCAGAAACACTCCCTGCTCGCCGAACAGATTCCAAACCCACCACGGCATCCGCAGCCGCAGCGGGCGGCCGTAGAGATCGAGCGCTTCGGCGCGCTCCATCTTGACGCCGATGGCGTCGCAGAGCTCGATGAAATCCTTGATGGTGCAGAAATGGATGTTGGCGGTGTCGTACCAGCTTGCCGGCAGATTCTCCGTGCGCGGCATGTGGCCGCCGATCAGCAGCTGGAGCCGCATCTTCCAGAAGCCGAAATTCGGGAACGACACGATCGCGCGCCGGCCGATGCGCAGCAGATTCTCCAGCACGACCTTGGGCTGGCGCGTCGCCTGCAGCGTTTGCGACAGGATCACGTAGTCGAAGGCATCGTCGGGATAGTTGACGAGGTCGGTGTCGGCATCGCCTTGCACCACCGCGAGGCCTTTGGCCACGCAGCGGTTGACGCCCTCGCGCGACAGCTCGATGCCGCGCCCGTCGATGCCGCGAGTCTCCAGCAGCTGAAGCAGATCGCCGTCACCACAGCCGACGTCGAGCACTTTCGAGCCCGGCTTGACCATCTCGGCGACCAGCAGATGGTCGGCGCGAAAATGACCGGACTGTTCCGATGCAACACCGCCCAGCGGCAGCACTTCCTGTACAGACATCGCTAGCCGTCCTCGTTAGTCATTCTTGGCGGTGAGCCCGCGCGCCTTGCCGGCCGATTGCAGGAACGCGCGGGAGATATCGAAGAATTCCGGCACGTCGAGCAGGAAGGCGTCGTGGCCGCGGTCGGTCTCGATCTCGGCAAACGACACCCGCGCGCTCGACGCGTTCAGCGCATGCACCAGCGCGCGCGATTCCGAGGTCGGGAACAGCCAGTCGCTGGTGAAGGAGACCACGCAGAAGCGGGTCTGGATGCCAGCGAACGCCTTTGCCAGCACGCCGCCATGGTCCCCGGCGATGTCGAAATAATCCATCGCGCGGGTCAGATAGAGATAGGTGTTGGCGTCGAAGCGCTCGACAAAGGACGAGCCCTGGTAGCGCAAATAGCTCTCGACCTGGAAGTCGGCGTCGAATGAGAAGGTCGGCAGCTCGCGGTCCTGCATGCGCCGTCCAAACTTGCGATGCAGCGCGGCGTCCGAGAGATAGGTGATATGCCCGGCCATCCGCGCCACCGCGAGGCCGCGATGCGGATGCGTCGCCTGATCGACATAGCGCCCGCCGTGCCAATCCGGATCGGCCATCACCGCCTGCCGCCCGAGCTCGTGGAACGCGATGTTCTGCGCCGAATGGCGCGTGCTGCACGCGGTCGGAAGCGCAGAGAACACGCGATGCGGATAGGCCGCGGTCCATTGCAGCACCTGCATGCCGCCCATCGAGCCCCCGACGACGCAGAGCAACGTGTCGATGCCAAGGCGATCGAGCAGCATGGCCTGCGCGCGCACCATGTCGGGGATCGTAATGATCGGGAAATCCAGTCCCCACACCTTGCCGGTCGCCGGATTGGTCGAGGCCGGGCCGGTCGAGCCCATGCAGCCGCCGATCACGTTCGAGCAGATGATGAAATACTTCTCGGTATCGAGCGGGCGGCCGGGGCCGACCATGATTTCCCACCAACCCGGCTTGCCGGTCAGCGGATGCACATTGGCGACGTGCTGGTCGAGCGTCAGCGCATGGCAGATCATGATCGCGTTGGAGCGATCGGCGTTGAGTTCGCCGTAGGTCTGGTAGGCGATCTGGAACGGGGTGAGATCGATGCCGCAATCGAGCCGCAGCGGCTGATCGGCGCCGAAATGCGCGACCGGCGAGCTCGGATGATCCACCTCATGCGACCGGTCGTCGGCACTGATCGCGGGACTCGGAATCGACTTGACGCCAACCATCTCTGACCATCGTCCTGTTTGCGATCGGACTTTCAGACCGCTACTGACATCAGGCCACAAAAAACCCGGCCTGAACGATAGGTTCGGCCGGGATCGAAAACGTCCCCGGCCTGTTTAGCGAGTTTTTTAACGTGGCTGCAAGCCGGCCGGCTCAAATGACCACGGAACAGGCAAATTCTACTGGCTCAGGCTGTTTTCGTCAAGCCACGGTCCGGATTGACCAAATTCGCCCCCGCGCTGCCAGCCGAAACGGCCTAGTTTCTCTTTGCATTTCTCTTTGCTTTCGCCGCCCATCCTGCCTAATCAGAACCTTGACCGCAGCGGATCCGGCGCTTGCCGATCCGCATTGGAATGCCTCTCAACAGTCCTTGTCAGCTATGTCCCAACGTCCGCCCGCGCCACCATCGTTGCAGGAATTGCGCAAGGAGATCGACGCAATCGACGAGGGCATGCATCGCCTGCTGATGCAGCGTGGCGACATCATCGACCGCCTAATCCAGGTGAAGCAGACCCAGGAGGTTGGCTCCGCGTTCCGCCCGGCGCGCGAGGCCTCCATGATGCGTGACATCGTCGAGCGCCATCGCGGCATTCTGCCGCTCGACACGGTGGAGAGCATCTGGCGCGTCATCATCGCGACGTTCACCTACGTGCAGGCGCCATTCTCGGTGCATGCCGACATCGCGGTGAGCGAACCCGCGATGCGCGATTCCGTGCGCTTCCATTTCGGCTTCACCGTGCCGTACGTCGCGCATTTCAGCGCGCAGGCCGCGGTCGAAGCAGTGGCAAAATCCAAAGGCGACCTGGCGCTGGTCTCGGCAACCTCCAGCCGCACGCCGTGGTGGCTGGAGCTGGAAGCAGCAGGCGCGCCAAAGATCATCGCACGGCTGCCTTTCGTCGAGCGCGCCGACCATCCGGCAGCACTGCCCGTGTTTGCGATCTCGCGCGTCGCCGACAGCGCCCTGGTGACGGAGGTCGAGACCTTCAGCGTGCGCGTCTCGGGGTGGAACGCCGAGGTCGCGCGGGCGCTATCGCCGCTCGCCGAGATCGTGGCGGTGCCCGATACCGCCTTCGACGGCGCGGCCCTGCTGGTCTCGGTCACCGCGGCGAGCAGCCTCGACAAGATCAAGGCTGCCCTGATCGAAGCGGGGGCCTCGGTGCGCTCCGCGGCCCTCGTCGGCAGCCACGCAACGCGCTATACGGTGCCCCCAACCGGGTCGAAATCGTAAATCGCGAACCTAGCCTGCCATTCCGGAGTTGAAGATGTCCCGCCCCGTGCCGAACCCCGGCATTCTCGATATTGCGCCCTACACGCCCGGCAAGACCCCGGTGGCGGAGCCGGGCCGCAAGGTGTTCAAGCTCTCGGCCAACGAGACGCCCTTCGGACCCTCGCCCAAGGCGATCGAGGCCTTCAAGCACGTGGCTGATCATCTGGAGGACTATCCGGAAGGCACCTCGCGCGTGCTGCGCGAAGCGATCGGCCGCACTTTTGGGCTCGATCCCAACCGCATCATCTGCGGCGCCGGCTCGGACGAGATCCTCAATCTGCTGGCCCACACCTATCTCAGCCATGGTGACGAGGCGATCTCCACCACGCACGGCTTCCTGGTGTACCCGATCGCGACCATGGCGGTCGGCGCCAAGAATGTCGTCGCAGCGGAGACGAACCTCACCTCGGATGTCGATGCCATCTTGAAATCCGTGACGCCGCGGACAAAACTGGTCTGGCTCGCCAACCCGAACAATCCGACCGGCACCTATCTGCCGTTCGACGAGGTCAAGCGCCTGCGCGCCGGCCTGCCGTCGCATGTGTTGCTGGTGCTCGACGCCGCCTATTCCGATTACGTTTCCCGCAACGACTACGAGATGGGGATCGAGCTCGTCGCCACCACCGAGAACACGGTGGTGACGCACACCTTCTCCAAGATCCACGGCCTTGCAGCGCTGCGCGTCGGCTGGATGTTCGGCCCCGAGCACATCATCGATGCCGTGAACCGCATCCGCGGCCCTTTCAACGTGTCGACGCCGGCGATGTACGCCGCGGTCGCCGCGATCGAGGACACCGCACACCAGGCGATGTCGAAGCAATTCACCGAGACTTGGCGCAACTGGCTGGCCGAGGAGATCACCAAGCTCGGGCTCAAGGTGACGCCCGGCGTCGCCAATTTCGTGCTGATCCATTTTCCGACCGACAAGGGCAAGACCTCGGACGACGCCGACGCCTATCTGACCAAGCGCGGCCTCGTGCTGCGCGGGCTGAAGAATTACGGTCTGCATCATTCGCTGCGCATGACCATCGGCACCGAGGAGGCCAACCGCCTCGTCGTCGACGGCCTGCGTGACTTCGTGGCCGGCAAATGAACGCCGAAGCGCACTTCCAGCGCGTTGCGCTGATCGGCTTCGGCCTGATCGGCGGCTCGATCGCGCGTGCTGCGAAGCTCCAGGGCTTGGCTTCCGAGATCGTCACCACCGCGCGCTCGGAGAAGACACGCGCGCGGGTGCTCGAACTCGGTATCGTCGACCGGGTCGTCGCGACCAATGCGGAAGCGGTGAAGGATGCCGATCTCGTCATCCTCTGCATCCCCGTCGGCGCCTGCGGGCCGGTGGCGCAGGAGATCGCAGGCTATCTGAAGCCGGGCGCGATCGTCTCCGACGTCGGCTCGGTCAAGGGCGCGATCGTCAGGGACATGGCGCCGCATCTGCCGAAGGGCATTCATTTTATTCCAGCGCATCCCGTTGCGGGCACCGAGCATTCGGGACCGGATTCCGGCTTCGCCGAGCTCTTCATCAACCGCTGGTGCATTTTGACGCCGCCGGAAGGCACCGACACCGCCGCCGTCGCGCACTTGCGCGCCTTCTGGGCCGCGATGGGCGCCAAGGTCGAGGTGATGACGCCGGATCATCATGATCTCGTACTCGCCATCACCAGCCATCTGCCGCATCTGATCGCCTACACCATCGTCGGCACCGCCGACGAGTTGCAGCAGGTGACGGAGTCCGAAGTCATCAAGTTCTCTGCCGGCGGCTTCCGCGACTTCACCCGCATCGCGGCGTCCGATCCGACGATGTGGCGCGACGTGTTCCTCGCCAACAAGGACGCCGTGCTGGAGATGCTCGGCACCTTCACCGAGGATCTCGCAAAGCTCACCCGCGCCATCCGCCGCGGCGACGGCGAGGCGCTGTTCGACCACTTCACGCGCACCCGCGCCATCCGTCGCGGCATCGTCGAGATAGGCCAGGATTCGGCCGCGCCCGATTTCGGCCGGCCGCATGCACAACTCGGCAAGAAGCCGGACTAATTATTTGAGCATGATCTTTTCGGAAAACCGCGGCACACTTTTCCGGATCATGCTCTAGCGGCGATCCTTGATCCTCGCGGTGCGGAGGCGGCCGGCTAGACCGGCGCCGATCTGCATGCACACGCCGAGTGCCCATGTGATGCCGAACATCAGATTGCCGGTCGCGTCCGAGGTTTCGTCGAACACGAAGGCGTAGAGCGCGAGCAGGCCTGCGCCCGCCGCGAGGAACGTGCCAGTTGCGCTGGCGAGACCGATCGCTGCGGATTGGTGTGCGGGCTTCGCCCGAAGCTGCGGCCAGCGCGGGATGTCGATCCCGAGATAGGCGCCGCTCATTCCGAGCACGATCAGCACGGCGGTGAATTCGACCGTGTCGAACCAGGGCAGCTCGACCCGCATCAACAATGCCGCGACGAAGGTCGCGCCGACCGCACCCGTCATCGCCAGGCCAAGCCGGGCGACGACGTGCGCGAGCCGAAGGATCAGAAGACCGTCGGACAACTGTCCCTCTCGGAAGACTAGAACGGGTAGTAGCGGATCTGGGTCATGACGATATTGTCGTCGGTCTTGGGCGCGCCACCGACACCGTCGAAAGCGATCCGCTGGGTGTAGGAGTACTGCACGCCGGCTTTGAGCGTGCCGTAATTGCCCTCATAGATGGTGTCGTAGATTCCGGCGGTGATTTGCCGGACCTCCTTTGTGTTGCCATTGCAGGTCGCCGCCGGCGAGTTCTCGATGCCACAACCGGCGTTGTTGTAGAGCGGATTTCCGTAGCCGAACGGGACCGTTCCGACATTGGCGAAATTGGCCTTGGCCTTTTCCAGGCCCGCATAGGAGTAGACATCGAGTCCCGGCGTCGCATGCCAGACCAGGCCGACCGTGGCCGCCGTGATGGTCAGCGGGAGGATGGTGCCGTCCTGCGCGAGTGCCGCGTCGGGGAACGGCGTCTGCGTGAAGCGCCCGAGCACGCCGTGGGAGCCATAGAGCTGGAGGTCGAGCGTTTTCGGAATCAGCTCGGCGAAGACGTGGCCGCCGAAACTCCCGGTATCATAGGTGTGATTGGCGTTGTTGAAGCGATCGAACAGCTGGCGATAGAGCGCCCAGGCCTCGACATGCAGCTTGTAGGGCCCAAGCCTTGGATCCCACGCCGCCTTGACGGTGACGTCGGGCACCTGGTTCAAGCTGACATTGTTGAGGTTGTTGAAGAAGCTCCCGCCCGGCCCGGTCAGATTGACTTGCAGGTTTGGGTTCAGCACACCCTGCGGGCCGACGGCGGGGGTGCCGACCGACGGGACGTTGCCGCCGAAGAAGGCTGTCTGGGCATTCTCGACCGACGCAGCGATCTTGAATTCGGGCCCAATGTCCTGCCAGACGCGCAGACCGGGTTGCCGCGCGGAGATAAATCCCGGAACGGATTCGAAGTCGATCACGCCGGGCGCATCGACGCCGTGCGAATCGATGCCCGCCCTGCCTGGGGAGTTCAACGACCATGATTGCCCGGCGAGGAAGTGGAGACCGAGATCGCTGCGGTCGACCTCCACGCTGAGCTGCCGCATGCGTGGATTGAACGAGTTGGTCGCAACCGAGCTCGCCGTCTGCGCCGCGCCTTCGAAGTCGATTTCACCGTAACCAGCAAGATGCGTGTCGGCGTCGACATTGCCTTCTGCCAGCACCGAGAACCTGCTCTGGCGCGCGGAGAAGCGCGTTTCCGGAATGTTGAAGTTTCGGCTCTGCTGGTAGGGGATGAAGTTGTAGACCGAGCCGGTGTCGGAAGCGAGATTGCGGGACCGGTAGATGCCGGTGAGATCGACCCAGCCGCCGAATGTCAGCGTGACGCCCTTGTAGCAGACCTTGCCGCCCGCACATGCCTCAACGGGCAGCGCCTTGTAGGTCCCCGGCATCGGCATGACTTTAGCCTGCACCGCTTCGACCTGGCGCGTCTTACGCGCCTCCGAATCCACCTTCTGCTGAAGCTCCTTCAGCTTCGCCTTCAGCGCCTGGATTTCGGTTGAGACATTGTCGTCGGCACGCGCCTGTCCCGAACAGGCAGCGAGTAGTCCTAGCATCAGTCCGCAATTGATGATCCGCACGTAAGCATCCCTCCACTGGGGAAGCAGGTGCTATTGGTTGCGCCCCCGGCGCGTGCATGCTTCCCTGGTGAGGAGTGATGCGAATGCGGCTGTGGTTATTCGCGGGCTCGCGCATCTTCTGCATCACGTTTTCCTGACGATCATGGTCGGAATATTTTCGTCGCTTCGCCGATCCGCACGCGCGCAATTGTCGCGCATGGACCAAGGCAGCCGCGCATTGGGCCCGACCGAGACATGGCCGGGCCCAACTCCGCGACGCGCAATGTCTCAAGGGGGATGGCGGCTATTTGCCCTTGGTCACGCGGATCACCGTGGGGCGCGGTGATTTCGCAGAAGGCACGTAGGCCATGGAATCGCGCGTAACGGGGCTCGACATGTTGCGGTCGCCGTTCGGATACTGGGCCTCGAAGGCAGCCGGCTCCTGCGCCTGCCACTGCGCGAGCGCGGGCGTCGCGAGTGCGGTCGAGATGGCGATGGCGGCAACGAACAGCTTGGACGTCGTCATGGGTTTCTCTCCTGCCTGGGCGGACCGCCTCATCGTGCGGTCGACATAGAGAGAGAGCGGACTTTGCGGCTCCGCATTCCCGATGCGAAGCCGCCTCATCATCACGTTGGCGCGAAGGCGCCGTGAGCGCCGATCAATACAGCGGCGGAATCTGGCCGACATTGACCGGGCCGAGCAGCACGGCGCCGTCGACGAACTTCAATGGGAAGCTGCGGGCCTTCTTGCCTTCCAGTGTGCTCTCGGTGCCGATCGAATTGATGCCGGCGGCAACGCCGGCATTGGCGTTCTGCTTGATGACCTTGCCGAGGCCGGGAACGGCGCGGTCGAGCGCACCAAAGAGATTGTTGAGGTCCTTTGACTTCACGCCCGGCGCGACGCGATCGAGGGTTGCCTGCGGCACGCCCTCTTCCAGCATCTTCTCGATGCCGAGCGCCGGGATCACGCGCTCCAGCCCGGTCACCGTCATCTGCAATTCGCCGTCGAGCCGGCCATTGACCGAGAGGCCGAGCGTGCCGGCGGCGACCGCGATCATCTCGCCCTGCTGGATCCGCGACTGCACGATCTCGATATGGCCGCCGACGGCCTGGATCTCGCGGAAGCGCTGCGGCCAAGGCTTTGGCGTGAGGTCCGAGAGCCCCGTGATCTTCGCGCGCGTGTCGGCCTCGAACGGCTCGGCGAGCAACGGATGCACGCCCTGGATACTACCCTGCGCGACGTGGAGTACGGTCTCGATGATGGGATGATCGGATGGCGATCCGTCGGCGAGGCGCCCGTGCAGCTCGACCTGCTTGGCTCGCGCGAGCGGCACCTGCGCGCTGCCATCGAGCCGGTTGATGCTGGGATCGTCGAACACGATGGAGGCGCGGTCCGGAATGGCCGGCAGGCCAATCACGCTGCTTCGGCCCTTGCTCCAGTTCACCACGAAGGTGTTTTGCGTGACGCCGTCCGTCAGCGTTGCCGGTGCCGAGAACTCGGCGATCACGTGCTTGGGATCATAGACCTGGGCGACCACCAGGATGTTGTCGAGCTTGGCCGTGAACGGCGTCTTGCTCGCGTTCTGCGAGATCAGGGCGACGCTGGCACCGGAACACTGGACCTCGAAGCGGAACGGGAAGCCCGCGATCGAGCGCTTGGCGCAATCATAGAGGCGGCCCGATTTGGCCTCCTGCGCGCGCCAGGCGTCGGCCGCCACTTCGGCCTGCGAGGCCGCATAGAACCAGAAGCCGCTCCAGGCGACGGCGAGGATCAGGAGGAGAACGGGGGGGATGAAGAGCCCCCAACGGGAGCGCCGGCCTGCGGCAACGGTCTTATCGGACATGCGGCGACCCTTTGACCCCAGATTTTGTCAAATGTAAGCGAGGCCGGCCTGCGGCGAAAGGCGGAGAATTCACTTCGCTTGGGGGCACGGTTCTGGTAGCCGTGCCCGAAATGTCGGAAATCACCCTCCCCTCCGTCACGACAGCCAAGGGCGACCTCTGGGTGTTCGGCTATGGCTCGCTGATGTGGCGGCCGGGCTTCGAATTCGAGGAACGTGTCCCGGCACGGTTGGTCGGCGAGCACCGCGCGCTCTGCGTCTATTCCTTCGTACATCGTGGCACGCCGGAGCAGCCCGGCCTGGTGCTCGGGCTCGACCGAGGCGGCGCCTGCCGCGGCATCGCCTTCCGCGTCGCCGAGAAAACCCGCGCCGACGTGGTCGCCTATTTGCGGGCGCGCGAGCAGGTGACGTCGGTCTATCGCGAAGTGATGCGCTCGGTGTGGCTGGAGAACGAGGCGCGCCAGCGCGTCTCCGCACTTGCCTATGTGGTCGACCGCGGTCATGTGCAATATGCCGGCCGGCTGTCGCTCACTGAGCAGCACCGCCACGTGCTCCAGGGCCACGGCCAGTCCGGCGCCAACCGCGACTATGTGACGGCGACCGTGAAGGCGATCGAGGCCGAAGGTTTTCGCGACACGCAATTGCATCAGCTCGCGACGATGCTGCATGGAGAGGCGCATTCCCTGCACACGCCGGCTCCGACTGACGACCGCGAGAATCGCTAGCTGCCCGAGGCCGCGTAGCTCGGCGCGGAGCCGATCAATCGCTCCTGCTCCTTCCGCCCTGCTTCGATGATGCGGCGAGTCGCGGCCTCGATCTCGTCGCGCACGCGCGCGATGTACTCGTCCTTGGGCAGGCCCGGCGGCAGCGGATCGAGGAATTCCACGACCAGCGTTCCGGGATAGCGCATGAAGGTGCGGCGCGGCCAGAACAGGCCGGAGTTGAGCGCGACCGGAAGGCTTTGCACGCCGCATGCGGAATAGATCTGGGCAAAGCCGGTCTTGTAGTCCGCCGCCGCACCGGCCGGCCGGCGCGTGCCTTCCGGGAAGATCACGAGCTGGCAACCGCTGCGCACCGCCGCGCGCGCCCGTCGTGTCATGTCTAGGAGCGCCTTCACGCCGGCGCCGCGGTCGATCGAGATCATGCCCATCTTGACCAGGAACTGACCGAAGACGGGAATGTGCATGAGCTGGCGCTTGAGGATGAAGATCGGGCGATCGAACAACGGCATTAGCGCGAACGTTTCCCAGAACGACTGGTGCTTGGCGACCACCACCAGAGGACCTGACGGAATCTTCTCGACGCCGCGGAATTCCACGTTGATGTTGCAGATCACGCGCATCAGAAACTGCGTCGCCTTAGCCCACCATCCCGCGACCGTTCGCAAGGCACGCGGCGGCATCGCGAAGGTCGGCAGCGCAACGATCGCGAGGCACACCAGCACCGCGTAAAACAGCACGTTGAAGACGAGCGAACGCAGGAAAATCAAAAACATCCGGAAAATCCGATCGATTGGCTCTGTCAGTTGGCCTGTGCCGTGGCGGGCCGCTTCGATTGCATGCCCGCAGGCTGCTCCAACACTTCGGGCGAAAGGTCAATCCCGAAATCCTCCAGCCGGACCCTGAGCTCGGCGGCGACGTACTTGACATATTCCGACAGCAACAGCCGCAGCGTCGAGGCCGAGGTCCACCACGGCTCCTCGCGCCATTTGTCGCCAACCACGACGAACGGGACCAGCGCCGTCTCCGGCATCGCGTGCGAGAATTCCACCAGCGCGCGCGGCATGTGATAATTCGAGGTGACCACGATCAGCGATTTGAAGCCGCGCCCCTCGGCCCAGCGCCGCGCCTCTGCCGCGTTGCCGCGGGTCGAGAGCGCGGTGCGGTCGAGATCGACGCAGCAGGTCATGAAGGACAGGTTCTCAGGCAGGGTCCGGGAAATGTCGCTTGCCGTGGAGGTCGGGTGCACGCCCGAGATCAAAAGCCTCTTGCCATAGCCGGCCGCGAGCAGCTCCATCGCATCCGACACCCGCGAGGAGCCGCCGGTCAGGACCACGATGCCGTCAGCCTTGCGGTCCGGCGCGATCTCGGCGCCGCGCAACTGCGCCAGGAACGCGACGAAGCCCGCCGCCGCGCCGACGAAAACAAACGCAACCGTCCACGCCACGGCCGCGCGCAGCCAGCCGCGCGGCAGGTTCGGCGATCGATCGTCGGTCGGCGAGGTCATGCGATGTCGGTGATCCCTTCCCCGGATGATTTTAGGACGTTTTGAGGCGAAGTGGAGTCCGGTTTTATAGGGCTCTCGAACGCAGTGGACCACTACTCTATCCGCGTCGGCGGTGTGCTCCCTGGCCCCGCCTGCGGGGGGAGGCGAAGAAGCCTCAATCGACATCATTCAATGTCGCAAACAGCGTCTGGCGCGAGGCGACTGCGGTGATCGCGCCGATCAGGACGGCCTGCACCGCGAGCACGACATAGCCGGACGGCCGCAGCGAGAAGGTGCCGAGCAGGGCCGCAAACTGGTCGCCGACAGGGGTGCCGGAGAACCAGCCGGCGATCGACTCGGAGAAGCCGAACAGCAACATGGCGACGCCGCCGCCGATCACGCCGCCTTCGAGGCCGAGCCTGAGGAAATGCCGCAAGAAGCGGTTGGCGATGTAGCGGTCGCCGGCGCCGACGAAATGCAGCACCTCGACGATCGGACGGTTCGCCGCCATGGCGCCGCGGGTCGCGAACGAGACCGAGATGATGGTCGCGACGATGACGAGCGCGAGGATGCCGATGCCGGCGAACACGGTGGCGTTGGTCATCGAGCGCATCCGCTCGATCCAGGCGCGGTGATCGTCGACGCTGGCGCTTGGCGCAACCTGTGTCACGCGAGCACGCAAGGCACCGAGATCGAGCGCCGTGCCGGGCTGCACGCGGGCGATGATCATGCGTGGCACCGGCAAATCGTCCATCGAAAGCCCGGTGCCGAGCCAGGGCTCGAGCAGCTTGCCGCTCTCGTCCTTGGTGAAGGGCTTGACCTCGACGATGCCGGCTTGCGCGCGCATCGCCTCGGTCACCGCCGCGGAGTCGCGCTCGATGTCGCGTCCGGATTGCGGGCGGACCTGGATGGTGATTTCGCTCGCGACATCCGACTGCCATTCCGCGGCCGAGGCGCTGACCAAGAGCACCGTGCCCGTCGTCATCGAGGCAAGGAAGGTCATGATGGCGACGACGGCGACCAGCGCGCGGCCGTGGATCGAGGCGCGCGGCACGATCGGCGACATGTTGCGCGCCCTGGCCGGAAGCTGCGGACGTTCCTGTCCGAGGTCGACCAGCACGCCGCGCTCGTCGGTCCTATTCATAGACGTGCAACCGTCCCTGATGCAGCACGAAGCGGCGCGCCTCGTACTGGTCCATCAAGGCAATATCGTGGGTCGCGATGATGACGGCGGTGCCGGACTTGTTGAGCTCGATGAAGAGCCGCAGCAACCTTCGCCCGAGCGTCGGGTCGACGCTGCCGGTCGGCTCGTCCGCGAGCAGGAGCTGCGGCCGCGAGATCACCGCGCGCGCGATCGCCGCGCGCTGCTTCTCGCCACCCGACAGGATCGGCGGCAGCGCATCCATGCGCTCGCCGAGGCCAACCCAGCGCAGGAGGTCGATGACTTCTTTCCGATAGCTCGACTCGCTGCGGCCCATGACGCGGAACGGCAGCGCCACGTTCTCATAGGTCGTCATGTGGTCGAGCAGGCGGAAATCCTGGAGCACGATGCCGATGCGTTTGCGCAGGTCGGCGATCTCGTCCTTGCCGAGCTGTGAGATGTCGTGGCCGAACAGATTGACGAGGCCGCGCGTCGGCCGGTGCGACAGGAACAACAGACGCAGCAACGACGTCTTGCCAGCGCCGGACGGGCCGGTGAGGAACTGGAAGGAATGCGCCGGGATATGGAAACTGAGGTCGCGCAGGATCTCCGGCCCCAGGCCGTAACGCAATCCGACATTTTCGAACCGAACCAAGCTCAGCTCCGTTCGAGGGGGGATTCGGCGCGCGCTGCGAGGTTTCGCCGCATGCGATCAAGGGGTTGTGCGACCGTTATGGTTTCCGGTTCGTTAACGGTCGCCCTGTAGCATTCAGGCCGCCCGGTTTCCAATGACTGGGGCATCGCCAAGATTCTCCATGCATCAAGGCTCGTCCATGCATATCGTCTGCCCCCATTGTACGACATCCTACGCCATCAAGCTTGCGAGCCTTGGGGCCAATGGGCGGACGGTCCGCTGCTCCCGCTGCAAGGAAACCTGGATGGCGCATCCCGAGGATGCCATCGAGGAGGTGGCCGTACCGGCCATGGCGGCGGCCAGCCAGGCCGACGACGAGGCCAGCCTCGCGGAGCAGTGGAACTCGTACGCCAAGGACGACGGCGCGGCCGAGACCCCGGTGGTCGAGAGCCCCTCGATCGCCAGCGACTGGCCCACCGAGGATGCCCAGGAGACCGAAGACGCGACCGAAGACGATTGGTCGGCTGCAGCCCGGTCCACTGAAGACGATGGCGCCGGCGAACCGCACCAATCCTGGTTCCGCGGCCTGTTCCAGCGCCGCGGCGCGCGGGTCCGCCGCCCGGTCGCCGCCACGGCACGGCGCAAATCCCATTTCGGCCTGCCGACCGCCTGCGCCGCCATGGGCGCGCTGGTGCTGGCGCTGGTGATCTGGCGCGGCGACATGGTGCGGCTGCTGCCGCAGACGGCGGCGTTCTACAAGATGGTCGGGTTTGATGTGAATCTGCGCGGGCTCGCCTTCAAGGACGTCAAACTGTCGAGCGAGACCGTGGACGGTAAGCAGGTGCTGGTGATCGAGGGCGTGATCGTCGGCCAGGGCAAGAGGGCGCTCGATATCCCGCGGCTGCGCTTCGCGGTGCGCGATGCGCAGGGCGCGGAGATCTACGCCTGGAATACGGTGCTGGAGCAGACCGTGCTCCAGCCCGGCGAGCGCGCCTTCTTCAGGTCACGTCTGGCATCACCGCCGCCGGAAGGCCGCAATATCGACGTTCGCTTCTTCAACCGGCGCGACATTGCCGGCGGCAGCGTATAATCGGTCCCGCGCGGGAGATTGGTCCCAAGGTTGGTCTCATGCCAAAAGTCTTGATCGCCGATGACGAGGATTCGATGCGCCTGCTCGTGGCGCGCGCCATCGCCATGGACGGCCACAAGACCGTCACCGCGCAGGACGGCGCCGAGGCGCTGGAGATCCTGACCCGCGAGGACGGCGCGTTCGATCTGTTGCTCACCGACATCCAGATGCCGGTCATGGACGGCATCGCGCTGGCGCTCTCCGCCGCGCGCGACTTCCCCGACCTGACCATTTTGCTGATGACCGGCTATGCCGACCAACGCGAGCGCGCGTCGAATTTGAACGCGCTGGTGCATGACGTCGTGACAAAACCGTTCTCGGTCGCCGACATCCGCACGGCGGTCGCGGACGCGCTCGCGGCGAAGAAGACCTGAAGCCCCAACTTAGCCGAACCTGATCCGTCAACCTTGTAGGTCACGACTCGCTGGATCGGCTAGATTGGCCGATGCGGTGACGGAGGACGGGGCGAGAGCGTAGCCCTCAGAAATCCTTCAGCAGCCGCTCGATGTAGTCGAGTTCGATCTGCGGACGCGAGGGGTCGCCGAGGCGGCGGCGGAGCTCTTCGAGAATGCGGCGGACGCGCTGGACGTCGATCTCGCCGGGGATCTTGACCGTATAGTCGTCGCCGAATTCGCGGCCGTGCAGCGGACGGCCGAGCGGGTCGGTCTGGTTGCCGCCGCTCTGCTGGCGGCCGGCGCGATTGCCGGGACCGTCGCCCTGGCCGTCGCCGTCGCCCTGCTGCATCGCCTCGGCCATCTTCTGCGCGCCCTTGCGCATTGCATCCAGCGCCTTGCCCTGGGAGTCCACGGCGCCGTCGGCATTGCCTTCGCCGAGCTTGCCGCCGGCATCGCCCATGGCGCCGTCGGCAGCGTCAAGCCCGCCATCATCGTCGCCCTGGTCGGCGTCCTGATCGCCGTTCTGCCCCTGGTCGCCTTGCTGACCCTGCTGGCCCTTCTGTCCCTGCTGTCCCTGCTGGCCTTTCTGACCCTTCTGCGCGAGGCCGCGCTTGGCCATTTCGTCCTGCAGCTTCCTCAGGCGGTCGCGCAGCCCCTGCTGGTCCTGCTGGAGATCGGACATCGACTGGTCGCCCTGCTGCTTGCCGCGCTGGCGGTCGCGCCGGGAATCCTGGCCCTGCTTGTAGGTCTTGTCGCGCAATTGCTGCTGCTTGCGGATCATGTCGCCGAGCTCGTTGAGCGCCTGCTCCATGTCGCTCTCGCCGGACTGCCCCGGCTGCGCCATCTGAAGACCTTCCAGCATCTGCTGGAGCTGGTCGAGCAGTTGCTTGGCGGCATCCTTGTCGCCGGAGCGCGACAGACGCTCCATGCGGTCGATCATGTTCTGGAGATCCTGCTGGCGCAGGATCTTGGTGTTGGGATCAAGCGGACGAGCGAGCTGCTGAGCATCCTTGTTGTTGCGGAACTGCTCGGCGAGCTGGCGCATGAAATTGTCCAGCGCCGCCCGCAGATCCTGCGTGAGCTTCTTGATCTCCTCGTCGCTGGCGCCGCGCTCCAGCGCCTGCTTGAGCGCGTCCTGCGCCGCGCGCAACGCCTTCTCGACGTCGGAGATGTTGCCGTCCTCGATCGTCACCGCAAGCGCCCAGAGGCTCGCCACGACATCGCGCATGGCGTCGTCGGTGCGCGCAGCCTCGAGCTGGCGCGCGACGTTGTAGAGGCCGAGATATTGACCGGTCTCCTGCGTGAACAGTTCAGGCGCGATCATCAGCGCGTCGAGCGCGGTGTAGACGTCGGAATTCTTGTTGGCGTCGAGCGCAAGGATGCGACGCTGCTCGATCAGGGCGCGCGCCAGCGGCTTCGTAAACAGCCGCTCGGGCAGACGCATGTTGAACGGCTCGCTCTTCGCTTCGTTGCCGGCCTCGTCCTTGGCGGTGAGCGTCAGCGTGATATCAGCGCCGGCATAGGGATCCTCGCTGAGATCCTTCACCGTCTGGCCGACGCCGTTGCGGGTGCGCGCGTTCGGCAGCACCAGCGGAAACTGCGGCGGCTGGAACAGCGGCCTTGCGGCAGTCTTGGCGGCGGCCTTGGTGTCGCCGTCCTTGCTGGCGTCGTTGGAACGCGTAGCAATTTGCGCCTCGGCGCCGGTGACGCCGTAATCGTCCTCGATCTTGTAGACGAGCTGGAGCGCGCCCCGCGCCTGGCGCTCCGGATCCTTGGCGAGCGCGATCGTCGGCGGGCGGTCGGGCGTCGCCGCAAACGCCCATTGCGGCTGGCCGGAGGGCGCGCGGACATGGGCGGTGCCGTCACCGGTGATGGTAAAATGCTTCTCGTTGGTGCCTTTGGGCGTGGCTTCCGCGGGCGCGACCTCCTTGAGGCCGCCGGACACGGCGACATCGAGACTGCCACCGGAAGAGCGCACGATCAGGGTCGAGCCCGCGGGCACGGCGAGCGGACCGCTGGCGGGCAGTGCGGCGGCCTCCTTGTTCGCGGCCGACAGGATGACCGGCGGCTTTCCGGTGTAGAGCGGCGGCGTCACCCAGGCATCGACGCGCACATTCGTGGGCGCCAGCACGCCGTTCCAGTCGAAGGCGGCCCCTAACCGCATCACACGCTCGTCACCGGCGGCGAAGAAAGTTGCGACCAGCATCACCATGACCAGCGCGCGCAGCGCCCAGGGATCGTGGATCGCGAGCCGCGGCTGCGGCAATCCGGCGCGGATGCGCTTGAGCGAGGCCAGCGTGCGCTCGCGCTGCGCCTGCCACAGCGCCTTCGCGACCGGGTCCTGGGTGGTCAGCGTGTCCGTGAGCGTGGTGGCGGGACGGTGACGGATGCCCGAACCGCGGTCGAGCCGGGCGAGCCCCTCCTCGCGGCTGGGCCAGCGAAAACGAATCAGCGGGAAAAGGGCGGTCGCGGCGATGCCAGCGAAAACGACGAGACCGATGGCGCGGACGACGGAGGGGAGGGCCAGCCAGAGACCGGCCCAGGACACCACCAGAAACAGGCCGACCACGGTCAGAACGCGCGCGAGATTCGGCCAGGCACGCTCCCATGCGATGGCATAGATGGCCCGATCGAGGGCCTGCGCCAGCTTCAGCCGCGACAGAGCGTCGCCATCGCGGATCGGGTCTGACGGGTCGGGGGTGCCGCCGTTCAATAAACTCTCCAGGTTACCCGGGCGAGCGAAGCCTATCACAACGGCAGCACTGAGGCATCCGTTCCTGTACGGGACATCCCCCTTTTCCCGCATAACACGAGGACGTGACTGCTCCGGCTCAACCCCGTAGTTTCCGCGGCGCCACCTGCGAGAAATGCAAGGGAAGTAGAGGAAACGCCATGGACAAGAAAATGCACGACAAGGGCCTGGAAGTCCGCAAAGCGGTGCTGGGCGAAGCCTATGTCAACAACGCGCTGAAGAACGTCGATGATTTCAACCGTCCGTTCCAGGAGATGCTCAACGAATATTGCTGGGGCACGGTGTGGGGTCGCGAGGAGCTGCCGCGCAAGACCCGCAGCATGCTCAACATCGCGATGATCGCCATCCTCAACCGCCAGCACGAGTTTCGCGCGCATCTCAAGGGCGCGCTGACCAACGGCGTCACCCGCGACGAGATTCGCGAGATCCTGATGCAGGTCGCGATCTATGGCGGCATGCCGGCCGCGGTGGATAGTTTTCGGATTGCGCGCGAGGTGTTCGCGGAGCTTGATGGGAAGGCCTGAGGGGGCAAGCCCTCTCAACGTCGTCCCGGCGAAGGCCGGGACCCATAACCACCGTTGGATGTGGTTATGGGGACTCGGAGTTACCGCCTTCACACAACGACTCCTCCCTGGGGTTATGGGTCCCGGCCTTCGCCGGGACGACAGTGGGGGATTTGGCGCGCACTTCTTCCAACAACGAATAAGCAAGACAAGGAAACACCATGGACATCGGATTCATCGGCCTCGGAAACATGGGTTTCCCGATGGCGCGGCGGCTGGTCGAGGCTGGACACAAGCTCGTCGTGTTCGACACGCGCAAGGAGGTCGTCGATAAGCTTGTCGCGCGCGGCGCGACGGCCGCGACGTCACCGAAGGACGTTGCCGACCAGGTCGAGACCGTGATGGCAAGCCTGCCGTCGCTACAGGCCTCGCTCGCGGTCGCGACGGGGCCGAACGGCGTGATCGAGGGCAGCCGCGCCAAGCGCTTCATCGATCTCTCCACGGTCGGCTCGGCGATGGCGGCAAAGATTCACGGCCTGCTGGCAAAACGCAACATCGTGCAGATCGACTGCCCGGTGTCCGGCGGCGTCGGCGGCGCCGAGAAGGGCACGCTGGCGGTGATGGTCTCAGGGCCGAGGGCGGAGTTCGAACTGCTCAAGCCGGCGCTCGACGTGATCGGAAAAGTCTTCTTCATCGGCGAGAAGCCAGGCGCGGCGCAGACCATGAAGCTCGCCAACAATTTCCTGTCCGCCACCGCGATCGTGGCGACGTCCGAAGCGGTGGTGATGGGCGTCAAGGCCGGGCTCGATCCCGCCGTGATGATCGACGTCATCAATTCCGGCTCCGGCATGAACACCGCGAGCCGCGACAAGTTTCCGCGCGCCGTGCTGCCGCGAACCTTCGACTTCGGCTTCGCGACGGGACTGATGGTGAAGGACGTGCGGCTGGCGCTGGAGGAGATGAAGCAGCTCGGCCTGTCGATGGAAGTCGCTGATGCCGTCGGGCGTCTGTGGGAAACCGTGATCAGCGCGGAAGGCGCGGAGTCCGATTTCACCGCGGCGATCAAGCCGATCGAGAAGAAGGCGGGCGTCGTCGTCGGCGGCAAGCCAGGTGGACTTGCCGGGAAGTAGCATCGGCGCTCAGCCATCGCTCACAACCGCGCGGTGAATTTTGTCAAACACTCGCGAAAGCGTCGGATCGCAATGCAACATCCTTGAGTTGTGATCGCACTCGGCTATCCTGTCCGCTCTACATGACTGCAAAAAATCAGGGAGGACAGAATGAAGCGTCATCGACACTTACTTGTCGGTGCGACCATGGCTCTGTTTGCCTATGTCGCCATCGACAGCTCGCCCGCAATGGCGACGCCGTGCACCAATCTTCGATCCTTGCAACTGCAGCACACGCTGATCAATTCGGCCGACGACAACACCACCGGCACCTTCGTCCCGCCAGGCTCGAGCCCGATCACTGGCCTTCCCGCCTTCTGCCGCGTCACTGCAACCCTGATTCCCAGCTCGGACTCCAGCATCAAGATCGAAGTCTGGCTGCCTGAAACCACGTGGAACGGCAGGTTCCTCGGCACCGGCGGCGGCGGCTTCCAGGGTGTGATCACCTACAACGAGCTCGCCCTTGGCATCCAGGGTGGCTTTGCCGCGACCAACAGCGATCTCGGCACGGGCTCATCGGGATGCAATCCACTATTCTGCGGCTCGGCCGGCAACATGGGCAACGTGCTGGCGGCAGAGTTCGGCGATCCGACGACGCCGTCGACGGGCCTGTTCGGGCATCCCGAGCGGATCAAGGATTTCGGCTATCGGGCGATCCATTTGATGACCGAGCGCGGCAAGGAGATCGTCAGCGCGTTTTACGGCCATCGATCACAAAGGGCCTATTTCGCCGGCTGCTCCACCGGCGGCCAGAACGCCCTGATGGAAGCGCAGCGCTTCCCCAACGACTATGACGGCATCCTGGCGGGCGCGCCCGCATTCAACCGGACCCACCTGCACATTGCGGGGCTCTATGGCTGGCAGAACACGCATGCGAGCCCGGGCCGGTTCATCCAGGCCGGCCAGATGACGTTGATCAACCAGGCCGTGATCAAGCAATGCGTCGGCCAGGACGGCGGCGCCAGCACCGATCAGTTCCTGACCGATCCGCGCGACTGTCATTTTGATCCGAAGGTCCTGCTCTGCACCGGCGGCAACGTGCCGCCCGCCTGTCTGACCGCCGACCAGGTCACGACCATGCAGAGATACTACGCCGGCACCATCGACCCGGTGAACGGACAGCTCATCAATCCGGGCTCCGAACGCGGCAACGAGACCGACGACATCCTCGCCCTCGGCCTGGCGTTGCAGGAGCGATTTCCCGAACCGGCCTTCGACGGGCTGTTCTACTGGGTATTCGGCCCGAGCTTCGGCTACCCCGCAAGCCCGGTCAATTTTTCCAACTTCGACTTCCACCGCGCCATCGACACCGTCGACGACCAGCTCGCCGCAACGCTGAACGCAACCAGCACCGATCTCGGCGAATTCCGGGAGCATGGCGGCAAGCTCCTGATGTATCACGGCTGGGCCGACCCGCTGATCCCGTCACAGAGCAGCATCAACTACTTCAATGCACTGGTCGGGAATGAAGGACGCGGGTTCCAGCAGGCCGGCTTCTTCGACGGTAGCCCGGCGCTGCGACGAACCCAGAGCTACACGCGGCTGTTCATGGTGCCCGGGATGTATCACTGCTCGGGCGGGCCCGGTCCCAACACGTTTGATGCGCTCACACCGCTCGTCAAATGGGTCGAGGGCGGGGTCGCGCCGGACACGATCCTCGCCACGAAATTCGTTGGCGACACGCCGCCCGCGGTTCAGATGACCCGGCCGCTCTGCGTCTTCCCCAAGGTCGCGAAGTACAACGGCAGCGGCAGCACCAGCATTGCGACGAACTTCACCTGCGTCACCGACGAGAACGACTTCAACCAGAAGCCGGCGCCCAAATACGGGCCATGAGGCGCGCGGCGCCGGCAAGCCCAGGCTAGCCGGCGCCCTGCTATCTTGCCGATGCTGATTTTGGTGCCACGATCAATTGGCTCACAGCCACGGCGCCGGCGTATCCATCGCGATGAGCTGCTCGACCTCGATGCGCGGACGCACCACCGCGTATTGGTCGCCCTTCACCAGCACCTCCGGCACCAGCGGCCGGGTGTTGTAGGTGCCGGCCTGCACCGCGCCGTAGGCGCCGGCGGTCATGATGGCGATGAGATCGCCCGGCTTCGGCGTCGGCAGCGTGCGGTCCAGCGCGAGATAGTCGCCGGTCTCGCAGACCGGTCCGACGACGTCGGCCGCGATCATGGCTGTGCCCTTGGCCGGCTGCGTCACCGGCAGAATGTCGTGATGAGCCTCGTACAGCGTCGGCCGGATCAGATCGTTCATGGCGGCGTCGATGATGACGAAATTCTTGCCGTCGCCGTGCTTCACATAGATCACCTTCGCGACGAGGATGCCGGCATTGCCGACGATCATGCGGCCAGGCTCGAACATCAACGTGCAGCCGAGATTGTGGCTGACGCGCTTGACCATGGCGGCATAGGCGTCCGGCGCCGGCGGCGCCTCGCGGTCCATGTAATAGGGAATGCCGAGGCCGCCGCCGAAATCGACATGCGAGATGTTGTGGCCGTCGGCGCGCAGCGTCTGCACGAATTCGGAGAGGATGCGAAATGCCGTCTCCATCTTGGAGAGATCGGTGATCTGGCTGCCGATATGCACGTCGGTGCCCGTCACCTCGATGCCGGGCAGTTTTGCCGCGCGCGCGTAGACCTCGCGGGCGTGCGCGATCGGGATGCCGAACTTGTTCTCGGACTTGCCGGTCGAGATCTTGGCGTGCGTCCCGGCATCGACGTCCGGATTGACGCGCACGGAGATGCGCGCGGTCTTGCCCATCTCGGTCGCAAGCCGCGACAGCAGCTCGAGCTCCGGCTCGGATTCGACGTTGAGGCAGAGGATGTCGGCGGCGAGCGCGGCGCGCAGCTCGTCCTCCGTTTTACCGACGCCGGAGAACAGGATCTTGCTTGCTGGGATGCCCGCGGCCAGCGCGCGCTTCAGTTCACCGCCGGAGACCACGTCGGCGCCGGCGCCAAGCTTGGCCAGCGTGCGCAGCACCGACTGGTTGGAGTTCGCCTTCATGGCGTAGCAGACCAGCACCTTCTCGCCGGCAAACGCGTCGGTGAAGACGCGGTAGTGCCGCTCCAGCGTCGCGGTCGAATAGCAATAGAACGGCGTGCCGACGGTCGCGGCCAGCTCGGACAGGTTCACCGCCTCGGCGTGCAGCACGCCGTTGCGGTAGTCGAAATGGTTCATGGCGTTGGCTCGGTTGTCGCGGCTTATTTTTTGCCGGGAGGTTCGTCCAGGAGCGGGTCGAGGATAAACGGTTTCTTCTTGCCCTTGGTCGCGGCAGGCCCCGCATCCGCACCGTAGGTGGGATTGAACACGCTCGGCGTTTTCTGGGCTTCGGTCTCGGTGTCGGTCGGCGCCGCGATATTGGCCGTCGACGCACTGGAGGCGGTCGGCGGCAGATCGAGCGGGCCCTTGCGGCCGCAGCCTGCGAGCGCAAGCGCACTCAGGCTCAAGACAATGATGGCCCACCCCGATCCGGCCGGGCGAAACTTTGACGTCACGACGAAATCCCCACTACGCGGCGCGCACCATACAGAGAATGGCGCGCTCTGGCGAGAGCCGGATGACCATGAAACATAAGCGAAATTTTGCCCTCAGCCCAATTTTCGCTCTTTTTCCAGCCGCTTCACCCAGGCCTTGGCCTGGCTTGCCACGTTCTTCGGCGCGGTGCCGCCAAAGCTGGTGCGGCTCTTCACCGACGATTCGACCGAGAGCACGCCGAGCACATCCTTGGTGATCTTTGGCTCAATCGCCTGCATCTCCTTGAGCGGCAGCTCGTGCAGCGCCACGCCGCCCTCGGCGGCTTTCGCGACGATGCGTCCGGTGACGTGATGGGCGTCGCGGAACGGCATCTTCAGCGTGCGCACCAGCCAGTCGGCGAGATCGGTCGCGGTGGAGTAGCCCTCGCCGGCCGCCGCCTTCATCTTGGCTTCGTCCGGCACGAGATCGCGGACCATGCCGGTCATGGCCCGGATCGCCAGCGACAGCGCGGCAAAGCCCTCCATGGCGCCCTGCTTGTCTTCCTGCATGTCCTTTTGATAGGCGAGCGGCAGGCCCTTCATCACGATCAGGAGACCGCTCAGCGCGCCGATGACGCGGCCGGTCTTGGCGCGCACCAGTTCGGCAGCATCGGGATTGCGCTTCTGCGGCATGATCGAGGAGCCGGTGGTGAACTTGTCGCTGAGCCGGATCATGCCGACCAGGGGCGAGGTCCAGATCACGATCTCCTCGGCGAAGCGCGACATGTGCACGGCGCAGATCGAGGCCGCCGACAGCGTCTCGAGCACGAAGTCGCGGTCTGATACCGCGTCGAGCGAGTTCGCCATGGGCCGGTCGAAGCCGAGCGCTTTGGCCGTGGCGTGACGGTCGATCGGGAACGATGTGCCCGCGAGCGCGGCGGCGCCGAGCGGGGATTCATTGAGCCGCTTGCGCGCGTCCTGGAAACGGCCGCGGTCGCGCGCGGCCATCTCGACATAGGCGAGCAGGTGATGGCCGAAGGTTACAGGCTGCGCGGTCTGCAGATGCGTGAAGCCGGGCATCACGGTCGCGGCATGTTCGAGTGCGCGATTGACCAGCGCCGCCTGGAACGTGGCGAGCGCGGCGTCAGTCTCATCGAGAACGTCGCGGACATAAAGACGGAAATCGGTCGCGACCTGGTCGTTGCGCGAGCGCGCAGTGTGCAGGCGGCCGGCGGCGGGGCCGATCAGCTCAGACAGGCGGCTCTCGACATTCATGTGAATGTCCTCGAGCGCGCGCTTGAATTCGAAGCCGCCCTTGCCGATCTCTGACAAAATCGTGTCTAGACCCTTGCCGATATTTTTCGCATCAGAGGCCGTGATGATGCCCTGCGTGGCAAGCATCGCGGCGTGGGCCTTGGACGCGGCAATGTCCTGGGCAAAGAGGTGACGATCGACGTCGATGGAGACGTTGATCTCTTCCATGATCTCATCGGGACGTTCCGAGAACCGGCCGCCCCACATCTTGTTGCTCATGATCCCCTGCTCACGCCTTGCTGTGCCGCACGTTTGCTGGCTGGCGCCAGCCGTATTAAGAGGCCTCTGATAGCCGTATCTGCGACCGGATGACAAACGATATGCTCGACCCCAAGCCCTCCGCCACGCGCCTGATCCCCCTCGTCATCGCCACCGTGGCAATCGGAGGGCTGGCCGGCTTCGCCGCGCTATACGGGCTGGGCCTGAGCCGGGCGCCTGCCGGCGATCCGGCCTGCCGGTCGGCGGTCGCGACCGCCGCGAGGATCGCCCCGCTCGCCCGTGGCGAGGTGGCGGCGCTGACCATGGCGAGCGCACCCTTGAAGCTGCCGGATCTCGCCTTCGAGGACGCCGACGGCAAGCCGAGGAAGCTGTCGGATTTCCGCGGCAAGACGCTGCTGGTCAACCTCTGGGCCACCTGGTGTGTGCCCTGCCGCAAGGAAATGCCAGCGCTGGACGAGCTCCAGGCCAAGCTGGCGGGCCCGAATTTCGAGGTCGTCGCGATCAATATCGACACCCGCGACCCCGAGAAGCCGAAAAACTTCCTCAAAGACGCCAGCCTGACCCGGCTTGGCTATTTCAACGACCAGAAAGCCAAGGTTTTTCAGGATCTTAAGGCGATAGGTCGAGCCCTGGGCATGCCGACCTCGGTGCTGGTCGATCCGCATGGCTGCGAGATCGCGACGATCGCGGGACCGGCGGAATGGGCGAGCGACGATGCGCTCAAGCTGATCCGGGCGACGCTGGGCCCGGCCGCCGCGTCGCTTTAGGCGCTGATATTGATATTGCCGCCGACGCCCGCGCCGACATTGGCGAGCGAGGGCTGACCGGCGCCCATCAGCGTCAGGACGGCGGATTTCTCCGCGTCTGCGTTCTGCTTCATCAGCGTCGCCGAAATGTTCGACTGAAGCGCGCCTTGCTGAGAGGCCAGCATGGTGCTGACCATCGCCATCGTGTCCATTACGCAAACCCTCGTACCGGCGAGAGCCTAGGCGGGGTCGGTTAACACGACATGAATTGTCACAAGATGGATCAGCGCGTCGGAACCGGCTTGGCGCCGCGGTAGTCGTAGAAGCCGCGTTGCGTCTTGCGGCCGAGCCAGCCGGCTTCGACGTATTTCACCAGCAGCGGGCATGGGCGATATTTGGAGTCGGCCAGGCCCTCATGCAGCACCTGCATGATGGAGAGACAGGTATCGAGGCCGATGAAATCGGCGAGCTCGAGCGGGCCCATCGGATGGTGGGCGCCGAGCTTCATCGCCGCGTCGATCGCCTCAACGTTGCCGACGCCTTCATACAGCGTGTAAATCGCCTCGTTGATCATCGGCAGCAGGATGCGGTTGACGATGAAGGCCGGGAAATCCTCGGAGACCGCGACCTGCTTGCCGAGCTTGGCAACGAATTCCTTGGACGCCTCGAACGTCGAATCGTCGGTGGCGATGCCGCGGATCAGCTCGACCAGCTCCATCAGCGGCACCGGATTCATGAAGTGAATGCCAATGAAGCGCTCGGGCCGGTCGGTGGCGGCGGCAAGCCGCGTGATCGAGATCGAGGACGTGTCGGAGGCGACGATCGCCTCCGGCTTCAACACCGCGCAGAGCTCGTGGAAGATCTTGCGCTTGACCTCTTCCTTCTCGACCGCAGTCTCGATCACGAGGTCGCAGTCGGCGAGGTCATCAAGCTTTTCGGCGAGCTTGATGCGCCCGATCGCCTTCGCCTTGTCGTCCTCGGTGACACCCTTCTTGGAGACCTGGCGCGCCAGATTGCCGTGGATGGTGGCCATGCCCGACTTGAGACGGTCGGCCGAGACATCGTTGAGCACCACGTCGAAGCCAGCCAGCGCCGCGACATGCGCGATGCCACTGCCCATCTGCCCCGCGCCGATCACGCCGACCTTCTTGATCACTGCCGCCATAATGTCATCCACCGGAACGGCGCGCATGTCGCGCCTGCCTAATCCCCCGAGCCGGGAGGACTGATTTGATCAGAAGCTTGATTTAATCAGAACCTTGGCCCGAAACCTAGATTGGATCGCTCCCCCGGCGTGCCCCACGCCAAAGAAAACGCCTCGAAAAAGAAACACCGGCCGGAGTTTATACCTCCGGCCGGTGTTTTGAACGCGTTTTACTTGCCGAGCTTGCCGAGTTCGGCCGTCAGCTCCGGAACCGCCTGGTAGAGATCGGCGACCAGGCCGTAATCGGCGACCTGGAAGATCGGCGCGTCTTCGTCCTTGTTGATCGCGACGATCACCTTGGAGTCCTTCATGCCGGCCAGATGCTGGATCGCGCCGGAAATGCCGACCGCAACATAGAGCTCGGGGGCCACGACCTTGCCGGTCTGGCCGACCTGCCAGTCGTTCGGCGCATAGCCGGCATCGACCGCCGCGCGCGAGGCACCGACGCCGGCGCCGAGCTTGTCGGCGAGCGGCTCGATGTACTTGGCGAAGTTCTCGCGGCTCTGCATGGCGCGACCGCCGGAGACGATGATCTTGGCCGAGGTCAGCTCGGGACGGTCGCTCTTGGCAACTTCCTCGCCGACAAAGGACGACAGGCCCGGATCGGCCGCTGCCTGAACGCTCTCGACCGGCGCGCTGCCGCCGGCAGCCGCAGCCGCGAAGGTCGAGGTGCGGACCGTGATGACCTTCTTGGCGTCCTTCGACTTCACCGTCTGGATGGCGTTGCCGGCATAGATCGGACGCTCATAGGTGTCGGGCGCGACCACCTTGGTGATCTCCGAGACCTGCATGACGTCGAGCAGAGCTGCGACGCGTGGCATCACGTTCTTGAAGCGCGAGGTCGCGGGCGCGACGATCGCGTCGTAGGACGGGGCCAGCGAAACGATCAGCGCGGCCAGCGGCTCGGCGAGATCGTGCGCGTAGGGCTCGCCTTCAGCGACCAGCACCTTGGCAACGCCCGTGAGCTTGGAAGCAGCCTCGGCCGCAGCCTTGGTGCCCTGCCCGCCACCGGCGACCAGCACGTGAACATCGCCGCCAAGCTGGGACGCCGCAGTGAGCGCCTTGTTGGTGGAGTCCTTGAGGACCTCGTGTTCGTGTTCGGCAATCAGCAACGTCGTCATCAGAGCACCCCGGCTTCGTTCTTGAGCTTCGACACCAGCTCGGCGACGTCCTTGACCTTGACGCCTGCCTTGCGGCCCGCGGGCTCCGTCGTCTTCAGAACTTCGAGGCGCGCGGTGACGTCGACGCCATAGTCGGCGACGGTCTTGTCCGCGATCGGCTTCTTCTTGGCCTTCATGATGTTGGGCAGCGACGCATAGCGCGGTTCGTTGAGACGAAGATCGGTGGTGACGATCGCCGGTCCCTTCAGCTTCACGGTCTGGAGGCCGCCGTCGACTTCGCGGGTGACCTTGAAGTCGCTTCCTTCGACCTCGAGCTTCGAGGCGAACGTCGCCTGCGACCAGCCGAGCAGTGCGGCCAGCATCTGGCCGGTCTGATTGCTGTCGTCGTCGATCGCCTGCTTGCCGAGAATGATGAGACCCGGCTGCTCTTCGTCAGCGATCTTCTTCAGGATCTTGGCGACAGCGAGCGGCTCGACGATGCCGTCGGCCTTTACCAGGATGCCGCGATCGGCGCCCATGGCGAGACCGGTACGGATCGTCTCCGACGCCTGCGCCGGTCCGATGGAGACCACCACGACCTCGGTGGCCTTGCCGGCTTCCTTCAGACGCAGCGCTTCCTCGACTGCGATTTCGTCGAACGGGTTCATCGACATCTTGACGTTGGCGAGTTCAACGCCCGATCCATCGCTCTTGACGCGAACCTTGACGTTGTAATCGACCACCCGCTTTACCGGTACTAAGACCTTCATCGATCCTCTTTCACTCAATTTGGGAGGGGGGTATTTCAACTGGCGCGGAACCTAAAGGCCTGATCCGGCCCGGTCAACGCGCGAAGGGCCTAATTTTAGACCCCTGAAATGCTGATCTCAATGGGTCAGCGATTCTGGCCCGGAACCCAGAGCACGTCGCCGGCGCCATTATGGTTGGCGGCGCGGCTTGCCACGAACAGGAAGTCCGACAGGCGGTTCATATATTGGATACCAGCCGCGCCGACCGTCTCGCCGGGCTGGGCCGCCAGTTCCACCATCACCCGTTCCGCCCTGCGGCAAATCGTACGTGCAACATGAAGATGGGCCGCCGCCGGCGTGCCGCCCGGCAGCACGAAGGAGGTCAACGGGGCGAGCTTGTCGTTGAGCCCATCGATGTCGCGCTCGAGCCGTTCGACCTGGCTTGCCACCACCCGCAGCCGATCCGCTTTGCCTTCCCGCTCGGGCACTGCGAGATCGGCACCGAGATCGAACAAATCGTTCTGAATCCGGCCGAGCATCGCATCGAGCTCAGGCGCATCTTTTGTGTGAAGCCGTACCACGCCGATCGCCGCATTGGTCTCGTCGACCGTGCCATAGGCCGCGATGCGCAGATCATATTTCGGACGGCGCTCACCCGAGCCGAGCGCTGTCGTGCCGTCGTCACCGGTCTTGGTATAGATGCGGTTGAGCACGACCATGGTTTAACGCCCCATCGCCCAGACTGCGGTCATGGCGATGACGATCGCGATGAACTGAAGCAGCACGCGCCAACGCATCAGCTTCTGCGAGGTGTTGGGCGAACCGCCTCGCATCATGTTGACGAGACCGAGCAGCAGCACGATCGCCACGGCGCCGGCTGCCACCGGCAGGATAAAAGTACTCAAAAGGGATGCCATGGGGGGTAGATAACACCGTGTGCGCCGGTCCGCTATCGTGTTCGCGATCTGGCTTTTAGGCCAATAATATCAGATGGTAGCCCAATGATTTCCGATTTGCGCCAATTGCCTGCCTTGTTCGCCTCTCCCCGCAAGCGCGGTGAGGGATCGGCAGCAGCGGTGTAGGTGGGCGCGTGAAAGCAATCCGCACCATCTACATCGTCGTGATGGACGCGTTCTACACGTTCCTGGCCGATGACGGCTGGGCGATCGCAAGCCACATCGCGCTGTCGACGCTGATGGCGCTGTTCCCGTTCCTGATCGTGCTGACCTCGCTTGCCGGCTTCTTCGGCTCCAAGGAACTCGCCGACCAGGCGGCCGGGCTGATGCTCCAGGTCTGGCCGAAGCAGGTGGCGGACTCGCTCTCCGGCGAGATCCACGACGTGCTGACGACCACCCGCAGCGGTGTGCTGACCATCGGCGCCGTGCTCTCGGTCTACTTTGCCTCCAATGGCGTCGAGGCGCTTCGCGTCGCGCTCAACCGCGCCTATGCGGTGGTGGAGATGCGGCGCTGGTACTGGCTGCGGCTGGAATCGATCGGCTACACGCTGGTCGCGGCCTTCACTGCACTCGCCATGGCATTCCTGATCGTGCTCGGCCCGCTCTTCATCGAGGCGGCGCGGCGCCACATTCCGCTGTTCGTCGAGTCCAACGAGAGCATCCTCACCTGGCTGCGCTACGGCATCACCGTCGGCGCGCTGGTCGTGGCGCTGCTGATCCTGCATGCCTGGCTGCCGGCGGGACGACGCGGCTTCCTCCAGATTTTGCCCGGCATCGTCTTCACCATCGTGGCGTCGCTGATCTCAGGCATCGTGTTCGGGCAATATCTGGCGCGCTTCGCCAACAATTACGTGACGATGTATGCGGGACTCGCCTCGGTGATCATTGCGCTGGTGTTTCTGTATTTCATCGCCGCGATCTTCGTTTACGGCGGCGAGCTCAACGCCGCGATCATCAAGTTGCGGCTTCCTCACGGCGTCTCGCTTCAAGCAGCGCAGTCGCTAAAGCCCGCGGAGACACAGGCTTGACCAGGAAGGCGTCGGCGCCGGCTTCGCGGGAGGCCGCTTCGTCCTCGCCGCGCCCGGAGACCCCGATAATGGGGATTTGAGCCAGCGGCGTCTGCATATTGCGGATTTGCCTGATCGCCTCGACGCCGTCGATGCCCGGCAAGACCATGTCCATCAGCACTGCGTCGAACGCGCCTTTCGCAAGCCGGTTCACGGCATCCTCGCCGCGCCCGATGAACTCGGCATGATGGCCGAGTTCGGTCAAAATGGTGTTGAGCACGACACGACCGAACGGATTGTCCTCGACGCTGAGCACGCGTAGCGCCGCCAGAACATCCGCCTCAGCGCCGCCTGACTTGCGGGACTTCGTCGGTCCTGCCGCATCAAGAGAGACCGTTAGCGTGAAGGTGGCGCCGCCGCCGCGCCGTGGCGCGACCGTGATGTCGCCGCCCATCCCGCGCGCCAGCTGCTTCACCGAGGACAGCCCGAGGCCAGCGCCGCCGAAACGCGAGGCAATCGTGACATTGGCCTGGGTGAAGGGACGGAACAGCCGCTTGATCTCGACCATGGTCAGGCCGATGCCGCTGTCGGACACCGCAAAGGCAACACCGACCTTGCGCTTGTCTTTCGCCTTGTCCTTGACCTTGCCGCTTCCTTTGCCTTTGGCGGGGCGCCAGGGCATGGCCGAGATCGCCACGCCGCCCTGGTCGGTGAACTTCACGGCATTGTCGATCAGGTTCTCGAGCGCGGCGCGCAGGCGGACGGAATCGCCGACCACGAGACCGGGGAGCTTTTCGGAGATCTCGACCTCGGCCTGGAGGCCCTTAGCCGCGGCACGACCGGCGAGCGAATCGCCGGTGCTGCGGGCGAGCGCCCGCAGGTCGAACAAATCCTGCCGCAACGAGCTGCCGCTCTTCGCGGCCCCTCTCCCGGTTTTGGCGGCGTCGACGAACAGGGTGGCAAGGTTCGCCAGATGTTCGGCGCCGGCCTTGATGGTGTCGGCCCAGCGCCGTTCCCGCTCGCCGAGATCGGAAGTCGCGAGCAGGTCGCTGATCGCCAGGATCCCGGTCAGGGGTGTGCGGACCTCGTGGGCAAAGGCGGCAAGCGCGGCCTGGACTACGTCCGGCGCAGGGGGCCTGGTGCTGCGCTTGCGCACCTTGCCGGCCGCCCCGGACCGCTTCCGAGGCGGTCGCGTGGACTTCTGCGTGGTGCGCGCTGCGCGCGTTTTCGCCGCCATAAATCCCCTGCGAAGTATCCCCTTCGAACCCCAGGCTCTCGGTCAAGCATGGCACGGCGGAACCCCCGGAGTCACGGCGGCGTTTTGCTAACCCCCAGAGAAACTTAACCTAATCCCACCAACCTGCGGATACCGGCAGGCGAGGCACCGGCCGCGCGCAACTCTCGCAGGCCGGTGGAGCGGGTCGATTTCGACAGCTTCCGGCCCTCGCCGTCGCGAATCAGGCGGTGGTGGCGGTAGGCGGGCTCGGGCAAGCCGAGCAGGACTTGCAGCAGACGGTGGACCGAGGTGGTGTGAAACAGATCCTGCCCCCGAACCACCTCGCTGATGTCCTGGAGCGCGTCGTCGACCACCACGGACAGATGGTAGCTGGTCGGCGTCTCCTTCCGGGCCAGGATCACGTCGCCCCAGGCCTCGGGGCGCGCCGGGACGAGGCCATGCTCGCCGTCGGGACCCTCCCCGAGCTCGTTCCAGGTCAGGCTGGCCATGTGGCGGCAGGCGGCGGCCATGTCGAGCCGCAGCGCGTAAGGCACGCCCGAGTCGATCAGCCGCGCGCGCTCGGCGGCGGACAGCGATTTCGCAATCCCCGGATACAGCGGCACGCCATCGGGATCGCGCGGCCAAAGCCCCTCGGCCTCGCGCGCAGCCACCAGCCTTGCAATCTCGGCGCGGCTCTCGAATGCGGGATAGACGAGACCGAGCGCGGAGAGTTTTTCGAGCGCCGCGCCATAATCGGCCAGATGCTCCGACTGCCGCCGCACCGGCGTCTCCCAGGCAATCCCGAGCCAGCGAAGATCCTCGTCAATCGCCGTCTCGAACTCCGGCCGGCAGCGCGTGGCGTCGATGTCCTCGATGCGCAGCAACAGCCGGCCGCCGGTCTCGCGCGCGCGGTCGAAATTGAGCAGCGCCGAATAGGCGTGGCCGAGATGCAGAAGGCCGTTCGGGCTGGGGGCAAATCGGAAAACGGGTGGCATCGCTTTCATGGTACTCGTCATTGCCCAGCTTGACCTGGCAATCGATCTTCCAAGACTCTGTTACGATAGGAGATGGATGCGCCGGTCAAGCCCGCGCATGACGAGTAGAACCACCATGACCATCCACCTCGAAACCCAGTCCGATCTCGAAGAAGCTGTCCACGCGCTGGTCAAGCGCGACCCCCGGCTCAAACCCGTGCTCGCGGTCGCGGGCATGCCGGCGTTGCGGCGGCGCGAGCCGGGCTTTGCGGGGCTTGCCCATATCGTCTGCGGGCAGCAGCTTTCGACCGCGAGCGCTGGGGCGATCTGGGGGCGGCTCTCCACCGCCTTCGATCCGTTCGACCATGAGGCGGTGCGCCGCGCCCGCACCGACCGACTGGGCCGCCTCGGCCTTTCCGCCGCCAAGATCAAGACGCTGAAACATCTCGCGCGCGAAATCATCGCGGAGCGACTGAACCTCGACGTGCTCGCCGAAGAAGACGCCGACGCCGCGCATCATACGCTGATCGCGCTGCCCGGTATCGGACCGTGGACGGCCGATGTCTACCTGCTGTTTTGTCTCGGCCATGGCGACGCCTGGCCGGCCGGCGACCTCGCCGTGCAGGAGGGGATCAAGATCGGCCTGGGCTTGCAGGCGCGGCCGACGGAAAAGCAGATGGCGCCGCTCGCCGAACCCTGGCGTCCCCTGCGCGGCGCCGCCGCGCATCTGTGGTGGAGCTATTATCGCGCGGTGAAGAAGCGCGAGGGCGTGATCACGGCCTGAGCAGCCGAACAACGTTTAAAACTATGTTGCTGTTGCAAACGACGCGTGCGTCACCGATGAGATGCCGGCGCGGGCAGGAACCGGGATCAACATGATGACAGCCATCGACTTCATTGTTGCGCGAGACAATTTCGAAATCTGCAAGACGATCGCGACTGCGCTTCCTGACAGCGATGCGCTGCCGCAAGATGCGCTGCTGGTGAAGGTCGACCGCTATGCGCTGACCGCCAACAACATTACCTATGCCGTGCTCGGCGACGATCTGAAATACTGGCAGCTGTTTCCTGCGCCGCAAGGCTTCGGCAATATCCCGGTGTGGGGCTTTGGCGAGGTGATCGCCTCGAAACACCCAAACGTGCCTGTCGGCGAACGGCTGTTCGGCTACTTCCCGATGGCGACGCATCTCGTCATCGAGGCCACCGACGTCAGCAAGCGCGGCTTGCGTGACGGCGCCGCGCATCGGCAGGGCGTCGCACCGGTCTACAACGCCTATGCGCGCGTCAGCGGCGATCCCGCTTATGCCGGACGGCAGGGCGATTACCAGGCGCTGCTGCGGCCGCTGTTCATGCTGTCGTTCCTGGTCGACGATTTTCTCGCCGAGAACGACGATTTCGGTGCGCGGGCCGTGCTGCTCTCGAGCGCCTCGAGCAAGACCGCATTCGGGCTCGCCCATTTGCTGCACACGCGCGGCCGCAAGGTGATCGGCCTGACGTCGGCGGGGAACACCGGCTTCGTCACCTCGCTCGGCTGCTACGACGATGTCATCACCTATGACCGCGTGACGTCGCTGCCGTCCGGTGCGCCCGTCGCGTTCGTCGACATGGCTGGCAACAGCGCGCTACGCGCCGAATTGCACCGGCATTTTGGCGATCAGATGAAATGCTCGGTAAGCGTCGGATTGACCCATCGTGCGACCGAGCCCGACGAAGCCGCGCTGCCCGGCGCAAAGCCGCGCTGGTTCTTCGCCCCCGACCAGATCCGCAAGCGCGCCAAGGAATGGGGACCGGGCGGCATCGAGCAGCGTTTTGGCGCGGCATGGTTCGGTTTCACACCGATGTTGCAGAGATGCCTGACCGTGGTCGAGAGCAGCGGACCCGAGTCTGTGCGGCAGGTTTATCTCGATACGCTGAAGGGGCGTATTCCGCCTGAGCAGGGCCACATGCTGTCACTGCTCGGGTAAAGCGCTTTCGAGCATCTTCGAACCAGTATAGCGTTCAATCTCAGAGGAAACGCCGCGAAGACGGCCACGAGGTCGCGCATGCTGGACAGGACGAAGGATATTGCCGTCACCGCACAAGCCTGGCTCGACGAGTTTGAGCGCACGCTTGGCAAGCCCGATCGCAATGCGCTGGATCGCTTGTTCGTTGCCGAATGCTTCTGGCGCGACGTGCTGGCGCTGAGCTGGAACCTGCAAACGATCGCCGGCCACGCCGAAATTGCGCAAGCGCTGACCGTGCTCACGCCCAAGGCCGCGCCGGCGAATTTCAAACTCGCGCCGAACCGCGCGGCGCCGCGCTGGGTGACGCGCGCCGGCACCAACACTATCGAAGCGATCTTCGACTTCGAAACCGCGCTCGGCCGTGGCAGCGGCATCCTGCGGCTGGTGCCCGACGTCGCAGACGGCGACCTGTTGAAGGCGTGGACTCTCCTTACCGCGCTCGACGAGTTCAAGGGCTTCGAGGAGCAACTCGGCACGTCGCGGCCACGCGGACAAGCCTATTCGCGCGACTTCCGCGGGCCGAACTGGCTCGATTTGCGCAACGCATCGCGCGACTATTCGGATCGCGATCCGGCCGTGCTGGTGGTCGGCGGCGGCCAGGCCGGGCTTGCGATTGCGGCCCGGCTGAAACAGCTGAAGGTCGACACGCTGATCGTCGATCGCGGGGCGCGGATCGGTGACAATTGGCGCAAGCGCTATCACGCGCTCACCCTGCACAATCAGGTGCAGGTCAATCACATGCCCTACATGCCGTTTCCGCCGAACTGGCCAACCTATATCCCCAAGGACAAGCTCGCGAACTGGTTCGAGACTTACGTCGACGCCATGGAGCTGAACTTCTGGACCGGCACTGTGTTCGAGGGCGGCGCCTATGACGAGGCGAACAACCACTGGTCCGTTACGCTAAGCCGTGCCGACGGCACCAAGCGCACCATGCATCCGCGCCATGTGGTGATGGCGACCGGCGTCAGCGGCATCGCCAATTTGCCGGACATTCCGACCCTCGACAATTTCGAGGGCACGCTGCTGCATTCGAGCCGCTACGAGGACGGCGAGAACTGGCATGGCAAGCGCGCGATCGTCATCGGCACCGGCAACAGCGGCCACGACATCGCGCAGGATCTCTACTCCAGCGGCGCCGAGGTGACGCTGGTGCAGCGTTCGCCGACGCTTGTCACCAATATCGAGCCGTCGGCGCAGCTTGCCTATGCGACCTACAACGAAGGCACGCTCGAGGACAACGACCTGATCGCGACCTCGATGCCGACGCCGCTGGCCAAGAAGACTCATGTGATGCTGACGGAGCAGTCGAAGGAGCTCGACAAGGAGCTGCTCGACGGCCTCCGCCGCGTCGGCTTCAAGCTCGACTTCGGCGAGGCCGGCACCGGCTGGCAGTTCAAATACCTCACCCGCGGCGGCGGTTATTATTTCAACGTCGGCTGCTCCAACCTGATCGTCGAGGGCGCGATCGAGCTGAAGCAGTTTTCCGACATCGAAAGTTTCGTCACTGAGGGCGCACGGATGAAGGACGGATCGACCATCGCCGCCGATCTCATCGTGCTCTCGACCGGCTACAAATCGCAGGAATACCTGGTGCGAAAGCTGTTCGGCGACGGCATCGCCGACCGCGTCGGCCCGGTCTGGGGCTTTGGCGACGGTTTTGAGCTGCGCAACATGTATACGCGCACCGGGCAGCCCGGCCTGTGGTTCATCGCCGGCAGCCTCGCGCAATGCCGGATCAACTCGAAATATCTCGCGCTCCAGATCAAGGCGATCGAGGAAGGGGTTTTGGGGCGCAAGGTGGGCACGGCTTGAGCCTCTCGGCCTTGCGAGCGCAGCGAAGCAATCCAGGGTTTTCCGCGGAAACAGTCTGGATTGCTTCGCTGCGCTCGCGATGACAGTGTGGGATGATTGCGCCGGAAACCAAAAAAGGGAAAAACCAATGCCAGCCATTCTCGGCACCGGCGAGCACCGCTACCGCGTCGTCGAAAACTTCGCAAAACTGCCGGACGGCTGGACGCTGACCGACGTCGCCTCCGTCGCCGTCGACAGCAAGGACCGCGTTTACGTCTTCAACCGTGGCGCCCATCCGATGGTGGTGCTGGACCGCGACGGCAATTTCCTCCGCAGCTTTGGCGAAGGCCTGTTCTCGCGCGCGCACGGGCTGCACATCGACGCCGATGACAATCTCTACTGCACCGATGACGGCGACCACACCGTGCGCAAATGCACCACCGACGGCAAGGTGCTGCTGACGATCGGCATTCCGCAAAAGCCCGCAGCCTTCATGAGCGGCGATCCCTTCCACCGCTGCACTCACACCGCGCTGTCGCCGAAGGGCGAGATCTACGTCTCAGATGGCTATGGCAACGCCCGCGTGCACAAGTTCACCCCGGACGGAAAGCTGATGAAGAGCTGGGGCGAGCCGGGCACCGATCCCGGCCAGTTCAACATCGTGCACAATATCGCCACCGACGCCGACGGCTTCGTCTACGTGGCCGACCGCGAGAACCATCGCGTGCAGGTGTTCGACGGCGAAGGCAAATACGAGACGCAGTGGAACAATCTGCACCGGCCCTGCGCGCTATGCTGTTGCGGCGGGGCTAAGAGCCCGACCTTCGTGATCGGTGAACTCGGCCCTGGCCTTGCCGTCAACCGCAAGGTGCCCAATCTCGGGCCGCGGCTGTCGATCGTGGACGCCAAGGGAAAGCGCATCGCGCGGCTCGGCGGCGAGGACGGTCCGGGCGTCGCCAGCGGAAAATTCCTGGCGCCGCACGGGATCGCGCTGGATTCGCGCGGCGACATCTATGTCGGCGAGGTTGGTGTCACCAACTGGGAGACCAGCTTTCCCGACGAGGAGATGCCAGCCGTGGTGCGCGCGACGCGGTGCTTGCAGAAGCTGGAGCGGGTGCGGGAGTAGTCCAACCCGTCGTTTCCGGGCACGGTGGTTCCCCGTCTCTCTCGCTCGCCTCCCAAATCGCGGCGTTTTTGCGCGCTTGGCCACCCCGCGGCCGCATTGCCTTCGCCTGAATAAGTCGCTCAACGGGCTTCACAATCCCGTCACGCTGCATGTAGTATGTCAGTACATGCTGCTTCGCAGCGTAGGGTTGGAGGCCGGGAGCGTTACTTGAACGCACATGTCTCACAAGGCCATTGGCCGGTGTTGGTGCTGAATGCGGACTTCCGGCCGCTGAGTTACTACCCACTGTCTCTGTGGTCGTGGCAGGACGCGATCAAGGCGGTGTTCCTCGACCGCGTCAACATCGTCGCGCATTACGATCAGGCTGTCCGCAGTCCCACGCTGGAAATGCAATTGCCGAGCGTGGTCTCGCTCAAATCCTTCGTCAAGCCGACCACCCATCCTGCCTTCACCCGATTCAACGTCTTCCTGCGCGATCGCTTCAATTGCCAATATTGCGGCTCGCCCGAAGACCTCACCTTCGATCACATCATCCCGCGCAGCAAAGGCGGCCAGACCACCTGGGAGAACGTGGTGGCGGCGTGCTCGCCCTGTAATTTGCGCAAGGGCAACCTCACGCCGGTGCAGGCCAAGATGTTTCCGCGCCAGCACGCCTTCGCGCCGACCGTGCATCAGCTCCACCGCAACGGTCGGCTGTTCCCGCCGAACTATCTGCACGATAGTTGGCTGGACTATCTCTACTGGGATACGGAGCTGGATCCGTAGGGGCAGAGCGCTTCGTGTCGTTTGCCGCGGCCTTGGATGACCCCGCAGTCCCCTGATCGTCAGGTGATGGCGTCGCGATCGAGGCCCCTGCCGCTGTAGTTGAGGCAATTGCCCAAGACACGCTCTTGCCACGGATCATCGATATTCGACCAAGATCGGAAGATCTGGAAGATGGCGATGAGTACGCCCAGTTGGTTAAGAGTAGCGTCGCTTGTTTTTGCGTTCGCGCATGGCGCGGCTGCGCAGGATGTACCATCCGAGCTCACCCCTGTCGGCAAGACCATCCTTCAAGCCGTCCTCGCGCGCGATGGTCGACCGCTTTACGACCGCCCGGGGCCGACCATACTGGTCGAGCCGAAATTTCAGCGAGCTTGCTGATCGCGACGAAATTTGACGCGGCGCGAATTCGGACAGACGGCACCGTCTTTGTGTCGATCTCCGGCGCAAACCCGGAATCCTGCGGCTGTCGGATCATTCCTGGGTGGTGCAGCCACGCCCGAGCGTTTCGTGCGACATTGGACACGCGATCATGTCGCAGGTCAGGCTTTCGCTTCGAATGCAAGGTCGAGCCGTGACCTCGCCAGCCCGGCGCGCTCGCTCTCAGAACCGTTTTGCCAAGACCGTAAAACTCTGACGCATGTTGGAAACAATGCAAGGCTCTCTCCAGACAGCCAAGCTATTTGAGCGCCACAAGCTAAAGGAGTCCGCACCGACGAGGAATACTACGTCAATTTGGCTCCGCTCTGTGCACGACCTTGCGCAAAAAATAGGCCAAACGCATATCGCGTAGGGATTGTATTATTCCTTCAGCACAGTCAATAATTATGCGCGTCAGCTGCAAACCTGACACTTTCGAACTGCACTTTATTGCTCGATATTCCCGCTCAGAGTTGTTTGGCCTTCTCAAACTCAATGGGGGCGAGGCGTGGCTAGTGCTCTTGTTTTGCGATCGACCAAGTTAAGCCAGCTCTGCAATTGTTCACCGCTCTCTATCGGATCGTTCGTCATCGGGGGCAGCCTTCGGTACGGCTTCCTCCGATTTGTATGCGGGTTGCTCATGCTGAGGCACGTACGAATTGCTCACAGGCGAGCCTTCGTCACCATCGCGTTCAGCATTTGTGGGCTCTTCACGGCCGCGGATGCTGTAGCACAAACTCCCGTTCTCACTCGCTCATATGACAACGCCCGAACGGGCGCGAATATGAAGGAAACGGCGCTCACTCCCGCTGCTGTCTCAGCCAAAGGCCTGCGACGCGTTCGGAGCTTTATCGTTGATGACGACAAGCGGATCGAGGCTCAGCCGCTTTACGTTCCGCATCTCATGATGCCGGACGGAAAGTTGCACGACGTGCTCTTCGTCGCTTCAATGGGCAATCATATCTGGGCATTTGACGTAGACGGCAACGGATCCTGGAAAACGCCCCAACTCGGCGCCCCGTTCGTGCCACCTGAAGTCCCCAATCAGGGGCACCGATCCACAACGATAGACAGCTGGGGCATCAACGTCGCTTGGGGCATCCTGAGCACGCCAGTGATCGACCTCGACGCAAACCGGATCTACTGCGTTAACTGGATGTTGCAGAACGGCAAGCCGGCCCTGTTCGCCCACCGCATCGATATCGCCACCATGGCTGAAATCGGCACGCCCGAGCCGATCGAGGCGAGCCTCGGCTCGCAGGTCGACGCATTTGGCAAACCGGTGAAACTCCAGCCGGATCAGAAGCAACGTGCCGCTCTCCTGCTGGTACCCCTGAGGGGCGAGCACAAGACACTGTTCTTCGCGACAACCGGCGGCGAGAATCCTGGCTCTCCGCATGGGTGGATGATCGCTTTTGACGTCGACACATTCAAGCAAGCGGCCGCTTGGGTCTCCACGCCATCCAGTTTCGGAGGCGGAATGTGGCTTGGTTCGCAGGGGCCCGCAGCAGACGATAGCGGCAATGTGTATGTGAGCACTGGCAATGGAGGCTACATCAAGCAGCATCCAAATGGAGTGCACGATTTCAACGGCACTACCGATTTCGCCGAGGCCGTTGTGCGCCTGAAATATGAGAAGACCGCAAACAGCGCCGCGCTCGCGCTTGATGACTGGTTCATTCCGTTCCGGGACAGCGATCGGAGCACAACGGTCGGCTATGATTATCGCGATCAGGATTTCGGTTCGGCTGGACCAATCTTGCCGCCCGGGAGCGACCTTCTTTTGGCAGGCGGCAAGGATGGCATTCTCTACGTGCTCAACCGCAAGAATCTAGGCAAGAAGGTTGGCGACATGAGCGTGCTGAAATCGCCGCCGATCTATGTGACGTACAATGGCGTCGGGCTACCGGTGACGGGTGATATCGATTTTCCGCTCGGCAACCCCACGCGTAACCCGAGCAAGACCCACCATTTGCATGGTTCTCCCGTCTTCTGGAACGGCTCCAAGGGGCCCATGATTTTCACATGGGGGGAGAACGAGTCACTCCGGGCCTGGACACTTAATCTTCAAACGGGCGTCGTCTCGTTCGTGGGCAAGGGAGCAGAGGTAGCATCCGCCGCGCTTGCTCTCAGCCCGACGGGCGTGGGAGGCATGCCGGGTGGGATGCTGGCCGTCTCGTCAAATGGGCAAGACCCCGGCACCGGCATCGTCTGGTCGCTCGCGCCCGTTGATGGCGATGCGAACCATGGCGTCGTTGAAGGAATTGCCAGGGCTTACGACGCTGCGACGCTGGATCCAACGCCTATCGACCCGCAAACGCCCAGATTGAAACTACTGTGGGACAGCCACCGAAGCGGCGTGACCTTCGACCACGCCAAGTTCGTTCCGCCGGTCGTGGCTGATGGCCGATTGTTCGTTCCAACTTATGACGGCCGGGTCGACATGTACATGCTGCCCCCCTGATATTCGTGCCCTACGGACATAACCGACCCAGGACTCGGCCCCACCGAGCGCAACGACACAGATTTCGAAGGGACTGTTTGTAGTTCCCTCACACCCCGATCGCGTTCCGCGCGATCACGTCCCGATAGAACGCCGCACTCAGCTTCGGCACCCTCGCCTGCGTCTCGAAGTCGACCCGGTAGAGACCGAACCGCTGCCCATAGCCGAAGATCCATTCGAAATTGTCCATCAGGCTCCACAGGAAATAACCGCGGATCGGCACGCCCTCGGCGATGGCGCGCTGCATCTGGGTCAGATAGTTGCGCAGGAACATGATGCGGTCGAGGTCGTAAACCTGGCCATCGGCGGCGATCTTGTCTTCAGACGAAGTGCCGTTCTCGCTAATATAGATGGTCTCGATATTCCAGATTTTTGCGGCGATGCGCGGCGCCCAGTAGATCACCTCGGGGCCGACCCGCAGCCATTCCGAATTCATGTGCGGGAACGAGGCCGGGAACGGCAGCACGTTGAAGCCCGGCGCGCGGTCTGACGCCGTTACGTAGAACTGCGGCGCGTAGATGTTCAGCCCGACGAAATCGTTCGGCGTCCCTATGATCTTCAGCTCTTCGGCGGTGAATTTCGGCGCGTCGGCGCCGGCATAGGCGAGGAAACCGTCGGTGTATTTGCCCTCCAGCACGACGCCTAGGAAGCCGGCGTTGAGCTCACGCGTGGCGATCTCGGCAGCGCGGATGTTCTCCGGCGTCGCGATTGCCGGCACGCAGGCCGCGATGTTCTCGGCCGCGCCCACACGTGTGCCGGCGCGCCCGGAGGCCCGGATCGCCTGCACGGCGAGGCCGTGCGCCAGCGCGACATGATGGCGCGCCTGGTTCAACTGCGCCGTCGGCAGCTTGAGGCCGGGCGCGTCGATGCCCCAGCCGTAGCCGAAATTCACGAAGCGCCCGACCTCGTTCACGGTGAAGATATTTTTGACGCGATCGGTTAGTCGCGCAGCGACATAGGCCGCGTAATCGGCAAAGGCCTTCGAGGTGTCGCTCGACTGCCAGCCGCCGACGCGGTCCTGGAGCGCCTGCGGCAGGTCCCAGTGATAGAGCGTGGCGTAGGGCTCGATGCCGTTCGCAAGCAGTTCGTCGACGAGACGGTTGTAGAAATCGAGCCCTTTTGGATTGGGCTGCCCCGTTCCGTCCGGAAACACCCGCGGCCACGCGATCGAGAAGCGGTAGGCCTTGACGCCGAGATCCTTGATCAGCCGAACGTCGTCCTTGTAGCGGTGATAGTGCTCGTTGGCGCGATCGCCCGTGGTGCCGTCCTCGATCTTGCCGGGCGTGTGGCTGAAGATATCCCAGATCGACTTGCCGCGGCCGTCCTCGTCGACAGCGCCTTCGATCTGGTAGGACGAGGTTGCCGTACCCCACAGAAAATCCTTCGGAAAGCGCGCGGGCGCAGGCGGCACGATCTCGGCAGCGCGGGCGCGCGTCGACAGGCCGAGCGCAGCAAAGCCGGCGAGCCTGGCAAAGGAGCGGCGCGAGACGTCAGACATCATCACCTCTGCGCTTGTTCCATGTCGATCTGATAGGCGGAAATCCGGTCGATCTCGAACGCAACGGTCGGCGGCGATTCCGCGTCGACAGGACCGACGCCGACAAAGAATTTCGAGCCAATCGCGAGATTGACGATCATGTACATGGGATCGTCGAAGCCGATCGGCACCTTGATGTCCGAGACCGGCCTGCGGTCGATGAAATAGACCAGGCGATCCTGCTCCCACAGCACACCGTAATTGTGGAATGTGCCCGACGCGTCGCCGACCGCAAAGTCGAAGCCGCAGGACTGGATCTTCTGAGTCGACGGAATTCGCCAATGCGTCGTCATCACCATGTCGCCCGGCCGTTCGCCGCGGCCTTCCAGCACGTCGACCTCCGGCGGCCAGCCGCCGTCATCCGCCAACATCCAGAACGCGGGCCACACCGCATGGCCGACCGGGATCTTGGCACGGATCTCGAAATAACCGTGCTTTTGCGAAAAAGTGCCCTGCGTGGTCAGGATGCCGGAGACGTACTCGTTGTTGAACAGCACGGGTTTCAAATCCGGTGGCGTGCGGCTTGCGACGATCGACAGCACGCCGTTCTTCACCCTGAACGGATCGAGCCCGAGCGGTGTCGCGGCGCGGCCTGAATAGCGCGGATCGACATAGATCTGCTGCTCGCCATTGGAGCTGGTCTTGCGCTTGAAGTCCGAGCCATCACCGCCCCAATAGCGCGCCTCCGGCCACGCGGCACCGCCGGCGTAATGCGGCACCCAGCGTCCGTTCGACAGCGGATGCTCGTCAAAATCCTCGTTAAAAGTCCGCCGCAGCGGCAGGAAGATCAGCGAGGCCGGATTAACCGTCTCGAGCTTGCGGCATTCGATCGTGGAGGGATCAGTCGTCACTTGCAGGGACATGCTGGCTGGCGCGCCATCGAGATCGTCCTGCGCGACACCCGGCGCCGACACCACGAGCAACCCGGTCGCGACCACAACGCTCCTCGTCCAACGGTCGATCATCATCGCACATCGAGGTTGCGGGGAAACAAACCGAGGATAGCTCGCCTGTCTTCCAGCGGGCAAGTGCGACGCTTCGGCCCTCAAGGATATCGAATTCGGTCCGGAACAGGCCGATTTGCCGTTGGCTCCCTTGAAAACCTTTCCCACTCGTTACCGTCCCTTAAGGCTCGCTCGGCAATCTGGACTGCAGAAGCGAAAGCCGCGTCGTCTCGTCGTAAGGTCGTCATCCCATGCTCACCGCAACGTTGGAGCAGCTCCAGGCCTCGCCGCGGAAGCGAACGATCTATGTTCGCGTCATTCTCACGCTGCTGGCAGCCGTACTCGTCTTCAAGACCTTCCGGTTCTTCGAAGACGGACTCTGGTATGGCGGCCAGACGACGGACTTCGCTGCCTTCCATATAGTCGCGCAACGGATCTGGCTTGGCGATCTCGACCTGACCTACCAATTCGCGTCGTTCACGAAGATGCAGCTCGTGGCAGCCGGCGGCACGACCGGCGTCATGCCCTGGACCTACCCGCCGCAATTCGACCTGCTGCTGGCACCCTTCGCATTGCTGCCGGGCTGGGCCGCCTATTTTGTCTTCACGACGATCACGCTCACAGCCTATCTGATGACGCTTCGCACGATTGCCGGAAACAATTTTGCGCTGGTGCTCGTCATCTTTTTCCCGGCCATCGCGATCACGATCGCCGGCGGCCAGAACGGCTTGCTGACGGCCGCGCTGATCGGGCTGCTCTGCATCAGCGCGGAACGCCGCCCGGTGCTTGCCGGCCTCGCGCTCGGCGTGATGGTCATCAAGCCACATCTGGCAATTGCAGCTGGCGTCTACATACTGTTGACGCGCCGCTGGCCGGCGGTGCTGATGGCTGCGGCGGTGGTGGTTGCGAGCTCGCTTATCTGCACGCTCGTGTTCGGTCCGCAGATCTGGATGGCGTGGCTCGGCAGCATCAGGGAAGCCGCGGGCTATCTGGAGGAAGGCCGCTACCAGCTGTTCCGGATGATCTCGGCGTATGCGGCACTGTACCAGGCCGGCCTCCCCGCCGCCGGAGCGTTCTGGGGGCAGATCGCAATGGCAGGTCTCGCGCTGGTCGCAGTCGCACTCGCCGTCGCGCGCGGACCGTCTCCCCGTTTCGCGCTCGGCGTCGTCGCGGTCGCGTCCGTGATGATCAGCCCCTACGCCTATGACTACGACCTGCCGATCGTCGGGATCGGCCTCGCACTGCTGCTTCCCGATCTTGCCAGCCTGGCGAGCCCGCGCGAACGCGGCGCGATCTACGGGCTCATCCTGCTCGCCAACGCCTACGGGCTGCTGCAATCGGCGCGGCTGTCTGCCGAGAACGGCGGCGCGAGCGGCCTGCAGCGCTACATGACGCCGGCCGTCGGCGGCTTCGCGCTCATGGTCGTGCTCGCGATGCTGTTGTGGTTGCTGCTGCGCGACGCCAAGCCTGCGGCGGTCCGCCTGCACGGCGAGCCTGCGTAACCTCGCGCACGTCCGGCACCTGCCCTGGAGTGATTAAGCGGCTGGCGCATGCGCACGATGGAACCGGAAAGGCTGGCGCTCGTTCAGTTAGGAGGCCACGCGGCGGCGTGCGCCGCAGCGCAACCGAGGGAGCTCACCATGCCCACAGCCGAGAAGGATCACGTCTACAAGATCCTGGAACTGGTCGGATCGTCCGACAATTCGATCGAGGATGCGATCAAGAATGCGGTCAGCCGCGCCGCCAAGTCCGTTCGCGAGATGAAATGGTTCGAGGTCGTGCAGACGCGAGGCCACATCGAGAACGGCACGGTGCGGCACTACCAAGTGACGCTCCGCGTCGGCTTCACGCTGGAAGCGTAGCGTCAGGCGAGATGACACGCCACGAAGTGCCCGCCCGCCCCCTCCTTCAGCTCCGGTGCGACTTCCGCGCAGCGCGGCTGGGCGATCGGGCAGCGGGTGTGGAAGTGGCAGCCTGATGGCGGCTTCATCGGGCTCGGCACGTCGCCTTTGAGACGAACGCGGTTGCGCTTGAGTTTTGGATCCGGCACCGGCACCGCGGAGAGCAGCGCCTTGGTATAGGGGTGCTGCGGATTGCGATAGAGATCGTTCGCCTTCGCAAGCTCGACGATGCGGCCCAGATACATCACCGCGACGCGATCGGAAATGTGCTCGACCACCGAGAGGTCGTGCGCGACGAAGAGATAGGTGAGGTTCAGTTCGGCCTGGAGATCTTCCAGCAGGTTGATGACCTGCGCCTGGATCGAGACGTCGAGCGCGGACACCGGCTCGTCGCAGACGATCAGCTTCGGTTCGACCGCGAGCGCGCGCGCGATCACGATGCGCTGGCGCTGGCCGCCGGAGAATTCGTGCGGATAGCGGCGCATGTGCTCGGCCTTGAGGCCGACCTTCACCAGCAATCCAGCGACGCGCTCCTCGCGCTCCTTGGTCGATGATGCGAGATTGTGGATCGTGAAGGCTTCGCCGAGGATGGAGCCGACAGTCATGCGCGGATTGAGCGAGGCAAACGGGTCCTGGAACACGAGCTGCATGTTGCGCCGCATCGCGCGCAGATCGTTGCCACTGAGCTTGCGGACATCCTGGCCGTCGAACACGACCTCGCCGTCGGTCGGCTCGATCAGGCGCAGCACGCAGCGCCCCGTCGTCGACTTGCCGCAGCCGGATTCACCGACGAGACCAAGAGTCTCGCCGCGATTGACCGAGAACGACACGCCATCGACCGCATAGACAGTGCCGACCTGGCGCGACAGCAGGCCGCCGAGCACGGGGAAGTGCTTTTTGAGGCCCGTGACCTGCAGCAGCGGCTCGCTCACGAAACATCTCCCAGATGACAGGCCATGCGGTGGCCGGGCGCGATCTCGCGCAACAGCGGCTCCTTCTCGGTGCAGATGCTCATGGCGTGGCGGCAGCGCGGCGCAAAGCGGCAGCCGACCGGCGGATTGATCAAGATCGGCACCGAGCCGCCGATCGCCTCGAGCCGCACCTTGTGCTCGCTGTCGAGATCGATGCGCGGGATCGAGCGGATCAGGCCCTGGGTATAGGGATGACCGGGTGCGGCGAAGAGATCTTCGACGCCCGCTTCCTCCACCACCTTGCCGGCATACATCACGACGACGCGTTGCGCGGTCTCGGCGACGACGCCCATGGCATGGGTGATCAGCATCACCGCCATGCCGAAGCGTTCCTTCATATCCTGGAGCAGATCGAGAATCTGGGCCTGGATAGTGACGTCGAGCGCGGTGGTGGGCTCGTCGGCGATGATCAGCTTGGGTTTGCAGGCGAGCGCCATCGCGATCATCACGCGCTGGCGCATGCCGCCGGAGAACTGGTGCGGATAATTGTGCACGCGGCCTTCGGCATTGGGGATCTGCACCAGCTTCAGCATCTCGATGGTGCGCTCGAGCGCCTGCTTCCTGGTGACGTTCTCATGCCGGCGCAGGCTCTCGGCGATCTGCTCGCCGACCGTGAGCACCGGATTGAGCGAGGTCATCGGCTCCTGGAAGATGAAGCCGATCTCCTTGGCCCTGATATCGTCGAGCTGGTTGCTCGTCAACGGCACCAGATCGCGGCCCTCGAAGATGATCTCGCCCGCCGCGATGCGGCCCGGCGGCATCGCGATCAGCTTGAGGATCGACATCGCGGTGACGGTCTTGCCGCAGCCGGATTCGCCGACGACGCAGAGCGTCTCGCCGCGGTTGATGGAGATGTCGACGCCGTCGACGGCCTGCACGATGCCGTCGTCGGTGGAGAAGTGGGTTTTCAGGCCCTTGATCTCGAGCAACGGCGCCATCAGATCACCCGTCGCGCATCGAGCGCGTCACGCAGACCATCGCCGATGAAGTTGATGGCAACCACCGCGATGAAGATCGCGCCGCCTGGAAACAACGCCCAGTGCGGGCCGATGTCGAGGAAGTCCTTGGCATCGTACAGCAGCCGGCCCCAGGTCGGCGTGTCCGGCGGAAAGCCGAGGCCCAGGAATGACAGCGTCGATTCCGCAATGATCGCGGCCGCAACGTCGATCGTGCCGGCGATGATCACCGGACCCAGCGCATTGGGCAGGATGTGCTTCACCACCTGCCGCACCGGGCTTGCGCCGAGCGCGCGCGCGGCTTCGACGAACTCTTTTTCGCGGATCGACAGGAACTGCGCACGCACGAGACGAGCGACCGGCATCCAGCGCAGGCCGCCGATCACGAGCACGATCAGGATGAAGATGCCGCCTTCGGGGCCGAACGCGGCCTTCAGCCCGTCGCGGAAAAGATAAATGAGCAGCAGCAGCAGCGGCAGTTGCGGCAGCGACAGAAACAGGTCGGTGAGCCACATCAAGCCGTGCCCGAGCGCGCCGCGCGACATGCCGGCGAGCGAGCCGATCAGCACGCCGATGAACACCGAGACCAGCATCGCGGCGAGCCCGACCGCAAGCGAGATGCGGCCGCCATAGATCATGCGCGCCAGAATATCCTGACCGAGATCATCGGTGCCGAAGGGATGCGCCAGCGAGGGCCCCTGCATGCCCGCCACGACATCGATGTCGTTGATCGAGACGCGCCAGAGGAAGGGGCCAATCACCACCGCCAAAATCAGAATGAGAAGCAGGAACGCACTGACGACGGCAAGCCTGTGGCGGCTGAAGCGCCGCCACGTTTCGCGCCAAGGCGAGTAGACGCGCCGCTCAGCGGAGGGAGATGCGAGGGTCAAGCCAGCCATACAGGACGTCCGCGATGAGATTGAACAGCACGACCAGGCACGCAAAGACGAAGGTGACGGCCATCACCACCGGCGTGTCGTTGGACAGGATGGAGGAGATCAGCAGCGAACCGATCCCGGGGATGCGGAAGATCTGCTCGGTGACGATGGCGCCACCGAATACCGCAGGCATCTGGAGCGCGATCAGCGTGACGACCGGGATCATGGCGTTGCGCATCACGTGCTTGACGATCACCGTGGCCTGGCCGAGACCCTTCGCGCGCGCTGTGGTGACGTAATCGAGCCGGATCACGTCGAGCATCGCCGAGCGCACGAAGCGCGTCATGGACGCGGCCTGGAACAGGCCGAGCACCGCCACCGGCATGATCGCCTGCCGGATCATCTCCAGCACCCAGCGGATGCCGGTCGCCTTGATGTCGGTCGAATAGACGAAGGGCAGCCAGTCGAGCGTGACCGAGAATATCAGAATGAACAGGAGGCCGGTGAAGAAGGTCGGCAGCGAGAAGCCGATGAAGGCGAGCGCATTCGCAATCTGGTCGAACAGCGAATAGGGCTTCGTCGCGGCATAGACGCCGACGGGAATCGCGATCAGCAGCGCCAGGATCTGCGCCGAGCCGATCACGTAAAGCGTGGTCGGCAGGCGCTGGAGGATGAGCGTATCGACGTCCATCCGGCTGACAAAGGAGAACCCCCAGTCGCCATGTGCCATGGCGGAGAGCCAATGTAGGTAGCGAAGATAGATCGGATCGTCGAGGCCGAACCTGGCCCGAAGCGCTGCCTGCACTTCGGGCGGCACATTCGGGTTGGTCGCGAGCTCGCTGAAGGGGTCGCCTGGCGCAAGCGCGAGGACGACGAAGAGGACGAGCGAGATTCCGAGCAGGCTCGGAATCGCGATCATCAGACGACGCAGGACGTACTGACTCATGAGCGAACAATCCGCTTAAACGCCCGTCCTCAGCCCTCTCGGTACCAGTCCTGCAGATTGTCGGTTTGGTTGGCCCAGCCCGACAGCGCCGGCCGAAGCGTGTTGGCACTTGCTTCCACTGCGAGACGATGCATCACGGGAATGAAAACCGTGTCCTGCCACATCAAATCGTTGCACTTGATGTAAAGGTCTGCCCGCTTGACCGGATCGGTCTCCGTCTCGGCAGCGTCGATCGCGGCGTCGAAATCCTTGTTGACCCAGCGCGGGAAGTTCGGCCCCTGCCACTTGTTCTCTTTGGTGGCCACGTTGCGCGAATGGTAGCGGCGCATGTGCAGGGCCGGATCCGGCTGAGTCATCGGGATCTGGAACATCTCGATATCGGCGAAGAACTTGGAATAGGTATCGGGGTTGGCGACGTCGGAGGAGAAGAATACCGAGGCCACGACCGATTTCAGCTCGACGTCGATGCCGGCCTTCTGGAAGGCCTGCTTGACGATCGCCTGGGTCTTTTGGCGCGGGCCGTTGGTCGAGGTCTGGTACAGAAGCTTCAGCTTCTTGCCGTCCTTTTCGCGGATGCCATCGGCGCCCGCTTTCCACCCGGCCTCTTCGAGCAGCGCACTCGCCTTCTCGGTGCTGAACTCCCATTTGGTGTTCTTGGACGCGAACTGCTCGGGACCATTGAGGTAGTTCGCGGTGGTGCGTCCGGCGCGGCCGTAGATCGCCTTCTTGACGGAGTCGCGATCAACCAGAAGCGCAAGGGCCTGGCGTACCTTGGGGTCCGACAGGATCGGATGCTTGGTCTTCAACGACGCACGCTCGCCGTCGACCTCGGTGTTGGGATCCGTGAAATTGATGGCGATGAACTCGATGTCGCCGCCGACTGCGTAGAGAGTCTTGCCCTTGCCGCCTTTTTCCAGGCGCAGCAGAACTTCGTCTTCCACCTGCATGTTCCAGGCGAAGTCATATTCGCCGGTCTGGATGACGGCACGCGCCGCCGAGACGGCGTCGCCACCACCCTTCATCTCGATCGTGTCGAAATGGGGCCGATTGGCCATGTGGTAGTCGGGATTGATCTCGCCGCGCACCAGGTCGCCCGGCTTGAACTCGACGAACTTGTAGGGACCGGTACCGACCGGCTTCAGATTGTTCGGGGCCTCGCGGGACTTGCCACCCTTGTATTCGGCGAACAGATGTTTCGGGATGATGCAGCCGTAAGCCCCGACGAAGGCATTGGCCCAGAACGGGGTCGGGTCGTTGAACTTGATGCGGATGGTGAGGTCGTCGATCTTCTCGACGGTGAGGCCGCTATAGGTACTGATCGAGACGCACGCGGTGGCGGGGTCGCTGGCATATTCCCAGTTGAAGACGAGATCGTCGGCGGTAACCGGCTTGCCGTCGTGCCATTTGACGCCGGGCTTGAGTTTCCAGACGACCGATTTGGCGTCTGCCGAAAGGCCGCCGTTCTGGATCGAGGGAATTTCAGCGGCGAGGATCGGGTTGAGATGGCCGTCAACGTCCCAGCTCGCGAGCGGCTCGTAGAAGATGCGGGAGCCGTCCTGGTCCTTGGTGCCGGTGGCGAAATGCGGATTGAGCAAGGTCGGACCCTGCCACCACAACAGCTTGAGAGGACCGCCGCCACCGCGCTTGGTCGGAGGATAAGGGTTCGGGCTCTGGGCCATGGCGACGCCGCCGATGGCGAGGATCTGGTTCGCAAGGGGAGCGGTAAGGCCAACGGCGGCCAAGCGCTGAATGAAGGCGCGGCGATCCATCCGCCCGTCCTTCACGTCACCGATCATCGAACGCAGTTCTCTATCCAGCATGGTTGTCCCCGTCTGGTTCCCGTAATGATGCAGGCGGCCGCGGGACGGCCGCCGGGTTTTGGCTGGCGGTAGATGGCACACTGAATAGGCCGCGCGTCAACTGCGACCGTGTGTATGCAAACGGTCTTCTGGCTGTCCGTTGAGCAAAACCGCGTTCAGCAGCCCAAGCGTTCGGCAATCCGGCGTCAAAACACGCCGGAATCAACGTTGCACTGCGGAAAATTTGTTCGCCGGATCAGACGAAGTATCGAGACGAAATTCTACAGCACGGACATATCGAGCGGCGGCGCGACGTGATCGGGCAGCGGACAAACATAGGGCGTCTTGGCCGTCCGCTTCGTAAGGTCCGCTTTCGCGGCCTTGATCAGCTCCGGTTCCGTCAACGCCTTGATGCCGAGGCCGGCCATGGCCTTGGCCGCCTGCACCATCGCCTTGTGGGCATGTGGGCTCTTGCCCTGCGCCACCACCTGCCAGGTGTGGAAGGGCGTGCCGATTGCAACTGTCGGTGCGTGAACCTGCACGGTCGGCACCACCCAGCTCACATCGCCGACGTCGGTCGAGCCGACCAGCGGGTTGCGCTTGGCGTCGAGCGGCACCAGGAAGTCGGCCAGCGGCCGATCGGTCGGCTCCATGCCGATCGCGTAATAGATGGACTCAATGTCCTTGCCAGTCAGGGTCGCGCGGATCTGGCTCGCGAAGCTCTTGTCCGCCTCGTCGAAATGCGGCGGTCCGAGCTCTTCCATGACCCGGTGCAGCGCCTGCTCGAGCGGCGTATTCGGCAGGATGTTGGAGACCGCGGAGATGATCTTCATCTCCACCTTGGTCTCGGTCATCAAGGCTGCGCCGTCGGCGATCTTGCTGACGCGCCCGACCAGCTCGTTCATGCCGGGAAGGTCACGTGCGCGAATGGAATAGCGCACCCGCGCATGGGCCTGCACCACGTTGGGGGCGATGCCGCCTGTGTCGAGCAGCGCGTAGTGCACGCGCGCGTCGCTCGGCATGTGCTCGCGCATATAGTTCACGCCGACATTCATCAGCTCGACAGCATCGAGCGCGGAGCGGCCGAGATGGGGCGAAGCGGCCGCATGCGAGGTGCGGCCGGTGAAGATGAAGTCGGCGCGGGTGTTGGCGAGCGACGGCGTCACCGCGACTTCCCAAAAACTGTGCGGATGCCAAGTGATGGCGATATCGGCGTCCTCGAACGCGCCGGAGCGCACCATGAAGGCCTTGGCCGCACCACCCTCTTCCGCCGGGCAGCCGTAATAGCGTACGCGGCCGGCCACCTTGTTCTCGGCGAGCCAGTCCTTCACCGCGGTCGCGGCGAGCAGCGCGGCGGAGCCGAGCAGATTGTGACCGCAGCCATGACCATGGCCGCCAGTCTCGACCGGACGATGCTCGGCAACGCCCGCCTCCTGACTGAGACCCGGCAGTGCGTCATATTCACCCATGAAGGCGATGACCGGACCGCCCTCGCCCCACTCGCCCATCACCGCGGTCGGAATGCCGGCGACGTTCTCGGTGATGCGGAAACCCTGGTGGCGCAATTCGGTGAGATGCTCGGCGGCGGACCGCGCCTCGGTGTAGCACACTTCGGGCATGCCCCAGACCTTGTCGCTGAGGTCGATGAAACGTCCCTTGATCGTGTCGATGCCACGCCAGATGTCGCTGCGATTGTCCATGCTTCGGTCCGTGATCTATTGGTCAAACGAGGCGGCAATGGTTAGCAGCTTCATGCGAGGACGACTAGCGGCTGGCCGGACATCAGCCATGCGGCCGATGCCGAGTGAAGGGGTGCCTGCCGGCTTTGCGTGCTGTTCCTGTCTTTTTTGACAGTTTCACACGGCAAGGTCCGGAATTGTTGGGGTCGAGGCTTTCAAGACGGCCACCTCCAGCATAAATTATGCGTGCCTCGCGCGTCGTTCCGCTGCAGTGGCGGAGCGATGCTCACAGCCAGGAGAACTCCATGCCCGCTCTGACCGAATGGAGAGTGCCACCGGCCAATCAGCCGCGTGCGAGCGACTACGGTTTCGATCTCGACCGTACGCTCGCCTCGGTCGTCGGCCTGCACGCCATCATCCCGCCGGACGCCTTTAGCGCCGAGACGCTGGGCACCGAGCGCGCCGGCAACGGCGTCGTGATCGACGACGGGCTGGTGCTCACCATCGGCTATCTCATCACCGAAGCAGAGTCGGTATGGCTACATCTCGGCGACGGGCGCGTGGTGGAAGGACATGTGCTCGGCTTCGATGCCGTCACCGGCTTCGGCCTGGTGCAGGCGCTCGGCCGGCTCGACATCGAGCCATTGCCGCTCGGCTCGTCGGCGGAGACCCGCCTCGGCGATCGCGTCGTGGTCGGCGGCGCCGGCGGGCGGACGCGATCCGTCGCGAGCCAGATCGTCGCCAAGCAGGAATTCGCCGGCTACTGGGAGTATCTGCTCGACGAAGCCTTGTTCACCCATCCCGCCCATCCGAATTGGGGCGGCACCGGACTGATCAACGCGCGCGGCGAGCTGATCGGCATCGGCTCGCTCCAGCTCGAGCGTGAACGTGACGGCAAGGCCGAGCACGTCAACATGATCGTGCCGATCGATCTGCTGAAGCCGATCCTCGAGGATCTGCGCAAGTTCGGCCGCGTCAACAAACCGGCGCGGCCGTGGCTCGGACTCTATTCGACCGAGATCGACAACCGCGTGGTGGTGATCGGGATCTCCGCCAACGGTCCCGCCGCCCGCGCCGAGCTCAAGACCGGCGACGTCATCCTCGCCGTGGACGGCGACAAGGTCACGAGCCAGACGGGCTTCTACAAGAAGATGTGGGGGCTCGGCGCCGCCGGCGTCGACGTGCCGCTCACCGTGCACCACGAAGGCGTCACCTTCGACGTCACGGTGACGTCGACCGACCGCTTCAAGCTTCTGAAGGCGCCGAAGCTGCACTGATTCCAAGCAGAGGAAGCGGCAATGACCGAGGCCGTGGTCGATGACATCGTGGCCGTGCTGCCGCCGTTGCTCAATGCGCTGGAGGCGCTCGGCTACTTCGGACGGCATCTGCATCCACCGGCTTTCGCTTCCGTGATGAACGCGATCGGCGCGCCGGACGAGGCGCTACAGACCGCGCGCGCAGCAATCGGGGAATGGCCGGAGCAGTTCGCAGGTTTGCGCGATCGGCTCGATGGCGCCTGCAACGAAACGCTGGCGGCTTTCGCCGGCATCCGTGAGGTCGAGCGCGGCAATGGCGACCTGGTCGCGGTCTTCCGCGCACTGCGTCATGTGCCTCGCGCGCAGGAAGCGCTGTATCCGCTGTCCACCCAGTTTCCGCCGGTGAGCAACTTTTTTCTCAACGCCGCCAATCGCGGGAATGAGAACTTGCTGTCCCGGCTGGAAGGTGGCGCAAGCGAGCACACCGGCATCTTCCACGATCACAACGAGCCCGGCAGCCGGGGCGGCTTCTCGGTCTATGTGCCCGAATATTACACGCCGGATCGCCCGATGCCTTTGGCGATGGCGCTGCATGGCGGCAGCGGCAACGGCCGCGGCTTTCTGTGGAGCTGGCTGCGCGACGCCCGCAGTTCTGGCGCTATCCTGGTGGCGCCGACCGCCACCGGCCAGACCTGGGCGCTGATGGGCGACGACACCGACACGCCCAACCTCATGCGCATCCTCGAAACCGTGCGCAGCCGCTGGACCATCGACGCCTCGCGCCTGCTGCTGACGGGCATGAGCGACGGCGGCACCTTCAGCTACGTCAGCGGGCTCGAGGGCGCATCGCCTTTCACACATCTTGCGCCGGTGTCGGCGACCTTCCATCCGCTGATGGCGGAGATGGCCGACGCCACGCGCCTGCAGGGCCTGCCGATCTTCATCACCCACGGCAAGCTCGACTGGATGTTTCCCGTGCAGACGGCGCGGCAAACGCAGGCGGCACTCTCAGCCGCAGGCGCCCACGTCGCCTATCGCGAGATCGACGACCTCAGCCACACCTATCCGCGCGAGATCAACGCGGAGCTGTTGCAATGGCTGAATGGGGGATGAACCAGTTGTCCTTAACCGCGCCGCACTGCCGCGGAACCATCACTCCGGGTCGACGTTATCCGCCCGTCACCGGAGGTTCGCCATGCAGACTTTTTTCGGAATGATTTTGGGTGCGCTGCTGCTCGGCTGCGGCGTGTATGTCTATGACTCCATGCAGACGTCGTCGGTCGCCAATGGCGAGGTCGCGACGGCCAATCGCACCATCGTGAACTGGGATGTCGCGAAGGCCGACTGGAATGCGCTGCAGGATCGCGCGCACAAGGACTGGGTCCGCATCTCGTCGAAGTAATCTTGTCCGCCAATGAACAAGGCGCCATCGCGATACGCGGCGGCGCCTTTGCGTTGCGATCAGCGCTGTTCGCGCGTCAGTTCATCTTGGCCTTGCGGGCGTCCGCAATGACCTGCTCGAATTCGGCCATGCTGAGCACGCCAGGCACGCGGTACTTGCCGACGATAAAGGACGGGGTACCGCGGAAGCCGAACGCTTCGGCCTGGTCGTTGTTGCGCTTGAGCACGGCGTCGATGTCCTTGCCATGCGCCGTGAGGTCACCCTTGAGGCGGTCCATGTCGACGCCGGCGGCCGCGAGCAGCTCGTTGATGCGCGGCTCGGTCAGGCGCGAGCTCACGCCCATCATGGCATCATGGGCCTGGTGGTACTTGTCTTGATATTTTGCCGCGAGTGCGATCCGCGCGGCGATGACCGAGACTGGACCGAGGATCGGCCAGTCCTTCATCACCAGCCGCACCTTGCCGTCATCCTGGATGACCTGGCGCAGCTCGGGCTCGAGCTTGCGGCAATACGGACAATTGTAATCGGACCATTCGATAATGCTGATGTTGCCGTCCGGATTGCCGGCGACGGGAACGTCGGGATCGCGCAGCACCTTGGTTTCGGTCAGCACCTCGTCATCGTCGGCGGCTGCGCGCGCGAAATTGGTTCCACCGACTACCAGCGCACCGGCCCCTATCAGCGTCAGCGCGGCACGGCGCGTCGGCCTCAAACCCTTATTCCTGAATCCAGTCATATCTCGTCCCGTTTCGGTCCCATCGTCGCAAATACGGCTCGGGACCGGGAATTGTTACAGACCATATAGAGTGTCGCGGCCGCGATGTCATCGCACCAGCAGCGTCACCGCGAGCGGCACCAGGAACGAGGTGACCAAGGCGTTCAGGCTCATCGCGATGCCGGAGAATACGCCCGCGATCTCGTCGACCTGGAACGCGCGGGCCGTCCCGATGCCGTGCGCGGCGAGGCCGGCGGCAAAACCGCGGGCCCGGAAATCTGTAACACCGGTGCGATTCATCAACGGCGTCACGATGATCGCGCCCATGATGCCGGTGAGAATGACCGAGACCGCGGTGAGCGAGGGATCGGCATGCAGGGATTCGCTGATGCCCATGGCGACACCGGCCGTGACCGATTTCGGCGCTAGCGACAGCACCACTTCGCGCGGCAGGCCGGCGAGTTCGGCCAGCAGCACGACCGACACCACCGCCGTGGCCGAGCCCGCGACCAGCGCCACCAGCATCGGCACGATGGAGGAGACCACGCGCTTGCGGTTTTCATACAGCGGCACGGCGAGCGCGACGGTGGCAGGCCCGAGCAGGAAGTGCACGAATTGCGCGCCGGCGAAATAGGTGGTGTAGGACGTGCCGGTCGCGAGCAGGAACGCGCCGATGATCCACATCGCGTGCAGCATGGGATTGGCGAGCGGATGGCGCCGCGTCGCCAGCGACACCGCGTCCGTGCTCGCATAGACCAGCAGCGTCACCGTCAGCCACAGCAGCGGCGACTGCGAGAGATAGACCCAGAGCGAGAACGGATTGTCGCTCATTGCGCGTCCTGCTGGCTCAACAGGCGGCTGACCAGGCGAAAGGTCAGGACGGTCGCGAGCAAGGTCACGACCACTGAGAGCGCAAGCACGAGGATGATGGCGATACCGTGGGATTCGAGCAGATCCAGTTTTTGCACGACACCGACACCCGCTGGCACGAACAGCAACGACAGATGGGCGAGCAAACCCTTGCTCGCGCTCTCCACGCCGTCGTTTCGCAGCGGCCCGCGCGCCAGCAGCGCAAATCGGTCGCGTGCGAGCAGCAGGATCAGCAGCAAAAGCAGGCCGAGCACGGGTCCCGGCAACGGCAGGCCGAGACCGCGAACCACGGCCTCGCCGATCAATTGGCAAAGCAGGATGAGGCTGAGACTCGCAAGCATGACGCATCAAGGGATGCGCCGCAGGGCTTGTCAATTGCCGCGCTAAGCGTGGGCCGCAACGCGAGGCAGCATCGCCATCAGTGTCCCGGTCATCGAGGCGATCAGCGTGGTCTTGCCGTCATGCTCGGCAAACGCTCTGGCCTCGCAGAAGGTCAGCGTACGGCCTGGCTTGACGACCTCCGCCTTGAACACAAAACGCTGGCCGCGAGCGGGCGCGAGCAGCGTGGTCTTGAACTCGACGGTGAGGATGTCGGCCTCGCGCGGCATCAGCGTGAAGGCGGCAACGCCGCAGGCGTTGTCGAGCCCGGCCGTGATGATGCCGGCATGAACAAAACCGTTCTGCTGCGTGAAGGCCGGCGAATGCAGCATTGCCAACTCGACCTCGCCCGGTGCAAGGCGGACGATCACGATGCCGAGCGTGCGCATCGCCGGCTGGCCGTCGAACATGGCGACGGCCGCCGCACGATAGCCCGGGTTTTTCGGCTCGAATGCAGCCATTGCAATTCCCGCCCTTTTGATTGTGATACGGTAGCGTATCAAAAGCTTCCCGCGTTAGCAATACGGCACCGTATCAAGAACCTGCGAGGCTTCCTCCATGAGCGACGGCAAGGGCGATGTCTGGGTCGAGGCCGGGTTCGGCGAACTGGCGCGCGCAGGGGTCGAGGGGGTGCGGGTCGAGGTGCTCGCCAAGAATTTGGGCGTGACCAAAGGCGGCTTCTACCGCCGCTTCGCCGACCGTGCCGCGCTGCTCGACGCCATGCTCGGGCGCTGGCGCGAGGGCCGCACCGCGGCAATCGCGCAGCAGACGAGCCTCGACGGTCAAGAACCGCGCGAGCGGCTGAAGGCCATGATCCAGCTCTATTCGGAGCGGCTCAATCCAGAGGGCATGGCGATCGAGCTCGCGATCCGGCAATGGGCCCGCTCGGACGAGGGGGCAGCGGCGGCGGTGGCGAGCGTGGATGCGGCGCGGCTCAAGCACGTCGCCGAGCTCTATCGGGCGACCGGCCTTGCGGCCGAGGAGGCCGAGGCGCAGGCCTTCCTGTTCTACTGCTTCATCTTCGGCCAGAGCCTCTTGTTCGTCGACCGCGGCCCGCGCAAGCGCTCACAGCTCGTGGCAAAATCGGCCGAGAAACTATTGGATTGAAGCAAAGAGGCCGGAGCTTGGCTCCGGCCTCCGCATCATGTCGAAGCTCAGGCAGCGCCCTTCAGCTTCTTGTTGCATTCGCTGTAGTAGCCGCCGCCCTTCTCGATCCACTTCAGGCCGGCATTGCCGTTGGTGGTCTTGTTGGCATTGTACTGGTCGACGCAGGTATGCAGGCGCGCCTTGCCGGCGCTCTCCTTGGCATATTTCGCATCGACCGCGCTCGGGAAGACGGCGTTGCCCATCGGCATGGTCGGCGCCGGAGCGGCAGCGGGAGCCGCCTCCTTTTTCGCAGCCGCCTTCGGCTCGGCAGCAGGCGGGGGCGCAGCCGGGGCAGCCGCCGCCGGTGCCGCGGCGGGCGTTGCGTCGGCGCCGCACTGGGCCTTGCGGAAGTCATTCCACTTCGTCGTGCCGAGCGAGCCGTCCTTCTTGGCTGCCTGATATTTCGCGCTGCACTCTTGCGAGGTCAGGGCCTGCGCCGGCGCTGCTGCCAGCAACGCCGCGAAGCCCGACACCGCAACCGCACACAATAATTTCGTTTGAATCGTCATCCTTGGTCTCCCTCAGGGAAGCAAAACGAGGACTGCTATCCTAGCGTGCCGGGGACATCCGACAAGGAAGTGATGACGTTCACGCCAAAAATATAGTGATCGCGTCGTTCAGATTATTCATGTCGCGTTCAGCAACGCGGGCCGAGGTTCGCGCCCCTCCGCAATTCTCGCCAGAAGAGCAACACCATGACCCTCCCCTCTCGCCTCGCCGTCGTCGCGATCGCCTCCCTGTTCGCCACCGGCACCGCCTTCGCGCAGGCCGCCGCGCCGGCTGCCAAGGCCGACGCCAAGACCACAACCGCCGCCCCCACCGACAAGAAGGCGCCGAAGGAGCACTCGGCCGAGTCGCTCGAATGCTCCAAACAGGCCGACGCCAAGGGCCTGCACGGCAAGGAGCGCAAGAAATTCCGCTCCGAATGCGTGAAGGACGCGAAGGCCGGTACCCCTGCTGCCCCCGCCGCCGACAAGAAGTAAATCCGTCGCAAGCCTCCTCTCCGGCCTTTGGCGGGAGGCGCGCGCATTGCGGCATGACGTAGCCGCAATTGTGCGCCTCTCGCCGATTTGCGATAAGGCTGCGTGAAGCAAATCACCGCCTCCCTGCCGTTCGAATGGCCAAGCCGCGCCAAGCTCTTGAGCACGGCGGAAACGCTTGTCATCGGCGCCGCCGGCGGCCTGGCATTTCTCGCCGTGGGCCTTCCCGGCGGCTTGATCTCGGGATCGATGATCGCGGTCGGCATAGCTGCGATCGCCGGGCGTCAACTCTCGGTGCCGCCGCTTCTGACCCAGACCGTGCTGGTGCTGCTCGGGATTTCCCTGGGCTCCGTCGTCTCCCGGCATCTGATCCAGCAGGTCAGCGCCTATCCGCTGACCATCGGGCTGCTGGCGCTGGCGACGTTCTGCTCGACCTTCGGTTCGAGCTATTACCTCCAGCGCGTCCATGGCTGGGACCGCACATCGGCTTTCCTCGCCGGCAGCCCCGGCGCGCTGTCCCAGATCACGATTTTGGCGGTCGAGCGCGGCGCCGATCTGCCGGGCATCGCGGTGGTGCAGACCATGCGCGTCATCATCCTCACGGCGGCGCTGCCGATGGTGCTGGCGATCGCAGGGGTGGCGCCGTCCGTCGCACCGTCATTGACGACGGCGACCGCCTCGCCGCTCGACCTCCTGGAGCTGGTCGCCGCCTCGCTGGCGGCATCGCTGCTGCTGCGGCTGATCAAATTTCCGGCGAGTTGGATGTTCGGCGCGATGATCGGCTCCAGCGTGCTGCACGGCGCAGGCTGGGTCGACGGCGGCCTGCCAAACTGGGTCCGCGGCGTGGCGCTGGTCGGCATCGGCGCGCTGATCGGCAGCCGCTTTGCCCGAATGCGGATCAAGACGCTGGCCGGCCACATCAACGCGGCGCTCGGCTCGTTCGCGGTCGCCATCGCCGTCTCCGCCATCTTCGTCGGCATCGTCGCGCTCACGGCGGACGTGAAAATCTCTGACGTCGTCGTGGCCTACGCTCCTGGCGCGATGGACGCGATGCTGGCGCTGGCCTTGACGCTGCACATCGACCCGATCTTCGTCGGCGCCCATCACCTGTCACGTTTCGTGTTCGTGACGATCGCAACGCCCGGCATCGTGCACCTGTTCGGCCGTACGCAGGACGACGTGGACGATTAGCTTCCTTCTCCCGTCGGCCGCCCCTTCAGCGCCGCGACCTCCGCCTCGAGCTCCGCAATGCGCTGATCCCTCGCGGCCAGCGCGGCCGCGACGTCCGCGGCGTCGAACTTCTGCGGAATGTGCTGCGGGCAGTTGGTATCCCAGGCTGCGATCTTGAACACGATCACTTGCTCGGGTCGCGCCCGGTAGCCCTTCGGCATCAGCGACTCCGTGAGCGCGTCGTCGTCCTCGACCACCCGAGCCTCGCCCCAGATCTTCACCCGGCGCCGATGGGCGTAGTCCATGATGAAGATGTACGCCTTAGGATTCTCCGAGAGATTGCCCTGGGAGAGAAATTGCTGGTTGCCAGCGTAGTCGGCGAAGGCAAGCGTGTGGCTGTCCAGCACCTTCAGAAAGCCCTTCGGGCCGCCGCGGTGCTGGATATAGGGCTGGCCGTCCGCCGAGGCGGTGGCGAAATAGAAGCTGTTGGCATCGGCCAGGAACCCAGCCAGCTTCTCGTCGACCTCGGTGCGCCACCCGTGTTGCTCGGCACGGGCATAGGCCTCGCGCGAGCCCTTGCGGGTCTGGATCGACTTGACGGCCGGCGTGAAGGCGACATCGCTGGCATAAACACGCGCTGCTGCTGTCATCGGAACATCTCCTGAACAATTCTGGCGCATTTCTGCGTCTCTCGCCGCCTAAAATGGATCTTCCGGCAGCCAAAACAATCGGCCCGCTTGACACTTCATCGTTGCGATATATGCAATAATGCCGATGGACCGCCTCGAAGCCATGCATGTCTTCGTGACCGTCGCCGACCTGCGCGGCTTTGCGCCGGCGGCGCGCAAGCTGCGGCTGTCACCCTCCGCGGTGACCCGGCTGATCGCGGCGCTGGAAGAGCATCTTGGCGCACGGCTGCTGCAACGGACCACGCGGCAGGTAACGCTGACCGACGTCGGCACCCGCTATCTGGAACGCGCCCGGCGGATCCTCGCGGACGTCGAGGAGGCCGATGGCTCCGCACGAGATGAACGCAACCGGCCGAGCGGGCGGCTGGTGGTGTCGGCGCCGGTGGGCTTCGGCCGGCTGCACGTCGGGTCCGTCATGACCGCGTATCTCAAGCGTTATCCCGAGGTCGCCTGCGAATTGCGGCTGTCGGACAATCTCGTCAATCTCGTGGAGGACGCCGTCGATGCCGCGGTGCGGATCGGCCATCTCGCCGATTCCTCGCTGGTCGCACGCCAGGTCGGCGAGATGCGGCGGATCGTGGTGGCGACATCAGGCTATCTGAAACGTCATGGCGAGCCGAGGACGCCGGAAGAATTGCTCGAGCATCAGACCATCGCGTTCGGCCCCGCGACCAATTGGCGCTTCCTGCGCGAGGGCCGCGACATCGAGGTGATGCCGTCTCCCCGTTTCACCAGCAACAGTGCCGACGCAGCCCTACAATATGCGGAAGCAGGTGGCGGCGTGACGCGGGTGCTGGCCTATCAGGCGGCCGAGGGATTGAAGCGCGGACGGCTGAAAATCGTGCTGGCGAAATACGAGCAGCCGGCGCTGCCGATCCACATCGTCTACCCGACCTCGCGCCTGCTCTCGGCCAAGGTGCGCGCGTTCATCGATCTCGTGGTGGAGACGGCGGATTGGAAGTTTGGGTAGACTCACCCCTTCTTCGGCACCACCCGGAACGTTCCGCTGGCGCGCGCGATCACGACGTCGTCCGCCTTCGCCAGGCACTGCGCAAAACAGATCGTGCTGCCGGTCCTGATGACGTCGCTCTCGACCGCGAGCCACTGGCCGATCTCGGCGGAGCCGACGAAATCGACCGAAAGCGAGATCGTGACGAACGACGTGGTCCAGCTCGTCGCCTGCGCACAGCTATAACCCATGGCGTTGTCGGCGAGCACGGCGATGAGGCCACCGTGGATCAGGCCACGGCCGTTGGTGTGTGGCCTTGCCAGCCGAAGACCAATGATGACGGCTTTTTCGGTTTTCTTCGCGTAGAGCGGCTTCCACGGCTCGGTGAGTGGGCTCTCGCGGAGATGTGGCTCGAAGCCTTCGGGAATGTCGGTGTCGGTCATAACTGTCTCGCGTCGCAGGTGGCGTTACCGCCATTGAACGCGATGTGGATGACAGTTTCACCGCCTACAAAGTTTTAAACGACATTTGCGCGGGTGTTTGAAATGGCCTCCGCTGTCATTGCGAGGAGCTCTTGCGACGAAGCAATCCAGACTTTTTCCGTGAAGGCAGTCTGGATTGCTTCGCTACGCTCGCAATGACGGAGTATGTGGCACCGTCCTAAAACGGCAGCCCCACATAGTTCTCCGACAGCGACGTCATCGCCGCCTGGGACTGCGTGACGTAGTCGAGTTCGGCGAGCTGGATGCGCGCTCCGATCGTGCCGGTGTCGGGGAATTTGTGCAGCATCGAGGTCATCCACCAGGAGAATCGCACCGCCTTCCAGACCCGCGCCAGGGCCTTCGCCGAATAGGCATCGATGCCGGCATTCGATTTCTCGTCGTAGAATTCGCGGAACGCGCTGGCGAGATAATGCGCATCGCTGGCCGCGAGGTTCAGTCCCTTGGCGCCGGTCGGCGGCACGATGTGGGCGGCATCGCCGCACAGGAACATCTTGCCGAAGCGCATCGTCTCGGCGACGAAGCTGCGGAGCGGCGCGATGCTCTTCTCGATCGAGGGTCCCGTGACGAGGCTATCGGCTGCCTCCTGGTCGAGCCGGCGCTTCAGTTCGTCCCAGAAGCGTTCGTCCGGCCACTGGTCGACATGGTCGTCGAGCGAGCATTGCACGTAGTGCCGGCTGCGCTTCGCCGAGCGCATGGTACAGAGCGCAAAGCCGCGCGCGTGGTTGGAATAGATCAGCTCATGGCTGACCGGCGGCGTCTCGGACAGGATGCCGAGCCAGCCGAACGGATAGACCCGCTCGAACTCCTCGATCGCCGACGCCGGGACGCTGGCGCGGCTGATGCCGTGAAAACCGTCGCAGCCGGCGATGAAGTCGCAATCGAGCGTGTGGGTGACGCCGTCCTTGACCCAGGTGACGCGCGGGTGGCCGCCGTCGAAATCATGCGGCTGCACGTCCTTGGCCTCGTAGACCGTAGTGAGGCCGGCGGCCTTGCGCGCATTCATCAGGTCGAGCGTGACCTCGGTCTGGCCGTAGATCATGACCGTCTTGCCGGTCGCGGCCTTCATGTCGATGCGGTGACGGCGGCCGGAAAACGCAAGCTCGATGCCCTCATGCAGGAGGCCTTCGGCATGCGCGCGTGCGCCGGCGCCCACTTCATCGAGCAACGCGAGGGTTCCCTCCTCCAGCAGGCCGGCACGGATGCGCCCCAGCACGTAATCCGGGTTCTGCCGCTCCAGAATGACATTATCGATGCCGGATGTGTGCAGCAGTTGCCCAAGCAACAATCCTGCCGGCCCGGCCCCGATGATTGCGACTTTTGTCCGCAATACTTGCTCCTCCCGATTCTGTAGGGTGCGGCGCGGATGCGCTTGTCGCGTTGATCCGCAGACGATAATTATATCATATAACGGTTGGGCAAAAGGGGAGGCTGGTCGCCCGGGCAGCGACAAATCCATGCAACATGGCTGACGTAGACGACGCGCCAGTTCCGGCTTGAACCCGCCGGCCAATTAGATAACATGTTAACTAACGAGACCGGGCCATCGAAGCCCGCCGTCGAAAACAGGGAGAGACGACCGATGAGGAGAGCCTGTCTGGCTTTGCTGCTGGCAGCAAGCGTGACGCCTGCGTTCGCGCAGGACAAGACCTTCGACCTGAAGATCTCGCACTGGGTGCCGGCTTCGCATCCGCTGCAAAAGTCGCTGGAAGACTGGGTGGCCGCGGTGGAGAAGGATTCCGGCGGCACCATCAAGGGCAAGGTGTTTCCGGCCCAGCAGCTCGGCAAGGCGTTCGACCATTACGACATGGCGCGCGACGGCATCGCCGATGTCACCTATGTCAATCCCGGCTATCAGCCCGGCCGCTTCCCGATCGTCGGCGCCGGCGAGCTGCCGTTCCTGATCTCGGATGCCAAGGGCGGCTCGATGGGACTGGACGCCTGGTATCGCAAATATGCCGAGAAGGAGATGAAGGACGTCAAATACTGCCTCGCCTTCGTCCACTCGCCCTCCTCCTTCCACTCCCGCACCAAGAAGATCGTGATGCCGGAGGACGTGAAGGGCCTGAAGATCCGCCCGGCCCACGCCACCATGGCGAATTTCGTCACCTCGCTCGGTGGCACCAACGTGCAGTCCTCCGCGCCTGAAGTGCGCGACATCATCGAGCGCGGCGTCGCCGACGGCGTCACCTTTCCCTGGGGCTCGCTGGTGCTGTTCGGCATCGACAAGGTGACGAAGTACGACATGGAGGCACCGCTCTACACCACGACCTTCGTGTTCGTGATCAACAAGGACAAGTACAATGCGATGTCCGACAAGCAGAAGGCCGCGATCGACAAGAACTGCTCGATCGAAATGGCCGGCGTGGTCGGCGAGCATTGGGGCAAGTTCGAGGACGCCGGCATCGACAAGGTGAAGGCGGAATCCGACCACGAGGTCTACAAGCTGACACCTGATCAGACCGCCGCCTGGAAGAAGGCCGCCGAGCCGCTGGTCAAGACCTGGGCCGACGGCGCCAAGAAGGCCGGCGCCGATCCGGACGCGGCGCTGGCGGATTTGAAGGCGTCGCTGAAGAAGTACAACGCACTGGCGGAGTGACGCCAGGACGCGGCCGGTTCTTCCCCCTCTCCCCGTCCTTACGGGGTGAGGCGGCTGCCTCCACAAAGACGGTGACAACTTGATTCGCTGAGAGTCCCCCTCACCCGAATTCGAGCTGCGCTCGAATTCGACCTCTCCCCGCAAGCGGAGCGAGGTGAAGTCTGCGGCGAGACCGAGATCAAACAATGGCAGCACACAACAGGACACACCCATGAAGCGCGCCTGGATGGATCGCTTTATCGATGCGATCGAATGGATCGCGGCCGCCTTCGTCGGCATTGTCGCGCTCGACATCTTCCTGTCGGTGCTGCTGCGCAACACGCTGAATTATTCGATCCCCGACAGCTTCGACATCGGCCGCATGCTGCTCGGCATCCTCATCTTCTGGGGCATCGCCGCGACGTCGTACCGCGGCACCCACATCACGGTCGACCTGATATGGGCCAATTCAAGCCCGCGCTATCAGCGCTGGATCGACGTGTTCGCAACCCTGGTGCTGCTGTTCGTCGTCACCGTGCAGACATGGACGCTGTTCGACAAGGTGCGCGGCACCTACAACGACAACGTCCAGACCTTCGACATGCACATGCCGACCTGGCCGTTCTTCGCGATCGCCTGGATCGGCGACGTCTCAGCGGTGCTGCTGATCGCGATCCGCACTTACCGGCTGATCTTCCATCCCGAAGAGATGCACGACCCCAAGCTGAAGGCCACGGAGTAATCATGAGCACCGATGCCGTCGCCGTTCTCGGCTTCGTTTCCCTGTTCGCGCTGATGCTGCTGCGCGTGCCCGTCGGCATGGCCATGGGCCTCGTCGGTGTGTCCGGCTTCACCTATCTCGTCGGCGCGACGCCGGCGCTGAAACTGGTCGGCCAGACCTCGATGCGCACGGTCACCGACTACACATTCGGCGTCATCCCGATGTTCCTGCTGATGGGCTCCTTCGTCAGCAATTCCGGCATGAGCCGCGAGCTGTTCCGCGCCGCCAATGGGTTTGTCGGGCATTTGCGCGGTGGCCTCGGCATTGCCACCGTTGGCGCATGCGGCGGCTTCGCCGCGATCTGCGGCTCGTCGGTGGCGACCGCTGCGACCTTCTCCGCCGTCGCCTACCCGGAGATGCGCCGCTTCGGCTATCCGCAGTCCTTCGCCACCGGCGTGATCGCCGCCGGCGGCACGCTCGGCGCGATGCTGCCACCCTCCACCGTGCTCGCGGTCTACGGCATCATTACCGAGCAGGACATCGGCAAGCTCTTCATCGCCGGCATCATCCCGGGCCTGCTGGCGATGACCATGTACATGATCACGATCTTCCTGATCGGCTACTTCCGACCCGACTTCCTGCCCAAGGGCAAGGTGCTGCCGTGGCGCGAGCGCTTTGCCGGCTTGAAGGACATCTGGGCGCCGGTGCTGCTGTTCGTCTTCGTCATCGGCGGCCTCTACGGCCTGCCCTACCTGCCGCGTTTCACGCCGACGGAAGCCGGCGGAGTCGGCGCTACCGGCGCCTTCATCATCGGCGTGGTCACGGGCCGGCTCGACCGCGAAAAGATCTTTGCGTCGTTGCTGCAGGCCACGCGCACGGCGGCGGCCGTCTTCACGGTACTGATCGGCGCGCTGATCTTCGGCTATTTCCTCACGGTGACGCAGACCCCGCAGAAAGTGACGGAGTTTCTGACTGGCCTCGGCCTCGGCCCCTACGGCGTGCTGGCGCTGATCATGGTGATGTATCTCGTGCTCGGCTGCCTGATGGACGCCATGGCGATGATCATCCTCACCGTGCCGATCATCTTCCCCGTGATCATGCACCTTGGATTTGACCCGATCTGGTTCGGCGTCATCATCGTGATGACGGTCGAGCTCGGCCTGATCCATCCGCCGGTTGGCATGAACGTCTTCGTCATCAAGAGCGTGGTGAAGGACGTGTCGTTCTCCACCATCTTCAAGGGCGTGCTTCCGTTCGTGGCGACGGACCTGGTGCGGCTGGTGATCCTGATCGCATTCCCGCTGCTGGCGACCTGGCTGCCGACGCGCATGATGGCGCATTGAGAGGCAACGCAATGACCACACCGACGCTCGAAACAAAATACGTCTTCAGCATCACCGCGAAGATCGGCGACGTCGTCACCGCCGGCGAGACCGGCATCGGCGTCCGCCGCATCATTCCGATCATCGGCGGCGAGGTGAAAGGCGCGATCACCGGCAAGGTGCTGCCGTTCGGCGCCGACTTCCAGACCATTCGTCCCAACGAGCTGATCGACCTCGAAGCCAAATACGCCTTCGAGACCGACGACGGCGCCACCGTCTATGTCGAGAACAAGGGCATGCGGTTCGGCCCCGTCGAGCTGTTGCAAAAGCTCAAGCGCGGCGAGCCGGTCGACCCGAAGCTGATCTATTTCCGCACCGTGCCAAGATTCGAGACCGGACACGAAAAGTATCGCTGGCTGATGGAGCACATTTTTGTGGGCTCAGCCGCGCGGCATGCTGACCGCGTGGTGATCGACGTGCATCAGGTGGTGTGAGGGCGGCAGCCCCTGTCATTGCGAGCGAAGCGAAGCAATCCAGTCTGTCTCCTCGGAGGGACACTGGATTGCTTCGCTTGGCTCGCAATGACGGAGGATATGGCGACAAAAGCGCGTTACAACGCACTCCTCGTCCCCTGACAGTTCCGTGCCCACTGGGGCTATATCCTGCCCCTTCCCATATTGACTCCTTCCAAATTCGTTATACAACATAACTATTCTGATAAGGACGCAAATGACACAGGGAAACGCCGAGACCGCTGACGCGGGCGCCTCCGGGCTATTGAGCATCGAGCGGGTGGACCGGGTTTTGACCGTGGGTCTGAACCGGCCAGCCAAGCGCAATGCGCTCAATGACGGCATCATCCTGGACATCGGCGAATGCTTTGCGTCCCTGCCCGAGGACATCGGCGCGGTAGTCATCCACGGCATCGGCGATCACTTCTCCTCCGGCCTCGACCTGTCCGAACTCCAGGACCACGACGCCACCGGCGGCCTCCTCCATTCTCAAATGTGGCACCGGGTGTTCGACCGCATCCAGTACAGCCGCGTGCCCGTGATCGCCGCGCTCAAGGGCGCAGTAATTGGCGGCGGGCTGGAGCTCGCCTGCTCCGCGCATATCCGCGTCGCGGAACCCTCGACCTATTTTGCGCTGCCCGAGGGGCAACGCGGCATCTTCGTCGGTGGCGGCGGCTCGGTGCGGCTGCCGCGGCTGATCGGCGTCGCGCGAATGATGGACATGATGCTGACGGGGCGGGTCTATTCCGCGACCGAGGGTGCCTCCTACGGCTTTGCGCAATATGTGACGGAGGCCGGCAACGGCCTCGCCAAGGCGGTGGAGCTTGCGACCAAGATCGCCTCCAACGCGCCGCTGACGAATTTCGCCGTGCTCCAGGCACTGCCGATGATCGCGGAGGCCAATCCGCAGACCGGCCTCTTGATGGAATCGCTGATGGCGACGGTGGCGCAGAGCGACAAGGAAGCAAAGCGCAGGATCCGCGAATTCCTCGAGCACAAGACCGCCAAGGTAAAGCCGAAGTCATGAGCGCACAGCCGTCCTCGTCCAGCACAGAGCGCGGCGCGAGCACTTCCCCGCTGCGACCGATCTCGTTCGGCGATCCCGTCATCGATATTGATCGTCGCGACGACGGCACGATTTACCTGCGGCCCAAGCAGCCGCTCGGCGACTATCCCGCCCGCATCACCGACCGCCTGCATCATTGGGCGAAGACCACACCCGACCGCGTCTTCATGGCCGAGCGCGAAGGCGGCCGCGGCTGGCGCAAGATCACCTATGCCGAGCTGCTCACCGCGAGCCGGCATATCGCCTCCGCACTGATCCAGCGCGGCCTGTCGGCAGAGCGGCCGGTCGTGATCCTCTCCGGCAATTCGATCGACCATGCGCTCATAGCCTTCGGCGCGTTCTATGCCGGCATTCCGTTCTGTCCGGTGTCACCGGCTTATTCGCTGGTGTCGAAGGATTACGGCAAACTGTCCTATCTGATGAAGCTCTTGACGCCCGGCCTCGTCTTCGCCGAGGACGCCGACAGATTCGCGGATGCACTGTCAGCCAACGTCTCGCTCGGCACCGAGATCGCCGCGTCCTACGGCAGCGTGCCGGGCCGCGATGTCACGTTGCTCGCCGACCTGATGGCGACGCCAATCCGCAGCGATCTCGACAACGTCCACGGCAAAATCGGTCCCGACACGATCGCGAAATTCCTGCTGACGTCGGGCTCGACCGGCAATCCCAAGGCCGTCATCAACACCCAGCGCATGATCTGCGCCAATCAGGTGATGCTGCGCGAGACGCTCGCCTTCCTCAAGGACGAACCGCCGGTCATCATCGACTGGCTGCCCTGGAACCACACCTTTGGCGGCAATCACAATATCGGGCTGACGCTCTACAATGGCGGCTCGATGTATCTGGACGCCGGCAAGCCGATGCCCGGCGGCATCGAGGAGACCGTGCGCAATCTCCAGGAGATTTCGCCGACGGTCTATTTCAACGTGCCCAAGGGCTACGAATCGCTGCTGCCTTATCTGCGCGACGACCAGGGGCTTCGCGCAAAGTTCTTCGACCGGCTGCACGCGATGTTCTTCTCGGGCGCAGCGCTGTCGCCCTTCGTCTGGAACAGTCTCGACGAGCTCGCGGTGAAGGAGAAGGGCTATCGCGTGCCGATGCTGACTGGCTTGGGAGCCACCGAGACCGCGCCGTTCTTCATGTCGGTCAACCCGCGCACCAGCCGCTCCGGCCATGTCGGACTTCCCGTGTCGGGCAATGACGCCAAGCTCGTGCCGAACAACGGCAAGATGGAAGTGCGCTGCAAGGGGCCGAACGTGATGCCCGGCTACTGGCGCCAGCCCGAGATCACCGCAAAGTCTTTCGACGAAGAGGGCTTTTACAAGCTCGGTGACGCGCTCAAGCCCGCCGATCCCGATGATCTCAATGCCGGCTTCGATTTCGACGGCCGCATCGGTGAGGATTTCAAGCTCGGCAGCGGCACCTGGGTCAGCGTCGGTCCGCTGCGTGCGCGCTTCGTAGCCGCCTGTGCGCCGCTGGTGCGCGACGTCGTCATCGCCGGCATCAACCGCGACGAGGTCTCCGCGCTGGTGCTGCTCGATCTCGACGGCTGCCGCCTGATCAATCCCACGCTGCCGGCCGACAATCTCACCGTCACCGCGCGCGACCGGCTGGTGCGCGAGGCTTTTCGCGAGCGCCTGACGCACTTCCTGGCCTCGGCCACCGGCTCCTCGACGCGGATCACGCGCGCAATCCTCGTGGATACGCCGCTCTCGATCGACAAGGGCGAGGTCACCGACAAGGGCTCGATCAACCAGCGCGCGGTGCTGGAGCATCGCAGCGCGCTGATCGACGAGCTCTATGCTGCCAATCCATCGGACCGTGTGATATCGGTCGGTTAAGAAATCATCGCCAAAGGAGAACGCCATGTTGTTGAAGGATCAGGCAGCCATCGTCACCGGCGGTGCATCGGGACTCGGCGCCGCCACCGCGCGAAAGCTGGCGGCGCAGGGCGCCAAGATCGCGGTGTTCGACCTTAATTCCAAGCTCGCGGAGACCGTTGCCGCTGAGATCAAGGGCGTGGCCGTGACCTGCGACGTCTCCGACGCCGCCTCCGCCGAAGCTGCAATCGCGCAGGCGACCAAGGCCCATGGCCCGGCACGCGTGCTGGTCAATTGCGCCGGCATTGGCGTCGCAAAACGCGTGGTCGGCCGCGACGGACCGATGGCGCTTGCCGATTTCGACAAGGTCATCAAGGTCAATCTGATCGGCACCTTCAACATGTTGCGTCTCGCCGCAACCGAGATGTCCAAGCTGGAGCCGCAGGCGACCGGCGAGCGCGGCGTCATCATCAACACGGCCTCGGTTGCAGCCTATGATGGCCAGATCGGCCAATCGGCCTATTCGGCCTCCAAGGGCGGCATCGTCGGCATGACGCTGCCGATCGCGCGCGAGCTGGCGCAATTCGGCGTCCGTGTGCTCACCATTGCACCCGGCCTGTTCCTTACGCCCCTGCTCGCCAACCTGCCGCAGGAAGCCCAGGATTCGCTCGCTGCCGCCATCCCCTTCCCGCGCCGGCTCGGCCACGCCGACGAGTTCGCCGCGCTGGCCCTGCACATGGTCGAGAACTCTTACCTCAACGGCGAAGTGGTGCGCCTCGACGGCTCGCTGCGCATGGCGCCCAAGTAACTTCGTAGAGTAAGGCGAGCACCGCATGTTCGTGAACCGGCGCGACGTTCAGATCCAGTGGGGCGATTGCGACCCCGCAAATATCGTCTACTACCCGCGCTATTTCGCGATGTTCGACGATTCGACGTCGACCCTGTTCGAGGTCGCCGGGTTCTCCAAGCAGGACCTGGTCCGCAAATACGGCCTGGTGGGGATCCCCATGGTCGACACGCGGTCCAAGTTCTACATCCCCTCGACCTATGGCGACTGGATCACCATCGAAACCAAGATCGAGAGCATCAAGCGCTCGAGCTTCGAGGTGAAGCACAGCGTCTACAAGGGCGAGTCGCTGGCGATCGAGGGTTTTGAGACCCGCGTCCTGGTCGGCCGCGATCCCGTTAACCCCGACAAGCTGAAATCGGCACCGTTTCCGGCGGAAATGGTAGCGAAATTCACAGGGAGTTAAATTTGGAGCTAAATCGCCACATCGCCAAAAGACGGGGCTGAATTCGCCCCGGATTTCTGCTTTCAAAGAAACACATAAGGGAGGAATAAATGAAACGCTTTTACCTGACCGCCGCCATCGCAGCCGCTGCGCTGGCGCTGCCGGCCCTGCCCGCTCTGGCCCAGACCGCTGAAATCACCATCGGCATCACCACCACCACGACCGGCCCGGGCGCAGCCCTCGGCATTCCCGAGCGCAACGCGCTGGAGTTCGTGCCGAAGGAGATCGGTGGCGTGCCGCTGAAGGTGATCGTGCTCGACGACGGCGGCGACCCCACCACCGCGACCACCAACGCCCGCCGATTCGTCACCGAATCCAAGGCCGACATCATCATGGGCTCGGCGCTGACACCCCCGACGATCGCAGTCTCCAACGTCGCCAACGAAGCCGGCATTCCGCATTTCGGCCTGGCGCCGTTTCCGATCACGCCGGAACGCATGAAGTGGTCGGTGGCGATGCCGCAGCCGATTCCGATCATGGGCAAGGTGCTCTACGAGCACATGAAGTCGAAGGGTGTGAAGACAGTCGGCTATATCGGCTATTCCGACTCCTATGGCGATCTCTGGTTCAACGACTTCAAGGCCCAGGGCGTGCCGATGGGGATGACTTTGGCCGACGAAGAACGCTTCGCCCGGCCCGACACGTCGGTAACCGGCCAGGTTCTGAAGCTCGTTGCCGCCAATCCCGACGCGATCCTGGTCGGTGCTTCCGGCACCGCGGCCGCGCTGCCGCAGACCGAACTGCGCGAGCGCGGCTATCAGGGCCTGATCTACCAGACCCATGGCGCGGCCAGCATGGATTTCATCCGCATCGCCGGCAAGGCGGCGGAAGGCGTGCTGATGGCATCGGGCCCGGTGATGGACCCCGAGGATCAGCCGGACGAGGCCGCGACCAAGAAGCCGGGCCTCGCGCTCAACACGGCCTATGAAGGCAAATACGGCCCGAACAGCCGCAGCCAGTTCGCCGGCCATTCCTACGATGCCTTCGAGATCCTCAAACGCGTCATCCCGACGGCGTTGAAGACGGCAAAGCCCGGCACGCCGGAATTCCGCGAGGCGATTCGCCAGGCGCTGCTGTCGGAACGGGAAATCGCGGCGAGCCAGGGCGTCTACAATTTCACCGAAAAGGACCGCTACGGCCTCGACGACCGCTCGCGCATCCTGCTCACGGTGAAGAACGGCAAATACACGCTCGCAAAGTAAGCGCGCCGACAGTTCTGAGACAACGAGAGCCGGCCCAATGGGCCGGCTCTTTGCTTTTGCGATCCGCCTGAGTGGCTTCAGGCCGCCTGCCGCTGCGGCATCCAGGCGAACTCCGGATAATACGCATCCATCATGCGGTCGACATAGGCGGTGAGGTTCGGAAATCCTTCAGCTCGCTCGCGCAAACGGGATTCGAAGAACGGCGTCAGAATCCCGGCAAGCGCGCCGAACGCGGTCGCATCGACGCCACTGGGTCTGTTGCCCATCAGGTAGGACTTGTCGCCCAGCTGCACCGAGAGCGCAAACAGCGAGCGCACGGCGAGATCGACGTCGTCATCGGGCCCATGGCGGCCGAGGCCGGAGAGCAGATAGTTCTCGGCGACACGGAATTGCGCGTCTTCGCGCAGCTTCTCGCGGTTATGCTCCGGCGCACCATCAAAGAAATGCGCGGGCCCCTTGGCGAAATTGACGGCGTCGACCCAGCGCGCGCCGACCAGCGACCAATAGACGTGATGCTCGATCATGCGCTCGAACGCCCAGGCCTGCGCGCGCTCCTGCAACGAGAGCCCGGCGTCGAAGTCAAAGCCGTAGCGCCGTTCGATATGGGCGCGAATGAAGGTAGAATCGGCCACCGCCTCGCCGCCATCGTCGATGAAGGGTAGCTGCCCCTTCGGCGAGGCCGGCGGCATGGCGCGCTCTTTCCGGTAGGGCAGTCCCGCCATCTTGAGCTGCACCTCCGTCTTGGTGACGAAGGGGCTGATTTCCGGCAGGCCGAAGCCGGTGCCAAAGCCGTAAAGCGTGATCATGAAAGCTCTCCTGGACGACCGAAAGAGTTGACGGAACTTACCTGCCGACTGCTGCCACCATGGTGGCAGCAGTCGTGATATCCTTTGCGAAACGGGCCCCTCGCCAGGCGCGGCCCATAAAGTGGCGGACCAGCGCGTCCGCGGCCTGGACCAGCGAGCGCGTCACCACGCTTGCGAATGCAACGCGAAGGTCGACGGCCATGAGATCAGGGGATACGAGACGGCTGAACGCCCGGGCCCGCCAAGCCTTGACGTTGAAGGCCTGGACGTTGAAAGCCAAGACCTTGAAAACCAAGACCTTGCAAACCAGGACCTTGAAAGCCTCGGCCCGCCACAACGGACCAGCCGGGCCGAAATGGGTTGGAATGATCATGGACAAACCCTCTTCAATCGATGTGTTGTCCCGGTATAGAACTCCCCTGCTGCCAACATCCTGTCAGCAGCCGCGCGCCGTTTTTCAAAATTGATCACCGATAAGAGAATTGTCATGAGACGCGCGGACCGGCTGTTTCAGATCATCCAGGTGCTGAGGCGCACGCGTAAGCCGCTGACGGCGGATGCGATCGCGGCCGAGCTCGAGACCTCGAAGCGCACCATCTATCGCGACATCGCGACGCTGATGGGCCAGCGCGTGCCGATCCGCGGCGAAGCCGGCATGGGCTACATTCTGGAGAAGGGTTTTGACCTGCCGCCGCTCATGCTGACACCCGATGAGATCGAGGCGGCGGTGCTGGGCGCGCAATGGGTCGCCGGCCATGCCGATTCCGCTCTGGCGCGTGCGGCTGAAGATTTGATGGCCAAGATCGCCGACACCGTCCCGGAGCGCCTGCGCCCCTTCGTGCTTGAGCCCGCAAGCCGCGCGCGGCCGAGCTGGAACAGGGAGCCGGATCGCCTGGACATGGCGCGCACGCGCACGCACATCCACGAGGGCAAGAAGATCCTGCTGCGCTATCGCGACGAGCATGACCGCCCCAGCGAACGCATGATCTGGCCGATTTCGGTCGGCTATCTCGAAGCGGTGCGCCTGCTCGCGGCCTGGTGCGAGCTGCGCAGCGACTTCCGCAGCTTCCGTACCGACCGCGTGGTGGACGCGACTTATCTCGACGAGAGATATCCGGAGCGGCGCGACGTGCTGCGCGCGAAATGGCGGCAGAGCCTGGTCTGGGGCCCGCCAAAGGACACGTGACGACGATGGATCAGACGCCCGCGATCGGCCTTTCAAGCCTCTGCCAGAGTTGCGGCGCCTGCTGCGGCTATTCGGCGAACTGGCCGCGTTTCTCGATCGAGAGCGACGATGAGCTTGCGTTGATCCCGGAGGCGCTCGTCAACGAACGGCAATCCGGCATGCGCTGCGAGGGCGATCGCTGTTCAGCACTGCGTGGAGAGATCGGGAAAGAGACCGCTTGCGGCATCTATGAGGTGCGGCCGGAGGTGTGTCGCACCTGCATGCCGGGCGACGCCGAATGCGCGATGGCGCGGCGGAAGTTCAAGCTGCCAGCGATCGAACCAATTTAAGCAGGAACGGCTTCCGTGATCTCGTCGTCGATCTCGTCCTCGAGCGGTGCGAGCACCGAGAGCGGCTTGGTCGACAGCGTGATCGGCTTGCGGCCGGCTGACAGTGACGGTGACGCTTTGGCTGGGCCCTCGCGCGACAGCGCGTAGAGCGTCGAGCCGACACGGCCGCCGTTCTCGATCAGATCGCGCTCGCTACAGCTGGCCGCGATCGCGACCGCCAGCGAATGCAGATGGCTGCGGCGATAGCAGAACAGCGCCAGCATGGCGCGCGCGTCAGGGGAAACACTCTCAACCAGCCTCGGCAGGCCGCTCTCGCTGGCGCGGTACATTTCGCCAAGGAGCTCGTCGCGGACCGGGCAGAAATCGCTTTCATAGGCGTCGCGGCTTGAAAACATTGCAGTTCTCCCTCGATGCCGAAGATGCAGCGCAATTCTCTAATGAAAGGTTAACCACCCTGGGCGGTAGTCACCCGGGGTCCTTGCGCCTATGGCTCGAATCAGTGGGGCGGGGCAGGCACTTTCCCCGTGGCCATCCTTCGAGACACCCGCCCAGGGCGGGCCCTCAGGATGAGGCCTGAGGTTGTGGCGGGGTTGTCGATCCTCATGGTGAGGAGCGTCGCCTTCGGCGCGTCTAACGGACGATGCTTCGCATCGCCGCGAGAACCATGAGGCCGAGCAGCCGCCGAGGGCTGACCGCCTCAGTTCGCCGCCATGAAGATGGAGAGGCCGAAGCCGGTGAGGTGATGAAGCGCCTGGTCGACGCCGATCAGGGTCCAGAACCAGGGGTGCTCCTGGTTAACGCCGAAATTGGCCGACACCAGTCCTTTGGCGCGGTCGATCGTGATGTGGATTGCGAAATCAATCAGCGCCACGAACCAGAACCGCGGCGCGACGATCAGGATCAGCGGCAGCGCAACTGCAAGGTGAATCAGGCAATGCACCAGAAGCGGCAAAGCCCAGCCGTGCTTCTGGTCCTTGCCTTGCGCCATCCAGGCCGTCTGCAAAACGAAATCGGCGATGATGTGCTTGAAGGTGAGCAGCAACATCCAGCCAATGAGCGCTTCGACCGGAATCGCCGATGACATGGGTGGAAACGACAAAGCTGACGCCCTCGTTGACTCAAAAGAAAAAAAATGGAGCGTTCAGCGCAACTTCTTCTTGGCCCCGTCAGATCATCGGGACCGATGATTTATGACATCTCCCGAGGCGGAATGCAGCCGGGGGGAACCGGAAAATCACCAACTGTGGCTAAACGGTGATAGGACGACAGATCGCCGCGGATGAGTTGGGTAAGGTTACCTTCGGCGCGGAATTTGCATTCTATCGCCGGAGCGCTATCATCCCCAGGTAGAGGAATATCTTTCTTTTTTCAGACGCTTACGAATTTTCGAGCGCGTGCAGCCGGCAATTCCGTGCCGCCCGCGATGTCAGGAATTAGGCCAGAGTGCTGCCATGAGTGCTGAAGGCCCGCCCTCGTCGACCGAGCTTCCGCCGCCCCGGCGCCCCAAGGTGATCAAGACCAATCAGCAGCAGGTCCTGCTCTACGTCGTGCTGACCCTGCTGCTGTCGCTTGCCACCGTCTGGGCCGGCCGTGCCATGTTGCACAATTCGGAGACGCTGATCTTTGCCGTCGGCGCCCCCAACAGCGACGAGGCCCTGTTCGCGACCAAGCTCGCCGCGGTGCTGAAGAACAACGCCTCGCGCTTCCGGGTCAAGGTCGTCAACACCCCCGACAACACGAAAGCGATCACGCAGTTTGACCGCAAGCAGGCAGATCTCGCAGTCCTGCGCACCGACGCCAAGGTGCCTGCGCGGGCGCGCACGCTCGCGATCCTGGAGCACGATCTCGTCCTCCTGCTCGGTCCCGGCAACAAGAAGATCAAGTCGCTGGCCGAACTGAAAAAGAAGAAGGTCGCAGTCGTCGCCGAAAACGAGTCCTCGCTCGCCTTCGTCCGCAGCATCCTCGACATTCCCGACGGTCCCGACGCCGCCAAGATCCAGATGGCGCCGCAGGGCGCGACCCTCGACAAGCTGTTTGCGCCGGCCAGCGGCTTTGGCGCGGTGATCGCCATCGTTCACGCTTCGAAGGCCGTGCGGGACAAGGCCTATGAGCAGGTCGCAAAACGCGGCGGCTTCACGCTGAACGCGATCGACGAAGCCAAGGCGCTGGCGCGCAAATTCCCCGGCATATCCGACGAGACCCTGACGGCGGGCACGCTGTCGGCTTCGCCCGAGATTCCCGATGACGATCTCGACACGATCGGGCTCGAATGGCTGCTGGTCGCACAATCCAAGATGTCGGCGACCACCGCCGGCGACCTCGCGCGCATCGTCTACGAGAACAAGTCCGCCCTTGGGCTCGACAGCGGCTTCGCGACCCACATCGAACCGGCCTCCGTCGAGAAGGACGCCTTCGTGATGGCGCATCAGGGGGCGGCCGACTACATCAACGACGACACCAAGTCGTTCATGGACAAGTACAGCGACCTGATGTACCTGGGCGCCGGCGCGCTCAGCGTCATCGGCTCGATCTTTGCCGCGATCTACGCCAAGATCACCCGGGTCGCGCCGGAGAAGGCCAGCGAACTCGCCACCGCCATCCTCGATATCGGCGAACGCATCGAGCACGCTCATTCGCTGGATCAGCTCGAATGTCTCCAGGACGAGCTCGAGAGCATTTTGCGCGGCGCGGTCATCGGCCTCAGGGACGGCACCATCAGCACCGACGGGCTCGATACCTTCAAGCTCGGCTATGAATTCGTGCGCGACGAGATCGGGATGCGCCGAGGCTACCTGAAGCGGCACGCCGGCGAGACCGACAAGGCCGCCCGCGAGGCCACCCCTGTCCCGGACGACGACACCAATGTCGTGGTGGTGAAGACGGCTCAGAGTGCCTGACCTATCGATTCGGAGGATTTGAAATCGAGTCTGGCCGGGGTTTTCGACGAATCACGTCTCTGGGAACCGTCTCGGGTTACAATGGTTGGTTCCCGGTACAATCCGAGAACGCACCATGCGTATGCTCCTTCTCATCATCTTGCTGGGAATGCTGGTTGCGGTTGGCTACTTCGCTTATTCGGCCATGTCGATCGTGGGCGAGCCGATCCCGACGGAAGGTTACGTGGCGCTGGCGCTGGGAGCGGGATTCTCCGTTGCCGTCGGCATCGGTTTGATGACGCTGCTATTCTTGAGCAGCCGCCGCGGCTATGACGAGCCGCCCCATTTCAAGTAACGGCTGAACCCGCCTCGAAATCAACCACCCGCACCGAAGGCCGGCGCCTGTCGTTGACGGCCTCCGCCCGGGCATGCACTTTGGCGCGCAAGTCCCATCCGGGACCTTAAAGACCGATCTCAAGACCGGGCCGCCTTTCTGCATGTCCAAGCCGATGATTCCCGCTCTGGCCCAGTTCGTGGCCGCCACGGCCGGCCGCAACATGACCAAAGCCGCCTATGTAGCGGTGACCGTCGGCGTGCTCAGCATGGTGCTGCTGACGGTCGATCCCGCCTACGAAACCGCGCATCGCTGGGTCGATCTGCTGCTGTGGGCCTGCCTCGTCTATTTCGTGTTCGAATGGCTGGTCCGGCTGCGCCACATGGCGCGGCAGCAGCGGCTGGCGCTCTACATGTCCTCCTCCGCCGGGCTGGTCGATGCGGTCGGGGCGCTGGCCGTGCCGGTCGCGCTGATACTCGGCGCCGAGCCGAAGACGGCCTGGCTGCTCAGCGTGCTCTGGGTCTTGAAGGTGGTGCCGGGCATTCCCGGCCTGCGCCAGCTTCGCCGCGTGCTGGTGCTGGAATCGGGCCCGCTGCTCAGCGTGCTCGTGATCTTCCTGATGGTGGTCTTCCTCGCCTCCGTCGCCGAATATTTTCTCGAGCGGGACGTGCAGCCGCAGACCTTTGGCAGCGTCCCGGCCGCGCTGTGGTGGGCCGTTGTAACGCTGACGACGACGGGCTATGGCGATGCCGTGCCGGTGACGCCGGCGGGTCGCATGGTGGCAGCGCTGGTGATGATCTCCGGTCTCGGCGTGTTCGGCCTCTGGACCGGTATTCTGGCGACGGGGTTTGCGGCCGAGACCCGGCGCGACAATTTCCTCAAGACTTGGGAATCCGTCAGCAAGGTGCCGTTCTTCGCAGCGCTCGGACCTGCGGCTATCGCCGACGTCACCCACATGCTGCGCACCATGGAGCTGCCGGCGCGCACCATGATCATCCGCAAGGGTGCGCAGGGCGACTGCATGTATTTCATCGCGGCCGGCGAGGTCGAGGTCGACCTGCCCGGCAAGAAGGTCCAGCTAGGGGACGGCGCTTTCTTCGGCGAGATGGCGCTGCTCGGCAACAACATGCGCGGCGCCAACGTCTCGACCACGAAGGTCTCACGGCTCCTCGTGCTCGATCTCGTCGATTTCCGCGTGCTGATGGCACGGCACCCCGATCTCGCCGAGACTATCGACGCCGAGGCCAAGCGGCGTACGCTCGAAAACAAGTAAATGGAGACAAGAATGTCGGATCTAGCCGACGCGGCAAGCCCGCCCGTGCTCGAAATCGCCGGCGCACGCGCCACCATCCGCCTCAACCGGCCCAAGCATCTCAACCGGCTCCAGGCCGAAGATCTCGGCGAACTCGTCAAGCTGTTCGACCGGATCGAGGCCGATCCAGCGATCCGCGTGCTGGTGCTGACCGGCACTGGGCGCGCCTTCTCCGCCGGTTATGATCTCAACTCGGTAGCCGAGCGCGCGGTGAGCGCCAACGAGCAGCAGAGCGCGGGCTCGGCCTTCGAAGTGGTCGTCAATCGCCTCGAGGATCTCGGCGTGCCGACGATCTGCCGGCTCAACGGCGGCGTCTATGGTGGCTCGACCGATCTCGCGCTCGCCTGCGACTTCCGCATCGGAGTCGACACCGCCGAGATGTTCATGCCGGCGGCGCGCCTCGGGCTGCACTACTACAGGAGCGGCATCAAACGCTACGTGACCCGGCTCGGTGTCGACAACGCGAAGAAGCTGTTCCTGACCGCGCAGAAGATCAGCGCGCCGGAGATGCTGCGCATCGGCTATCTCACCGCCATGGTCGCGGTGGAATTTCTGGACGAGGAGGTCGACAAGCTCGCCAACATTCTTGCCGGCAACGCGCCGAACGCGATGCGCGGCATGAAGCGCGCCATCAACGAATTCGCCCGCGGCGAACTCGACGAGCAAGCCGCAGACCAGCGCCACCGCGACAGCATGAGCGGCGACGAGATCAAGGAAGGCATCAAGGCGTTCGCGGAGAAGCGAGCACCAAAATTCTGATCACGCCCGCTTCGACCGCATCGCGCGCACCTGTGTGAGCTTGGGATCGCGGAGGAGCGCCTGGTAGCGTTTGCTGTCGATGGCGTAGATTGCGATCCGGCCCTCACGGTCGGCATGAACGCCCCAGCCGAAGCGCTTGCTCAAGCTCGACGCCCTCATGCACGCCTGCCCCCGAGAGAAGAACGCTTCACGGGCTGCATGCTTCTCCGTTTTCGTCGCCTTCACATCGAGCTCGCGTCCCGGCGCAGACGTCGCGAAGATCACGTCGTCGGACGTATATTTGTAGGGTGCCTTGGCGATCATCCCGTATTGCAGGCAAGCCACCGTCGGCTTTCCCGCGCGCAGCGGCGGCTCCTCGCCAGTACGCGCGGGACAGTCTTCGGCAACCCGGATGAAGGTGTTGAAGCAATTGGTCGTGTGCATCGGCTTCGTCATCTGCAACCCTGGATCATTCAACCACCGGCCGCAGCGGCATGCTGCGCCGCCATCTCATCGTCGGCGGCATTGATCCGCTGGAACGCAGGCCGCGACGTGATCCGCTCGGAGTAACGGACGAACACGTCTTTCTTCGGCACGATACCGAACATCATCGTCCAGCTGAACGCGACACCCCACAGGATGTCGGCGGCCGTCATCCGCTCGCCGAGCAGATACGGCCCCTTTGAGAGCTGCGCCTCGAGCGCGCCCAGCATGGTATCGTAATCGGCATAGGGCGACTGCATGATCGGCGCAGGCTCGCGCTGCATGAACTTGTCGATCAGGGCTGGCTCGAACGAGGAGCCGTAGTAGGCGGTCCAGCGCAAATAGGGACCGCGCAGCGGATCGCTCAGCGCGGGCGCGAGCCCTGCCTGCGGGAACAGGTCTGCGAGATAGATGTAAATGGCGACCTGCTCGGTCACGAGCGCCTCGCGGTCGCGGATCGCCGGCACCTTGCCGAGCGGGTTGACGGCGAGATAGGCCGGCTGCCGCTGCTCTCCGGCCTTCATGTTGAGGATATGGAGATCGTAGGAAGCGCCAAGCTCCTCCAGCAGCACCCGCGTGCCGGTGGCACGGCTTTGCGGCGAATAATACAGCGTGATGCGGTTCGGATCGGTCATGGCGGTCTCCATCTGGCCGGCTGGCGATGGTGCAATGTAGACCACCATACCTGACATCCTGTGTCAGGTATGGTTTAAGGAAGCATGCGCGCGAGCCGGATGCTGTCGATCCTCACCACCCTTCAGGCGCGGGGGCAGGTCACCGCGCCTGAGCTTGCGGAAGCCTGCGACGTGTCGGTGCGCACGATCTATCGCGACATCGACGCGCTCGCGGCATCCGGCGTGCCCGTCTATGCCGACCGCGGCGCCGAGGGCGGTTATCGCCTGCTCGATGGCTACCGGGTGCGGCTGAACGGCTTGTCGCAGGGTGAGGCGGAGGCGCTGTTCCTCACCGGGCTGCCGGGCCCGGCTGCGGCGCTCGGGCTGGATGCGGCGATGATTGCCGCACAGAACAAGCTGATGGCGGCGCTGCCTGCCAATCTGCGCGCGGACGCCAGCCGGATGCAGGAGCGCTTTTACCTGGACGCGCCGGGCTGGTTTGGCGAGGCGGAAGACCCAAAGCACCTGCGTGCCATTGCCGGCGCGGCCTTGCGGGGGACGCTGATCAAGATCCGCTACCAGAGCTGGCGCGCGGAGAAGCAGCGCCGTGTCGCCCCGCTGGGCCTCGTGCTGAAGGGCGGCAGCTGGTATCTCGCAGGGCTCGTCGACGGCAGCGTGCGCACCTACCGCGTCGCGCGCGTGCTCGACTGCATCGCGCTCGACGACCACTTCGACCGTCCCGCCGATTTCGACCTTGCCGCCTATTGGCAGTCCGCGACGCTTCGGCTCGAAGCCGAGATGCATCCCAATGTCGCGATCGTCCGGCTGTCCCCGCTCGGCGTCAAACTGCTGGACGCGCTGAGCCAGCCTTACGTCAGGGCGCGCACGCGGATTGATGAGACTGCCGACGCCGACGGCTGGCGCATAGCCCGCGTGCCGACCGGCAAGACGTCGTGGCATGCCGCGGCCGAATTGTTGCGGCTCGGGCCCGAGGCCGACGTGCTGGAGCCTGCCGATCTCCGCGAGAAGATGGCGGAGTTGACCCAGGCGATGGCTACGCGCTATCGCGCATCGTCGCAGGGTGCAAAGTGCACGGCGCGAAAAGCCTGATCGCGGCCCATCGCGCGCGTCCTACGAAACAATCCTGAAACACGATTCTCCGATCGGGCCATGAACGCGTTCGCGCTTCGGCTCGACCGAGATGCAGGGACACAACAACGGCCCGGCGCCACACTGGAGAATGAATATGTTTCGTAAGCTTGCTCTTGGTCTGATTGCTGCCGGCTCGCTCGGCGTTGCCGCTCTCGCACCCACCGCCGCCTCGGCCCACGGCTTCCACCACTGGGGTCCCGGCTGGGGCTTCGGTTATGGCGGGCTCTACGTCAACACCGGCGTCAGCAACTGCTACCAGGAGCGCGCCGTCCCGACCCGCCACGGCGTACGCGTGCGCGTCGTGAATGTCTGCGGCTACGGGATCTACTGACATCTGGCGTCCAAGAAAACGTTCACGACAAAGCCCCGATCGCAGCGCGATCGGGACTTTGCGTTCAGCAATTAGCTTGCCTGCCGCTGCCGGCGAAACCAGTCCCAGGTCTCGCGTGTGGTCGCGATGTAGCCACGGCCCCGATGGACGATCTCGCCGTCGACGATGCCGTTCAGTTTCGGCAGCGCGTGAAACGGGATCGAGGGATAGGCGTGGTGCTCGACGTGATAGGGCATGTTCCACGCAATCCATTTGACGACCGTGCCGGTATAGGTGGTGCGGGTGTTTTCGAAGGCGCTGCGGGTGTGCTCGCAGCCGGTGTGCTCGGCATAGAGATAGGGCCGCAGGAAGAATTGCCCGATGATCAGCGGCACGATCCAGACCCAGAGCAGCAGCGCCGAGGCGAACCACAGCGACAGCGCGAGTAGTGGCGCATAGAGCGCCACATAGACGCGCGCCTCGGCCACGATGGTGGCGCGCTTGGTCTCGGGGATCCAGGGCACGCTGACCTTGCCGGCGACGGCATGACCGAGCATCAGCCAGAGCCGGCCGGCAACCTGAAGCAGGCCACTATAGGCGATCGCGAGCTGCGTGTCGGATGTCGGCTTCACGCCGACGATCAGCTCCGGGTCCTTGTCGGGATCCTGGGTGTAGCGGTGATGGTCCCAGTGAAACAGGCAGTAATATTCGTAAGGCAAGCCGATGATGAAGGCCGAGAGATAGCCGACGGCGAGATTGAGGCCGCGGCTTTTAAACGCCGTCTTGTGCGCGGTCTCGTGCACCGCCATGAACAGGAAGGCGACGAGATAGCCCTGCACCGCCATCAGCGGCAGGGCCCAGAGCACACCGTAGTTCGAAGAGACTTTCCAGATCAGCGCGCCCACCAGCATGATCACGCCGTAATGACCGAGGGTTTGCGCGGCACCCCTCAGGTTCGACCGGGCCGACAATTCGCGCAGCATCGCCGGTGTCAGCGGCTTCAGGCGATGGGCGGGCTCTGAAATGGTCGCCTCAGTCATGGTCGCATGGCTCACTTGCTGAGGAGGGCAGCGACCTCCGCCTTGAGGAAGGCGTGGTCGCGCGGATTGTTGACGGGATTGCCGGCACGATGGCCGTGAACCGACGGGATCGGACGCAGCACCGCGGATTTTGCGTTGACCACGCGGCCGAGCTCGTCCTCGTTGTCGCGGACGTCAAAATAGCGATCGGTGGCGCCCGGCATCAGCAGCATATGCGCCTTGATCGCCCCCAGCGCGCGATCGAAATCGCCACTGAAGGCAGCACAGCGGCTGATGTCACCAGACTGCCAGATGCCGATTTGCGCCAGCAGATCGTTGGCGTCGCGCCGGGCGAAGGTCGTATCCCAGGCGCGGACGAGATAATCTTCGAGCGAGGTGAAGCCAGCCTCGCGCCAGATTTCATCGCGATAAAAGCCGTGCGACATCGCCCAGCCGGCATAGATACGTCCCATCGCGCGAAAACCCGCGACGGGCTTTTCGACGAAGCGGCCGTCGCGGAAGGCGGGATCGGTGGTGAGCGCGGCTTTCACGCTTTCGAGGAAGACGTAATTGTACGGCGCGCAGCGCGCGCTGCCGCAAACCACAGCGGCGCGCTCGACCATGTCGGGGTGAAGAGCCGCCCAGTGATAGGTCTGCATACCGCCCATCGACCAGCCATAAACCAGCGCGAGCTTTGAGATACCGAAGCGCTCGGTCAGCAACCGATGCTGGATCGCGATGGCATCGTGATAAGTGACTTGCGGGAACGGCGCAGCGGAATGCGACGGCGAGGATGACAAGCCGTTGCCGAACAGGTTCGGGATGACGATGAAGTAGCGCTCGGGATCGAGCACGCCGCCGGGCTGGATCAGCCACTCGGTGTCGTAGTGCTGCGCGCTGAACGAGGTCGGGTAGAGGATGACGTTGTCCTTGGCTGGATTAAGCCGGCCGAAGGTCTTGTAGGCGAGCTTCAGCGCAGGGAAGACGGCGCCCGATTGAAGCGTAACGTCGCCCGCTTCAAAGATCTCATAATCGCGCTCTGGCATCCGCCCGGCTCCCGCTTACGCGGCCGCAGAACGCGCCGCCGGTTCGACGATGCATCGATCATGCCGAACCAGCAAACGCATCGTTGCGTCCGCGATTGATATGTGTACAAATAGTACAGTTAATTAAAATGAGCAAGGAAAATCGGACCGGCTCAGGCGATGGCCGCGATATACCGCTCCACGGATGCCGCGAACGCTGCCTTGGCGCCGGCAGCGATGTTGCGGCCCCACCAGGCGCCGTAGATACGCTCGAAGGCGAGCGGCTCCACGGCAGCTGCAATCCTTCTCACCGCGGCTGCGTTGAGCGGCATGTAGTTCGGATAGGAATACATGAAGCTGACGAAGCGCCGATCCATCGTCACCTGTGCGATGTCGCCGGTGAGCAGAGCCCCCTTGCCGTCCGCTCCGGACGCATAATGCAACATGGTGGCGCCGGCGAAGTGGCCGCCGGTGCGCAGGAGCAGTACGTCGTCGGAGATGCGATGGCGATCTCCGGTCCAGTGTACGATCGATGAACAGGGCCGCGTCACCCACTCGCGATCATCCGCATGCAGGTAGACTGGAATGCCGCCGAAGGCCTCGCTCCAGTCCGCGAGCGCGCCATAATAATGCGGATGCGAGATCGCGATCGCCTTGAGACCGCCCAGCGAGCGGACATGCGCGACCGCCTCCGGCGTTGCCAGCGGTATGCAATCCCACATGAGGTAACCATCATCCAGCGGCACCAATAACGCGCGCTGGCCGATAGCAAAGTTCGGCTCGAGCGCGATTCCGGTCAGACCAAGATCGTCGCGCCAGTCCAGGCGATGTTTCTCCGCTAGCGCCTCGCGTGTGAGGAAGGCTTGTCCCTTCCAGCCGACGAACTGCCGTTCGTCCTCGCAGATCGGACAGCATGCCGGCGGCTTATCACTGTCCGGGAATTGCGCGCCGCAGGTTTCGCAGGTCCAGAGGGGCATGACTTATGCTCCGTGAGCGGATCGCGTACATCGGTTGAACACTGTCATTGCAAGGAGGTGTCGCGACGAAGCAATCCAGGCTTGTTCCGCGGAGAGAGACTGGATTGCTTCGCTGCGCTTGCAATGACGGGTGCTGACAGCTGTGTACCATTCCGAGGCCTGCACTTGCTACGCAAACTCCACCACGATCTTGCCGAAATGTCCGCCCTGCTGCATCAGCCGTAGCGCGTCGGGCACGGCATCGAAGCCGAACACGCGATCGACCACCGGCTTCATCGCGTTGCGCCCGATCGCAGCCGCCATACCTTCGAACATGCGGCGGCTGCCGACGGAAAGGCCGATGACGTGCAGGTTCTTGGAAAACAGGCTCGGGATCGCGATCTGTTGCGAAAAGCCGGTAAGCACGCCGATCACGAGAATGGTGCCGCCGACCCGCGCCGCTTCCAGCGACTGCGCAAACGTGTCCTTGCCGCCAACCTCGACGACGTGGTCGACACCGCCACCGGACCATTCCGAAGCCGCCTTGCCCCACTCAGGAATCGAACGATAGTTGATGGTGTGATCGGCGCCGAGCGCGCGGGCGCGTTCGAGCTTCTCGTCGCTCGAAGAGGTCACGATCACACTCGCTCCCGCGAGCTTTGCGAATTGCAGCGCGAAGATCGACACGCCGCCAGTGCCCTGCACCAGTACGGTGTCGCCGGGCTTTACCCTGGCCTCCTCGAACAGCGCGCGCCAGGCGGTGAGCCCGGCGCAAGGCAGCGTCGCCGCTTCCTGGAATGACAGATGCGGGGGAATACGGCTGACACCCTCGGCGTCGAGCAGCATTACCTCCTGCAACACGCCCGGCCGCGTGCCGCCGAGCGCAAAGCGACGGCTGGTCGCCGAGACCTTCCCGTCGATCCATGACTGGAAGAACATCGGACAGACGCGATCGCCCGCGGCAATCCGCGTGACGCCACCGCCGACGGTGATCACCTCGCCCGCACCGTCTGAGAACGGAATGAGCGGCAGTCTGGACACGCCGCCCTTGCCTTGTATTGTGAGCAGATCGCGATAGTTCAGCGACGCTGCGCGCATCCGCACCGCGACCTGGCCCGGGCCAGGCGTCGGCTCCGGCAGATCGGCCAGCTCCATCCCCTCGATCGACCAGTCGTGTGCAACCTGCCAGCCTTTCATGGCGACGCTCCGTCTCAGGTGCCGAAGTTCTTCTGGATCGCCTTGTCGAGCGTCTCGCCGCCGACGAAGCGCTGGCGCAGTTCGCGCTTGAGCAACTTGCCGCTCGGGTTCTTCGGCAGGCTGTCGACGAAGATGACCCGCTTGGGCACCTTGAAATGCGCCATCTGGCCGGCGCAGTGCTTGATGACGGACTCTTCGTCAAGCTTCTCGCCGGTCTTGATCACGACGATCGCGGTGACCGCCTCGATCCAGCGCGGATCGGGCAGGCCGACGACGGCAACCTCGGAGACCCCGGGGATGCGATAGACCATCTCCTCGACCTCCCGGCTCGCGACATTCTCGCCACCGGTCTTGATCATGTCCTTGACGCGGTCGACCACGGTGATGTGGCCCTCATCATCGACCGTGGCGAGATCGCCAGAGTGAAACCAGCCACCGGAGAAGGCAGCCGCGGTTTTCACGGGATCATTGTAATAGCCGGACAACAGATGCGGCGAGCGGTGCACGATCTCGCCGACTTCGCCGACCTTGACGTCCTCCATCGCCGTATTGACGACGCGCGTCTCGACATTGAGCACGGGCTTGCCGGCCGATCCGGCCTTGCGGAGCTGATCCTCGGGGCGCAGCACGGTCGCAAGCGGCGCAATCTCGGTCTGGCCGTAGAAATTCCAGAACTTGACATTGGGCAGGCGGCGCTGGAGTTCGAGCAACACCTCCACCGGCATGATCGACGCGCCGTAGTAGCCCTTCTGCAAGCTCGACAGATCGGTCTTGTCGAAGTTCGGCGAGCGCAGCATCGCGATCCAGATCGTCGGCGGCGCGAAGAACGAGGTGATCTTGTGGGCCTGGATCAGCGCCAGGATATTGTCGGCGGTCGGCTTGCCCGTGATCACGCCGGAGGCGCCGAGATAGATTTGCGGCCCCAGGAACACGTCGAGCTGGGCGCAGTGATAGAGCGGCAGCGCGTGCAGGAATTTGTCATCCACGCTCATGCCGCCGTCGATGATGCAGCTGACATACTGCCACATCACGGCCTCATGGGTCAGCATCGCGCCCTTGGGCAGCGATTCCGTGCCGCTGGTGTAGACGATCTGGGCGAGATCGCGGCTGTCAACGGAGGCTTCCAGAAACGAGCTGTCCGTATGCAAGAGATCGTCGAAAGTGGTCAGGCCAGCGGGAGCCGTAGCGGGTTCCTCGCCTGGCAGCCAGATCATCTTCTCGACAGCGCAATCCTTGGCGCTTGCGGCCCGCGCGGACTCGACGAAATCGGGACCGGCCGCGAGCAGTTTTGCACCCGAGCTCTTCAGGATGAAATTAATTTCGTCCGGATTGAGCATGAAGTTGATCGGTACCAGCACCGCGCCGATCCGCGCCACCGCGAAACGCAGCGCGGCAAAGGCGTGCGAATTGCGCGAGAGCACCGCAAGACGGTCGCCCTTCTTGACGCCGAGACCGAGCAGACCGCGGCCCAGGCGGTTGCAGATCGCGTCCATCTCGGCAAACGTCCAGCTCACACTGCCGCAGCTCACCGCGAGCTTGCTCGGCTCGCGGCCGGCCGAACGGCGCAGGAGATCGCCGATGGAATGCTCACGCGCTTTCGAAATGGTGGCTGTGGTGTCACTCGACATTTCCGTTCCCCTGGACTCGTAACTTATGCAAGCTCCGCCCTCGATGTTCGTCGGGCTCCTGCATCTCCGCGCATCGTCGCTTTTGCGCGAAGGGTAGTCGGCGCCACCAGCCGCGTCAAATTGGTGCACGCCGACGCCATGACGCAAGAATTGACCGTATGGCGGGACAAATCTAGGTTGGTGCACCAATTATAAAATCTTCGGGGGAAATGCCATGTATCGGATCGCGCGCGCCGCTTTCGCGGCCGGGCTGCTTTCTGCGTCTTTTATCAATCCGTCTTCCGCCCAGCAAACGCCGCTCAAGATCGGCGTACTCTCCGATTTCTCCTCGGTCTATTCCGACATCGGAGGCCAGGGGAATGTCGAGGCCACCAAGATGGCAATCGAGGATTTCGGCGGACAGATGTTCGGCAAGCCGATCGACATGGTCTCGGCCGACGTGCTCAACAAGCCCGACGTTGCCTCGACCATCGCCCGCAAATGGTGGGAGACCGAAGGCGTCGACATGATCATCGACCTGCCGACCTCGGCCACTGCGCTCGCGGTGATGGAGCTGTCGAAGCAGTACGAGAAGGTCATGATCGTGACGGACGCAGCGAGCTCCGACATTACTGGAAAGTCCTGCTCGCCCTACACCGCACACTGGACCTACGACACCTATTCCAACGCCCACACCGTCGGCAGCGCCATCGTCAAGAGCGGCGGCGACAGCTGGTTCTTCCTGACCGCGGACTACGTGTTCGGCCATTCGATCGAGCGCGACACCGGCGACGTCGTGAGGGCCGCCGGCGGCAAGGTGCTCGGCAGCGTCAAGCATCCGCTCAACACCGCAGACTTCTCCTCCTTCCTGCTCCAGGCTCAGGCTTCCAAGGCCAAGATCATCGGGCTAGCCAATGGTGGCGGCGACACCATCAACGCGATCAAGCAGGCAGGCGAATTCGGCATCGTCGCCGGCGGACAGAATCTGGCTGCGATCGTGATGTTCATCTCCGATGTGCACAGCCTGGGACTCAAGCTCGCGCAGGGCCTGATCATTACCGAGGCCTATTACTGGGATCTCAACGACAAGACCCGCGCCTTCGGCAAACGTTTCATGGAGCGCATGAAGCGTATGCCGACCATGAACCAGGCCGCGACCTACAGCGCCACGCTGCATTATCTCAAGGCCGTGCAGGCCGCCGGCACCAAGGACACCAAAACGGTGATGGCCAAGATGCGCGAGCTGCCGGTGAAGGATGCCTTCACCGACAACGGCGTGCTCCGTGAGGACGGCCGCATGGTGCACAGCATGTACCTGTTCCAGGTGAAGAAGCCCGAGGAGTCGAAGGGCCCGTGGGACTATTACAAGCTGCTCGCAGAAGTGCCCGCCGACCAGGCGTTCCGACCGTTGAAGGATGGCGGCTGCCCGCTGGTGAAGTAAGCTTACGACGACGGACCTGCATCGCTTCGCGCGTTGCAGGTTCTCTAGCGCCGTCGCAAGTCGGACGGGCTGTGCCCGAACTTTTTCCGAAACACCGTGCTGAAATGTGACGAGCTGCTGAATCCCAACTGATAGGCGACTTCGGTGATCGACAGGGAACGCAACTCGGGACGCGTCAAGACGTCGTAGCAGCGCTGAAGCCGGCGATCCAGGATCCATTCGGACACAGAGACGTCGGTGAGCCGGAAGAGATAATGCAGATGCCTGAGAGAGACGCCATTGTTCTTCGCGATCTTCTCGAGCGACAGATCAACGTCGGTGAGGTGCGCTTCGATCCAGGTCTTGACCGAGCGCAGACGGGCCTGCTGCGTGGTGGCATCTTCCGAGAACTCGTCCCGGTCGCCCATGTCGAGCGCGAGCGCCAGCACGTCCATCAGCTCACCGCCGAGCCGGGTCCTTGCTGCTTCGTCCAGCGAAGCAGCTTCCGACGCAAGCGTCGCGCAGAACTCTGCGGCAATCCGTCCAAGGCCACGGCCCGTCGTCATCGTTGTGACGACAGGCAGGCGCCCGTCGCTGAAGCGCGCCAAAAATTCCTTGCGTGGGATCTCGAGATAGAGCGATCGCACCTCGCCGACGCATTCGAGATCATAGGCTTCGGAGGCCGAGAAAATCGCGCCGACGCCGGGGTTCGAAAGCAGGGTCTCACCGGCCTGCAGAACGTTGACCCGGCCCTGCTGAACGAAATCGACGTAGTAGCAATCCTTGTCGAGCTTCGCGATATGCCGCTCGCGCCGGGATATGCGCTGCTCGGACAGCAGAACGTCCGTCATCGTGACTGGGCCGAACCGCGCCTCGCGAATGAAGCCGTGGTAGTCGGATCGCTCCTCGGCGTTCACGTCGACATGGACATAGACATCGCAAATGGCGCCTTGCCATGCTGCGTAGCGCTTGGACGGCTCCAGATCGTCTGTCGTGAATACCAGGTTCATCGTCCGTCCCATCGCGAGGCCAGGATGAACACGTTTGTGCATTGCACAAGTCGGCCAAGCGCCGAAATTTTAGATGGCCGCCGCCTACACGCAAGACTAGTTTGCACGGAGAAGCAAAAGCTTTGCGCTCCCAAGCAAGCCGCGTCCAGGCATGTGGCCTATGAAAAACAAAAAACGGCCAACAAGATAGGCGGGAAACGTTCACTTGCGTCAGGTCGTATCAACCGCTGCACAGTCTGCCGTGCCACTTGAATGGCGGCGCCCGTGAGCAGCGCCTTGTCATCGCTGATCACGACGCGGTTCACGCAACCAATCACGACCATTGCCGATATCGAGGCGCTGGAGCGGCTGCCTTACGATTCCCTCATCCCTGCCCGCAGTCTCTATCAACTCTTCGAAGCCACGGCGCGACTGCATCCCGACCGGCCTGCGCTGACGGTTCTGACCAAAGGTTCGCGAGAGCCCGGCGACGTCACGCTGACCCATCGGCAATTGTTCGCCGAGATCACCCGCGCGGCCAATCTGTTCAGATCGCAGGGAATCGGACAGACCGGCGGCACCGTCGCGTTTCTCTGTCCAATACTTCCGCAGCTATTCCCCGCGCTGCTCGGTGCCCAGGTCGCGGGTATTGCCAGTTCGATCAACTATCTCCTGAACGAAGATGCGATTGCCGACCTGCTCCAGGCGCAGAACGCTACCGTTTTGGTCGTGGCGTCCGAAGCGGCCGATCCTGCGATCTGGGCCAAGGCGCGCAACATCGCGAAACGTGTCCCATCGCTCAAGACGATTTTCGTGATCGGCTCGAACGGTCCCCTGCCCAATGGTTTTCTGAGCTTCGATCGGGCGATCGCAGGAGCACGCGACACGCTGGAGTTCGATCCTTCGACGGATCACAAAACAGTATGCGCCCTCTTCCACACCGGCGGGACGACCGGGCGGCCTAAGCTCGTTCGCCTGACGCATGGAAACCAGATTCATGCGGCCTGGAGCTTTGCACAGGTGCACGGGTTGGATGAGACCGACACGGCCGTGAACGGTTTCCCGCTGTTTCACGTCGGCGGCACGATGACGCTCGGCTTGTCGATTCTCGCGGCCGGCGGCCATGTGATCATTCCCTCGCCATACAGCCTCAGAAGTCCCGATGCGATCCGCGACTACTGGCATACGGTGGAGCGCTTTCGCGCGACCATCGTGAGCGGCGTACCGACGTCGATTGCCGCCCTTGCCGAGGTGCCGATCGGGTCGTCCGATATCAGCTCGGTTCGAATGGCCCTCACCGGCGGGGCCGTGGCTCCGAAGGCCGTCAGCGAGAGGTTTCAGGCGCGAACCGGGATCACCTTATTCGAGACCTACGGCATGACGGAAACGGCGGCCGCAATCGCGTTCAATCCCGGCCGCGGGACCCCGGTGCAGGGTAGTGTCGGATTCAGAGCGCCGTTTGCAAAAACCAGGATCGTCGCCCTGACTGATGCCGATCTCAAGACGGTATGCCCGCCGCTCACCAGCGGCCTCGTCCTTGTCAGCGGACCGCAAGTGTTTCCAGGTTACGTCGATCCGCAGCACAACAAGGGCGTGCTCACCGACGATCATTGGATCGTCACCGGCGACATCGGCTATCTGACCTCGGATCAGCGGCTGGTGCTGACGGGGCGCGAGAAGGATCTCATCGTGCGCAGCGGTCACAACATCGATCCTGCTGCAATCGAGGATGTCGCCAACGTCTTCCCCGGCGTCCAGATGAGCTCGGCCGTCGGAATGCCCGACGCCTATGCCGGAGAGGTCCCCATTCTCTTCGTGGTGCCGTCTCCCGGCGAGAGCATCGATCTGGCGCAATTGCGCGAGCATCTCGAGCGCAACGTCAATGAACCTCCCGCGCGACCGAAGCGCGTCGTCCTGCTCGAGGCCCTCCCCGTCACCGCAGTCGGCAAGATCTTCAAGCCCACGCTGCGCGACCTCGCTGTTCGGGAGAAGGTCCGAGCCGAGATTGACCGCATCTTCGGCTCCGATACCGCGGCAGATATTCTCGTCGACAAAGACGCCAGGTTGAATACGCTGGTCCACATCTCGGTCGACTCCACCGATCAGGATCTGGCGAAGGCACTCACGGAAAGCCTGACTCCGCTTCCACAGACTTATCGCATAGAGACCCGATCGTCATAACGGACCCGCAGAGGCCGACGTCGAAGAGAGGCAAGACAGGGATGAAGCGTTTCCGGTTCAATCAGCAAGAGATCGTCTTCGCCGTCTTTGCGCTGCTGTTCCTCGTATTTTCGATCTTCCTGAATGGCTTTCTGACCGCGGACAATATGCTGACGCTGCTCCAGAATGTGGCAGTGCTCGGCATCCTCGGCCTTGCCATGGCGATCGTCGTGATCGGACGCGGCATCGACATCTCGCTGATCGCGGCGCTTGCGGTGCCGCCGGGGCTCGTCTTGCAGATGGTGCAGAACGGTCACTCGCTGCCGGCCTCGCTTCTGACTGCCGTGCTGCTCACGATCGCCTTCGGCCTCGTCAATGGCTGGCTGATCGCCTATGCGGAAGTTCCCTCGCTGTTTGCGACGCTCGCAACCGGCCTGCTGCTGGCCGGGCTTGGGCAAGCCGCCTTGTTCCAGCTCGACGTGGTGCAATGGAGCCCGGGCATGAACGGCTTCGAGCGGCTCGGACAGGGCACCATCTTGGGCATTCCGACGTCGATCGTCATGTTCGCGATTGCCTGCGTCGTGGTCGCCTTCCTGCTGCGGCAGACGCGCTGGGGCGCTTATATTTATGCGATCGGTGACAATCCTTACGCTGCGCGGGTCACCGGCGTCCCCTCCCGCCCGATCATCGTCCTGCAGTATGTCGTCGCCGCGCTGATTGGCTGCTTCGCCGGCCTTGTGATGGCCGCGTCCGTCAATTCGATGCCGACCCGCGTCTTCAACTCGACGCTGATCTACGACGTGATCCTGGTCGTCGTGCTGGGCGGCATCGGGCTATCAGGCGGGCGCGGCGGCGTGCTGAACGTCATCATCGGCACGCTGCTGATCGGCACCATGCTCAACGGCATGACCATCATGGATGTCTCTTACGCCGGCCAAAATCTCATCAAGGGCGTGGTCCTGCTGCTCGCCGTCATCACGGACTCCTTCCTGAATCCGCGCAACGAAGAAACGGCACAGCAGGGCGACATCTGAACGAGCGACAACAACGACAACCATAACCAAGGAGGAAGCAATGAAACATCTTGGCAGCCCGACAAGCGCGACCCTGGCCGCAATGGCTCTCTCGGCAATGATCGCGCCGGCCCTGGCCCAGCAGGGCCTGGACGAGCCGTTTCAGAAGCCGTTCAAGGAGGCGCTGGCCGGCAAGACCGTGGCCTATGTGCCAGTGGCGATGAACTTCGACCTCACTGAGGGCTGGTATGCCGGCCTGAAGAAGGAGCTCGAGCCGTTCGGCGTCAAGTTCGTGATCCGCGATGCCAACTGGAACACCAATGCCGGCGCGCAGGCCGTCACCTCGCTAATCTCCGAGAAGCCGGCGGTGATCGTCGTCCACAATCCGGACGTGCAGACCTACGCCAAATTGCTTCAGCGCGCCGAGAACGAAGGCATCTACGTCATCCAGATCAACATGGGCTCGGCCTATCGCAGCTCGGCCTTCGTCGGCGCCAACTGGGTCGAGATCGGTGAACGCCAGACCGAAGGCGTGGTCAAGGCCTGCGAAGGCAAATCGAACAAGATCGCGATCATCCAGGGTGCGCTGTCGGCGGCGGCAAGCGCCTATACGCTCAAAGGCGTCGAGAACGTTCTCGCCAAGCATCCCGAGATCAAGGTGGTGTCGAGCCAGGCCGCGGATTGGGACGCCGCCAAGGCCAAGGCGATCACGCAAACCGTGCTGAAGCAGAACCCCGATCTCTGCGGCATCGTCGGTTTCTGGGACGGCATGGACATCGGCACCGCGGCGGCCGTCAAGGAAGCAGGCCTCACCGGCAAGGTGTTCCTCGCGACCTCGGGCGGCGGCGAACGCAAGGGTGCCTGCGAGCTGGTGAAGTCCGGCGCGTTCGACCTCAACATGAGCTACGACGTGCCGACCCAGGCCGCCCAGATGGCCGGCACGATCAAATGGCTGCTGTCGTCGGGCGCCAAGCCCGGCTCGATCAAGGGCTCGGAATACACCACGCTGATTCCGATCACCAAGGAGAACGCCGACAGCCCAACGGCCTGCTGGAATCTCAGCGACCTGAAGAAATAAGTCTCGCAACGCACGACCCAAACGTCCCGGGCAGCTTCTTGTCCGGGACGTTGTCCCGAACTTTGCAAGGTCCTGGAATGCCGATGCGCGATACCCTGACGAGCCTGCGTTACCGCTACTGGCCGGATCATCTGCTCGGCGAAATCCTCTCCAAGCAATGGACCGAGACAGCCATTCCGGTGATCCTCCTGCTGATCATCGGCTTCGCGCTCAGCCGATCCATCGATAATTTCCTGTCGCCGGCGAGCCTCGCCGACACCGCGCGTCAGGCCGGAGAGATCGGCTTCATCGCGCTCGGGCTGGCGCTGGTCGTCATCGTCGGCGGCATCGATCTGTCCGTTGGCTCCATCTTCGCACTGACTGATTTCTGCGCGCTCTATCTTCTCGACGTGTTGGGCTGGCCGGTCCCGGCGGTGGTGGTTGCCACGCTGCTCTGCGGCGCGATGCTCGGCGCCGTCAACGGCATCCTGGTGGGGTATCTGCGGCTGCGTGCCTTCATCACCACGCTGATCACGCTGATCATCTACCGCTCGGCCTACGATCTGCTGATCCAGCGCTACTCCAACGCGATCGCGTCAGCCTTTCCCGATATCCCATCCTGGGATTTCATTGGCGGCGGTTCTGTCTTCGGCATTCCCACCGTGGCGATCGTCTATGTCGTCGTCGCCATCTTCGGCCATATCTTCCTGACCCGGTTGCGGCCGGGCTGGCACATCACCGCGATCGGCGGCTCCCGCCGTTCGGCGTATAATTCCGGCATTCCCGTCCGTCGCACGATCGCACTCTGCTACGTCGCGAGCGGCGTCCTGACCAGCATCGGCGCGCTGTTCTTCGCGTCCCGGCTCGGAACCGTCGGCGGCGACATCGGCGTCGGACTCGAGGTGATCGTGCTGACCGCGACGGTGCTGGGCGGCATCACGCTCGGCGGCGGCAAGGGCTCGGTCGCCAAATCGGCGGTCGGGGTGCTGATCGTGCTCCTGATCACCAACGGTCTGACGACCATGAACGCGCGCGGCGGCGTCAACCGGATGGCGCTGGCCGGCATCCTGCTCGTCGCCGCGATGGTCGACATTCGCTGGCAGAAGAACCGCACCCGTATCATCAGCAAGGTCTACGTCGCGCCCACCTATCACGCGTTGCCGCCGCCGCCATCCACTGAGATCGGGCAAGGCGGGCCATTCGAGCAGAATGACAAGCTGCGTCACGTCGAGTCGATCGGTCTCGGCCGCATTGAAGCGCCCGAAGACGTTATCCTTGATCGCCACGACAATCTCTATGCCGGCTCGCGCCACGGCGATATCATGCGCTTTCTCGCGCCCGACTATCAGAAGATGGAAGTGTTCGCCCATATCGGCGGCCAGCCGCTCGGCATGGCCTTCGACCGTGAGGACAATCTCTACGTCTGCATCGGCGGCATGGGGCTCTACCGCATCAAGCCTGATGGCACGGTGGAAAAGGCCACCGACGAAACCAACCGCAGCATGCGTTCGGTGAACGACGATAGCCGCCTGCGGCTCGCCGATGATCTCGACATCACCGACGACGGTCTCATCTTCTTCTCCGAGGCGACCGTGCGCTACGAGATGGACGAATGGCCGATCGACGGCCTCGAAGCGCGCGGCAACGGCCGCATCATCTCCTACGACACCAAGAACGGTGCGACGCGCACTGAGCTGCGCGGCCTCAAATTCCCCAACGGCATCTGCGTCGCCAGCGACGGCCAGTCGATCCTGTTCGCCGAGACCTTTGGCTGCTCGATCAAGCGCTATTGGTTCGCGGGACCGAAAAAGGGTGCGGTCGAAGTGGTGATGGACAACCTGCCTGGCTACCCCGACAACATCAACCTCGCCTCCGACGGCAATTACTGGCTGGCGCTGGTCGGCATGCGCAGCCCTTCGCTCGATCTCGCCTGGAAGATGCCTGGCTTCCGGCGCCGCATGGCCAAGCGCGTGCCGGTCGATGAATGGCTGTTCCCCAACATCAACACCGGCTGCGTGGTCAAGTTCAACGAGCAGGGCAAGATCGTCGAATCGTTCTGGGACCTGCACGGCGAGAACCACCCGATGATCACCTCGATGCGCGAGCATCGCGGCTATCTCTATCTCGGCGGCATCCTCAACAACCGGATCGGCCGCTACAAGCTCGACAACGCCGATCCGAACTTCGTTCAGTATGACAAGAGGTGGGGGAAGCTGTCGTGATCGCGGCCGTCAAAGAATTCGCCAACCGCTTTCTCGGTCGCGGCGACGCCACCATCACCGTGCCGTCTTTTGATGGCGCACTGAAGCCCAACCAGAAGCTGGAATCCGCCGAGACCCTGCTGACCTGTGAGTCGCCCGAGGATCTCGCCACCGACGGCAGCAATCTCTTCGTCGCCGACGGACAGCGGCTGATGTCCCTGAATGGCGGCGCGGCATCGGTGGTGCGCAACTTTGAGCGGTCGATCTCTGCGCTCTGTGCCTTGCCCGGCGGCGGCCTTGCCGTCGTGCTCGGCGGACGGGAGGTGCGTCTCTATTCAAGCCCCTCGGCCGAGCAACCAAGCGCGACGTTTGCTGATGCAGCATTCAACGCGATCAACGCGCTCGCGCTGGCAAATGACAACACACTCATTGCGACAGACGGCTCTCTGAGATGCGGCGTCGACGATTGGGCGCGCGACCTGATGGAGCTGAACCGGACTGGGCGCGTGTTCCGGCTGGATACCGTCAACAAGACCGTGACGCGATTGGCCCAGGGGTTTGGTTACGCCTTCGGCGCCTGCGCGCACGGCAACGCCATGCTGGTCAGCGAGAGCTGGCGTCATCGGCTCGTTCTCGTGACGCCCGGCGCATCGCCGCGGGTCGTGCTTGGTCACCTTCCCGTCTATCCATCGCGGCTGTCGAAGGCCTCGGGCGGCGGGTACTGGCTCACCGCCTTCACCGCACGCACCCAGCTCGTCGAGTTCGTGTTGCGCGAGCCGGCCTACCGGCGCCGCATGATGGCCGAGATCGATCCGGCCTACTGGGTTGCCCCTCGCTTGCGCTCCGGCACATCGTTCAAGGAGCCAATGCAAGGTGCGCACATCAAGACCATGGGCGTCATCAAGCCATGGGCGCCGCCGCGCTCCTATGGCCTCGTCATTCGCCTCGATGCAGACGGCCAGCCGCTCTATTCGCTGCACAGCCGGGTCGACGGTGCCAATCACGGAATCGTCGCCGCGATCGAGATGGGCAACGACCTCATTCTGATCGCCAAGGGACCGGGCCGCGTCCTGAGACTGCCGCTAGCCGGTCTTGCCGAGGAGTTTCGCCCATGAGCGACGTCATGCTCTCGCTGCGCAAGGCCACCAAGCTCTACGCCGGCGTGCCCGCCATCGACGGGGTCGACTTCGATCTGCGTCGTGGCGAGATTCACGCGCTGGTCGGCGAGAACGGTGCCGGCAAGTCGACCCTGACCAAAATAATGGCGGGCGTGGTGACGCTGACCTCGGGCGCCATGACGGTCGACGGCGCCGACGTTGCGCCGAAGACGCCGCTGGAGGCGCGCAATCTCGGCATCGCCATGGTGTTTCAGGAGAACAGCCTGGCGCCAACCATGACGGTGGCGCAGAATCTGTTTCTCGGGCAGGAGAAGTTTTACAACCGCCTGCGCGGCATCTACATCGCCGCGCAGCAGTTTTTGCAATCGCTCAATTTCGATGTCACGCCGACTGCGACCGTGAGCGGCCTTGGAGCTGCCAAGAAGCAGATGGTCGAGATCGCGCGCGCGGTCCTGCACCGCGCCAAGGTCATCATCTTCGACGAGCCGACGGCGTCGCTGACGCCGGAGGAGAAGAAATACTTTTTCGACCTCGTCCGTGACCTCAAGAAGCGCGGCGTCTCGATCGTCTTTATCTCGCACGCCCTGGAAGAGGCTCTGCTGCTGGCCGACCGCATCACGGTCCTGCGCGACGGCAAGCATGTCGTGACCGACGACGTCGCCAAATTCGACCGCGCCGCGATCATCCAGGCCATGGTCGGGCGCGATCTCTCCAACACGCTCTATGGCACGAGGAAGAGCAGCGTGCGGGCGGCCGGCGCGCGCGTGCTGACGGTGCAGAACCTGAAGATGGCGCCGATGGTGAAGAACAATTCGCTGTCGGTGTTCGCAGGGCAGATCACCGGCGTGTTCGGTCTCGTCGGCGCGGGCCGCACCGAAACCTTCAAGATCGTCGCCGGCGTGCTCAAGCGCGACTTCTTCCACGGCGGCGAGATCCTGCTGCACGACAAGCCGGTGCGCTACCGGGTGCCGGCACCGGCGGTCAAGGCCGGCATCGCCTATGTCACAGAGGATCGCAAGGTCGAGGGCTTCTTCGAGACGTCCTCGATCGCGCGCAACATCTATCTCGGCCTGCTGTCGAAGTTCCCCAAGGGCCGCATGATGTTATCTCGGCGCGAGGCCGATGCGGTCGGCAGGACCTGGATCGAACGGCTCAAGGTTCGCGCCATCGGCAACAATGGCAAGGTGGTCGAGCTCTCCGGCGGCAATCAGCAGAAGGTCGTGATCGCCAAATCGCTGGTGCAGGAGCCCGACCTGATTATCTTCGACGAGCCGACCCGCGGCGTCGACGTCGGCGCCATCGTCGAGATCCACGAGCTGATCAACCGACTCGCCGACGAGGGCAAGGCGGTCGTCGTCATCTCATCCTACCTGCCCGAGATCATGGCACTGTCCGACCGCATCCTGGTCTCGCGCCAGGGCAAGGTCGTGGAGGAATTCTCCGCGCTCGAGGCGACGGAGGAGCGGATCATGTACGCCGCGATTCACTGAAGGCGGCCGCCTACGGCTTTTGCCCCTTCTGGCGCAACGCCTCGATCAGGCGCAGCTTCAGTTCGTCGGCGGCTTTCTGGCTGACGTCCTGGCCGATCTGCGCGCTCGCCTGCGCCAGCGCATCCGACTTTTGCAAAAGCTTCTGTCCGGCCGGCTGCGAATAGAACGCTTCGATCTGGCGCAGCTCGTCTACGGTGAAGCTTGTAGCGTAGATGGCGGCGATCTGGTCGACTATCGCGGTGAAGAACGGGGCGTAGATCTCGGCACCCGGCGCTGTCATCGCATCATAGTTATGCTCGATCTCCGGCCTGTCCTGCGCGACCACGGGTCTCAGCTTGAGCAGGAGCTGCGGGAGAACCGCGCGATACTGATCCGCGATCTTCAGAGTGGCAACGAGTTTGCGCGCGGCATCCATCGCCTCGGGCGACGGTGCCTGCGCCGACGCGCTGCAGACGAGGAGCAGAAGGGTGCCGGCAATCGTCAACAAGAGTCTCGACATGGATCCCTCCCGAAAAATCGTCCACGTGACGCGATGGGTTCTCAGTGGCTCGCGGGAGCCGCGGCGATGATCTTTACCGGGGCGCCTTCGGCGCCGGGTTCCGGCTCGTCGTCGACGTCGGTCACCTTGACGAAGAGGCTGGGCACCCGCTCGGCGCGGTCGAGCAGCCACGCCGCCCCGAACATGATGACGAAGCCGGCGAACGACACCGCGAGTTGCTCCCAGACGCCCCTGGTGTATTGCATCAGGATCCAATGCGCCGAGAACGACAGGAACACGCTGAGGCAAAAGATCGGCAGCGAGTGCTGGCCGCACAGGATCACCGGATGCAGCCATTTGGAATGCAGCGCCTTCCAGTGGCGCGGGACGAAATAGGTCATCCAGAGCGCCAGCGCCAGGAAGTGCGTGAAGCGCAGCATGTCGAGGTCAGTCTTGTCGATCGGGTAGATCGCCTTGATCATCCATTTCGGGATCAAGGCCTCGAGCGCGTGAACGTGCCATGTCATCACGATCAGGAAGGCGAACGCAATCCATGCCGCCGCGATTGTCATCACCGGCGCCGACCAGACCCATTTGGCGATCTTGTCGATCTGGCCGATGCCGCACCAGGCGGCGAACACGAACATCAGCTGCCAGCAGAACGGATTGAAATACCAGGTCGTGCCCGGCGGATAGGACGCGATGTTCCAGTCGAACCAGCGCGACAGGACATAGAGCACCACAGAGCACAGCAGCGTGAGGTTCGGCCGTCGCACCAGGCCCCATATGATGAAGGGCGCAGCGAGCACCAGCGTGATGTAGAGCGGCAGCACGTCGAGGTTGACCGGCTTGTAGCGCAGCGTGAGCGCCTGCCCGATCAGAATATCCGGATGGTCAAGAAAATTGTGAACGTTGAACTCGTCCGCATACATCGGGTTGTCGAATCTCCTGATGGTGCGGGCGATCTGCGCCGTGAACAGCAGGAACAGCATGATGTGGGCGACATACATTTCCCCCGCGCGCCGCCACAGCCGCTTCAGCGCGGCGAGGAACCAGCCGCCGGCGACGATCGGCCCGTAGATCCAGCCGACCAGATAGCCGGAGATGAAGACGAAGAACTCGGCGGCATCGCTGAAGCCGTAATTGCGCAGCGTCAGCCAGGCCACGACATCGTGCGGGATGTGATCGAGGAAGATCATCCACAGCCCGATGCCGCGGAACAGATCGAGGCGCAAATCGCGCTCGACCGGAGCCAGGAGAGCTTGCTGGTCCCGTGTGGTCATGGCCCCGCCTCGTACGGTGGTCGTCGCGCCGTCGCGGCGCCGGCAAAATCGGATACTAAAAAATCTGGATCGAAACGTCACCTGCCCCAACAGCTGGCCTATCGACGGTCGCCGACCTCGACACCGGCGCAAGGGACCTGGGTCATCGGCAAAAACAGCGAAAACAACCCCATGCACAGTAGACGCATGCCGCCAAGACATTGCGTTGACAGCGAAATCCAGACGACCCGTCGGGCAAAAAACGCCCCGAACAAACGGTAAAATAATACGGATGACGCCAAGCCTCAGGTGAACTCATCGCCTTGCGCGAGCATATCGCTCAGCATCGCCTCGGCCTTCCGCCTGAGTGGCAGCGCGCCGCTCTCGGAGACGATCGCGATCGTGCCGCGCAGGGCGGCGAGGATGGCCGCCTTGTTCGCCTCGCTCGAGGCCGGAGTCACGACGGCCTCGCCGAACATGGCCTCGGCCTCGAGGCCGGAAAATCCTTGCTGGCGCGCGGTGTTGCGCGCTTCGCGCAGCATGTTCCGCGCGGCCTGGACGTCGCCGAGGCGATAGGTGGCCAGCGCAAGGTAGATCGAAGAGCGTAGCACCGCCGAGGTATAGCCGACCGCCTTCGCCTCCTCGCGCGCCTCGGCCAGCATGCCGCGTGCCCGGTCGAACAGCCCCTGCTCCAGATAGGCGATGCCGAGATGGCAGGCGAGCACCGGCACGAACAGCCGGATGCCGTGCTTCTGCGCCAGCACAAAACCGCCTTCGAGAATGGATGCGGCCGCTGCCGGCTCGTTGCCGCCGAGCTTCAGCCAGCCGCCGCTATAGGCGGCGGCAACGCGATCGTACGGACGGCCGGTCTCCTCCGCGATCGCCGCGGCTTCGCGCTGGAGCTGCTCGGCGGCGTCGAGCTCGCCCATGACGGTATGGGTGAAGCTTTTCATCATGCAGCAAAGGAGGAGTGTGTATTTCGGCGGCGTGCCGAACGGCGCACTCGCTTCTTGTCCCATGAGATGTGCACGGGCCCGTGCGAATGTCTGCTCAGCCTCGCGATAGCGCCCCGCAAGAAAATATGCCTGTCCGAGATTGTATTGCGCAAGGTTGCGCCACCCCGAATTGCCCGACTCCTCGGCAAGACCGACGACTTCCTCGCCAAGAATGACGGCCTCGGTCGGCGTCCCATAGAAGTTCTGCCCACCCGCCATGACCGTCATGGCAGCGACCTTTCTGCCGACATCATCGATCTGGCTGGCCCGTTGGTCGGCCTCCTTTCCGAGATCGATCCACTCGGCGACGCGACCGGACCAGATGAATGCCATGCGCGCCTCCATCCGGAGATCGATGGCGTTGGTCTCCCGCGGGCGCGTCAACGGCGTCTTGTCGAGCGAATTCATCGCGATCCGGAAGTAGTCGACCGCCTCGGCATAGGCCGAGCGCACGAGGCATTTCTGTGCGGCGCTTCTCCCGTAGTTGAATGCCTTCGCCCAGTCCTTGGCGCGCATGGCATGGTAACAGAGGGTGTCGGGATCATCTCGCGATGTTTCGTCGCTCTCGAAAGCCGCGAGCACGCGCGCATGAACGCTCTCGCGCACCTTTTCGACCATCGACTCATAGGTCACCTGGCGGACCATCTCGTGCCTGAACTCGAGCGAGTTCTCGAGGTCGCTATCGATCCTGACGAGCAGCTCGGCCCGGTCGAGCGACGCAAGACAGTCCTGAAGGATGTCTTCAGGCAACTGCGAGACTCTCCGCACGACGGCTTCGCTCGATCGCGGCCCCAATGCGGCCGCGACTTGCAACACCAGGCGCTGCTGCCTCGACACGCGATCGAGGCGCGCCGCAATCACGCCCTGGATGCTCGAGGGGATGCCGAGTTCCTCGATCGGACGCACCAGAGCGAGGTCACCCCATTCGCCGCGCAACGAGCCGCTGTCCTTCAACCCGCGGCAGACCTCCTCGATGAACAGCGGCACATTGGCCGTATGGGAGATGATCCGGCTCTTCAGATCGGCATTGGTCTCGGAGGATCCGAGCATGTCTGACAGCATTTCCAGCCCCGAATCGTCGTCGAGCGGCCGCATCGCGACGACTTCGGCGTGGCAGCGCGCGATCCAGACCGGCATGCCGTTCGGGCGGGAGGTGAGCAGCACGAGGAGACCGGGCACCGCGAGCGAGGCAATCGCGGCGACGACGGCGTCGCTGGCCCGGTCGATCCAGTGCAAATCCTCCAAAAGGAGGACCGTCGGCTGCCGGCTGGCCAGGTTCTGGATGACGGCGCAGCTTGCGTCGGAGATCACGCGTCCGCGGGCATGCGGCTCGAGCTCGTCCCATTGCGGGTTCGAGATCGGCACATCGAGCACCGCTTCGAGGGCGCTCTGCTGGATCGTGGACAGGTCCGCCCGGGGATCGCCGGGATTGCCGGGGTCCCTTGCGGATGCGTCGATGGCCGACAGCAGGATCCGCTTGAGCGTGCTGAAGGGCGCGCCCTGGAGATTCGGGCTGCACTCGGCGTCGATCAACTGCCAGCCCTCGGCCTTGAGCTTCTGGGCGAACTCATGCGCCAACCGCGATTTGCCGATGCCGGCATCGCCCAGCAGCAGGACCGTCTGCCGGCTGGCCCTGGCCTGCCCGGCCGCGCGGTCCAGCAGGGCTCGCTCGGTCGTGCGATCGACGAATCGGGAGACGCTGCGAGCCCGCCGCACGCGCCAGCTCGACAGGTCGCTCGCACCCACGATCCGGTAGACCGGCACGGGCTGGCTGAAGCCGCGGAGGGATTTGCCGCCGAGGTGCTCGAACCTGACATGCCCGTCGGCGAGCTTTTGACAGGCTTCCGAGACGTAGATCTGATTCGCCTCGGCCACCTGCTCCAGCCGGGCGGCCAGATGCTGGGCGGCGCCGCCGATCTCGTAGACCTTGGAGAACTCGCTGGCGACCATGTAGGCGACGACATGGCCGGAGTGGAGGCCGACTCGAACCTGAAGCCCGGGATCGCCAAGGCTGCTAACACGCCGGACCAGTTCGATGGCTGCGTGGCAGGCCAGGGGGGCATGGTTGTCGTCCGCGATCGGGGCGCCGAACACCGCGGAGAGCCCGTCGCCCAGTTCCTTGCTGACGATGCCGCCGAATTGTCGTACCGCGCCGCGCATGGCGGCCAGGGCCGGCTCCAGGCGCGAGACCGCCTCTTCCGGGTCCAGCTCAGCCACGAGGCCCGTGGACTCGATCACATCGGCGCGGAGGATTGTGACGAATCGCCGTTCGCTGTCGGGGTCGACCCGTTGACGCACCGCGGCCCCGCATTTGGAGCACCAGCTATCGTCCGGATTGATCGCCGACTGACACGCGAAGCAATGCATTCCTGCGCCTCAAAGGTCGCGACCTGTCTGTCGATCAGAATCCGCGAACGACTTTTGATGAGAATACCGATCGAGAACCACTTAGCAATCGGGCCCGCTCCGCGCAGTAAGCTGGGCACAGCGTGGGTGGCGATCTGGACGAAATACAGTCCTGAGTGGTAACGTCAACAGATCCCGGCAAAGGGGGCATATATATTTCGGCAGCGCAAGGTTGGCCAAACCGACCGGCGTCGCGGAGCTGTATGTATTTTCGCAAAGCCAAAGACATATTGAGGGAAAAGGCGATGGGCTCGAGACCTTACACCAGGGCTTCATTCAAGAACTTGATGAACAGCAATTACTACCCTGTGGCGAACATGAAAAAGAGCGTGGCCAAGCTCAAGGCATCGGACGACATCGATGTGCCGACCCTGGAATACGGCCAGTACCACCTGATTCTGACGCCGGCCTCGAAGTGGCCGGAGGGCAGCGCCCAGCACTGGCACAAGGAGAAGGGCCGGGTGCGAGTCGACCTCAGCACCCAACCGAACACGGTCCCCCTGTCCAGGGACGAGCCTGGGGTCATTCCCTTGACGCGGTGCGACCTGCTCGATGCCTGCGTCCGGAAGTGCTTCAACTCCGAGCCGCCGATCCCGATGAAGACCAGCATCATCACCCACGCGCCGAGCGACGCCTATGCCCACCGGCACGAGATCCGGCTGGAGTGGGTGTACAAGAAGGGCTCGGACAAGCCGACGCTGCTCAATTTGACGATGGTATGTCCGCACAGGCCTGAGAAGGCGTGAGTTTGGGCTGGCGTTTTCGCGATTACGGTGACCTCGTATATCGGGAGACCCGGAATCGAAGCGCTGGCCGCGATAGACGCGCTCCGGCGAAACTTATCTTCATATCGCTAGCCGCTGCAGGTTGCTCGCGCGTGATGGAAAGATTTCGGGTGATACCAAGTCAGCGTTGCGACAATCCGTCGGTCTGACCGTCATGGCCAGACTTCCCGGCCCAAAAACAAAAATGGCCCGCGCAATGCGGGCCATTTTCTCATCGGGACCGGTAAAGTCCAAACTGCGGGCATACACCACCGCCGACCATACTGAGACGACGGCCTTCAGCGACGTCGGGCCGCCGGAGCACGCGACTCGTCAGCGAAGGCCGCCGGTGACGTGAAGTGTCTCGCCCGTGATGTAGGACGCGTCGTCCGAGGCGAAGAAGGCCACAGCGGCAGCAATCTCCTCAACCTTGCCGATGCGGCCAAGCGGGGTGACGGATTCGATCCAATTGCGCATGTCACCTTCGTGCAGGCCGGCCGAGACGACGCCTTCGGTGGCGATCATGCCCGGATTGACGGCGTTGACGCGAATCTTGCGCGGCGCCAGCTCCTTCGCCAGCACGGCGGAGATCGCATCCACTGACGCTTTGGTCGCGGTGTAGACGGCGGTGTTCACGCTAACGAAATACGTCGAACAGCCTAACCGGTTAAATTTGTGGGCAATCTAGGAGCTCCGACCGCTATAGCCAACTCCGCCAGCAATCCAGTATCGCACTTCCAACCGTTTTCTTTCAGCCACTCGATTGCCTCGGAGATGGTTTCTTTTGCGAATTTGAAATGACTCGCCAAATTCGGAGGTCAGAGCGCCGCCGCATATATAGCCATCCTCGATCCTAACTACGTCCTCGGGATCGATGTCGGGGGGTAGTATCTGGTTGCCTTCTTCGTCGGATTGCATTTCACCAAGTACTTCATACTGGCAAATTTCGAGCACAGCGCCGTTGTCGGCTTCCTTGTCCAGCCGCAAGTATTCGGTCCAAGTACTGGCCATGGTCGAGCTTTCTTGGGATGCCAGAATTTTCGGATACTCGGTTTCCATCAGGCTGCTCCCAAGCGATGCCAATTTTAAGAGATGGCGCCTAGGTCATAATCTGTCGCTGCACCACTTTGAAAAAGGGCCTTGGCAGACTCCGCTTTTTGAACTGCCTTTCGAACTGATTCTAGAGCGTTCTAGTCAAGGCGCAACGGAAAGTTCGCACGTCGATTATCGGTAAGGTTTCTACCAAAAGCTTGTCAGTCAGAAGGCCGCCAGGGGCCCGAACCTACGCCGCGCGGCAGGTAATTCTCGCCGCGCCGCGCGGTGCATCAGCAGTTATCGTCGATGTCCCGGTCCTGTCCCCATGTGCAACGTTTTCTGACGGAGGCCTCCGACTGAGCGCTTGGCAAGCTTTGCAATTTTGACCACAGGCGTTCGCGCTTTGAATGATCCTTCGCTCCTATTGATGGATGGCTCCCGGTCGTCGTCACGAAAGCGCGCAACGCCAAGTACCCAGAATTCGCGAGGAACAGCGCGAGATACTTGCGAATATCGTTGAAAGAGTTTTGTTGTCCAAACGGATACCGCTTCCAGCTGAGGGGATCATCAGGGGTACCAAAGCCGCTCAATCCGGAGCCCCCGCGGAGCAGCATAAGCGGACCCCTGTGCTGTGATGAGCAGGTTGGCCAAACGGTGCTCGAACCGACAGCTCGGCGGTCTCGGCGACAGGTTGGGCCGAAGAGATAATCCCTCCGGCACTCTAGCCAATGGCTTTTTTAATCTCCAAGGAGACAACCCTTAAGGCATTTGCCTGTCGCCTGTTTGGTTTCGCCCCGCACCGCCTGATCGCTTCAATGAGATGCTTACAGAGGAGCTCAAATTCGGAATCCGCCGAGATGACTTCGCCGACACCGCGCGTGCCGGAGCCACGTACTGTGACAACGCCTCGCCTCGCTTTAGCAATGGCCACAATCGCTGTGTACGATGGCTTCTGGGTTAGCCCTTGGCTCATCCTTTCATCGAGCGTTAATGTGTCTTTGCCAAATTCCTTGGCGACGGCTGGACCGGAGATAACGAGTGTCCCCTTTTTCTCGTCCAGCTTCACTTCCGCCTTCATCTCGATGAGACCGGCTGCACACTGGGCGCACTTCTTTAGTATGTGCGCGAAATTGGTCCGCTTGGTTCCGTTGCTAAAGAACTGCGCTGCCGGCTCTGTGGGTTCAACCATCCGCCTGCGACCTACTATCGTCTCCCGAAAAACGCCAAGCGCGACGCGTAGCTGATCGTTCAAGGCCTTTTTTCCTGTCTTGCTTTCGTCAAATGCCTTCTCTAGATCAATGCTCCCGTCGATCTTCGTCGCTTCGATGATAGCCTGCGTCATGCGGCCGAGAACTTCATATTTCTTGGCATCCACGTCGATCATCTTGAGAATCGCTAATCCTTCTCGGGCTGAGAGTGCGGCCTTCACTTCGTGAATCCTTTCGATCTATCTATCATTGGATCGCAGCCTCTTTCGGCTCCCCGGAAACTTCAAGCTGTTCCTCATCCTCGATCCGAACAACACCCTCTGCATCGCCTACTCCGCAGACGGCTTCCGTCCTGCCTTGATGATCGGCCACGCCTCGAAGTAGGGCATGATCTGGCTATGAAGGCGCTTCCAGTGCGCATCAATGCCGCCCCAGGTTCCACCTCGAAATACGTAACCGCATTCCGGACAAGCTTTCGAGGCCGTTTGGCGCTGCGCACTCGCAACAACTGGGCGAGTTTTCGAGTGAGTGACGCCGTGGAGCGGCGCCCAGCATTCGGCAGGAACTTGCCGAATCGGTTGACGCGATTGCTGTCCAGTTAAATAGGCACCATCAATCGGTACGTTGTGTTTGGCCGCTGCCGTGCAAAGTCGCGCTCGGACCTCCGCTGACGCAGGGGCAATCATGTAACCGAATTCAGCGTTTCCGACCATTATTTGATCGGATCTATCCATCGAACGCCAGAGCATTCCGACCAACGCGCAAATCGTCGCGTCTAACTTGTCTTGATCGCTCTTTCTTGGCTTCGAGATCGAACTGGCGTCGCTTGCCCAAATCGCGAGTGAACCTAGTCCCAGCGTGGTAGCATGACGATGCACCATCGTCGTTACGCCAATCCAGTCGGACAAGCGAAATCGTCCTATATTGGCCGGGTTGTAACGGGGGGCAGCGAGCGAACCAAAATAGGCGGGTTCTAGGGAGGGTAGCGCGAGCGCAGGAAACACCTCAATCAAGAAGAGGCCTTGCTCGGCTGACCGCGCGGCCTCTGCGTTGTCATTCGCTCTTAAGCGTTGCTTAAAACGCCATATCGGGGCGTCGTTGTCAAACATTCCCTTCTTGGAGCGATTGGCGGGTTGGACGCCACCACCAAGCCAGGAGATCAGCGAGGCGACAACTTTCTCAACCGGACGCATACCCCCAAGATTAGGCACTATCGTAGGCTGATCGAGCGCAACAACACAGACGCCGCACTCAGCTCTTTCGGCCATGATAAAATCAAGAGCTTGGTCGAAGTTCACCAATTGGGGATCGCTTGATGACAAATGCCCGCTCTGGTCGCGACGGATCGCGCAAACCGCGCCCGGTGCCTTTGCGTTGTCCGTCCATGCCGAGTCGAAACCGACAACAGTCCAATCAACCATAGATGACCTTCATGTTGATCTTGTTACGAGGAGTTCTCGATCCACGAATTCTCTGCCCGGAATTCCGCGCCGCTATCGAGCCAAAAATAGATGTCGCCAAGCGTGTCATTGAAAACCCAATGATCCAACACTTCCCCTTCTTCTTCATGAACAAAGCCCTGGCCTTCAAGGGTTACCTTTTGACCGGACTTGATCGCCGCGTAGGTGACATCACTAATCTCGATTGAGTGGATGTCGTAGCCGTAGTCGATTGTGACCCTGACCATGGGATTTCGCTCATCCAATCTGATAGTATTGATTCATCGATCCAGAGGACCCGCACGTGCTGGGACTCCAAGCACTTAGAAGCCTCAGACGCTTGGCGAGCTGGCCGTGCGTACCTGGCTCTCCGGTCATAAGGCGTCATGGGGAGAAAATTGAACCAGACTCTTTTCCCAATAGACAGCATCGAGACCTATGTGCGCTCGTTTTCCCCGTCGGTGGAGCGCATTGATTTCACATTGCGCTGGCCATCAGGCGACGGTGTTAACCAGCTTTCAGTTGCCCCAGTTCAAGTTAGAACTTTCGATGGATTGCTGGTTAGCGAAATTGTGACGCTCGACCACATGTCCCCACTTCTGCAAGCAATGCCTCGTGACTCGATTGCCAATCTGAATACGTGGGCAATTAGTTCCCTTGTACCGACCGACAGCCACGGGCCGACGCGATTCACCTCCAAAGTTTGCATTTTCAGTACTGATCAGGCGGCCGCCGAGAGGCTGTATGCAACTTGCTCGGAAGCTGTAATCATTGGATGGCACGCCGCACACATTGTGCGGAACGAATTTCGAGGAAATCCAGCGGATTCTCCGCTCAACTTAACCAGCGAAGAAGCGCCTTTTGACAACGCGGATTTTGAGGCAATCCTGACGACCACAGATCGCAGCGGCTACCTCGGTTCGCTCGGCGACCGGCATTTTACGGTGGAGCTGCCGTGGGAGGCTGGTGCTAGGACGAATCTTTTCCTGCACGATGACATCCGGGAGAGCGCGCGTGTATCGCTTGGTCTTTCCGATGAACAGCTTGATCGTATGGCTGGCAAAACCAGTCTTCTTCAAATCCGGAATGCTCAACATCCGCTATATGGCAAGGGAAACTGCAGTACGCTAGAGCTACCGTTTCCGTCCGAGGCCCCCGTTACAGCAAAGGTCGCGAATGAACTAAATGCGCGGGAGCTTTCTGGGGCGGATCTTCCGCCCCATTTCGGCTCGTGGTGTGTTGGAAACCGAGCGCTCAGTTACGTAAGCTTCATGCCGACACAATTCTGTGTTCCCGGGCTGCTGGTCAATCTTACTGTCTGGATGGTTGCGCGGCACGTTCGAGTTAAGCAATGGCTGATGGCTTCACCATCCCGCCACTAAATCTTTTGTTGCACGCATGATGACGACCGAGCGCCGCCGGGGGCGGTCACGGACACCTTTGGCAGAATACGAGCTATGGCACTACGCCGGGCGTAGCAGCGCACATTACATGAGTTAAGCCAACCAGACTGGCGACTGCGAAACAGAATGGTGAAAAGGTATCGAGTCTGATTCAGTGAATGCGGCTCAGTGCCTCGCGTAAGGCGGGCGAGTCCAAAATGAAGCCGGGGAGCGGACCATCCGTGATTTGAAGAGTTTGCCACCGTACCGGCCTGTTGGAGTTGGAATACTCGCGCGCGAAGGCGCAAGCATCTGCTAAAGCATCGAGCGTGGCGTGGCTCTCCTCGATGAGATTTGAGTGCATTAAGTACCGCGGAGGTAAGCCGGTCAAACTCCTCCGCATCACTATTAATGATCGGCCTGATTGCAGCGTCTCTCGACTCTCTTTCGTTGATAGCTCCCCGCTATTTCCCACAGTCATGAGGGTTGGAGACCAGCTTAGTCTAACAAGCTCATGTCAAAAATTGTTCGGGCCACGGTCGAGACCGACCAGGGTTCAAACACCTACTCGTTTAATCGGTAATGGCTGTGAGGGAGCCGGGCGTCCGAGGGGACGCCCGGCTTTTTACTGCACCGGCCAAGCTCATGCATGCCAGCGCTGTTACTGGCGACATCCCGATAGCGCTGGCGCTGCATAAAATTGCAGTGCCCGATACCGATATCGGAATTCAGGAGACTTAAGCGATGAGGTCCTGGGGTGCGCGAAGAGAGATGGCGACACCTCGCAAGCCGGTTATCGCGGTGGCGATACGGTGGTGACACGGCACAAAATAAGAAAGCCGCCCCAAAGGGCGGCTCTCAAAAACCTATTACAAATCAGTATCTTATTTGGTTGCGGGGATAGGATTTGAACCTATGACCTTCAGGTTATGAGCCTGACGAGCTACCGGGCTGCTCCACCCCGCGTTAAACCGTTGCGCGCCTTCGCGAAAATGCCGGGGACGGTGGATGGAGGGCCGGCGCTGTTCGCGTGGCTTGCTCTCGTGTCCCAAAGGCTTCCTTGGAAGGCAACCCCGGGGCAAAGCCCATTGGGTGCGGGGGGTATGTACCAACCCGGGCTGCCTTTGGAAAGGGCTACGGGGACGTTTTTTTCGACTTTATGACAGGCAGATGGACCGGATTCAGGCCGATTTGCCGTGCACTTGCCAGAAGTTCCACAAAGGGCCAGCTTGCGGCAACAAAACAGAGGCGAAACGCCAGTTGAGGGAGGAACGCCTTGAATCTTGCCATGGACCCATCCCTGACGAGCGCACCGCTCGCCGCCCTCGTGGGCGCCTTCCATGCCATGGTCGCGCGGTCGCGGGCGGAAGCTGCGCCTGATCTCGCCGAGCGGCTCGACCGGCTGGCGCGCCTGCGCGCTGTCGTCGCCGACAATGAAGAGCGTTTTCGGCAGGCGATCTCGGCCGATTTCGGCCACCGCTCGGCGGTCGAGACCAATATCGCCGAGACCATGCTGGTATTCTCCGAGATCCGCCATGCCAGCAAACATGTGAAGACCTGGATGGCGCCGCAGCGGGTCGCCACCGCGCTGCAATTCCTGCCCGCGCGCAACCGGCTGATGCCGCAGCCGCTCGGCGTCGTCGGCATCATCGCGCCCTGGAATTATCCGCTCCAGCTCACGCTTGCCCCCGCGATCGGCGCGATCGCCGCCGGCAACCGTGTCATCATCAAGCCGAGCGAGCTCGTGCCGCACTTCTCGGCGCTACTGAAGGAAACGGTCGCGCAAAAATTCGACGCAACCGAGCTGCTCGTCACCGGCATCGAGGACGAGATCGCAAAGGCGTTTGCGACGCTGCCGTTCGACCATCTCGTCTTCACCGGCTCAACCCGGGTCGGGCGGCTGGTCGCGGAAGCCGCGGGGCGCAATCTCACGCCGGTGACGCTCGAGCTCGGCGGCAAGTCGCCTGTTATCATCGATGCCTCGGCCGATCTCGAGGAGGCGGCTGAGCGCATCGCCTATGGAAAACTGCTCAATGCCGGGCAGACCTGCATCGCGCCGGATTATGTGCTGGTGCCGGAGGGCTCGTTGCAGGCCTTCGCCGAAAAGGTGCGCGCGCAGATGCGGCGCATGTTCGGCACCGATCCCGCCAACAAGGACTACACCTCCGTCATTTCCGACCGGCATTATGCGCGGCTGGAAGGGCTGGTCGCGGATGCGGCGCAGCGTGGCGCAAAGATCCTGCAACCGGCGAAGGCCGACGATCCGAACTGGAAGGCGCACCGCAAATTCCCGCCGACGCTCATTGTCGGCGCGACTGAAGACATGGCGGTGATGCAGGAGGAGATCTTTGGTCCGGTGCTGCCGGTGCTGGGCACGCGCGAGCCGGCCGACGCGATCGCCTTCGTCAACGCCCGCGACCGGCCGCTGGCGCTGTACTGGTTCGGCAAGGACCGCGCGGCCCGCGACGAGGTGCTGGCGCGCACAATCTCCGGCGGCGTCACGATCAACGACTGCCTGTTTCATTTCACGCAAATCAACCAGCCGATGGGCGGCGTCGGCGCATCCGGCACCGGCGCCTATCACGGCGAATGGGGTTTTCGCACCTTCAGCAAGCTGAAGCCGGTGTTCTACCGCTCGAAATTCAACCGCCTCGCCGACCTCTATCCGCCCTATGGCGGCAAGATCGCGCGGCTGGAGAAGATGATGCGGTTATTGTCGTAATCACCCGTCATTGCGAGCGCAGCAAAGCAATCCAGAATCCCTCCGCGGAGAAAGCCTGGATTGCTTCGCTTCGCTCGCAATGACGAAGACAACAAAAAGACTCGCAGGGGGAAACATCAGTGACTGACACATTCGATTTCGTCGTCGTGGGCGCGGGCTCCGGCGGCTGTACGGTGGCGGGGCGGCTGTCGGAGGACGCGGCGACATCCGTGGCGCTGCTCGATGCCGGCGGTGCGAACGACAATTGGCGGATTACCACGCCATTCGGGCTCGCTTTGCCATACAGCGCGGCCAACTGGGCCTTCGACACTGTGCCGCAGAAGGGATTGAACGGCCGTATCGGCTATCAACCGCGCGGCAAGGGCCTCGGCGGTTCCTCGGCGATCAACGCCATGGTCTATATCCGCGGTCACAAATCGGACTACGATCACTGGGCCTCGCTCGGCAATGCCGGCTGGTCGTATGCCGACGTGCTGCCCTATTTCAAGCGCTCGGAGAACAACTCCGATTTCGACGGCGAGTATCACGGCAAGGGCGGCCCGCTGCATGTCAACAGGCTGCGCTCGGACAATCCGATCCATGACGTCTTCCATCAGGCCGCACGCGAGGCGCAGTTCCGCATCCGCGAGGACTTCAATGCCGAGGACCACGAAGGGCTCGGCAGCTACCAGGTGACGCAGAAGAATGGCGAGCGCTGGAGCGCGGCGCGCGCCTATCTGCAGCCCCACATGAACAAGCGCGCGAATCTGCGCGTCGAGACGGGGGCGCATGCCACCAAGATCCTGTTCGAAAGTGGGCGCGCGGTCGGCATCGAATATGTGCAGGGCAAGCAGACAAAGCAGCTGCGCGCCCGCCGCGAGGTAATCCTCGCCTCCGGCGCCTTCCAGTCACCGCAATTGCTGATGCTGTCGGGCGTCGGTGATGGCCATGCGCTTCGTACGCACGGCATCGGCGTCGTGCATCATTTGCCGGGCGTCGGGCGCAATCTGCAGGACCATCCGGATTTCGTGTTCGTCTACGCCTCCGACTATCCGCACTTCGTTCACTCATCACCCGGCCGGCTGCCATCCCTGCTCCGCGCCATCCTGCAATACCGCCGCGAGCGACGCGGCCTGATGACCACCAATTTCGCCGAGTGTGGCGGCTTCCTGAAGACGCAGGCCGACCTCGACGTCCCCGACATTCAGCTCCACTTCATCATCGCGATGCTCGACGACCACGGCCGCAAGAAGCACAAGGAGGCAGGTTTCTCATGCCATTTTTGCCTGTTGCGACCGAAGAGCCGCGGCAGCGTCTGGCTGAAGAGCGCCGATCCGCTCGCTGCACCGATGATCGATCCGAACTTTCTGGGCGAGGCGGAGGATCTCGAGACAATGGTCGCGGGCTTCAAGACCACGCGGCGCCTGATGGAGACGCCCGCGATGCGCGCGTTGCAGAAGAAGGACATGTTCACGTCCGATGTGCGAACGGACGATGACATCCGTGCCATCCTGCGCAATCGCGTCGACACCGTCTATCACCCCGTCGGCACCTGCAAGATGGGCACGGATGCCATGGCCGTGGTCGATCCGGCATTGAAGGTGCACGGCGTCGAAGGCTTGCGCGTCGTCGACGCCTCGATCATGCCGACGCTGATCGGCGGCAATACCAATGCGCCGACGATCATGATCGGGGAGAAGGCGGCGGACATGATCAGGGCGGAGGTGCGGTAGCTCTTCTCCCTCTCCCCGTTTTTACGGGGAGAGGGTCGGGGTGAGGGGCCTCTATCCGCAAGCACGATGAGAGTTGGATGCGTGGAGAGTCCCCCTCACCCGGAATCCGCGCTACGCGCGCATTCCGACCTCTCCCCGCAAGCGGGGAGAGGCGAAGAAAGGTCCGAGCAGATTGCCGCCTCGTTCCGGCCACGAGGATGGTTTCTTTACTGACGGCGAATAGACCCGACATTCGCGCGGTCCCTGAGCCTTTGGAGCGAAAAAATACAGACGATTTTAGCGATCTGAAACCGGACCGACCGGTTCGGCGTTCATTCGTTCCATGGCAGGCTCTCGCTCATGAACAGTTTCGATCTCGCGGTCTATGCGGCTCTCGCGATTGCGATCGGCTTTGGTTTCAGGACCGGGCTGCTGCGCAGCGCCATGACCATCCTCGCCTATCTCCTCGCCGCACCCATCGCGGTTTCGCTGATGCCGATGATCGCGCCGCAAATCACCGGCAATCCGAATGCACCGCTGCTGCAGGACTGGATCTGGTTCTTCGGCATCTTCGTGGTGGTGGGCATGTTGCTCGGGTATATCGGCCGCTTCGTGCTGGATGACACGGTCCGCGAGGCCGGGATCGGCGACCGGCTTGGCGGCGCCGCGCTCGGCGCGATCAGGGTCGGCCTCGTCGCCACCACGCTGGTGCTGGTGTTCGACCAGATCGTGCCGGCCGACCACCAGCCGCCCTTCCTCGCCGGCTCGCGCCTGCGGCCGCTGTTCTCGGCGGCCGGCCAGATGGGCTTCAAATCGCTGCCGCCGGAAGCCACCTCCGCGATCGACCTCCTCAAGCAGGAACGGCGCATCTGACAAGGCGCATTTGCATCGCCGCGCGGGCCTGCATGCATTTTGATGCGAGCCGGTCCCTTATCAGCGGCACCACTCTTGGCTAGAGTGCCGCCTCTAAAACCTGCCTGACATTACGGGAGTGAAACAGTGGATCTTGGGATCAAAGGTCGCCGCGCCATCATCTGCGCATCCAGCAAGGGCCTCGGGCGCGCCTGCGCCATCTCGCTGGCGGAGGCCGGCGTTCACGTCACGCTGACCGCGCGCGGCGCCGAAGCGCTGAAGAAGACCGCCGACGAGATCCGGAAAGCCTATCCGACCGTGACGGTCACCGAGATCGTCGGCGACATCACGACGCCGGCGGGCCGTGAGGCCGTGCTGAAGGCCTGCCCCGAGCCGGATATCCTGATCAACAATGCCGGCGGCCCGCCGCCCGGCGATTTCCGCAACTGGACCCGCGACGACTGGATCAAGGCGATCGACGCCAACATGCTGACCCCGATCGAGCTGATCAAGTCGACCGTCGACGGCATGATGGCGCGCAAGTTCGGCCGCATCGTCAACATCACCTCGGCCGCAGTGAAGGCGCCGATCGACATCCTCGGCCTCTCCAACGGCGCGCGCGCCGGCCTCACCGGCTTCATCGCCGGCCTGTCGCGCAAGACCGTGATCAACAACGTCACCATCAATGGCCTGTTGCCGGGCCCGTTCGAGACGGACCGCCTGCGCAGCACCGCGAAGGGCGAAGCCGACAAGCGTGGCGTCACACCGGACCAGATCCTGTCCGAGCGCGCCAAACTCAATCCCGCCGGCCGCTTCGGCGATCCCGACGAATTCGGTTATGCCTGCGCCTTCCTGTGCGGCTCCAGGGCGGGCTTCATCACCGGCCAGAACATTTTGCTCGACGGTGGCGCCTTCCCCGGCACGCTGTGAGGGCGGTCTGGTACGAACAGACGGGACCGGCGGCGGACGTCCTCACCTATGGTGAGATGGCGACGCCGGTCGCTTCTCCCGGCGAAGTGCGCATTCGCCTGGAAGCCTCCGGCGTCAATCCGGCCGATGTCGGCCGGCGCGGCGGCAGCTACCGGGCGATGGACTACGAGCGCGTCATTCCGAACAGCGACGGCGCGGGCTTCGTCGACCAGATCGGCGACGGCGTCACGCGATTCAAGATCGGCGACCGCGTCTGGCTGTTCAATGGCCAGCGCAACGGCCGCGCCTTTGGCACTGCGGCCGAATATATCGCGCTCGCCGAGGCGCTCGTGACGCGGCTGCCGGACAATCTCTCCTTTGCGGACGGCGCCACGCTCGGCATTCCCGCCATGACGGCGTGGTGCTCGCTGTTTGCGGACGGCCCGATCGTCGGCAAGACCGTGCTGGTCACCGGCGGTGCCGGCGCGGTCGGCCATTATGCCGTGCAGCTTGCGAAATGGGGCGGCGCACAGGTGATCGCGACCGTCAGCTCGGCGCTGAAGGGCGAGCAGGCGCGCCGCGCGGGAGCCGATCTCGTGGTCAATTACCGGGATGACGACGTCGTTGCGAAGGCTCTCGCCTTCACCGGCGGACGCGGTGTCGACCGCGTGGTCGATGTCGATTTCGGCGGCAACATCGCGACCACGCTGAAGCTGATGGCAATGAATTCCACGATCGCGGTCTATGCCACCAACGGCGACCGCACGCCTGTTGTGCCGATGCGTGAGCTGATGGAGAAATGCATCGCGTTGCGCGCGCTGGTACTGTTCGCGCTGCCGCCGGCGCTGCTCGCAGCAGCGCAGGCCGACATTTCGAAATGGCTGGCGGCCGGACCGCGGCTTCATAATGTCGCGGCGCAGTTTGCGCTGTCGGACACGGCACAGGCGCATCTCGCCGTCGAGAAGGGCGACAAGCTCGGCACCGTGATCGTCGACTGCGCGCGCTAGCTACTTACACAACAGGCGTGGTCCGCTCGTCGGTCCAGTCGATGCCGAGTTCGTCCATTCCGTCAGCCAGCAAATCGCCCAGCATCGGCTCACCGAGCAGATATCGCGCCGCTTCGTGCCGGGGCGCCTTGTATTCGGCACGTGCCTCCATGGCGCGGGCACGCAGATCGTCCCACTCCTCCACTGTGCCGTCGCCGCGACCAAGCCACATCAGCGTGACGAGGTCGAGCTGCTCGTCCTCGTTCATCGCCAGGATGAAGCCGGAAAGCTCGCCTTCGACCGGGTCGGACGCGGTGTCCTCCAGCACGTCGGTCTCGCCATCGTCGGCGGGATTGGAGCCCGAATCCGCATCGGACGCGGCTTCCTTGACGTCGAATTCGCGGGCCTTCTCGATGATGAATGTCACCTTCTCGGCAGAAATTGAAAGCTCTGGCATAGGCTCCCCCTTAGGCTGTTCCTGGGTTCCTCCGATAACGCAACATCGGAGCATATGATCCATTGTGTTCGAGGGTGGAAACCCGCATCTTTCGCGAAAGCAGGAAAATGAGGTTGCGCCGCATGCAGTGGAAGGTAGGCCGGGTCAAAATCACCAAGGTGGTGGAATTGGAGACGGTCGGCTCGACCCGCTTCATCCTGCCGCTGGCGAGCAACGACGAGATCCAGAAACTGCCCTGGCTGATCCCGCATTTCGCCACCGAAGAGGGCCGGCTGAAGATGTCGATCCATTCGCTGGTGGTGGAAACGCCCAGCCGCCGCATCGTGGTCGACACTGGCCTTGGCAACGACAAGCAGGGCCGCAACGTCCCGACCTGGAATAACCGCACCTCGCCGTTTTTGGAGACGATGCGAGCGGCGGGGTTTGCGCCTGACAGCATCGACACCGTCCTGTGCACGCATCTTCATGTCGACCATGTCGGCTGGAATACGAAGCTCGCCGATGGCAAGTGGGTGCCGACCTTTCCCAAGGCGCGTTACGTCTTCGGCCGCACCGAATACGAGCACTGGCGCGATCATTCGACCGAGCCGGACAAGCAGGCGGTGTTTGGCGATTCCGTGAAACCGATCGTCGATGCCGACCGCGCCGAGCTGATCCCGAGCGATCATCGGCTGTCCGATGAGATCAGCATGATCCCGACACCGGGCCATAGCCCCGGCCATATGAGCATCCTGATCCGTTCGGATGGCGAACAGGGCCTGCTGACCGGCGACGTCGCCCATCACCCCTGCCAGATGGCGCATCTCGGCTGGTCCTCAACCGCGGATTCGAACCAGGCACAATCGGCCGCAACGAGGGCAGAGCTGTTCGGCCGGTTTGCCGATACGCCGACGCTGGTGATCGGCGGGCATTTTTCGGCCGGGCATATCAAGCGGGACGGGGACGCGTTCAGGTTTGAGGCGTTGCAATCCTAGGGTGGGCAAAGCGAAGCGTGCCCACCATGCCGGATCGAAAAGAATTGGCGGGCACGGCGCGCCGCGCCTTTGCCCACCCTACCAGGAAGGGCTGCAATGCGCTCCGTTTTGAGCGGTTGAATTTCCCGCCGCGCTGTTCCATGAAGCTATTCAACGATCGGTCCATCTAAGGGAGAAACGAGAATGAAGCTTGTTCGTTATGGCGAAAAGGGTGCGGAAAAGCCCGGCCTGATCGACAAATCCGGCCAATTGCGCGACCTGTCGGCGCATCTGAAGGACCTGACCGGCGAGGCCTATTCGCCGGAGTCCCTGAAGAAGCTCGCCGCCATCGACCCGGCATCGCTGCCCGCCGTTTCCGGCAAGCCGCGGTTCGGCTCGCCTGTCACCGGCATCTCGAAATTCGTCGCGATCGGCCTCAATTACAGCGACCACGCCAAGGAAACCGGCGCTGCGATCCCGACCGAGCCGATCATCTTCATGAAGGCCAACACGTCGCTGTCCGGCCCGAACGATGTGGTCGAGAAGCCGCGCGGCTCGACCAAGCTCGACTGGGAAGTCGAGATCGCCGCGATCATCGGCACCCGCGCCAAATACATCTCGGAAGCCGATGCGCTGAACTACGTCGCGGGCTACTGCGTCTGCAACGACGTCTCCGAACGCAACTTCCAGACCGAGCGCCTCGGCCAGTGGACCAAGGGCAAGTCGCACGACACGTTCGGCCCGGTCGGCCCGTGGCTCGCCACCAAGGACGAGATCAAGGACGTGCAGAACCTGTCGATGTGGCTCGACGTCAACGGCCAGCGCCGCCAGACCGGCTCGACCAAGACCATGATCTTCACGATGGCGAAGTGCATCTCCTATGTCTCGCAGTTCATGACGCTGCTGCCCGGTGACATCATCACCACGGGCACGCCGCCGGGCGTCGGCCTCGGCATGAAGCCGCCGACCTTCCTCAATGTCGGCGACGTCATCACGCTCGGCATCGAAGGCCTCGGCGAGCAGCGCCAGGAGATCGTGGCGGCGTAAGCCGCAGCCTCCGCCGCCAACCCCCTGTCATTGCGAGGAGCGAAGTGACGAAACAATCCAGACTATTTCCACGGAGACAGCCTGGATTGCTTCGCTTCGCTCGCAATGACGGAAACCAACTGCCGGCCACCGCGTAGGACATTTCTCATGAAACTCTCCTTCACCCAATCCTCGCCGTTCGCGCGCAAGGTACGCATCGCCGCAATTGAACTCGGGCTGATCGACAAGATCGAACTCACACCGGCGACCGTCGCGCCGGGCACGGCCAACGAGGACTATTCGCGCATCACGCCGCTGAAGAAGCTGCCGGTGCTGATCACCAATGACGGTGACGTCATTTTGGATTCCTACGTCATCGTCGAATATCTCAACGAGATGGCCGGCGGCAGCCTGATCCCGGATTACGGTCCGCGGCGCTGGACGACCAAGACCAATCACTCCCTGATCAACGGCATGCTCGATTCCATGCTGCTGTGCCGCTACGAGAAGATGGTGCGGCCGCAGGGCCTGCAATGGCAGGCGTGGTCGGACGACCATTGGAACCGGGCATGGACCGGCATGGCGCGCTTCGAGAACATGCCTGATGTCCTGAACGGCCCGTTCGACATCTCGCAGATCGGCCTCGTCTGCGTGCTCGGCTATGCCGACTTCCGCTTCGCCGATTGCGGCTGGCGCAAGGCTTATCCGAAGCTCGACGCCTTCCATCAAAAGATGCTGGAGCGGCCCTCGGTGAAGATCTCGGTGCCACCGGCGAGCTGAATGATCTTTTCGGAAAACCGCTGCACATTTTTCCGGATCATGCTGTAAATCGCGGGAGTTCTCATGAGCCTGAAATTCACTGTCGGCGATCTCACCATCCATCGAATCATCGAGCAGGAAACGACATTTCTCCCGGCGCTGGAACTCATCCCCGGTCTCACGCCGGAGGTCTTGGCCGAGAACCGCGCATGGATGCGCGAGGCGAAGGCGATGGACGAACAGGATATTTTGATCCTGTGTTTCCAGTCCTACGTGATCAAGACGCCGCACCACACCATTCTGGTCGACAGCTGCATCGGCAACGACAAGCCGCGGCCGCAGCGGCCGAAATGGAACATGAAGACCGACGACACCTATCTGCGCGGACTTGCGAGCGCCGGCTTTTCCGTAGACGACATCAACTTCGTGATGTGCACGCATCTCCACGTCGATCATGTCGGCTGGAACACGCGGATGGAGAACGGCCGCTGGGTGCCGACCTTCCCGAAGGCCCGCTACGTCTTCGCTCAGCAGGAGTTCGACTACTGGTCCGAGCAGAATGCGAAAGCGGAGATTCCGCCCTTCATCGACAGCGTGCTGCCGGTGGTTGAGGCCAAGCGCCACGAGGTGGTCGGCAACGAGCACCAGATCGGCGATCACGTCCGCATCCTGCCGACGCCGGGCCACACGCCCGGCCATGTCGCGTTCACTTTCGGCCGCGGCAAGGATGACGCGGTGTTCGCCGGCGACCTCATGCACTCCCCGATCCAGACGCTCTATCCGGAGATGTCGATGAAGTTCGACGTCGATCCGGCCGCAGCGGCAACGACCCGCCGCAGCTTCCTGGAGCGCTATTGCGACACCGACACGCTGTGCTGTACCGCGCATTTTCCGTCGCCGTCGGTGGGCAAGATCAGGCGCAAGGGCAGCGGGTTCGTCTGCGCGGCGGTGTAGCGGTCGCCTTCGTTTCCGTCATGCCCGGGCTTGTCCCGGGCATCCACGTTCTTACAATCAACTGCAACGAAGAACGTGGATGGCCGGGACAAGCCCGGCCATGACGAGGAAACATCATGGCTGATCTCCCCGAAATTCCTCTCCCAGCCGGAATCCGCTCGCGCTATGTCGACGGCATCAACGGCTTGCGCATGCACGTGCTCGAGGCCGGCTTCGAGACCACGGGCCGCCCGTGCATTTTGCTGCTGCACGGTTTTCCCGAGCTCGCCTTCTCCTGGCGTAAGGTCATGCCGGCGCTCGCTTCTGCAGGCTACCACGTCATCGCGCCGGACCAGCGCGGCTATGGCCGCACCACGGGATGGACTACGGACTATGACGGCGATCTCACGCCCTTCTCTCTCCTCAATCTGGTGCGCGACGCGCTCGGGCTGGTGGCGGCGTTTGGTTACAAGCAAGTGGATCTGGTCGGGCATGATTTCGGCAGCCCGGTCGCATCCTGGTGCGCGCTGATCCGGCCCGACGTATTTCGTTCAGTGACGATGATGAGCGCGCCGTTCGGCGGGGCGCCGCCGCTCCCGTTCAACACGGTCAATACGCCGGCGAAGCCGCCGGCCGAAGACCCCGTGCATCGCGAACTCGCCGCACTGTCGCGCCCGCGCATCCATTATCAATGGTACTATGCGACACGCGCGGCAAATGCCGACATTCACCGCGCGCCGCAGGGCATTCATAATTTCTTGCGCGCCTACTACCATCACAAGAGCGCCGACTGGACCGACAACAAGCCTTATCCGCTCAAATCGTGGTCGGCGGACGAGCTCGCCAAGCTGCCGACCTACTATGTGATGGATCTCAACGAGACCATGGCGGAGACGGTCGCGAAGGAGATGCCGTCTCAGGCCGCGATCGCCGCCAATCAATGGCTGCCGGACAGCGATCTCGCCTATTACAGCGCCGAATATGACCGCACCGGATTCCAGGGCGGGTTGCAATGGTATCGCTACGGCACGTCAGGCATGCTCAACAATGAGATGCAGCTGTTCGCCGGCCGGAGCATCGACGTGCCCTCCTGCTTCATCTCGGGCAGGCAGGATTGGGGCACCTATCAGCGCCCCGGCGTATTCGAAGCGATGCAAACGAGTGCATGCACCAACATGCTCGGCTGCCATCTCGTCGATGGCGCCGGCCATTGGGTGCAGCAGGAGCAGCCCACCGAGGTCAGCCGATTGCTGCTGCAATTTCTCCACCGCGCCACCACAACCTCTGCAAACTGAAGCGACGCCACCCTCCCGCCACAAGGCATTAATCGGCGGTTCAGGGAACATTCGGCAATGTCTGACGTTGCGAGACACCGGAGCTGGGTCCGGCGACCACGGAGAACGACATTGGACAAGAAGATCGCCGGACTATTGGGAGCGGTAGCCGCGCTCGGAGCGCTCGGTACCGCTCAAGCCGCGCCCGCACCGACGGACATCCTACAGGCTAACTCATACGCCGACTTGCTGGAGCCGATTGCAAACGCCGGCGCCCTGCTGCAAGCCATCGATGAAGCGGCCCCACAAAAAGCCGGTGAAAATGTTCAGGTGGCTCAATTTTATCATCATCACCACCACCACCATCACCACCACAGCTTCTATCGTCGCAATTACGACGACGCGCCGGTCGTGGTAGTGCCGCGATATCGGCGGTATTATCGCCACCATCATCACCATCACCACCACCATCACAGCTTCTATCGCCGCGACTACTGAGGTCGCGACGCCCGGAATGAGATGAACAGGACCTACGGGTCCTGTTTTGCTTTCGGTGGCCAGAAATCGGGAAATTCTGGCAAAACCGTCCATCGCGATCACCGCATGCGACAGACCCCGGAGGTCAGGCCCAAGCAAAGGAACGGGTGGGACCGCAAGGCCAGGAATGGTCATCCGCCCTATTCGTTACGAGCCTTATCCTTTGCCGCGCGGTGCAGGTGCCGGTAAGTGCCGTCGAACACCGTATCTGATGAAGACGTCCACTCGGTGCCGGCCGCCAGTTTGGACCGATTATTGTAGATCCGGCGGGCCTGCAGCTCGCGCTCCGCAGCTTCCTCCTCGCCCATGGGTTCGAGATCGAAGTTTGCTTCCTCAGGAATGACGATGATTTGCGCGAAGGGCTCGTTGGGTCGGAAGATATGGGTTCGGCCCTCGGCCGGCGCCTTGAAGACGCAAAAGAACATCATGGGCCACCAGTTGCGGATCAACGCCGGGACGGCAATCGGCACGGTGTCAGTCGGATCGGTATAGAATCTCGGATGCGGCTCGGTGCGAATCGCCAGGCCTTTTTCGACCTTGAGATCGAGCAGTATCTGATAGGTGTAGAAGGCGTCACCAAACTTGCGAAACGGCGGCCATTCCGCGCCCCCTTCCGGTGGCTCACCCCAATCGGCCTCGAGGATCAAGTGACCCTCCCTGGTCGTGACGTGAAGCTCGAAATCATAGGGATAGAACAGCTCGATGCCGTATTGCGCGCCCTCGGAAAACGGCACGCAATGCCAGACCTGCTCACGCGAACCGTTCGCGCGAGGTTCGCGCTTGCCGGCCCATCCGGGGATTTCGAGCTTGGTGCGGCGCGGCGCCAGCCGCGGATCGTTCAGACGAAACTTGACCTTGTCCATCATTCACCCGTCTACCCACATTTAAAAAGCTCGAACCTGCACGTCGGGCCCCGTTCCATGCACTCAACCAACGTTGTGACGGCCCTTCGGATGCAAGCGTTTGCGCGGCTCGCGTGAATTGACCCTGAACGAATTGCAGCCTATATCAGTTTAGAATCATTCTAAACTATAACAGGCGCCATCAGTGAAGAATTTTGCCGACTTGACCGAACGCGAGGTGCTCGCGGTTGCGATTTCCTCCGAGGAGGAGGACAGCCGCATCTACATGTCCTTCGCCGAGGATCTGAAGGAACGCTACCCGGACACAGCCAAGATTTTCGAGGAGATGGCCGAGGAGGAACGTGGCCACCGGCATCGCCTGCTCAAGCTCTACGAAGAGCGTTTTGGCCTGCATCTGCCGCCAATCCGCCGCGAGGACGTCAAAGGCTTTTTGCGGCGCCGTCCGATCTGGCTGACCAAGAACCTGCCGCTCGACACGATCCGCAAGGAAGTCGAGACCATGGAGCTCGAGGCCGAGCGCTTTTACGCGAAGGCCGCCGAGCAAGCCGAGGATGTCGGCGTGCGCCGCCTGCTCGGCGATCTCGCCGAGGAAGAGAAGCACCACGAGAATCGTGCCGCTTCGCTCACCGACGAGATCCTGAAGCCCGACGTGCGAGCCGAGGAAGACCGCACGCGGCGGCGGATGTTCGTGCTGCAATATGTGCAGCCGGGTCTCGCCGGGTTGATGGACGGATCAGTCTCGACCCTGGCGCCGCTGTTCGCCGCCGCCTTTGCCACCCATCAGAACTGGCAAACGTTTCTGGTGGGCCTCGCCGCCTCGATCGGCGCCGGCATCAGCATGGGCTTTGCGGAAGCGCTCTCCGATGACGGTTCACTGACCGGACGCGGCTCGCCCTGGCTGCGCGGCATCACCTGCGGCGCGATGACCACGCTCGGCGGGCTCGGCCACACCGTGCCCTTTCTCGTGCCCGACAGCTGGACCAACGCGTTCTGGATCGCGACCGCGATCGCCGGCGTGGTCGTGTTCTTCGAATTGTGGGCGATCGCCTTCATCCGCTCACGCTACATGGACACGCCGTTCCTGCAGGCCGTGTTCCAGATCGTGCTCGGCGGCGCGATCGTGCTGGCGGTGGGGATATTGATCGGGGCGGCGTGAGCGACCGCCATGACGAGACTTCGTTCACACGCTGTCGCGGTCGCGAGCCTGGCCTGTGCATTGATCCTGCTGGCATCAGGCGAAGCCGCGCACGCCACTGATGAGATCCAGGTCTACAACGCCGGCATCGCCGATGTCGGCCAGTTCACGATCCAGCAGCACCTCAACTATGTCGCGCTTGGACAGAAGGACCCACCCTTCCCCGGCGGCATCCCGTCCCACAACAGCCTCAACGGCACGCCGGAATTCGCATATGGCATGACCGACTGGTGGGAGCTCGGGCTCTATCTGCCGTTCTCGGTGCAGGACCGGCAATTCCTCTCCGATGCCTTCAAGCTGCGCACGCTGTTCGTGTCGCCGCATGCGGCCGACCGCAACTTCTTCTATGGCGTGAATTTCGAGCTGAGCTACGAGATGCCCAAATTTGCGCAGACGCGATGGGGACTGGAGATCCGCCCCATCATCGGCGTGCGCAACTCGCAATATGAACTCATCGTCAATCCGATCGTGGACATCGGGTTCGGCCGCAAAGGCGAGGCCGATTTCGCGCCCGCCGCCCGGCTGGCGCGCAACTTCGGCAACGACGTGTTCGCGGGCTTTGAATATTACTCCGATTTCGGCGAAATCGGGAATTTCAGCAAGCTTTCTGATCAGCAGCACACGCTCTTTTCCGTCACCGACTTCAAGGCCGGCGTGTTCGACGTAGACTTCGGCGTCGGTTACGGGTTGACGCCGGCGTCTGACCGCTTCGTGGTCAAGACCATCATCGGCTATGCCTTTCCCGTGCCGGGCCAGAAACCGGACGCCAGCACGCGCATGAGCAGCGGGCCCGTCAATCCATTCATCCATGCCGCAGCCCGCGGCTTCCAGCCCTGACCGGATACGACGTTTAACGCCAGGATCCTCATGACCATCCGCCTTCAGTACGGCACGACTGCCAAGATCTTCCACTGGGCCATCGTCGCACTGCTTGCCGTGCAATATCCTATCGGCTGGTTCATGCCGGACATTCACCGCGGCATGACGCCGGGTGCCGGGATGACGTTTCACGTGTCGATCGGAATCACGGTTCTGGCTTTGACCACGCTCCGCCTTATCTGGCGACTCACCCACCCCGTTGCGCCGGAAAGCTCCCTGCCCGCCTGGCAGCGCTTGTCTTCAGAGGCCGTACACTGGCTACTCTATGCGTTGGTGCTGGCGACGACGATCTCGGGCTGGCTGTTCGCGTCGTTTCGCGGGTGGTCGGTTTCGTTCTTCTACCTTCTGCATCTGCCGATGCTGGCGTCCGACAACGAAGCCGCCGGCCGCACCGTCGACGGCCTGCACCAGGCGATGGAGTTGGCTCTCCTCGTGACCATCGGCATCCACATCGCAGCCGGGCTCTTGCACATCTTCGTCTATCGCGACCGTGTCATGCAGCGGATGCTGCCCGGATAGTTTTGCGCAGGTCAACGGCTATCAAACGACGGTTGCCACAACAGCCCAAACTGCGCATCATCCCGCAATGAAGCACAGGAGCATGTCGTGGCTAATTCGGAATGGAGTTTCAAGAGCGCGGTCGAGCTATCGGCCGCGTTGACCGCGAAGAAGGTTTCGTCGGTCGAGCTCACGCAGGATGCGATCGATCGCATCGAACGTCATGATGGCAAGGTCAACGCGATCTGCGTCCGCGATTTTGACCGCGCGCTTGGCGCCGCGCGCAATGCGGATGCTGCATTGGCGCGCGGCGAGCGGAAGCCGCTGCTCGGCCTGCCGATGACGGTAAAGGAATCCTACAACATCGCCGGCCTGCCGACGACCTGGGGCATTCCCGCGCAGAAGGATTTCATCGCCAGGGAAGATTCGCTGCCGGTCACGCGGGTGAAGGACGCCGGCACCGTCGTGCTGGGCAAGACCAACGTTCCGCTCGGCCTCGGCGACTGGCAGAGCTACAACGACATCTACGGCACGACCAACAACCCCTACAATCTCGGCCGCACGCCCGGCGGATCCTCCGGCGGCTCTTCGGCGGCGCTCGCCGCGGGCTATGGTCCGCTGTCGATCGGCTCGGACATCGGCGGCTCGCTGCGCGTGCCGGCGTTCCATTGCGGCGTCTATGCGCACAAGCCGACCTTCAACCTGGTCGCCATGCGCGGCCACACGCCGCCGCCGCTGCCGCCCTTGCCGTTCGAGCGCGACCTCTCGGTGATCGGCCCGATGGCGCGCAGCGCCGCCGATCTATCCCTTGTGCTCGACGTCATGGCCGGCCCCGATCCGATCGACGCAGGCGTGGCCTACCGGCTCGAGCTACCGGCCGCGCGCCACACCGCGCTGAAGGACTTCCGCGTGCTGGTGATCGACACCGACCCGGTGCTGCCGACTGATACCGCGGTGCGCGGCACCATCAACAAGCTCGCCGAAGGCCTTGCGAAGGCTGGCGTGAAGATCGAGCGCCGCACTCCGCTGCTGCCGGACTTCGCGGCCTCTTCGCGGCTCTATATGCGCATGCTGATGTCGTTCCTCGCCGCAAGTTTCGCGCCCGACATTTATGCTGGCGCCAAGGCGGCCGCGGCGGCGCTGCCGGAGGGCGACAACAGCCTCGCCGCGGAGCGGCTGCGCGGCATCGCGCTCAGCCATCGCGACTGGCAGATGGCAAACGGCGGACGGACGCGGCTGCGCGCGCAATGGCGCGAGCTGTTCAAGACCTTCGACGCCGTGATCTGCCCGGTGATGCCGACGGCGGCCTATCCGCACGATCATTCGCCGGACCAGGAAACCCGCCGCATCACAATCGACGGCAAGGCGCATGTCTATCCCGATCAGCTCGCCTGGCCCGGCATCGCCACGCTGCCCGGCCTGCCCGCAACCGCGATCCCGACCGGCTTTGCACCTGACGGCCTGCCGGTCGGCGTCCAGATCGTCGGCCCGTGGCTGGAGGACCGCACGCCGCTCAAGCTCGCCGAGCTGATCGAGCGCGAGTTCGGCGGCTTCGTGCCGCCGAAGATGTTTGATGATTAGTCTTTCCGTCATTGCGAGCGAAGCGAAGCAATCCAGGAATGTATCCGCAGAGAAAGTCTGGATTGCTTCGTCGCAAGAGCTCCTCGCAATGACGGAGTCAAATAACAAGAAGGGAGAGGAACGTCATGAGCCAGGACCTGGAACAACTCACCGTACTCAATCGCGACTACGTCGCCTCCGTCCAGAACTGCGACGTCAGGCGCTTCGATGAAATTCTTGCGCCCGAGTTCTACTGCTCCAATCCCGACAAGACCCTGGTCGACCGCGCGGCCTTCCTGGAGCAGACGGCGCGGCCGATCGCGATCCGAAACCTGATCGAGCGTGACGTCATCATCCGCATCATGGGCGATTTCGCCATCATCCACGGCGCGACCAGCTACACCACCGCCGACGGCCAGCAGGCGTCGGGCCGCTACACTGATTGCTGGGCCAAGAACAACGGGAAGTGGCTTGCCGTGTCTGCTCACGTATCGCGGTGAGACTGCAGCACGATCTCCATCCGGGTTACGGACTCTCCCCGCAAACAGCGGGGAGAGGCCAAAGCGCTAGCTATCAAACATGATCACGCTGCGCAGCGTCTTGCCGGCCTTCATGTTGGCAAAGCCTTCGTTGATCTCCGACAGCTTGAGCTTGGCCGAGATCCAGTCCTCCAGATGCAGCCGTCCGCGCAGGTAGAAATCCACCAGGCGCGGCATGTCGACGCGAAAGTGGTTCGACCCCATCGACGAGCCCTGGATCCTGCGCTCGCGCAGGAAGTCGAAGCCGTGCAGCTCGATCTTCTGGCCGAACGGAATCATGCCGACGATGGTGGCGGTGCCGCCGGAGGCGAGCATGCCAAAGGCCTGCTCCGCGGTCTCCTTGCGACCGAGCACCTCGAAGGAATGGTGCACGCCGCCATTGGTGAGGTCGCGCACCTGCTTCACCACGTCGCCGTCGGCCGGATTGATGATGTCGGTGGCCCCCAACTTGGTCGCAAGCTGGAGCTTGGCCGGATTGGTATCGATGGCGATGATGCGGCCGGCGCCGGCGATCTGCGCGCCGTTGATCGCGGCCATGCCGACACCGCCGCAGCCGATCACAGCCACGGTCTCACCGGCCGTCACCTTCGCTGTATTTACCACAGCGCCATAACCGGTGATGACACCGCAGCCGATCAGCGCGGCAAGATCGAGCGGCATCTCCTTGCGGATTTTGACGATGGCGTTCTCGTGTACCAGCATCTGCTCGGCAAAGGACGACAGGTTGAGGAACTGGTGCAGCTTCTACGGCTTCGACCATTGCATCCGGTTGGAGGCGCCCGGCAGCAGCTTCACCGTGGTATCGGTGCAGAGCACGGTGCGCCCGGTGGTGCAATTGTCGCAGGTGCCGCAGAACACGGACAGGCAGGTGACGACGTGGTCGCCCGGTTTCACATAGGTGACATCGGAGCCGACCTGCTCGACCACGCCGGCCGATTCATGGCCGAGGACCGCGGGCAGCGGATGCGGATAGAGGCCTTCCATGAAATGCAGGTCGGAATGGCAGAGGCCTGCGACCGAGGTCCGGATCAGGACTTCGCGCGGGCCCGGCTTCGGCAGGCTGATATCCTCGATGACCAGCGGCTTGTTGACTTCATAAAGGACGGCGGCCTTCATCGAGCACTCCCTATCGTTTTTTTTGCTTTGAACGTGAGCGCAGCCTACGCTGCCAGAACCAGTTCGCCAACTTCGTTCATGCCGGCATCGCGATCCCCGAGCAGCAGTGCGGCGATCTTCGCTTGCGCGGCATTTTCCGTGAGCCGGAACGGATCGCTCGGCGACACACGATGATCGATCACGAGGCGCGAGAGCAGCAGCCGGCGCGCATCACCGCGCATGTCGTGGATGCGATGCGCTTCCCAGGCGAGCGCGACCGCGCTTGCGACATGATAGAGCAGGCTTGTGGCGCGGCGCGCATCGGCCTCGTTCTCGGACTTCGCCGCAACCTCGCGCGCAAAACCGACCGCGCGATCGGTGAGACCACGCAGACGGTCGCGCCAGGCCTGAGGCACGGAGGCGCTGTCATCCAGGCGCGCATGCAGATCGGCCGCGAGCGCGGCTTCCGCGCCATGGCGGCCGACGGCGCGCCTCAGCGCATCGATCGCGACGATGTTGCCGGTGCCCTCCCAGACCGAGCCGAGATGCGCATCGCGCAACAGCCGTGCGGTGGCGAATTCCTCGATATAGCCGATGCCGCCGCGCATCTCGAGTGCATCGCCGCAGACTTTTCGCGCATCGCGAGTGGCACGGAATTTCAAGGTCGGCGTCAGGATGCGCAGCAGCGCCGCCGCATCCTGGCTGCCGGCCTCGGCGCGATCAAGCGCATCGGCGGTAAGAAAGCTCATCGACAGCGCCTGTTCGACCGGCAGCATGATCTTCAGCATCTGGCGGCGACCGAGTGGCAGGTCGATGATGCGGCTGCCGAACACCACGCGGTTCTTCGCAACCGTCATCGCGTCGTGATAGGCGCGGCGCATCAGCGCGGTCGATTTCACGCCGTTGGAGAGCCGCGACGAGTTCACCATCTCGGCCATCTGCACGAAACCGCGATCAAGCTTGCCGACCGCGTAGGCGATCGCGCCTTCGAGCTTGATCTCGCCCGAGGCCATCGAGCGGGTGCCGAGCTTTTCCTTCAGCCGCACGATCCGGTAGTGGTTCTGCGAGCCGTCGTCGAGGAAGCGCGGCATCAGGAACAGGCCGACACCGCGCGTCCCGGGGCCGGCGCCTTCGGGACGCGCCAGCAGCATCACGACTTTGGCGTCAGCGTTCGAGCAGAACCATTTTTCGCCGGTGAGGCGCCAATGGTCGCCCTCCTGCACGGCCGTCGTTGTGAGTGTGCCGACGTCGGAGCCGCCTTCCTTTTCGGTCATGAACTGGCCGCCCTGGGTCAGCTTGCTCATGTCGGTCTGGGTCAGGCCGTCGAGATATTTCGCCTTCAGCGCGTCGCTGCCGAAATTCGAGAGTAGTTTTGCGCAGCCGTCGGTGACGTTGATCGGGCAGCCCATGCCGAATTCGGTCTGGTTGAACAGGAACGTGAAGGCGTGCTTGGCCACCACCGGATATTTGTCCGGCCAGCCCATGATTCCCTTGCGGATCGAGAGCGCATGGATGCCGAACTCGCCGAACGCAGCCTTCTCCAGCTCGCGATAGGCGGGATGATATTCGATCCACTGCATGTCGCGGCCGAACTTGTCGCGCTGGTGCAGCACCGGCGTATGGCGGTCGGCAAGCCGCGCATATTCGTCGAGTGGGCCGCCGGCCAATTCACCCAGGCGATCGAGATGCGGCTCGATGTGGCGGAACAGCGTCTCCGGCAGATGGATGCGCAACAGATCCGTCAGCGCCGGATCGGCGCGGTAGAAATTCATGCCTGCCGTATCGGGCGCCAGCAGGCCGGATGGTGCGGCCGCGACATCTTTTGGCTGCGCTGTGGCCGGCTTTGGCATGATCGTCCTCTTCGTTTCCGCCCAGCGGTCATTTTGCGCTGCTTTAGCGCTTGCCGCTTTGGATGATGTCGATCATGCTCCAGCCGACAGATTGGATAAAGCCGCAAATTGTCAGGGAGGCATGATCGCCGCGAGGGAGCAATTCGCTCTGCGGAATTGTGATCACTCCCGCTGGTTGTCAGCGCGGACGATGCATAGATCAACGGCTCCTTACCTCCCAGGGATCACGTCATGGAACACCCAAAGTACAAGATCGCGCTCATCGTCGGCGCCGGCGAAGGCCTGAGCGCCTCGCTGGCGCGGCTGCTGTCCGCGCAGGGCATTCGCGTCGCGCTTGCCGCACGAAAGATCGAAAAGCTTGGCGCGCTCTGCACCGAGACCGGGGCAAAGGCCTATGCCTGCAACGCCACCGACCCCGAGGAGGTCGAGCGCCTGTTTGGCCTGGTCGAGCGCGAGATCGGCACGCCCGATCTCGTGGTCTACAATGCCAGCGGGCGCGCGCGCGGGCCGTTTGTCGATCTCGTCCCGGCCGAGGTCGCGCAGGCGATCGCGGTCAGCGGCTATGGCGGCTTCCTGGTGGCGCAGCAGGCGGCAAAGCGCATGCTGCCGAACAAGCACGGCGCGATTCTTTTCACGGGCGCTTCGGCCAGCGTCAAGGGCTATGCGCAGTCCGCGCCGTTCGCGATGGGCAAGTTTGCGCTGCGCGGCCTCGCACAGAGCATGGCGCGCGAATTGTCGCCGCAGGGCATCCATGTCGCGCATTTTGTGATCGACGGCGGCATCCGCAGTACTGTGCGCACCGAGCCAGCCGACAAGCCGGATTCGATGCTCGATCCCGATGCGATCGCGGAGAGCTATTGGAACGTGTTGCAGCAGCCGCGCAGTGCCTGGAGCTGGGAGCTGGAGTTGCGGCCCTGGGTGGAGAAGTTTTGAGGCAATAACGTAACAACAGACGTCATTGCGAGCGAAGCGAAGCAATCCAGAGATATCCCCGCGGATACAGACTGGATTGCTTCGTCGCTTCGCTCCTCGCAATGACGAAAGAGAGGGAGCGACATGACCACGGAAACCACCATCGACACCGGGACCAATGAACTGCTCTGCGTCATCCGCGACCGCGTCGCAGTGATCACGCTGAACCGGCCGGAGGCGCGCAATTCGCTGTCGGACACGCTGACGCCGGCGCTGCGCACGATGATCCGGACCTGCGGCGAGAATCCCGATGTCGGCGCGCTCTTGATCACCGGCGCGGGCGAAGCCTTCTGCGCCGGCGGCAACGTCAAGGGCATGGGCGCGCATCGCGACCCGAAGAAGCTGGAGATGTCGCTGGAAGACCGCGTCGCCGACCTCCAGGAGCGGCAGCGGCTGCTCACCGGCGCGCTGGTGTCGGTGCGCAAGCCGACCATCGCGGCTCTGCCCGGCCCAGCGGTCGGCGCGGGGCTTGCCATCGCCATGGCTTGCGACATCCGCATTGCCGCGCAATCGGCCTTTGTCGCCACCGGCTATGCGCGCATCGCGCTGAGCGGCGACTATGGCATCGCCTGGCTGCTCACCCGACTCGTCGGCACTGCGCGGGCGCGCGAATTGATGTTCACCGGCGATCGCGTCGATGCCGCGCGTGCTGAAGCGATTGGCCTCGTCAACCGCGTCGTGCCCGACGACAAATTGCAGGCCGAAGCCTTCGCGCTTGCCAAATCGCTCGCCGAAGGCCCGCGCCTCGCGCTGCGCTACATGAAGGACAATCTCGACGAAGCCCTGCAATTCGACTTCGAGACCGCGCGCGATCACGAGGCCGAACGGCTGATGCGGCTGACCACGACCGCCGATCACAAGGAGGCCGTGCAGGCCTTCATCGAGAAGCGCAAGGCGGTGTTCACGGGGAAGTAATATCTACGCAGTTGCTTAGTTGACGCGCAATCGAGGAGTGACACCATGAACTCTCGAAGATTGGGCACTTGCCATCTCGTCGCTTCGATGGTGTCGCTGTTTGCGATGGCGATGTTGCCGCCGGTAGCGGCCGAGCCGGGAAAATTCGTCGTCACGCAAGTCGCGCAGAAAAAGCTCAATGGCCTGCCGCCAGGCGAGCTCTACTGGCGGATCGAGAATTTCTCGACGCTCGATCTCGCGCAAGCCGCTGCGAGTACAGGTCCGACGTCATTGGCTGCTGAGGTCTCGGGCAAGGTCTGGCTGTTCACGCTTGGCCCGAAGGGCGGCATGACTCCTGGCGGCAGCAAAGTCGCCGAAATTGGCCCGGTACCAATCTTCCCTGCGCCCGAATATCTGCTGCAAATCAATCATGCCGGTGGCCCGCCCGGCTCCAGGACGCCGGCGCATTCACATCCCGGCTCTGAATCGTTCTATGTACTCGCGGGTCGGGTTGGCCAACGAACGCCGCACGGCATCAACCGCACCGAAGCTGGTCAGGCGATGGTCGGCCACGGCCCTGACATGGCCATGGAGGTCTTCAGCGACGGCACGACGGATTTGGATCAGCTGGTGATGTTTCTACTGGACGCGACCCGGCCTGCTTCGGTGCCGGCCAAGTTCGAATGAGGAACACGTCGCTCGCGGACCACAAAAAAATGCCCGGCTCTGAATCATCAGGGCCGGGCTTGGAGTGGTGTCAGACGGAGGCTGAGGGGCTTACGGCCTGACGGGAAAGAGCGGCGAGGCGCCAGCTGGCGCAGGGAATGTCTTTCGGCGCGACGTTGATCTCCTTGTCGAAGCGCACCAGCTTCCAGTCGTCCGGATGGTTGACGAAGGCGAAGCCGGATTTGCGCGCGAGCGAGATCATGGTCTGGTTGGAGCGCAGCGTGTCGCCGAAGATATGCTCGGCACCGAGCGCGGCGGCGCGGCATTCAAGGTTCTTCAGCAGCGCAGTGGCGATGCCATGTCCCTGCCAACGATCGTCGACCGACAGGCCGAATTCCAGCGTCGAGGTCTCGACATGGAAGGCATAGCGCGCTTCGGCAACGATGGTCTCGAAGCCGTCGACCATCATGGTGGCGACCACGGTAAAACGTTCGCGCTCGCCGACCTGGAGAAATTCGTGCAGCAGCCCCTTCGGCAATTCGCTGATGGCACCGAAGAAGCGGTTGTAGCGGGAGCGGGTCGTAAGCGAGCGGAAATAGTGCTGAAGCTCATCGGTATCGCGCGGCTCGACGAAGCGCACGTTGAGCGGCTCGCCCTGCCGGGTGCGCAGCGAATCCGAATATTGCTTCAAATCTTCCAGGCGAAGGATGCTCATGACACGAGCCTCAAGGGAAAAGGGACCGCCGGCGCCCCTGTGATCAGGCGGCGCCGGCCTGGCGGCCAATCAGGCCCGCCAGAAGGGTTTGTCGGCCTCGTAGGCAACGTCGGTCCAGGACAGGCCGACGTCATGCAGATCGCGGGCGGTCCAATGGGTCAGCTCGCGACGGGTCCGGTAGCGCTCGTGCCAGATATGGAGGGTGTCGCCGAGCTGGTAGAGCAGTCCAGGCGCATGATGATTTGTCATCGAATTGTCGGTGCAAGTAGACATTTTCAGCTCCTTGAGCTAACTTGGAGCGGAATATCTGCCCGCGCGCGCGTTTCGACAAACGACAATTTGTACCCCTTCGCATGAAATAAGCTCATGCATCCTGCTGCCAAATGACTGCCAGATTACCCTCCCTGAATGGCTTGCGGGCGTTCGAGGCCGCCGCGCGCCATCTCAGCTTCACGCTGGCGGCGGCAGAGCTGAACGTGACGCAGACCGCGATCAGCCATCAGATCCGCAGGCTCGAGGAGGAGCTCGGCATTCGCCTGTTCATCCGGCAGAACCGCGCGCTGGCGCTGACGGCCGAGGCGCGCGACTATTTGCCGGGCGTCCGCGCCGCCTTCAACGACCTCCGGCTCGCGACCGACCGGCTGCTGCGCAAGGACGACGACAAGGTGCTGACCATCTCGACGCTGGCTTCCCTAGCCGCGAAATGGCTGCTGCCGCGACTGACCGATTTCCAGGACGCCCATCCCGGCATCGACGTCCGCATCACCACATCGACCAGCCTCGTCGACTTCCAGCGCGACGATGTCGACGCCGCGATCCGCTATGGCCGCGGTCAATGGCCGGGCCTGCGCGCCGATTGGCTGATGGCGGACGAGCTGTTTCCGGTGTGCAGCCCCTCTCTGCTATGCGGCGACAAGCCGTTACACCAGCCGGAGGACCTCCGCGGCTATCCGCTGCTGCACACATCCAACGCCAACAGCGACGACTGGCGGCTGTGGTTGACGGCGGCGGGCCTGCCGACCGATATCGCCAAGCAGCCCGGCATCACCTTCGACATGATCTTCATGACCATCCAGGCCGCGATCGACGGCATCGGCGTGGCCATGGGGCGGACCTCTTACGTCAGCGACGACATCGCCAAGGGCCGGCTCGTGGTTCCCTTCAAGATCGCGCTGCCGGCCGATGCGGGCTTCTACCTGGTCTCGCCGGAGAGTCGCCGCGAGGCGCCGAAGCTCGCCGCCTTCCGCCAATGGATGATCGCTGCAACGCAGAATAAAGCCTGAAAAATCATCGGCTTCCGCAGCAAAATGAGTTGACTCGCATCGCCTCGCGCGAGAGGGGTAGTCAGATTGTCACAGCAACAATCTGTCGCCTTGCCGTGAAGATGAGTTCCGGTCCGGCCGCGTTTAAAATGGGGAGAAACGTCATGGCTGGACCAACAGAATCAACCAATCCGCCCGAGATCAAGTCGCGCATCGGCGCGATCCTGCGCGCCACCAGCGGCAATTTCCTCGAGCAGTTCGACTTCTTCCTGTTCGGATTTTATGCCGCTGCGATCGGCAAGGCGTTCTTCCCCTCGACCAACGAGACGGCCTCGCTGCTCAACACATTCGGCGTGTTCTGGCTCGGCGCGTTGATGCGGCCCGTCGGCGCGATCGTGTTAGGGGCCTATATCGACCGCATCGGCCGACGCAAGGGCCTGATCGTCACGCTCGCCATCATGGCCGCCGGCACTGTGGTGATCGCATTCTGCCCGACCTATGCGAGCATCGGCATCGCAGCGCCGATCATCGTGCTGCTCGGCCGCCTGCTGCAAGGTTTCTCCGCCGGCGTCGAGCTCGGCGGCGTGTCGGTCTATCTCGCGGAAATCTCCACGCCGGGCAATCGCGGCTTCTACACCTCGTTCCAGTCGTCGAGCCAGCAGGTCGCGATCTTCGTGGCATCGATCCTCGGCTTCATCCTGTCCGAGGTGATGCCGGCGGACGTCGTGACCGCCTGGGGCTGGCGCATTCCCTTCTTCGTCGGTTGCCTCATCATCCCCCTGATCTTCATGCTGCGGCGGACGCTCGAGGAAACGCCGGCCTTCCTCGCCATGAAGAAGCATCCAACGGCAAACGAGGTGTTCGCCTCCGCGCTCGCCAACTGGCGCATCGTCATTCTCGGCATGATGATCGCGGTCCTGACCACGACGACGTTCTACTTCGTTACCGTCTACACGCCGACCTTCGGCAAGACCGTGCTGAAGCTGTCGACGCAGGACGCGCTCCTCGTCACGTTGCTCGTGGCCGTGACCAACTTCATCTGGAATCCGGTCGGCGGCGCGCTGTCCGATCGCGTCGGCCGCAAGCCGGTGCTGCTCGCCATCGCCAGCCTGGCGCTCGTCACCGCTTACCCGGCGCTGTCCTGGCTGGTCGCCGCGCCGACTTTCGGCAAGCTGCTCGCGGTCCAGATGATGTTCTCGTTCTATTTCGGCATGTACAGCGGCACCATGCTCGGTGCTCTGGTCGAGATCGTACCGGCGCATGTCCGCACCACCTGCTTCTCGCTGGCCTTCGCGCTCGCCGCTGCGCTGTTCGGCACCTTCACGCCGTTCGCCTCGACCTTGCTGATCGACTACACCGGCAACAGAGCCTCACCCGGCTTCTGGCTGATGTTCGCCGCTGCGCTTGGCATCATTGCCACATCGATCGTCTACCGCGGTGGCCGCCAGGCGGTGACGACGTACGATGCCCTCGGTGAACCGGCGGCGAGCCACTGATGGTCATTCCGGGGCGCCTCGAAGAGGCGAACCCGGAATCCATTTCTCCCAGCATTCTTCCGGCACGATGGATTCTCTGATGCGCAATTGCGCATCAGAACTCGATGCTTCGCGTCGCCCCGGAATGACCTAAAGCTCCACCACCACGTAGTCGCTCTCGACCTTCACCGGGATCGTCTCGGCGACATACGGCCCCTTCACCACACTCGCGCCCGGCTCGACATGGGCTGGATACGCCTTCACACGAAAGCGGCGGGGGTCGCAATAGGATTGGCCGGTGCGGATGTCGAACTCCCAGCCGTGCCAGGGGCAGCGGATGATCTCCCCTAGCTTTGTATATTCGATCTCACCGGGGTCGCTGGATTGGGCGAGACCGATCAGCGGGCCCTCGCACAGCGCCGCGCCCTGATGCGGGCAACGGTTCATCAGGCCGAAATACTCGCCCTTGATGTTGAAGACCGCGATCGGCCGTCCGTCGATCTCCAAAAATTTTCGCGAACCGGGCGGCAACTCATCGACCGCGGCAATCACATGCCGCGCCATCAACTCATCCCGTACAGCTTCTTGGCATTGCCCAGATAAAACGCCTCGCGGTTGTCGTCGCTGACGCCCGCCGGCAGCACGCGCGAGGGCTCGTCATAGTCCCAATGCGGATAGTCGGTCGCGAACAGCAGCCGGTCCCAGCCGATCCATTTGATGACGTCGAACAGATCCTCGCGCCGCTCGGGATCCTCCATCGGCTGCGTCGTCCACCACACCTGCTCACGGATATATTCCGACGGCGGCCGCTTCACATGCGGCACCTCGCTCCTGAGCCGCTGCCAGACCTTGTCGAGCCGCCAGGCGAGCGACGGCGCCCAGCCGAAGCCGGCCTCGATCATCACCATCTTCAGTTTCGGGAAACGCTCGAACACGCCTTCCAAAACAAGGCTCGCCAGTGCCGATTGCTGGCACTGCGAATGCCCCACCATCTCCTCGATGTAATAGCTCGGCCAGCCCGACGGCGTGATCGGATTGCCACCGAAGCCGAAGGCGTGGACGCCGACGGGAAGGCCAGCCTCTTCCGCGGCCTGATAGATCGGCCAGTAGCGGCGCTGCCCGAGCGGCTCGACATTGCGGCTGAGCAGCAGCACCTGGACGAAATTCTTGTCGCCGGCGCGCTCGCGGATCTCCGCGGCGGCCGATAGCCCGTCTTCATTGCCGACGACGATCGACGCCTTCAGCCGCTTGTCCTTGCTGGTCCATTTGTCGATCTGCCAATCGTTGATCGCCGAGCACAAGGCGCCCGAGAGCTCGTGATTGCGGATGCCCTGCCCGGTATTGAGCGGATTGAGTACCCCGAGCTGCACGTTGTTGGGATCGAGCAGCTGCTTCTGCATGAAGGAGAGCGAAGAGCCCTGCGGGCCGCCTTCCGGCGGATAGGCGTCGCGGCGCGAGGCATTGGGCTGGGCCTTCGGATAGGGCGGGCCTCCCATCATGCCCTGATAGGCATGGACGCCGTAGACCTCGAGATGATGCTGCCAGCGTTTGGCGAGATACGGATAGAGCTCGGTGCGACTGGCGCGCGCCGGATGGATGTCGCAGTCCGCGATCGCGGTCTTGGTTGTCAGGGGAGAAGCGGCTTCGGTGCTTTCGCGGAATTGGATATTCATCGCCTTGCCTCCTTTGGCAGCGGCTAAGTCAGGCGGGGATAGGTGGCGTGTGGATTATCGATCATGATCTTGCGCACGAGATCGGGGGTGAGACCTGCGGGCAGCGCGTCCTGGCCGTCGAACTGCCAGTGCGGGTAGTCCGTGGAGAATAGGACCAATTCGTCCGACTGCATATGATCAAACAGGCGAATTAATGTCGCCTCGTCCGGCGGCGCGTCAAATGGCTGTAACGAGAAGCGGATGTTGCTGCGCACAATTTCCAGCGGCGCGCGATCGACCCAGGGCGTCTCCATCCGTACCCCGCGCCAGAACTTGTGCAGCCGCCAGAGATAGGGGGAAATCCAGGAGATGCCGGATTCCAGCATCACCATCTTCAGCCGCGGGTGGCGCATGAACACGCCCTCGACGATCAGGCTGGTGAGCTGGGTCTGGAACGCCTGGGCCTGACCGACATAGTCCTCGATGTGGTAGGAACCCCAGCCCACCGCGGTCGGCGGATTGTGGTAGGCGGAACCGGCATGGATGCCGATGGGGAGTTCCAGCCGTTCCGCCGCCTCGTAGATCGGCCATAGCGCGCGCTTGCCGAGCGGCGTGTCGCCCATCACCAGCATCAGCACCTGCACGAAGCGCTTATCCTGCGCGCAGCGCTCGATCTCCGCGACGGCCTTCTCGATGCTTTGCGTCGGGATCACGATCGAGCCGCGCAGCCGCGGATCGCGATCGAGCCATTCTTTCGCCAGCCACTCGTTCAGCGCGCGGCAGAACGCGGCTTGCAGGTCCTCGGAGAACACCATCTGCACGCCGTAGAGCGGGTTGCAGATGGCGAGCTTGAGCTGGAAGGGATCGAGCACATGGCGCTGCATGTCCTCGATGGCGTAGCCCGGCTTGCCGCTCTCGGGCCGCCAATCGGGGCGCGCCGTGATCGGCGAGTTCTGCGGATAAGATTGCGAGATGAGATCGACCATGCCGCGCGTCGTCACCTGGTCGCGCCAGTAGTCGTTCAGGTAGGGCAGCAGGCTGGTCAGATGCGGCACGGCCGGATGCACGTCGCAATCCACCCCGCCGGCGATCAGGGACGCCATGACGTCTCCCTTCTCACGTTTCCTCGATTTTCTGGCGCAGCGCCTGGCCGCGCCGTCTTGCGTCCCGCCATTCAAGCAGGCCTGCCCGCCGCCCGCAACTCGGCCAAGGCCGCTGCCATATGCTAGGAAGGAACAGCTCGGTTGCGATGGAGTGAGGTTAAAGAAATGAAAGAGCTCGTTGGCATTGCGGAACAGGTCGCGGCGAAACTGATCGCGCGCAAACAGACCATTGCGGTCGCAGAATCCTCGACCGGCGGCCTGATCTCGGCCAGCCTGCTCGCGGTGCCCGGCGCATCCGCCTATTTCCTCGGCGGCGCGGTGGTCTACACCCGTGATGCCAGGCGCGTGCTGATGGATATTTCGGATGACGGTATGAAAGGCTTTCGTTCCTCCTCGGAGCCCTATGCCAAGCTTTTGGCCGAGCAGATGCGCGGCCGTTTCAATAGCGACTGGGGTCTGTCCGAGACCGGCGCGACCGGCCCCTCCGGCAACCGCTATGGCGATGCCGCCGGCCATAGCTGCATGGCGGTCGCAGGACCCGCGGCGGAGGTGATCACGCTGGAGACGGGAAGCAACGACCGTTTTGCCAACATGCAGGTGTTCGCGGCGACGGCACTGAAGTTGTTGTTGAGGAAGCTGGAGGGGTGAGCTGCTGCGCTGTCAGTCAGGGCAGTATCGCCACAACACCGTTGCCACGCGAAGGCGGGGCATCCAGTACGCCGCAGCCTATCGATTCAATCACGACTGTCTCGGAGTACTGGATCGCCCGGTCAAGCCGGGCGATGACGGCGGAGAACGGAGCGACACTACCGTCCCAAATGCCGCATGAAAATCCGCACCACGTAGCCCTTGAACCGCGGTGCTTCGTCGTAGAGATCCGACGCGATCCGCTCGATCGTCTCACGCAGCGACAGGAACTGCGCCTGGCGTGCGCTGCTTTCGGTACCCTCCATGCCCGCAAGCTCGTCCATGGCGGCGTCGCTGATCTGGCACTGCACGACCTCGTCGTCGTTCAGCATGGTGAAGCGGAACGCCAGACGTTCGAGGTCGTGACCGATGATCTTGTCGCGCGCCAGCGGCATCCAATTGTCCCGTTCGCGCCCCCGAACGGGACAATGCAAAAAATCTGGCGGCTTGTCACCATGGCCGCAAGAAGAGCCGCGGTCCCCTAATAGACGAGCGCAGTCCCGGTCGGCTTCTCCAGCGCCGCGGCCAATGATTTGTACTCCTCGCAATCCGTCCCGCAAATGGCGGCAATCCGGCTGAGATGATAGCGCGCCTGCTCGCGATTACCCTGCTCGAGCTGCCACAGTCCATAATACTGCCAGGTCAGCACGTGGTTCGGATCGACTTTCAGCGCGCGCTCGTACCAGACCTGCGATTGCTTGTAGTCGCCGAGCTTGCGATAGGAATAGCCGATGAGGTTGGCGACGTTCGGATGGTCGTCATGACCGAGAGCCCTCAATTGCTCGATCGCGGTCGCATAGTCGTTGCGCTGGTAGATCGAGTCGTAAGCCACGCGGTAGCCGGCTGCAAACGCGGGGTCATCGATGCTTGACTGGTTGTTTGCCTTCTTGCCTTTCTGGGTTGCCTTGGTGCCGGAGCGATGGGGATAAGTCGGCGCCGGCTGCGCTTTCTGGTCCGAATAGGCACCGGCATAGGGATCGGTGGAGCTGACGCTACCGCCCCCACCGCCGCCGCCTCCACCGCCCGCGGCAAACGCCGGCGTGTCCAACATTACCACCGCAAACGCACCCAGCGTGACGAGCCTGATCATCCTCGCGATCATGTCTGTCTCCTGTCTGATCCAAGCGGCCCCGGACGAATTGATAACCCTGCCTCTGCGGGGATATTCCGGGACGCTGTCCTCACGGAGACGTCAACGCTCGTACGACAGTTCTTCTGTCGTTCTTGTCGCGGGCATTATTGAAACGCCACTTCGGCAAAGCTCCGGAGCTTGCGTGAATGCAGCCGCTCCGATTCCTGCTGCTTGAGCCGCTCCAGCGCCTTCAGGCCGATCTCGAGATGCTGGCCGACGCGGCGGCGGTAGAATTCGCTGGCCATGCCCGCGAGCTTGATCTCACCGTGCAGCGGCTTGTCGGAGACGCAGAGCAGCGTGCCGTAGGGGACGCGGAAGCGATAGCCGTTGGCGGCGATCGCTGCCGATTCCATGTCGAGCGCCACGGCGCGCGATTGCGACATACGGCGAATGACCTCAGGCCCCGAGATCTCCCAATTGCGATTGTCCACGCTCGCGACCGTTCCCGTGCGCATCAGACGCTTCAGCTCGAAACCTTCCAGCCCCGTGACATCTTCGACCGCCTGTTCGAGCGCGACCTGCATCTCCGCCAGCGCCGGGATCGGCACCCAGAGCGGGAGCTCGCGATCGAGCACGTGGTCCTCGCGCACGTAACCATGGGCGAGCACGTAGTCGCCGAGGCGCTGCGTGTTGCGCAGGCCCGCGCAATGCCCGAGCATCAGCCAGGCATGCGGCCTCAGCACCGCGACATGGTCGGTGACGTTGCGCGCATTGGAGGGACCGGTGCCGATATTGATCAGGGTGATGCCGCGATAGCCGGGCGCGACCAGATGAAAGGCCGGCATCTGCGGCGCGCGCGCGGGCACCGTGCCCGTCGTTGTGCCGTCATTGCGCATGATGACATTGCCCGGCGCGACAAAGGCGTCGAGACCGGCCTCGCCGGATTGGAGGCGCTGCTGGCAGAGTTGCGCGAAGGCATCGACATAGAACTGGTAGTTGGTGAAAATGACAAAATTCTGGAAATGCTCGGGGTCGGTGCCGGTGTAGTGGTAGAGCCGGCGCAGCGAGTAATCGACGCGGGCGGCCCGGAACAGCGACAGAGGCTCGGGCGCGCCCGGCCGAAGCTCGAACGTGCCATCGGCGATCGCATCATCCATGGTGGCAAGATCAGGCACGTCGAAGGCATCGCGCAGCGATCGTGTGACGGGTGAATTCTCGCTGGTGGTGATGGCGGCTTCAATGTTGATGTCGCGGCGATAGGCGAAGTGAACGGGGATCGGCTCGACGGATTCGCCAATTTCGACCGGCACGCCATGGTTCTGGATCAACAATCCGATCTGCTCGGTGAGATAGGTCCGAAACAAATCCGGCCTGGTCACGCTGGTTTCGTGCACGCCGGGCCGGGCGACGAAGCCATAGGCCAGACGCGAGTCGAGCCGCGCATGGGTCGCGGTGGTGACGCGAACGAACGGATAATAGGCCCGCACCCGCGTCGTGATCGCCTCGCCGTTGACATAGGCCTCGAACCGATGGCGCAGGAATTTGGTGTTGCGCTCGTAGATCTCTTCGAGACGGGCGACGGCAAGGCCGGCGTCGGAGAAGAATTCGGTGCCGATGGGCGGTGGGGACTGGATCGATTGCATTGTTCGACGCCGGGTTGCTGGGCTCGAGTCGAACTATAGCAAGAACGAAGCCTCGCCGTCATTGCAAGCGTAGCGAAGCAATCCAGAAATCTCGCCGCGGAGACAGGCTGGATTGCTTCGCTACGCTTGCAATGACGAGTGGAGACAGCGAGACCACGCCGGGATGCCGCGCTTTCGCGCGTCACTTCTCCCGGAAGGCCCGCATGAACTGGTCGTGCAGCGGCTTCATCAGGTAGGAGAACATCGTGCGGTCGCCGGTCTGGACGAAGGCTTCCGCCGGCATGCCGGGGATCAACTTGGAATCGCCGAGCTTGGCGACTTCTTCGGCGGACATCGATACGCGGATGGTGTAGTAGCTCTGCCCGGTGCGCTGGTCGGTGGTGACGTCGGGCGAGACGCGGGTGACGACGCCGTTGAGCTCGGGCGTGGTGCGCTGGTTGAAGGCGGAGAGGCGCAGCAGCGTCTTCTGGCCGATCTGGAGCTTGTCGATATCGACCGGATTGACCTTGGCCTCGACCTGAAGGTCGTCGGCCTGCGGCACGATCAGCATCAGGGCATCGCCGGCGGTGACGACGCCACCGACCGTATGCACGATCGATTGCAGCACCATGCCGTCCTGCGGCGCGCGGATGTCGACGCGGCGGAGCTGGTCCTCGGCCGCAACCTTGCGCTCGATCGACTCGCCGATCTTGTCATTGGTCTCGCGCAAATCCTTGGAGACCTCGCTCACCATGTCCTTGTCGACCTGGATGATCTGGAGTTCGGTCTCGGTGATCTTGCCCTTGGCCTGCGCCCGCGAGGCGATGTACTGCGCGCGCTCGCCGTTGAGACGGGCGCTGTCGCGCTCGAGTGTGGTCAGGCGCGAGATTTGCACCAGGTGCTTGTCATAGAGATCGCGGACACCGATGAGCTCCTGCTGCACCAGCGCGATCTCCTTGTCCTTGGCTTTTTCCTGCGCCGAGAGACCCTCGATCTCCTCGTTGAGCTGCTGGATGCGCTCGCGGAGCTGCGCCTTCTGGCCCGCGCGGCCGTTGACGCGGACGTCGAACAGCTTGGTTTCGGCGGAGAGCAGCACCTTGACGTCGGGATCGTTGCCGCGATCGAGCAGTGATTGCGGGAACTCGATCTTGTCGAGCCCGCGCTGCTCGGCCGTAAGGCGCGCCCCGCGTGCCTGTCCGGCGTCGAGATTCTTGGTGACGATGGCGAGATTGGCCTTGGTGACGGTGTCATCGAGCCGCACGACGATATCGCCTGCCTTGACCACGTCGCCGTCGTGGGCACGCACCTCGCCGACCACGCCGCCGGTCGGATGCTGCACCTTCTTGACGTTGGACTCGACCACGATCTGGCCGGGCGCGATCAGCGCGCCGGAGATCTGCACCATCGACGCCCAGCCGCCGAGGCCGACGGCCAGAACCAGCACGATCGAGATCCCGAGGATCAAATGAAACCGGATCGACTCCCGCACGGTCCGCTTCGCGGCGGGCTTTGGCCCGCCCATCGTCATCGTGCTCATGGTTTGGCCACTCCGCCTTCGCTGACGATCTTGATCGGCGCCGGCGGCGCGACGCGGGTCTGGAGCACCTGGGCGAGCACCTGCTCCTTCGGCCCGAAGGCCTGCATGCGGCCGTCGCGCAGCACCAGGATCTGGTCGACCGCCTCGACGCCGATCGGCCGGTGCGCCACCACGATGACGATGGCGCCGCGCTCGCGCGCGGCACGGATGGCGCGGGTCAGCGCCTCGTCGCCCTCGGTATCGAGATTGGAATTGGGCTCGTCCAGCACGATCAGGAACGGATTGCCGTAGAGCGCACGCGCGAGCGCCACGCGCTGTGCTTGCCCCGCGGAGAGCGAAGTGCCCTGCTCGCCCACCTGGGTGTTGTAGCCCTCGCGCATCTTGATGATCATCTCGTGCACGCCGGCTTCCTTCGCCGCGCCGATGATGCCGTCGGACGTCGCCTCGGGATCGAAGCGGCTGATGTTTTGCGCAATGGTGCCGCCGAACAATTCGACGTCCTGCGGCAGATAGCCGATGTAGCGGCCGAGCACGTCGGATGCCCATTGGTCGAGCGCCGCGCCGTCGAGCCGCACCTTGCCCCGCACCGGCTGCCAGACGCCGACCAGCGCGCGGATCAGCGACGATTTGCCGGAGCCGCTCGGCCCGATCACGCCGAGGCCGTTGCCGGCCTCGAGCGCAAAGTTGACGTCCTGTACAATGAGGCGCTGGTCGCCCGGCGCAACCATCGCAACGCCTTCGACCGAGAGGCGGCTGGTGGGCGCCTGCAACTGGGTCGGCATCGTCTGCGCCGGCATCTGTTCCAGGAGACGGCTGAGGCGCTGCCAGCTCTGGCGCGCCGTGACGAAGGATTTCCAGTGCGCGATCGCGAGATCGACCGGCGCCAGCGCGCGGGCGGAGAGGATCGAGCCCGCGATGATGATGCCGGCGGTCGCCTCCTGGTGGATGACGAGATAGGCGCCAACGGCGAGCACGGCCGACTGCAGCATCATGCGCAGCACTTTTGCGACCGCGCCGAGGCCGCCGGCGACATCGCTCGCACGCTGATTGCCGGCGAGATATTTTTCGTTGGCCTCGCTCCAGCGCTGGTTCAGCCGGCCGGCCATGCCCATCGACACCAGCACTTCGGCGTTGCGGCGGCTGGACTGGGCGAGATCGTTGCGCTGGGCGGCAAGGCCCATCGCCTCCTTCGCCGGCTGGCGGGACAGGAACTCGGTGACCAACGTCAGCCCGACCAGGATGATTGCGCCGACCAATGCGGTGAGCCCGATCATGACATGGAACGCGAAGCAGATGGCGAGATAGAGCGGCAGCCAGGGCAGGTCGAAGAACGCGCTCGGTCCCATGCCGCCGAGGAAAGAGCGGACATTGTCGAGGTCGCGCAGCGGCTGAAGTCCCTCGTTGCGGCTGCCAACCAGGAGCGGCAGGCGCACGATGGTGTCGAACACGCGCTTGTTGAGGGCTTCGTCCAGCGCGGTGCCGATCCGTCCCAGGATGCGGTTGCGGATCATGTCGAGCACGCCCTGCGCCACATAGAGGAAGCTGGCGAGGACGATCAGGCCGACAAGGGTCGGAATGCTCCGGCTCGGCAGCACCCGGTCGTAGACCTCGAGCATGAAGATCGACCCGGTCAGATAGAGCAGGTTGATCATGCAGCTCATCAAGCCAAGGCCGATCAACGCCGTGCGGCAGGCACGCAGCGCGTCACCGAGCTCTGAACGGCGGAGGCCGGGAACGGCTGCCATCAGTCTGATCTCTTTCGGGTGCGGGGCAAAACCCCTGATTTCAAAGGCAAATTGAGGGGTACTCGCCCCGGATTAATATCGCGTTCTCCCCAGCGTGCAACGCACTCGAAATTGATCCAAGCCCTACCGGGCCACATCTACCCCGGACGGCCCGATGCGCAAGTCCGGTATTTCACAGTCTTTGCGGCTTTTTATAGCAGACAACAACGCCTCTCCCCAGGGCTGGGGAGAGGCGCAAAGTTCCGATCGACCAAGCCCGCGGGCGCTAGAACCGGCCGCCGCCGCGCACCAGCCGCACCACCAGCAGCAGGATGACCGCGCCGATGGCGGAATAGATGACCTCCGAGATCAGCCCGGTGCCGATATGGATGCCGAGTTTGGGAAACAGGAAGCTCGCCACCAACGCGCCGGCGATGCCGACCACGATGTCGCCGATGATCCCGAACCCGGTTCCGCGCACCACCTTGCCGGCAAGCCAGCCGGCCACCAGGCCGACAAACAGGATGACGAGCAGGCCTTCATTGGAAATGTACATAAGTTATCCCTCTCCGTTAACGGCCGCATGGAACGGGAACCCGGATGAATGGGGTCTGAATGCTGTTCCCCGCTCCTGCGGAGGCCTCCGTGGGGACAAAAATGTCGAAAACAACCCCATGCACGGTAGAACGGCTCTTCGCCGAGTGCGCCCGGTGAAGGGTGACAACTCCGTGCTGGCGTAGGGGATTTTCGAGATCAGGAGCGCACCGGCCTACGACGCGAGCACCGGCTCCGCCAGCACGCACCTCGCCGCCCTGCCCGGCCCGACCTCCACATTCGGCGGTAGCTGCTCCAGGCAGCGGGGCTGCGCCACCGCACAGCGCGGGGCGAAGGAGCAGTTGCGCGGCCTCTCCGCCAGCGACGGCGGGGTGCCGGGGATGGTCTCTAGCCGCTGCCCCCGCTTGGCGCCATGGATGGTGGAGGCGAGCAGGCCCTTGGCATAGGGGTGCACCGGTGAGCGAACGATGTCGCGCAATGTCCCCTGCTCCACGATCTGGCCGGCATACATCACCGCGACGCGGTCGCAGATCTCGATGGCGACGCCGATGTCGTGGGTAACGAAGATGACGGACATGCCGAACTCGCGTTGCAGCTCGCGCAGCAGCAGCAGGATCTGGATCTGCACGGTGGCATCGAGCGCCGTGGTCGGCTCGTCCGCGAGCAGGATTTTGGGCCGGCAGGCGAGCGCCAGCGCGATCATCGCGCGCTGACGCATACCGCCGGACATCTCGTGCGGAAAGGCATCCAGCCTTCGTTTTGCCGACGGGATACGCACGACGTCGAGCATCTCCAGCGCCCGCGCGCGGCCCGCCGCATAAGACTTGCCTTCGTGGCGCACCACGCTCTCGGCGATCTGCGCGCCGATGGTGTAGACCGGATCGAGCGCGAGCGCGGGCTCCTGGAAGATCATCGACACCGTCTGGCCACGGAACGACGACAGCTCCTCGTCGTTCATGGCGAGCACGTCGCGCCCCATGACGTTGACCGTGCCGGATATCTGCGTGCGCTTCTTCGGCAATAGCCGCATCAGAGCACGCAAGGTCACGCTCTTGCCCGAACCGGACTCGCCGAGCAGGCCCAGCACCTCGCCGTCGCCGAGCGAGAGGCTGAGATCGTTCACGGCATAGACCGTGCGTTCGCCGGTAAAGCGGATATTGAGGCCTGAGATGTCGACGAGCTTTGTCATGACGGCAGCTTGGGTACCCGGTCGTGATAATCGGTGCCGCGCTGGAACGCGGCGCCGATGGTGAGGAGGGTCGCTTCATCGAAGGAGCGGCCGATCAGCTGCATGCCGATCGGCAGGCCGCTCTTGGTGAAGCCGGAGGGCACGGTCAGCGACGGCAGCCCGAGGAAATTGACCGGACGGGTGAACAACGTCAGCCGCTGCAGCAGCGCCGGCGCGTTCGGTCCGCCGCCGACGTCGCTTTCCTCGATCGTGGGTGCCGGTATCGGCGAGGCCGGGGCAATCACCGCATCGACCCCCGCAGTCGCTGCATTGTGCGCGGCGAGTGCCGGTCCGCGCCAACGCATCGCCTCCAGATAAGTGATCGCGGGAACGGCAAGACCGTTCTGAAGCCGCATCAGGACCTGCGAACCATAATCCTGCGGCCGCTCGATCATCCAGCGCTTGTGGAAGGCGGCCGCTTCCGCCGCGAGCACGAGCTGGCTCGCCGCGGACAATTGCCGCTGTTCCGGCAGCTCGACGGTGACGATGTCGGCGCCTTCGCGCTTGAGCACGGCGATGGTCTCGTCGAGCACGCGCGCGACTTCGCTGTCGAGATCGTCGACATAGAACGAGGCAGGCACACCGATCTTCAGGCCCTTCAGCGAGCCTTTGGTGGCCGCAACGTAATCCGACAGCGGCTCGTGGCTCGCCGTCGAGTCCTCGGGATCGGGCCCCGCTATCAATGCCAACAATAGCGCGCAGTCCTCCGCCGTGCGCGCGAGAGGGCCGACGGTGTCGAGCGATTGCGACAGCGGCATCGCGCCGGCGCGGCTGACGCGGCTCCAGGTAGTCTTCAAGCCGGTGACGCCGCAGAAATGCGCGGGCATGCGGATCGAGCCGCCGGTGTCCGAGCCGAGCGCCGCATAGGTCAAGCGCGCGGCGACCGACGAGCCGGAGCCGGAGGACGAGCCGCCGGTGATGTGCGCGACGTTCCAGGGATTGCGCACCGGGCCGTAGTGATGGTTGTGGCCGGTCGGGCCATAGGCGAATTCGGCGAGGTGCAGCGTGCCGAGCCGGACCTGGCCGGCATCCTTCAGCCGCTGCAAGGCGGTCGAGGTCACGGTCGGCACGAAATCGCGGCGGATCAGCGAGCCACAGGTCGCGACCTTGCCCGCATCGTAATACATGTCCTTGTGGGCGAGCGGCACGCCATGCAGCGGACCGCGCAGCTCGCCCCTGGCGAGCTCGGCGTCGGCGGCATCGGCCGCCTTCAGCGCGGCTTCCGATTCGATCGACATGAAGGCGTTGAGATGCGGCTGCCACTGCGCGATGCGATGCAGCAGCGCGCGCGTCACCTCATGCGAGGAGACCTGCTTCATCGCGATCGCGCGCGCGACCTCGGTGAGCGTCATCAAGGCGGGCTCGGTGCTCATTTCGACACCTTCGTGGTCTGCGCGAGCACGTAAGAAGCGGGCTCGAGGTCGAACGGCAGCGTGCCGGCGATGGCCGCAAAGCCTTCGAACGCCGGTCCGATGGAATTGGAGATGCGCGTTGCGATCTCATCATCGACGGGAACGCCGGCAACTTGCGCCGTCGCCTTGATCTCTTTGGTCGTTGGTCTCGTCATGCGGTTTCCTCTCGGGGCGCGCGGCTATGGCCTGAACCCGGAATCGCCATGTAGCACGCGGCCTCGTGGCCCATTCTATCGACGGCCGTCAGCTTTGGTGCAGCATTTGCGCAGAGCGGCTCCGCAAACGCGCAACGGGTGTGGAAGCGGCAACCCGAGGGCGGATCGATCGGATTGGGCGGATCACCGGTGATCGGCGGCTTTTCGGTGCGCCGATCCGGATCGGAGGAAGGCATCGCGGCCAGCAGCGCACGCGTATAGGGATGCGCAGGGCTGTCCCAGACCTGATCCACGGGGCCGAGTTCGACGACCTCGCCGAGATACATCACCAGCACGCGATCGCTGATGTAGCGGACGACGTTGAGGTCGTGACTGATGAAGAGATAGGTCAGGCCGAACTCGCGCTTGAGATCGGCCAAGAGATTGAGCACCTGCGCCTCGACCGATTTGTCGAGCGCCGAAACCGCCTCGTCGAGGATCACCAGCCGCGGCGACAATGCCAGCGCCCGCGCGATGTTGACGCGCTGGCGCTGGCCGCCGGAAATTTCGTGCGGATAGCGGTTGGCGAAGTTTGCAGGGACGAGGCCGACCTTGCCGAGCAGCTCGCGCGCCAGCGCACGTGCCGCACCATCGGCCATGCCATGCACCTTCGGGCCGAAAGCGATGGATTCCTCGATGGTGAGGCGCGGATTGAGCGAGGCGTAGGAATCCTGGAACACCATCTGCATGCCGCGGCGCAGCTCGCGCAACGACAAGGCCTGCCCGACGCTCATGCCGTCATAGATGATGTCGCCGGTATCGCGCGGCATCAGGTGCATCAGGAGCCGCGCGGTGGTCGACTTGCCGCAGCCGGACTCACCGACGATGCCGACCGTCTCGCCCTTGGCGACGGAGAAGGAGACATTGTCGACGGCGCGTACCGTGCGCTTCGCGGCGAACAGCCCGCCGCGCACGGGGAAATGCTTTGTCAGGCCGTTGACCTGAAGCAGCGGCTGCGCGACGCCGCCAAGGTCTTCGATCGGCTCCAGCATTGCGACCGAATTGTTGGTTTCGCTCATGGCTAGTTCCTGATGTCCATGGCGCTACGCAGGCCGTCCGAGAGAAGATTGAAGCAGATCGAGACTGCGAAGATCATGACGCCGGGCAATGCTGCGACCCAGGGATTGACGTAGATCGCGGTACGCAGCGTGTTCAGCATCAGGCCCCATTCAGGCTCCGGCGGTTTTGTACCGAGGCCGAGGAAGGACAAGCCTGCCGCCAAAATCATCGAGACCGAAATCAGGCTGGTGGCATAGACGAAGATCGAGCCCAGCACATTGCCGAGGATGTGCACGCGCATGATGGTGAAGGGCCCGGCACCGGAGGCGCGCGCGGCTTCGACGAAATCCATGTTGCGCACGCCAGTGGTGACGCTTTCGGCGACCCGGGTGATCTGCGGCACGAACACGACGGTCAGCGACACGATGGAGTTGAGGATGCCGGCGCCGAGCGCGCCGGAGATCGCGATCGCCAGCAGCACGGACGGAAAGGCGTAGAACACGTCGATCGTGCGCATGATCGCGGTGTTGAGCTTGCCGCCGACATAACCGGCAACGAGGCCGAGCGAGGTGCCGATGCAGAACGCGAGGATCACGGGCAGGATGCCGATGACCAGCGACAGCCGGCCGCCATAGATCAGCCGCGCCAGCATGTCGCGGCCGAGCTCGTCGGTGCCGAGCGGATAACCGACCGTACCGATGTGGCGCAGGCGGCGGATCATCGAGCCCTTGTAGGGATCTTCGAGACCAAGCCAGGGCGCGAGGATCGCGGAGAGGAAGATCAGCAGCAGCACCAGCGCGCAGACCATGCTGACCTTGTCGCGGGCGATACGGCGGCCGACAGTCGCCCAATAGCCGCGCGCCTTGGTCGCGGGCGCGGCCTGCAGCGCGGCATCGCTGGTGGCTGACAACGGAAGCTCGCTCATCGGCTAGCCCCGCTTGATGCGCGGGTCGATCGCGGCTTGCGCGATGTCGACCAGCAGATTGAGGAAGACGAAGAACAGCGCCAGCACCAAAATCGTGCCCTGCAACAGCGGCAGATCGCGCTGGAAGATCGCCGAATTGAGCAGGAAGCCTGAGCCCGGCCAGGAGAACACGGTCTCGATCAGGATCGAGCCGCCGAGCATGTAGCCGAGCTGCAAGCCCATCACCGCGAGCGCGGTCGGTGCGGCATTCTTGATGACGTGGCGAAACACGCCGGTCTCGTGCAGACCTTTTGCGCGCAGGGCCTCGACGAAATCCTGCGAAAGAATATCGCCGGTGAGCGCACGCACGGTGCGGGTGACGATGCCCATCGGGATCACCGAGGTCGTGATCGCCGGCAGCACGAGATATCGCAGGTGCTCCCAGTCCCAGGCCCAGGCTGCGGAGCCGCCGGGACCGGCGCCGACCGCGGGCAGCCAGTTCAGCTCGACCGAGAAGATGATGACGAGCACCATGCCGAGCCAGTAATGCGGCACCGAGACGCCGGCGATGGCAAAGGAGGTCGCGAGCTTATCGATCCAGGTCTCGCGGAAATAGCCGGCGATCAGACCGAGCAGGATGCCCATGGTGAAGCCGATGATCGCAGCCGCGATCGCCAGCGTGACGGTGTTGCTGACCGCGCGCATGACTTCGGCGAGCACGGGACGGCCCGTCGCGATGGAATTGCCGAGATCGCCATGCAGCGCGCGCAAGAGCCACAGGCCGAACTGAACCGGCAGAGGACGGTCAAAGCCGTAGGCCGTGCGAAGCTGCGCAGCAAGCTCCTGCGAGGCATCGGCCGGCAGCACCGCAACCAGCGGATCGCCCGGCGTGATGTGCACGAGCAGAAAGCACACCAGCGCGACGCTGATGACGATCGGGATGACATAGACGATGCGTCTGGCGATATAGGCGAGCACGTTTGGTTCTTTCTTCCTTCTCCCCTTGTGGGAGAAGGTGGCGCGCGACGAGCGCGCCGGATGAGGGGTTGTTTCCGCGGACGAAATCGTTTCGATTGAGAGGTCCGCATCCGCGGAGAGAACCCCTCACCCGGCTTCGCTTGCGCGAAGCCACCCTCTCCCACAGGGGGAGAGGGTGCACCGAGTGAGCCGTGAGAGTTACGGCACGATCGAGATCGGCGAGAAGTCGATGAACCAGCTCTTCGGCTGGATCACCCCCGTGACCTTCGGGCTCATCGCGCGCGGGCCGACGTCGTGGGCGACATAGAGGAAGGCTGCGTCGTCGACGGAGGCCGCGTGCAGTTCGGCGAGCGCAGCGTCGCGCGCGGCGGGGTCGAAGGTCTGCCGCGCCTTCTTCACCAGCTCGTCGAACTTGGGATTGTTGATGAAACCCCAATTGTTCGAGACCGGAGGCGCCATGCTCGATTGCAGGAAGCGCACCAGCGCGAAGAACGGATCCATTGCCGCATAGGTGACGTTGGTCGCATTCGAGCCGTTGGCGCTCGGATCCTTGGCGCCGCGGCGCCAGTTGGTGAACAGCGTGTTCCACTCGATGACATCGAGCTGCACGTCGAAATAGCATTCGGCGAGCGCCTGCTGGAGATATTCGTTCATCGGCAACGGCTGCATCTGGCCGGAGCCAGAGGCCGAGGTCTGGATCTTCACCGTCAGCTTCTTGTTCGGACCAAAGCCTGCCTCCTGCATCAGTTTCTGGGCAGCAGGCTTGTCATACTTGATCTCGAAGGTCGGCTTGCCGCGCCAGGGATGGCCGGGCTCGAAGGTGCCGGTCGCCGGCACCATCAGGCCGGCGAGCAAGCCGTCCTTGAGGCCTTCGCGATCGACGCAGAGGTTCGCCGCCTTGCGCACGCGGATGTCGTTCCAGGGCGAGCCCTCGACGCGGGAGAACTGCCACGGCCAGACATGCGGCTGCTCGTTGGCGTAGAGCTTGAAACCGCGTTGCTTGAGCTCGGGCAACGCATCCGGCGCCGGCGCCTCGACCCAATCGACCTGTCCGGACAGCAGCGCCGCGGTGCGCGCGTTGGCTTCCGGCATCGGCAGCAGCACCATTTTGTCGGCCTTGGGCACGCGCGCCTTGTCCCAATAATTCGCGTTCTTGACGAGCTCGAGCCGCTCGCGCGGGGTGAAGCTCGCCATCTTCCACGGACCGGTGCCCGCGGCATCCTTGGCGAACGCAGTCCAGGCGGCCTGCGACTTCGCCTTGGCGTCCGCGCCTTCCGCCTTGTCGTAGAAATGCTGCCACTTCGCCGGGCTCGCCATGAAGAGGTTGGTGAGGTTGATCGGCAGGAAGCTGTCGGGCTCCTTGGTGGTGAGCTCGACCGTCATGTCGTCGATCTTCTTGGCGGAGGCCAGCGTCGGCATGCGCGAGGCGGTGACGCCGACCTGGCTCGGATCGAATTGCGGCGCGTCCTGCTTCAAGACCTTCTCGACATTCCACACCACCGCATCGGCATTGAACGGCGAGCCGTCATGGAAGGTGACGCCGGGGCGCAGCTTGAAGATCCATTTGGTCTTGTCGGAATCGTCGACCTTCCACTCGGTGGCGAGGCCGGGGATGACCACGCTGGCCTTGTCGGCGGAGGAGAGATCCCAGCCGGTGAGCCCGTCATACATGGTGACGCCGGTGAAGCGGTTGCCTTCAAAACCCTGATCGGGCTGGCCCAGCGTGCGCGGAATATCGGCAGCCGTCATGCCAATGCGCAGCACGATTTCTGCGCTGGCCGCGCGCGGCCACGCGGCCGCAGTCGTCAGGGCCAGCGCCGCAATCAGCGCGGCGCGGGTGGTTGTCTTGATAAGCATTGCCTCAGTCCTTTTCCGGCTTTCGATGACTAATTTTGATGCAAACGTATGCAATGCGTATGCCAATGGGGAAACTTATTCTGCAAATTGCCCCTGCGACGACAAGTCCTTGTGATCAAGCGTGTGGATAGGCACCACGCTGCCTATTCTGGCATCAAGATTGCAAGTTCGGCCTCGAATTCTCCCTTGAATTTTCTCCTGGAGCTCTGGGCCATGCGTATCCGACTATCGACCTGTCTCGCCGTGCTTGCGCTGGCGGTTTCCGCAATCTCGGCGCGCGCCGAAACGGTGGTGCGCTACGGCATCTCGATGGCGGATATTCCGCTGACGACCGGCCAGCCCGATCGCGGCGCCGGTGCCTATCAGTTCACGGCCTACACCATCTACGATCCGCTGGTGGCCTGGGAGATGGACGTCGCCGACCGACCGGGCAAGCTGGTGCCCGGTCTCGCCACCGAATGGAAGGTCGACGACACCGACAAGACCAAATGGCGCTTCACCCTTCGTAAGGGCGTGAAGTTCCACGACGGCAGCGAGTTCAACGCCGATGCGGTGATCTGGAATCTCGACAAGGTGCTCAACGACAAGGCACCGCAATTCGACAAGCGGCAGAGCGCGCAGGTGAAGACGCGGCTTCCGTCTGTCGCCAGCTACGCCAAGATCGACGATTCCACGATCGAAATCACCACCAAAGCGGTCGATTCCTTCTTCCCCTATCAAATGCTGTGGTTCCTGGTCTCGAGCCCGGCGCAATACGACAAGCTCGGCAAGGATTGGGACAAGTTCGCTAGCCAGCCCTCCGGCACCGGCCCGTTCAAGCTGACCAAGCTGGTGCCGCGCGAGCTTGCTGAGCTGACCAAGAATCCGGACTATTGGAACACCAAACGGATTCCAAAAGTCGACAAGATCGTGCTGGTGCCGATGCCGGAAGCGCTGACACGCACCAACGCGCTGCTCGCGGGGCAAGTCGATTTGATCGAGACGCCGGCGCCGGACGCCGTGCCGCAGCTGAAAGCCGCCGGCATGAAGATCGTCGACAATGTCACGCCGCATGTCTGGAACTATCATCTGAGCGTGCTGCCGGGCTCGCCCTGGACCGACATCCGTCTGCGCAAGGCGCTCAACCTTGCGATCGACCGGGAGGCGGTGGTCGGGCTGATGAACGGGCTGGCAAAGCCTGCGAAGGGCCAGGTCGACCCATCGAGCCCATGGTTCGGCAAGCCGAGCTTTGAGCTGAAATACGATCTCGCCGCGGCCAAGAAGCTGGTCGAGGAGGCCGGCTACTCCAAGGCCAAGCCGCTGAAGGCAACTTTCATCATCGCGCAGGGCGGGACCGGCCAGATGCTGTCGCTGCCGATGAACGAATTCCTCCAGCAGAGCTTCAAGGAGATCGGCATCGACATCGATTTCAAGGTGGTCGAGCTCGAGACGCTCTATACGCATTGGCGCAAGGGCGCGGCCGATGAGATGAATGCCGGCATCACCGCCAACAACATCGCCTATGTCACCTCGGACCCGCTCTACGCCATCGTCCGCTTCTTCGCCTCCGACCAGATCGCGCCGGTCGGCGTCAACTGGGGCGGTTACAAGAACCCGAAGGTCGACGCGTTGATCAGCGAGGCCAAGCAGACCTTCGACACCGCCAAGCAGGACGATCTGATCGCGCAGGCGCATGCCCTGATCGTCGACGATGCCGTGCTGGTCTGGGTCGTCCACGACACCAACCCGCACGCGCTGTCGCCGAAGATCAAGCAGTTCGTCCAGGCGCAGCACTGGTTCCAGGATCTGACCACGATCGGGGTGGAGTGAGGGGGCTGCGGCGCCAAATTCGATGAATGCGGTCGTCGCGGCCTTCGCCGGGACGACCGCCGAGAGCCATTGCCCACAAACCCCTCAACAGACTCGTCATTGCTAGCGGAGCGAAGCAATCCAGAAATGCATCCGCGGAGACACTCTGGATTGCTTCGCTCCGCTCGCAATGACGGAGTGCGGGCGACGGCGGAGCCCACACACTTGCCCCCCTACTTCGTCAGCAACGCATACGCCCCGTTCCAGCCCTCCGGCGGCGGATCGATCTTGAAATCCTTGATGCGCGCCTCATAAAGCCCGAACAGCTTTTCCAGCGTGTCGGCGTCCTCGCTCCGGCGGCCGCGTTCGATGGCGTCGAGAGCGCCCTGCCAGTTGCGGCTGCGGTAGCAGCCGAGCATTTCGATGGTGATGTTGCGCAGGCGCTGGAAGGCGCCCGAATGCATCACGTCATCGCGGCCGGCGATGGCGTAGATCACTTCCGGCTCGCTCTTGCCTTTGACCATGATGAAGTCGAGTTCGAGGATCGCGAACTTGTCCTTGACGGCGAGCGCCGTCCTGGAGCCGACGATGATCGGGAAGCCGTATTCCTTGGTCTGGCCTTCCAGGCGGGACGCCAGGTTCACGCTGTCGCCGAGCACCGAATAGTTGAATTTCTGGTCGGACCCCATGTTGCCGACCACGCCGATGCCGGTGTTGAGGCCGATACCGACATTGAGCGGGATGAAGACGTGACCGCCGTCAGTGGCCTCCTGCTGGCGCTCCTTGTTGACCTCGTCGAGCTTCTCCAGCATGCCGACCGCCGCCTCGCAGGCGTTGACCTCATGCGCCTTGTCGTCGAGTGGCGCGTTCCAGAACGCCATGATGGCGTCGCCCATATATTTGTCGATCGTGCCTCTGTTCGCGCGGATGACGTTGGTGAGCGGCGTCAGGAAGCGGTTCATCAGCGTGATCAGGCCTTGCGGATCACGCTTGAAGCTTTCCGAGATCGAGGTGAAGCCGCGCACGTCGGAGAACATGATCGTCATCTCGCGTTCCTCACCGCCGAGCTTGAGCTTCTCCGGTGCCTGCGCCAGCTGCTCGACCAGCTCCGGCGACATGTATTGCGCGAACATGCCGCGGATCTGCACGCGCTGCCGCTGCTCACGCACGAAGCTGGCGAAAATGAAGGTCAGGTAGATCGCGGTCGTCGACAGCAGCGGATAGGTGAAGTCGATGAGATAGCGGTATTGCGCATAGAAGAACCAGGACACACCGACCAGGATGGCCGCGAAGGTCGCGCCCGCGAGCACCAGCCGCACCGGCCCGAGATTCGGCGTGAAGATGATGACGAGAATGCCGATGATCAGCGCGGCGAGCAGTTCGACGCCGAGCGCATAGTTCGGCTGGGAGATGACCGCGCCGCTCAGCACGCTTTCGAGCACCTGGGCGTGGATCTCGACGCCCGGCATGTTGGAAGACACCGGCGTGGTCTTGAGGTCGTTCAACCCGACCGCGGAGGTGCCGATCAAGATCAGCTTGCCGGCGATCTTGCTCGGCGGCGCGGTGTTGTCGAGCACGTCGACGGCGGAGACGTAGATCGAAGAATCCTGGCGGGCATAATGCACCCAGAGCTGGCCGTTCTTGTCGGTCGGGATCTCGACGCCCTTGAGGCGGACGGCCCGTACGCCGGTCTTGTCGGTCCGGACCAGCAGCGTCGGCGTGCCGGTCACGACGCGCAGGATCTCGAGGCTGAGCGAGGGCATGATGTGGCCCTGGGCGCGCATGATCATCGGCACGCGGCGGATCAGGCCGTCGCGCTCGGTCCTGATCGTGAACAGGCCGCGGCCGGCGGCGACGTTCTCGATGATGGGCACGTTGCGCAGCAGACCTGGGAATTCGAACAGGAAGTTTTCGGCATTCTCCTCGCCGACCGTCGCGACGCCGGTGAAGGGAAGCGTCTTGTCGATCTCGGAGCCGATCGCAGGCTGCCCGGTTTCGCCCAGCACCACGCGCGAGCGCTTGATGGCTTCCGAAAGGATCTGGTCGTTGCTCGGCAGCTCACGCAGCCTGGCGCGGGTGGCGTCGTCCAGATAGCGCATCTGGTTCGCGACCAGGTCCGGGTTGAGCCGGTCGGGCTCGGAGAACACCACGTCGAAGCCGATCACCACCGCGCCATTGTTGGTGAGATTGGCGATCAGGTCGGCGATACGCGTGCGCGACCACGGCCACTGGCCGAGCCTGGCCAGGCTCTTGTCGTCGATGTCGACGATGGTGACCGGCCGTACCGTCTTGTGGCGCGGGTCGATCAGCTGAAACATGTCGAAGGTGCGCAGCCGCAGCTCCTGGACCGGCGGCGGATCCCAGAGCCGGATGCCGGCAAATATGACCAGCAGCGCAAGGCACATCAGCCGCGCAAGACCGAACTTTCGCGCGAACCATCGGCGCAAGATTCTGAGACGTTTCATGTCAGTCGAACTTCCTGCCGCGCATCACGCTCTCGGACCGATCATGGAGCGTCGGCGCGCGATTGGCCATTCCGCAGGCCGCAGGATCATCGATTTTTTGCTGCGGTCAAGATGCTCGCGCGTAGCCGGCAGGCCCGCCGGTCACCAGGTCCGCCGGCCATCAGGAGACGTGGAAGATGAAATCGCTGGCCTTGAGGGCTGCGGTCACGTTCTTCAGCAGCAGCTGCTCGTGCTCCGTGACCGATCCCTCGCCGATCTGATGCTGCCAGGCGACCACCGTATCGCCGGACTGCTGGGTGATGGTGAGACCGTAGATGGAGCTGACATCCGAGAACTGGCGCAGGTCGATTTTATCGCCTGTCGCGAAATCGGTGATGGTGTGATGGGCGTCGTCCCCGGTCCAGTTCGGCGCGAACACGAATTGATCCTTGCCACCGCCGCCGGTCAGCGTATCGCCAGTCGTCGTCGCGAAAATGACGTCCTTGCCGCTGGTGCCTTGCAGGGTGATGCCCTTACCAGGGTCACCGGCCTTGTTGAAGATGAAATGGATCGAATCATATCGACCTTCGGAATCGGCGACGGTCAGCACGATCTGCTCGGTAGCTGGCGGAGTCGGTCCCGGGTCGTAAGTACCACCGTTTTGGAAGATGGGGTTGATGTCGCTGAGCGAGCCCGACGCGAAGTCCGGCGTGACGCTCGTGCCCGAATGTCCCGTCGTCGCCGTGACCGTGAAGGTGTCCGTCGCGGCACCTGGATCGATGTCGGAAACCGTGAGGTTGGTGAGGGTATCGGTGTTGAACTCGCTGTTATACGAGATCAGGAGATGGCTGGTGTCGATGACGGGCCCGCCGACGGGCGCGGTCACGCTCGTACCGATCGTGGCGGCTTTGTCAGACACCGGGGCCGTGCCATCCGTGCTCATGGCCGTGATGTCGATCGTCGCCGGCGACGCGGAGGAGGTCGTGATAGCGCCGTTGTAGGTATTGTCGAGCGCGTGGACGCCGAGCGGGTCCGGCGTGCCGGTGTAGCCGTCGGCCGGCACGAAACGGATCAGCGTGTCGGTAGCCAGCACCAGCGCCTGCGTGTCGCAGACCGATCCGATATCCACCCACTGATGGGTGCCGGCAATCTCGTATTGCCAAACCCCCTCGGTGGCCGTAGCCGCGTCCGAGGTGACCGCGATGGCCTTGAAGCTCGCGCCGTCGTCGACGTCGTGGAACTTGCCTGCGAAGAGATCGCTGACGGTGTCGCCGCCGGGATTGCTCTGGTTGCCGGCGACGGAGGCCAAGGTCGTGCAGTCGAGCGTCGGCGCATCGTTGCTGCCGTTGATGTTGATGGTGACAATCTCGCCCGTGCCGGTCGTGTGACCGTCGTTGGGCACGATGGTGTATTGCAGCGAGAGCGTCTGGCCGGCGGCGAGAAAGTCGAAGGGCTGCTCGCCCGAATTGAAATGCCACGAGAACTGGGTGTGGGTGGCGGTGCCGTTGAGGATATCGCCGCACTGCACCGTGAGATAGCTCAGCAAATCCGGGGCCGACAATCCCTCAAACCCGTCCGCCTGCAAATGGCCATCGAGATAGATGGCGACGTCCGTGGCGGATGCCGTCACGTGATCGGTGGCGTCGGCGTCGGACACGGTCAGCGTGCCGGTCTTGCTCAGCCCCGCATTGGTCTCGGTCAGGGTGGCGCTGGCGGTGTCGTTGGTCCCGGTCGTGATCGCCGGCGCGTCGTTCTTGCCCGTGATGGTGACGGTGACCTCAGCGGTGTCGGTCTTGTGGTGGCTGTCCTCGATCGTGATGGTGGACACCACTGTCGCGGTCTGGCCTTCGCCGAGGAAATCCAGCGAGCTGTCGGCAATCGAATAGCTCCAGCCGACGGTGCCGTTGTTCTTGCCGGTCTGCTGCAGCGACAGCGCGTTTTCCAGCGCCGTGATCTCGTCCGGCGTCAACGTCAGGTGCGTGATGCCGTCGGTGTCGAGCCCGGTGACGGATTGGTCGGTGACCTTCGCCGTCGGCCGGTCTGTCAGGTCGACATCGGTGAAATGGATCGCGCCGCCAGTCGGCGTCGACTGGTCGATCGTCGCCGTGGCGCCGGTGAGGTCCGGCTGCTCCGTCAGGACCGCGCTCTGCGAGGTCTCGGCGGCGATGAAGGTCGGCTTGTCGTCGTCGGCATTGAGCGTGATCAGCGTGCCGCCATGGCCGTCGCTGCTGCCGGCGAAACTAGCGTTGCTGTAATCCTCGCCGACGAGCTTCACCGTGATGCTGTGACCGTAGGCATCGCTGACGACGAGATCGCCGGTTTCGTCGTCGTAGGTTGCCGAGGTGCCACCGTCGAACTTGATGGTCGACAGATCCAGCTTGTCGGTCGCGGCGAAGCCAGCCACTGATCCGCCGAAGCTCGTCGTGCCGATCTGGAGTTCGGCACCGTCACCATGGAAGCTCATAGTCTGCGACACCGTGCCGTCGACATCAAGCGTCGCGCCGGCGTCGATCGTGACCGAGCCGGTGCCCGACAGCGAGCCGACCAGCGTCAGGGTTCCGGTGTGAACCTCGATGGTGGCGGTGTTGGTGACAGTGCCGGAGATCGACGCGGTGCCCCAGCTATCGATCACACTGTCATTTTCGAGGCTCAGCCCGGTCCCGGAGATCGACGCGCCGTGCAGGTCGATCGTGCCATGATTGACGATCGAGGACGCATCGCCGAACACGCCGCTGCCGGCGACCGTCCAGGTGCCGCCGCTCTCGTTGTTGAACGTGGCGGTGGCGACCGAGATGCTGCCGTCGATGTGGCCGGTGTTGTTGATCGTGATGGCGCCGCCGGTCTCGAAGATCGCGTAGCTCGTCGAGGTCACGAGCGCGGCGTCGGGCCCGATGGTGCCGGAATTGGTGATCGTTGCCGTGCCGCTGGCATTCTCATAGATCGAGATCGCGGCAATACCGTTGGCGCCGACCACCGAGCCGGTGTTCGTAACGTGCGTCGAGCCGGTTGCGCCGGCGCCGTCCTGATCGACACTGATGCCGAACGAGCTCGTGCCGGTGACATGCCCGCTATTGGTGATGGTGACGTTGCCGGCACCGTTGGCGACAATGTCGAGACCGACCGCGCCGGTTGCAGCACCACCGATGGTCGCCGTGATGTCGCCTGCGCCGGTCGCGCCGTCGTGCAGGACAATGCCATCGCCGGCAAGCCCGATGACGTCGCCGACCGTCGTCAGCGAAATGTTGCCGATGCCGTTCTGGGTGACAACGATGCCGTTGGTCGCGCCGGTCAGCGTGCCGGTCGGCGTCAGCACGATGTCGCCGCGGCTACCGCTCAGCCCGCCCGACGCGGTGAAGTCGAGCGCGTCGCCCTTCCCGGTCGTGATGTTGGCATCACCGGTGACCGTGAAGGTCCCGGCGGTCGTCGCCTGACCGGTGATGGTGCCGGTAAAGGTATGGCCCGCAACCTTGTCGAGCCTGAGCGTATCGGCGCCGCCCGCGAAGGTGACGGTCTGCGCGTCGGCACCGCCGAGCTCCAACGTCGCCTTGTCGTCGATGATCAGCGTGCCGGCGCCAGTGAGGCCGCCAGCGAGATCGAGCGTGCCGGCCTGCACCTCGATGGTGCCGGTGTTGGTGACCGCAGCCGATATCGTGCTGGAGCCGGACACGCCGTAGAGATTGCCGGAATTGTTCAGGCTGCCGCCGTTGATCGAAACGTCCGTCAGATAGAGCTTTGACGTACCGTCAACCGTGACTGTCCCGCCGTCGTTGGTGACGGTCAGCGTCGAGAGCTTCAGGATGCCGCCGCCGATCGCCTTGATATCCGCGGTGTTGACGATCAGCTCGCCGGAAATATCGAGCTCGCCGCCATTCGCCTGGACCAGGTGGCTGTTGGTGAGCGTATGGGACACGACGGGATCAATCGTCAGCTTGCCGCTGGTAACAGTGATCGTGCCGGTGTTGGTGATGTCGGCTTCGGAGATCGCGCTCGTGCCAGTCGATTCCAGCGTGCCCGCGATCGTCACCGCGCCGCCGTCGATCGTCGCGCCGTTCAACGTCAGCGTCTTGCTCGCATCGACCGCGACCGTGCCGCGGTTGGTGATCGCGGTGCCCGCAACCGTCGCATCGTCGAGCGCCAGCGTGACGTCGCTCTCGACCGTGACGATGCCCTCGCTCAGCGTCGCCTGACCGTCGATCGTGCTGTCGCCGGTGACGTCGATGCTGCCGCCGCCCTTGACGGCACCGCCGCTGAGCGTGGCGCCGCTCAGGGTCAACGCGGCATTGGTGTCGACGATGATGCTGCCGCTGGAATTGTAGACCGTCGATCCCTCGATCGCGAGTGCGCCAAGGGCGACTACCTCGATGGTGCCGGCATTGGTGACGGTCTCGCCGTCCAGCGCATTGCCGGTGCCGCTGACATTGAGGGCGCTGTTGTTCTTCAGGATGCCGTGGCTGAGCACGGCGTTGCCGGTCAGATCAATCTCACTGTTGTTCGTAACAGTCCCCGCGCCGTCGATCGTCGCGCCGTTGACGATCAGCTTGCCGCTGGCATCGACGGTGACCGCGCCGTTGTTGGTGACGCTGGAGGCCAGATGGATCGTCAGCCAGCCATTTGCCAGGACCTCGATGGTGCCGCTCGACGTGTTGGAGACGGTCTCGTGGGCGAACTCTGCCGCGCCCTTGACGTTGACCATGCCGGAATTGTTCAGCGTGCCGTTCTCGATCAGGCCGTTGCCATCGAGCTCCAGCGCACCTGCGATCGTGACCGTGCCGCCGTCGACGGTCACGGTACCGGCGACCAGCGTCGCGCCGGCATCGACCTGCAAGGTGCCGCCGATATTGGCAATATCGCTCTTCAGTGCCAGCGTGCCGCCGGAGAGGTCGATCGTGCCGGAATTGCTGATTGTGGTCAGGGTATCGATCGTGCCGCCTGCGGCCAGCGTGAGCGTGCCCGCATTCGTAATCTTGCTGGTATTGGTGACGATCAGGCCGGATTTCCGGGTGATCGTTTCGACATCGATCGCGCCACCGAGGAAAACGTGGCCTCCGAGGGTGTTGGTGAACCTCGCGTCGGCGTTCAGGGTGAGCGTGCCCGCGATCGTCAACGTGCTCTGGTTGATCAGCTGCGGCGCCGTGTGGTGCACCTTTGTGTCGTAGTCGTCCATCGTCAGCGACTTGGCATACGCGGCCGCGTCGATCGTGACGGGATAGGACGGCGTCAGCCCGTGCAGCTGGTCGGTGATGACGATGGCATCATCTTTGAGCGTCGGCGCGGCGCCGGTCTCCCAGTTCGCGCCGTCCTTCCAGAAGCCGCCGGACGGCGCTCCGGGCTTGCTCGTCGCGATCCACACCACGGCGGGCGCGTCGGTACCCGTGATCGTGACGGTGATGGTCTGATCCGAGGTCGCGCCTTGCGAATCGGTGACCGTGACCGTGTAGGTCAGCGTCACCACTTCGCCAGCCGGGATGAAGTCGGCGAGGTAGACGGGAAGATCGGCCAACGACCAATCCACAACGCCATTGCCGGTTCCGGTGCTGTCAGTGTGGATCCCAACCGACATCGCGTTTGCGAAGATTTTCTGGATCGCGTCCGGCACGGTGCCGTCCGGCAGGGTGGCGCTGGTCAGATTCACCGACACCGTGTGCTTGTCGGTCAGGTCGACGTCGGTGAATTTCAGCGTGCCCGAGGTCGGGACGTCGCTGGTGAGCGGGCCGCCGGGAACGCTGGTGCCACCCGAGAATGTGATGGTCGGCACACTGGTGGTGATCACCGGCTTATCGTTGGTGCCGGTGATGGTGATGGTGATCGGGATGGTGGCGGTTTCGGGGTCGATCGAGAAATTGTTGTCGACGCGGACCATGTAGGTCAGCGTCAGCGTCTCGCCGGCCGCGAGGAAGTCGAAGGCGTGGTCGGGGATCGTGTAGGTCCCGAGCGCCGAGCCGTTGTTGTTGTTGCCACCGTCCGCGACGACATTGATCTTGATCAGCGTCGCCGCGATGTCCTGCTTCTGGAGAGCCGTGAGCGAGTTGGTGACGTCGTGATGGCCGGCGTCCATATAGGCGTAGTTCGGCGCGTCGGCGAGGTCCACCGATACCGTCGGCCGGTCGCCGAGGTTTTGGTCGACGAAGTTGACGCGGAAGATGATGATGTCGGGAGGCACGGCGTCGCCGGTCGTGTCCGCACGGTCGCCGGTCGCGTTCGCGTGCTCGGGCACCTTGAATGCCGACGTCACATTGCCGTTGGAATCGAGGATGCTCGAATGGGGCGGGCCAGGAATACGGGTGCTGGACTGCGGGGAAAGGTCCGGTCCTTGCGTTCCCGGTCCATTGAGGTTCGTGAACACCAGGGTCGCACTTGCGCCGGCCTGCGTCTTGATCATCAGACCGTCGACGGTCTGCGTGATCGTGTCGGTGAAATTCGAGGTCAGCTTGGTGTTGGTGCCATTGTCCGTGAACTTCAGCGTGAACACGTCCGTGATCAGCTTCTGCACATCCGGCGACATCAGCGCACTGCTGATCGAGACGTTGCCGCCGCTGATCTGGATCATCTGGCCGGCCTGGTTGACCGTCGCGATCGGCAGCAGCGTGAGCTTGTCGAACAGAATGTAGGAGCCGGTGGTGCCGTTCGGCTCGACCAGAACCTGGAAGCTCGCCTGCGGTTGCGGATCGCCGCCACCGGCGGGCACGACGAAATTGATCTGGGTCAGCACGGCCGTGCCACGGATGCCCATGGTGGCGACCGGCGTGTCGATCTTCATGTCGCCGTGCTTGGCGGTCTCGCCGGCGACGAAGGTGATGGTGCCCGCGACCAGGCTGAGCAGCGAGGAATTGTTCGACCCGTTGGGGTCGTAGACCATCTCGTTCAGCAGCATCCGCGCGTTGGAGGAGAGGCCGAACACGGTACCGTCGATGAAGGTGACGCCGAGCGTCGAGTCGCCGCCGGTCGAGACCACGTCGCCCTTCTCGACATTGTCGCCGTTGTTCAAAATGATCGAGACGCCGTTGCGGACCGCGGTCGCGCTACCGGAGAGCTTGGTGACGTGGCCGATGACCTGCGCCGCGGCGACGCCGGGCGCGGCCTGCGCGTATTCAACGTGCCCCGTGAGCGCGTTGACGATGTCACCGGTCAGGTGGGCGCCATCGGGCGAGGCGATCGCCGCGCGCTTGTCGCCCCTGAAATAATCGTGAACGACGAACTCATGGCCGTCATGAGACAGCACGAGGTCCACACCCTCGCGCTTGAACTCGCCGTTGAAGATCAGGTTGGCGTCGGGGACGACGAACGCGCCCTGGGGCACATGGCCATGCCCCTTCGCAGTAAAGGAATCGACATGGCCATCGGCGGGCAAGCGGGAACCCAAGCCGTCCATGGAGAGCGCGGCGTCAAATTTGCCTGCGTAGTTCAACCGGGCACCGTAATAGGGTTAATATTTAAATAAGTATCGACCGCCTAAGCTTGCATATCATTACCAAGTCCTTAGCGAAACCATCTATTGCTTGTGTGATTTCGCGTCACTAGGCGGTTGGCGCCCGTGCGGATCCCCTACCCACAGAGAAAGCAAGGTAATTCTGGGAATTTTTACAAGTAGATCTTAGTTTATTTGAACGCATGTCCCGTCATCCCATGTATTCCGCAGTAGAAATCTGACAGCGGATACTTACTTCATCTTTTCTTCGTGGTGCCCCACGGCATACTGCGGCAAATACGGAGCTAAATCTGTGATCCAGCTAACAGAACCGGTGAAATAGCGGGTCATTAGCCATAGGCGTAGAATCGACGTCCCCACAACTTCTATCTGCAATTGGTCCGCTTTCGCGGCGGCCGAGGTACCCCTAGCCCCCGATTCGTAAGATTTTACGCAAAATGGGCAGTCCCGCTTCAGCCTGCCCCACGGTTTTGGGACCGCAGCCGGGCGCATTAAGCAGAACAAAACGGCCCGTCTCGCACTATCTCCTCGAAAGCAACAAAGCCCGGCACGCACAGGTCGAGGGGGACCTGGCGAAGCCGGAAGGGGATGTCAGATGGAGACCGCTGCTCACAGGCGCGCCTGGCGCGCCATCCTTGCTCTGTGCGGATTGATCCTGTTCGGATCGGCCGCCGATCTTCGTGCCGGCACATTGCTGTCGCCGGGACCAGGCGTGCTCGTGCGCAAATCCGCCGAGCCGTTCGGCGTGTTCGCCTTCGCCATCTCCACCGGCAGCCTGCGGCAGAAATGGTTCGCGCTGAAGGACAAGCTGGACGACGACATGGTGCAGCTTGCGCTGTGCGACGGCGACCGCGACAATTGCGCGTCACCCGCGGCGCTCAGGCTGCTCGCCATTGTCGACCAGGCCCGCACCCGCGAGGGCCGCGCGCGGCTTGGCGAGACCAACCGCGCCATCAATCTGGCCATCCACGCCGCCAATGACGGCACTGAGGACGTCTGGAGCTCGCCGCTTGCGACTTTCGAGCGCGGCGCCGGCGACTGTGAGGATTACGCCATCGCCAAGCTCGCCGCGCTGCGGCTGGCGGGCGTTGCCGCCGAGGACCTCCGCATCGTCGTGGTGCGCGATACGCTGGCGGGCGAAGCGCATGCGGTTGCGGCTGCACGGCTCGACGGCCACTGGCTGATGCTCGACAACCGCCGCATGGCGATGGTCGAGGATGAGAACGCGCGCACCTACCAGCCGCTGTTCGTGCTCTATCAGTCCGCCGTGCTGAAATATGTCGGCGAGCCCGTGCAGTTCTCCGGGCTCGAGAGCCCGCGCCTGTCGCTGGTTGCCGAGACGCGCTGAATTATCTTGTAGCCTAGGCCGTTCCGCCACAACCCCATTCCGTCACGCCGCCTGGAACTGCTAGCATGGCTCCAACCATGCTGGGGGACGACTGGAATGCGGTTCATCGTGCTGTCTGTGCTTGCGTTACTGGCTTGGCCGGCGGCGCCAGGTTTCGCCCAATCCGGCACGCCCGACCGCTCCATCGCCGACAAGCTGCCGCTGTTCGCCAAGAACAACTGCCAGCAGAACCGCGACCCCGCCAATCAACTGTTGTGCGGTGACCCCGAGCTTGCCGCCGCCGCCGAGAAGCTGAGCGCGGCGATCGAGGCGCGGCTTGCCCGCCTGCCGGATCGCCTGCCCGCGATTGAGGAAAATGCGATCTGGATCAAGCAGCGGAGCCTCGGCTGCGGTATCATTGGCCAGACCGCGATCCGCTACGACGACGTCGACCGGATCAAGGCCTGCCTGCTCAAGGTCACCGAGGAGCGCGCCGCGATCCTGCGCGATGCCGATTTCGACTGTCTGGCGGCCAACACCGCGGCCGGCGCGATGATCTGCGCAGACCCGTCACTGGCGCTTACCGAGACCGAGCTCAACAGTGGCGTGCTCGGCCTGATCGGCAGACTGGACCCGACTGCGGCACGCTTTGCCTTCGCCGAATACGGAAGATGGACGCGGGAGCGCGACCGCAAATGCAATCTGGTCGGCAAGGAGAACGTGCCGCTTGCCGAGTTGACCTTCGCGGAGGACTGTCTCGCCGACTATCTGAAGCGCAGGACCGACGAGATCGCCGCCGCCAAGGGTGATCCGAAAAAGGTGTTCGGCCGGCAGGTCGCGGCCAAATCGCCCGACACCGACGCCGTCGACTTCTGCGCCGCGCGGATCCATGCCGCCAATTCCTGCGGCAATTTCGTCCGCATCAACCGCGTCTACGCGCTCGACAGCCAGGTAAGCGGGCAGGACGCGCAGGTCACCGGCGAGATCGAGATGGTCGTGCTGGCGCCCTTCACCGCCTGTAGCAAGGTCGCCACCACCTGCACCGGCACCTGCTGGGACTTGAGGACCGGTCGTCCGCAGCCCGGCGCCGGCAACAAAGAGCGCTCCGCAGAGGCCTTCAATGTCACCCGCCGGCTCAGGATCGAGCGGACCTTTGCCTTCGTGAAAGCCAATGACGGCTGGCGATGCCGGGAAGACGAGCTGGCGCCGGTGACTCTAGGTGTCTCGGGCGGGGGGTCGTAGAAGCCGCGTGTCGCGCTCTCTTCCTTCTCCCCTTCTTGTGGGAGAAGGTGGCGCGCGTAAGCGCGCCGGATGAGGGGTTCTTTCCGCGCGCAAGACTGTTCATGAGGATAGAGACCCCTCACCCGGCTCGCCGCTTCGCGGCGATCCACCCTCTCCCCATGGGGAGAGGGTGCACTGCCCGCGCGATCAGAAATCAAAACATCAGGTTGTCCTTCACCAGCACCCAACGGCCGCCCTTGACCTGCTGCACCTGGGTGATGGTGTTGGCGAGGTGGTCGGTCTTGGAGAACTTGGTCGGTGGCGAGTTGAAGATGTCGAGGAATTTGTCACCCGACTCCAGCGAATCCAGCATCTTCTGTCCGGTCAGATCCTTGCCCGCCTTGTCCGCATAGAACGCGAATGTCGTCACCGCGTTGTAGCCGATGATCGCCTGCGTGTTGGCGTCGGTGCCGAACATCTTCTTGTAGTTGATCAGCCAGTCGTGGACCTTGCCCTTGGCCGTGTCCTCATACGGGATCTCGAAGCCCGACGCCGCATAGAGCCCTTCGACCGCCTCCTTGCCCAGCGTCGGCACCTCCAGCACGTTGGTCGGCGTGGCGCCGAGGAAGGTGACGTCCCAGCCGAGCTTCTTCGCTTCCGTCATCGCGCCGATGGTCTCGCGGATCACGGTGCCGAGCACGACGAGATCGCAGCCGTCCGACTTCATCTTGGCGACCTGCGCGCTGAAATCGGAGGCGCCGCGCTTGTAGCTCGTGATCGAGGCCGGTTGCACCTTCATGGCGGTGAGCTGCTGATTGAAGCCGTCGAGCACGTTCTTCCCGTACTCGTCGTCCTGATGCATGATGCAGGGCTTCTGGAAGCCCTTCCATTCCATCATGTATTTCAGCGCGGCGCGCGTGCTCTCGACATAAGGCAAGAGATTGTTGAATTTCAGCCGCTCCTGCGGCTTGGCCGGATCGAACTTGAAGGTGAACTCGGCGGCGGTGAGCGGAAACAGCTGGAGCACGCCGGCGTCGAACAGGATGTCCTGCGCGGCCAGCGTCGGCGCCGATCCCATCGAGCCGATCATGACGAAAATCTTGTCGCGTTCGACCATTTTCTGCGAGGCCAGCACGCCCTTCTTCGGATCGTAGCCGTTGTCCTCGAGGATCATCCTGATCTTGCGTCCCTGAATGCCGCCGGCGGCGTTGATCTCCTCGACCGCCATCTTCATGCCGTTGGAGACCGGCACGCCCCACACCTTGATCGGGCCCGACAGATCCTGATGGGTGCCGATGACGATCTCGTTCGCCGAGATGCCTTCATTGGTGACCTTGGTTTGCGCTACGGCCGGCAGACACGTGAGCGCCATTGCCCCCACCGCAAGGCCGAACGCTCTCAACGATCTCGACATTGACGTCTCCTCCTCAGGCCTATGTTGCACGAAGGGCATGGCCACGGCTCCTTCGCTGTTTTTCAAACGAGATTCAAGCGACCGCCCGCGCGTGATACATCGCATCGATTTCGGCGGCATAGCGCTTGTTCACGAAATTCCGTTTCAGCTTCATGGTCGGCGTCAGCTCTTCGTCTTCCGGGGTGAGCTGGCGCTCGATCAGGTAAAATTTCTTGATGGTCTCGACGCGGGCGAAATTGCCGTTGACCGCTTCGATCTCGCGCCAGATCAGGTCCTGGATCTCCGTCGCCCGGCACAGGCTGGCGTAATTGGTGAAGGGGATGTCGTGATCCTGCGCGAACTTCTCGACGTTCTCCTGGTCGATCATCACGAGGCAGGTCAGATACGGCCGCTTGTCGCCGATCACCACGGCATCCGAAATGTAGGGCGAGAATTTGAGCTGGTTCTCGACCTCGGACGGCGTGATGTTCTTGCCGCCGGAGGTGATGATGATGTCCTTCATCCGGTCGGTGATGCGGACGAAACCTTCATTGTCGATGGTGCCGACGTCGCCGGTACGCAGCCAGCCGCGCGGGTCGATGGCTTCCGCGGTCTTCTCCGGCTGGTTCAGGTAGCCCATGAACAGGAAGTCGCCCTTGATCAGGATCTCGCCGTCGGGCGACAGCGCGACCTCGCCCCAGGACACCGGTGTGCCGACCGAGCCGAGCTTGATGCGCTCTGCCGGCATCATGGTGGCGACGCCGCAATTCTCGGTCTGGCCGTAGACCTCGTGGATGTCGATGCCGAGCGCGAGATACCAGCGGATCAAATCCGGCGCGATCGGCGCCGCGCCGGTGAAGGCGATGCGGCAGCGGTCGAGCCCGATCATGCGGCGGATGTTGCGGAACGCGAGCCGGTAGGCGAACTGGTTGGCGATGCGCAGCGACAGCGGCGGCATCTTGCCCTCGATCCGGCAATCCGTCATGCGCAGACCGACGTTAATGGCGCGGCGATAGACCCATTGCTGGAACGGCGTCGCATCCTTCAACGCGATGGTGATGGCGGAATAGAATTTCTCCCAGATGCGCGGCACCGCGAAGAAGACGGTCGGCTGCACCTCGCGCAGATTATCCGGCACCGTCTCCGGGCTCTCCGCAAAATTCATCACCGAGCCGAGCGCGACCGAAATGTAGTAGCCGGCGACCCGCTCGGCGACGTGGCACAGCGGCAGGAAGATCAGCCGGTCCTCGTCCTCTCGGGCCGAAATGAAATCGTTGGCGTGACGCATTTGGTGCGTCACGCTGCGGTTGGCGTGCATGGCGCCCTTGGGCGGGCCGGTGGTGCCGGAGGTGTAGACGAGCACGGCGAGATCGCCGGCGTTGCGGCAATTGATCATTTCCTGCCACAGCGCCTCGCGGCCAACCATGTGATTGCTACCGAGCCCGCGAAACTCGTCGAGCGACATCACCATGTCGTCGGAGAAGCCGCCGAGGCCCTCCATGTCGAACACGATGATCTTCTGCAGGCTCGGACAGCGCGCGCGGCGGGCGAGGATCTTGTCGAGCTGCTCCTCGTCTTCGGCGAAAATCACCTTCGTGGCGGAATCGTTGAGGAGATACTCGACCTGGGCCGCCGCATCGGTCGGATAAATTCCCGAGGAGACGCCGCCGGCGCACAAGATGCCCATGTCGGCATAGACCCATTCGGGCACGGCGTTGGCGATGATGGAGGCGACGTCGCCGGGCCTGAAGCCGATCGCATGGAGGGCGTAGGCGATCTCCTTCGAGATTTGCAGCCATTCGCGCCAGCTGGTCGGCTGCCAGATGCCGAAGGTCTTCTCGCGGATCGCAGGTCTGTCACCGCGCACCTCCGCTGCGCGCAAGAAGCTCCTCGCGATCGTATCAGCGACCGTCAGCACCGCCGGACGGGCCATGCGCGTCTCCTCCTTGTCGCTTTTCCCTCCGCTGCCTGCCTTGCCGGCGGTCTATGTTTTACGGATGGGCTTGTCCATTTAACGCCAAGTCTCGCTCTAACGCCAAGTTTTCTTCTTTTTCCAGCGCCGCTCACCGCGCGCGCCCTGTTCCTTGGCACCAAGGTAGAACTCCTGGATGTCCTTCGAATGCATCAAGCGGTCGCAGCTGTCGTTCATCACGATACGGCCGATCTCCAGCACGTAGCCGTAGTGCGCCGTCTCCAGTGCCACCCTGGCGTTCTGCTCGACCAGCAGGATCGACATGCCCTGCTCCTCGTTGACGCGGCGAATGATGGTAAAGATCTCCTTGACCAGGATCGGCGACAGGCCGAGCGAGGGCTCGTCGAGCAGCAACAGCGTCGGCCGGTTCATCAGCGCGCGTCCGATCGCGAGCATCTGCTGCTCACCGCCGGAGAGCTGGCCGGCCGGCTGGTTGATGCGCTCCTTCAGCCGCGGGAAGTAGCCGTAGACGCGATCGAGATCTTCCGCGACGCCGCCGCGATCCCGGCGCGGATAGGCGCCCATCATCAAATTCTCGCGCACGGAGAGGAACGGGAACACCTCGCGCCCTTCCGGCACGTGGCTGAGGCCGAGCCGCACGATCCTGTCGGCCTCCATGCGCTGGATCGGCTTGCCCAGGAACTCAATCGAGCCCTTCTGCGGATCGAGAATGCCCGAGATGGTCTTCAGCACCGTGGTCTTGCCGGCGCCGTTGGCGCCGAGCAGCGTGACGATGCGGCCGCGCGGCACCTCCAGCGAGATGCCGCGGATCGCCATGATCGGCCCGTAATAGCTCTCGATGTTGGAGAGCTTCAAGATGATGTCTGATGTCACCGCGGCATCCATCGCGTCAGGCCCCCAGATACGCAGCGACGACGTCGGGATGCTGCTGCACCTCGGCTGGAGATCCCATCGCCAGCACCCGACCGTAGTTCAGCGCGATGACGCGATCGGAGACGCGGTTGACCAGCGACATGTCGTGCTCGACCATCAGCACGGTGACACCGAGCTCGCTCTTCATGTCGCGGATCCAGAACGACATGTCGTCGGTCTCCTCCACGTTCAGCCCCGACGACGGCTCATCAAGCAGGATCAGCTTGGGCTCGGAGCACAGCGCGCGCGCGAGCTCGATCACCTTGCGCACGCCGTAGGGAAGACCCGAGATCAGCTTGTCGCGATAGGGTTCGAGGTCGAGGAATTCGATGACCTGCTCGACCCGGCGGCGATGCAGCTTCTCGTGCGCGCGCACGCTCGGCAGGAACAGCAATTCCTGCCAGAGCTGCGTGGTCGAATGGCGGTGGCGGCCGACCAGGAGATTCGACAATACGGTCGCGTTCTCGAACAGCTCGATGTTCTGGAAGGTACGGGCGATGCCGAGCCTGGCGATGTCGTAGGGCGGCTGCTCCGTGATGTCCTGGTCCTCGAAGAAGATGCGGCCCGAGGTCGGCCGGTAGATCCGCGAGATCAAATTGAAGATCGAGCTCTTGCCCGCGCCATTCGGCCCGATGATCGAAAGAATCTCGCCCTTCTCGACCGCGAACGACACCGCATCGACGGCCTTCAGGCCCCCGAAATGCAGCGACAAATTCTCGGCGCGAAAATAACTCATCGGTTGCGCTCAGACTTCACGTAGATCTTCTGCCGCTTGAAGGTCGCGCGCTTGTAGAGCGGGAAGAGCTGGAAGAAGAGCTTGATCTTGAGCCAGCGGCCGTAGAGCCCGAGCGGCTCGAATTGCACGAACAGCACGATGATGATGCCGTAGATCGCGCCCTTGAGACCGTTGAGCGAAGCGAAGGCCGCGACCTTCGACTGCACGTTTGCCGCGCCTTGCGTGCCGGCGCCGAAGGTGGCCGCAATGCCGGCGATGATGCCGGGCATGTCGTCCTTCAGGTAAGTCAGGAACGGATCGATCATCACGATGAAGATCGCGCCGAGCACCGCGCCGTGCAGCGAGAAAGTGCCGCCGATCAGGATCACGATGATGAACTCGATCGAGAGCTGGAGCGTGAACATCTCCGGCGAGATGAAGGAAAGCTTGTGCGCGAACAGCACGCCGGCAAAACCGGTGATCGCGGCCGAGATCGCAAAGGATTTGACCTTGTAGAGCGCGACGTTGATGCCCATGCTGCGCGCCGCTGTCTCGCTATCGCGGATTGCGACAAAGGCCCGGCCCGTCGGCGAGCGCAGCAAATTCAGCGTCCCGACGATGGTCAGCACCAGCACGGCGAGACAGAGGAAATAGAACGTCGGACTGTCGCGCGAGACCGTGACGCCGAGCAGCGACGGCGCCTTGATCCGCAGGCCCTCATTGCCGTTGGTGACGCTTTCCCAGCGCGCCAGAATCTCCTCGACGATGAAGGCGAAGGAGATGGTGGCGATGACGAGATAGATGCCCTGGAGCCGCAGCGCGGGAAATCCGACCAGCGCGCCGATCAGGCCGGTCAGCGCGCCCGCGGCGAGGAAATAGACCGGAAACGGCACATTGTATTTCTGCAAATAGGCGGCCGTGTAGGCGCCGATCGCGAGGAACGCCGCGTGTCCGAGCGAGGCTTGCCCGGTAAAGCCGGTGAGGATCAGCAGCGCCACGCCGACGGTCGCATAGATGCAGACGAAGACGAGCTGGCTCATCAGATAACTGGAGAGCACGTAAGGCGCGATCAGCAGCACAGCCAGCAAGAGGCCGTAGGAGACGAAATAGCCCGAATGCGGAAACAGCCTGATGTCGTCCTTATAGTCGGTCTTGAACAGGAAGCGCATCGCGTTCAGACCTTCTTGCGGACGTGCAGGCCGAACAGGCCTTCGGGCTTCAGCAGCAGCACGGCGAGCAGCACGATGTAGGGCGCGACGTCTTTCCAGCCCTCCGCCAGATAGAAGCCGGCCATGCTCTCGATCACGCCGATCAGGACGCCGCCGACGACCGCGCCGGGAATCGAGCCGAAGCCGCCAAGCACTGCGGCCGGAAACGCCTTCAGCCCGAGCACGAGGCCGACATTGGAGTGGATGAAGGTGATCGGCGCTAGCAGCACGCCGGCGCAGGTGGCGACCGCCGCGCTGATCGCCCAGACGATCGAGACCACGCGCTTGACCGGGATGCCCATGTAATAGGCCGCCAGCATGTTCTCGGAACTGGCGCGCATCGCGGTGCCGAGTGTGGTCTTGTTGAAGAACAGCCAGAGCAGCGCGCACAGGATCATCGTCGCCGCGATCACCGAGAGCTTGTCATGGGCGAGCACCAGCGAACCGATCCGCAGCACGCCCTGGCTGAAGGGGGTGTCGATCTTGAAATCGTCGGTGCCCCAGATCATGCCGGCGACGGAACGCAGGAAATAGCCCAGGCCAATGGTGGCCATGATGATGGAGAATTGCGGATAGCCGAGGATCGGCCGCACCACCACGCGTTCCGCCAGCATGCCGAACAGCGCCATCGCGGCCACCGCAGCGGCAAAGCCGACCCAGTAGTTCAGGCCCATCATGCCGATGAAGGTAAAGGCGAAGAAGCCGCCCAGCATCATCAAATCGCCCTGGGCGAAATTGACGACCTCGGTGGCCTTGTAGACGAGCACGAAGCCGAGCGCGATCAGGCCGTAGACGCAGCCGAGCGCAACACCGCTGACCAGCTGCTGAACGAAATCCAGCATCGCCGCGCTTCCTCCCGATGCAACCAGCGGTTCTTTTCGACCGCATTGCCGCATCTTGTGTCCAGCCGCCACGCAGTCGTTTCGCCGCGTGAGCGCCAAATGTCCCGGTGCCAATTCAGCCTGAACCGCCAAGCGCTGTCAACAAACGGTGACTTGCCTTTAGTCCAAGACGGATGCCGGAATTTGCGCCAGTGCGATTCACCGTGCCGAAACATCTTCAGGTCATGGTCGCGAGCAATGCAAAACCGGATGGTGTGGCCATCATGAAGCCCGACAGCTCGGCGCTCGAAGTCTTGGGGTTAACGAAGCGTTTTGACCGTTTGGCGGTCGATAGCCTCGATCTCACCATTCACGCCGGTGAATTCTATGCCCTCGTCGGCCCTAACGGCGCCGGCAAGACCACCACCCTGCGCATGGTCGCAGGCCTGCTGCGGCCCGATGCCGGCGGCGTCTCGATCTTCGGCATCGATGCGCTCGCAAATCCTGTCGCCGCCAAGCAGGTGACGGCGTGGGTGTCCGACGAGCCCATGATCTATGACAAGCTGACGCCGCTCGAATATCTCGAATTCGTCGGTGGCCTCTGGGGCATCGCGCCGTCGGTCTCGGAACCGATCGCGCAGGAGCTGTTGAGCTCGCTCGGGCTCGAGCCGCACCGGCACGAACGCTGCGAAGGTTTTTCCAAGGGCATGCGCCAGAAGGTGGCGCTGGCTGGCGCGCTGGTGCACGATCCCCGCCTCATCATCCTCGACGAGCCGCTGACGGGGCTGGATGCCGTCTCCGCCCGTCATGTGAAAGGTCTGTTGAGCGAGCGCGTCCGCGCCGGCTGCACAATCATCATGACCACGCATATTCTGGAGGTGGCGGAACGCATGGCCGACCGCATCGGCGTGATCGCGTCCGGCCGCCTGGTCGCCGAAGGCACGCTCACCGAATTGCGCCAACAGAACGGCCATGCCGACACCAGCCTGGAAGATCTCTTCATCGCGCTGGTGACGCTCCAGGAAGCCGCATGAGCTCGGCGACGGCGCTCTCCTGGTTTACCCGCCACGAGCTCCGGCTCGCCTGGCGCGAATGGCTCGCGATGATGACCGGCGGCCGGCGCCGGCGGACACGTGCCGCCGTGATCGGCCTGCTGTTCTTCGCCGCACTGCTGCACGTGCCGGCCTGGGCCGTGATCGGCCGCTTCGCCAATCTGCAACTGCCGCTCGACAAATCCTCGCTGATCGTGATCTCGGCGACGATTTTGCTGGCCTGGACGCTGATGCTGTCGCAGGCGATCGAATCGGTGACACGGGTGTTCTACGCCCGCGCCGATCTCGACCTCATCATGTCGTCGCCGGCGACGCTGGCCAATCTATTCTCGGTGCGCATCGCAGCGATCGCACTCACCGTCACGATGATGGCGCTGTTGTTCTCGACGCCCTTCATCGACGTGCTGGTGATTGGCGGCGGGCCGCGCTGGCTTGCGGCCTTCGGCGTCGTCATTGCGATGGGACTGTCGTCGGCAGCGGTCGCAATCGCCATCACCATCCTCTTGTTCCGCCTGATCGGCCCGGCACGGACGCGCTTCGTGGCCCAGATCCTGGCCGCGATCATCGGCGCCGGTTTCGTGATCGCGCTCCAGGTCGCGGCGATCATTTCCTATGGCACGCTGTCGCGCTTCACCATCCTGACATCCGGCACCTTTGCCGAACACGCCCCCGATGTCGACAGCATCTGGTGGTGGCCCGCGCGGGCGACAATGGGCGACAGCGAGGCGCTGCTGCTACTGCTGGCGTTCGGGCTGGTGCTGCTCGGAAGCGTGATGGCGATCTTCTCGGGCCGCTTCGCGGACACCGCGATAGAAGCAGCCGCCTACGGCAAGTCAGGGCGCCGGATCGCGAAGGAGCGCCCGTTCCGAGGCGGATCGCGGCAGCAGGCGCTGCGCCGCAAGGAATTCATTCTGCTATGGCGCGATCCCTGGCTGATGTCGCAGACCCTGATGCAGATGCTCTATCTGGTGCCGCCTGCATTGCTGCTCTGGCGTAGCTTTGCCGACAGTTCCGCGGCGCTGACGCTGATCACGCCGGTCATCGTCATGGCCGCAGGTCAGCTCGCCGGCGGGCTCGCCTGGCTGACAATCTCGGGCGAGGACGCGCCTGATCTCGTTGCCACCGCACCGCTGACGCCGTCCAGCGTCACCCGCGCCAAGATCGAAGTGGTGCTGATCGCAATCGCCGTCATCTTCAGCCCGCTGGTCGCGGTCTTGGTCTTCGCTTCGCCATTCCAGGCGGCGATCACGGCAGCCGCGATCATCATCAGCGCCGCTTCCGCCACCGCGATCCAGCTCTGGTTCCGGGTGCAGGCCCGGCGCAGCCAATTCCGCCGCCGCCAGACCTCGTCGCGGCTTGCGACCTTCGCGGAAGCCTTCTCCTCGATCGGCTGGGCCGCCACCGCCGCGCTGCTGCTCACGCTCCCGATTGCCGGCCTCGTCAGCGGCCTGATCACCGCGGGCCTCGTCGCCATCACCTGGAAGTTCAGCCCAAAGCACGAATAAACGCCGGGAGTGAGAGGTGCGACGCTGACGCGCTGTTGATCGCGTCCTGTTGGCCACGCGCTGCATTGCACGCTAGACTTTCCCCTGAAGTCATCGGGGACGGATATGTGGCGACTAGTTTCGGCGGCCCTGGCCCTGTTCGGCGCGACCCTTTCCCCTGCCCTCGCCCAGCAGCCCCCGCGCAGCGAATGCCTGGCGATGGCAAATGCCGCGCCCCGCGCCATGCCGGTCGTGTTCCGGCAGGCGGCAGCCGCGGCGGAGGTCGAGATCACCTATGCCGGCCATTCCACCTATTTCATCGACACACCGGGCGGCCTGCGTATCGCCACCGACTATAGCGGCGCCTATCAGGTCGGCCGGCTGCCCGACGTTGTCACCATGAACCGGGCCCACAGCACCCACTACTCTCTATATCCCGACAAGCGCATTCCCCACGTGCTGCATGGCTGGGGCGAGGACGGCAAGCCCGCGGTGGTTTCGGAGCGCATCGGCGACACGTTCATCCGCAACGTCACCACCGACATCCGCCGCTATTTCGGTGACGATTCCGGCTCCGACATGATCCGTGACGGCAACTCGATCTTCATCTTCGAGGTCGCGGGCCTCTGCATCGGCCATCTCGGCCATCTCCATCACAAGCTCGACGACAGCCATTTCGCCCAGATCGGGCGGCTCGACATCGTGATGGTGCCGATCGACGGCACCTACACCATGTCGCTCGATGGCGTCTCGGAGATCACCAAGCGGCTGCGGGCCTCGGTGGTGCTGCCGATGCACCGCTTCGCCACCCCGCTCGACGAGTTCATGCGCCTGATCGGCCAGCAATTCGAGATCGACCGGCGCACCGAGCGTTCCTTGCGGATATCGAGAGATACGCTGCCGTCGACGCCGACCGTCATCATCCTCGACGGGGTCTGACGCGGGCCGCGGGCTCACTTACCTCTTCCGCTTGCGGGAGAGGTCGGCGCGCCCTCGCGCGCCGGGTGAGGGTTCTATCCACTGTGGGAATCTCTCTGTGGAGACACCCCCACCCCAGCCCTCCCCCGCAAGCGGGAGAGGGAGCGCACCTCCTCCGCCGCTGCCGTGGTGCTCTGAGCGACACGCGCTCCTGCATGTGAGGACGAGGTGCTAGGCTCCCTCCACAAAAAACTGGAGAGGGAGCCAACGCCGATGGCTGCAAGTGGTCTGCCCGCCAATACGAGCGGGCTATTCGTCGAGCCGCGCGAGGACTGGCTCGCGCTGCATCGGGAGGAGATCATCGATCCCGCACGGCCAATCGTCGATCCCCACCACCATCTCTGGAATCGCGGTCATCGCTATCTGATCGAGGAGATGGCGGCCGATATCGCATCCGGCCACAACATCATCGCGACCGTCTATGTCGACTGCCGCTCGATGTACCGCGCGCACGGACCCGAGGCATTCCGGCCCGTGGGCGAGGTCGAGTTCGCCAACGGCGTCGCCGCAATGAGCGCGAGCGGCGGCTACGGCAATGCCGCGATTTGCGCCGGCATCGTCAGCCACGTTAATCTTCTGCTCGGCGATGCGGCCAAGCCGGTGCTGGAGGCGGAAATCGCTGCCGGCAACGGCCGCTTCCGTGGCATCCGCCATTCCTCGGCCTGGGACGAAGACCCCGCCGTCGCCGGCATGTATGCAAACAGGCCGAAGGGTCTTCTGCAGGATCCGACCTTCCGCAAGGGCTTTGCCTGCCTTGCGCCGCTTGGCCTCAGCTTCGATGCGTGGCTGTTTCATCCGCAGATCGGCGAACTGACTGAGCTCGCGCGCGCCTTCCCCGACACCAGGATCGTGCTCGATCATTGTGGCGGGCCGGCCGGAATCGGCCGATTCGCGGCGCGGCGCGAGGAGGTTTTCCCGCAATGGCGCGCCTCGATCCGCGAGATCGCAAAATGCGAGAACGTGGTCGTGAAGCTTGGCGGTCTCGCGATGTGCCTGCTCGGCTATGACTTCCATCTGCGCGAGAGGCCGCCGTCATCCGAGGAGCTTGCCGCGGCCTGGCGGCCCTATGTCGAGACCTGCATCGAGGCGTTCGGGCCCAAGCGCGCGATGTTCGAGAGCAATTTCCCGCCGGACAAGGGCCAGTGCAGCTATCAGGTGATCTTCAACGCCTTCAAGCGCATCGCAGCACCCTTGAGCGAGGCCGAGAAGACCGCATTGTTCGCGCAGACCGCCACCGATGTCTACCGGCTCGCGCCGCCGTCATGACGGAAAGAGGGGCCGGGATGTTGGTCCCGCCCCCTCTTCCGTCGTGGCCGCTGGGAAGCGTCCTTTGAAACGCTATTGTTTGAGCATGATCTTTTCGGAAAACCGCTTCACACTTTTCCGGATCATGCTTTAGCCGGCACCCATCAGGGTTGCGGGGCGGCGCTCGCCGGGCGAGAGGAACATCCGCTTCAGCTTGTTGACGACGCGGACCATGAAGCCGATCAGCGCCGGGTTGGTCTTGCGGCAGAAGGCGATCTTCTTAACATGGCCCTCGACATGCCATTTGGCGTGCGCGCCGTCGCGGAAGAAGATAACGTCGCCGACGCCATAGCGTTTCGGCGGCATCCCATCGCTCTCGAGCACGATCGATCCTTCCAGGATCATGATCGTCTCGTCGAAATCATAGTACCAGTTGAAGCGGCCTTCCGTGCACGACCAGATGATGGTCGACGAAGTGCCGTCGTCGCTGGTGGACAGGATGTGCGAGCGCGATACCGGGTTACCCTCGATGATCCAGGCCGGCTCGATCGGCCGCAGCTCGAGATCCACATTGCAACTACCGATTTCAATCAACGCGCGCGACATATGCTTCCCCGGGAAATAGAATAAGTCTGGCCCGGGGCGGACCCGGATTGTTTCGAAAGATGTTTGGAACGCTAGTAGCCGGTTTTTAATTCTTTCTTACGCAGGCCCCGAAAATCAGCCGCAAGTTGCATGTGCGAAGCGGTTAACGTCGCGATTTCCCTGCAGATTCGCGCATATGAACCCATCTTTTCCGGGGTGCGACAAAATGCGCGAAGCTAGCCTATTGGCGAGACATCCTCAAATTCTCCGCCGGCGGCGACCTTGCGGAGATGCGACGCGCGGCGACCGCGCTGGAAGCGACGCTCGATGACGAGGATGAGGTCAACGATGTCCGCGAGGATATCCGCGGCGCGCTCGACTTGTCGGAGCCGGATGATCCGGTCGGCGCGCACTACGACGCGGTCGCGGCTTCCGACGCCATCGTGCCGACCACCGACGGCAGTCCGTTCACGACGCTGTTCAACCGCTTCAGCATCGACAACAACCTGATGCTGCGCAACGCGGCGGCGTGAGGCGCTTGACGCCAGCGGTTGGGCTTTGCGGCACCACGGACGTGGGTGCCCGGGACAAGCCCGGGCATGACGAGCGGCAGCCTTACTTCGCCCACTCGCCCTTGCGGAACACCGGCTCCTTGCTGCCGTCGGCCAGAATGCCGTCGATGTCGGTCTCGACCGAGCCGATCATCCAGTCGATATGGATCAGGCTCTGGTTGCCGCCTTGCGCAGCGATCTGCTGCGGCGTGAGCTGCGCGCCGTTGACGAAACATTTCGAGTAGCACTGGCCGAGCGCGATGTGGGATGCCGCATTCTCGTCGAACAGCGTGTTGTAGAACAACAGCCCGCTCTGCGAGATCGGCGAGGAATGCGGCACCAGCGCCACTTCGCCGAGCCGGCGCGCGCCCTCGTCGGTGTCGAGCACCTTGTTCAGGACCTCCGCGCCGCGCGAGGCCTTGGCGTCGACAATCCTGCCGTCCTCGAAGCGCACCGCGATGTTGTCGATCAGCGTGCCCTGGTAGGACAGCGGCTTCGAGCTCACGACATGGCCATAGACCCGCCGGCAATGCGGTGTGGTGAAGACCTCTTCGGTCGGAATGTTGGCGTTGCAGTTGATGCCGTTCTTGGCGAGCGAGGCACCGCCCTCCCATTCATGGCCGTCGGCGAGCCCGATGGTGAGGTCGGTGCCGGGCCCCGAATATTGCAGCGCGCGGAAACGTTTTCCGTTCAGCCAGTTGGTGCGTTCGCGCAGCACCGCATTGTGGCTGGCCCAATTGCTCATCGCATCTTCGCGGTCGACGCGGGACGCCGCGAAGATCGCATCCGCGAGCTTGCTGATCGCGACCTCTTCGGGATCGTTGGGGAATACCTGTTTCGCCCAGGACGGGCTCGGATAGGCGATGATGTTCCAATTGGTGTCGAAATTGACGATTTTTTCCAGCGCCGGCTGATAAGCGATGGAATTGGCCTTGCTGGCGCGCGCCACCTTGGAAGGATCCTCGTTCGACAGCAGCATCGGATTGTCGCCGACGACGGCAAGCCGCGCGGTGTTGTCCGAAAACGCCTTCGCCATGCCCTCGTAGAGCCAGTTGGCGGCGCGATCAAAACTGTTGTCGTGGCCGTGGCGATAGCGCGCCAGCGTCATCTCCTCGTCGGAGAGGATCGGCGTCACGATGCCGGCGCCGGCCTTGTAGGCGTGCGCAGCGATCCGCCGCACCAGCGGCAGCGCGATCGCGGGCGCCGTCAGAAGAAGGTCCTGTCCCGGCCGCAAGCCCAATCCAACCTTTACCGCCACCTCGGCCAAGCGGTCGAGTTTCACGGGATCGATGGGAGTGGGGGAATTGCGTTGCTCGGTCATGCCGGGTCCTCTGTCGAAAATCTCTCGTTCAATCTAAGTCTAGCATCGCGAGACACAAGTGTACGAGCGTCTTGGAGCTTACGAAAGATTGGAGCTTACGAAAGATACGCAGTTTCACGCATTTTGGTTTTCAACGCGTTGCCGAATTCAGCACCCGGTCGACCATGGCGGGCGCAAGGCCGAGGTAATTTTTCGGTGAAGTCAGCACCTCGATGCTTGCACGATCGATTCTGGCCGAGACGCGCGGATCGGCCGACAGCGCATCGGCCAGCGTAAGACCCTTCTCGTTGGCGAGCCGGCAGGCGTCATAGACCACGTCATGCGCCTCCTGCCGGCCGATCTGCGGCGCGAGCCCCATCATGACCGCTTCGGCCACGATCAGGCCGCGACTAAGGGCGAGATTGTCGTTCATCTTCGTCTCGTCCACGATGAGGCCCCCAAGCGCAAATTTGGCCTGGTGCAGCGCACCGGCGGTCAGCACGAAACTTTCGGGGATCGCCATCCATTCGGCGTGCCAGGGACCGGTGGCGCGCTCGAAATCCTGCACCATGGCATCTAACATCAGCCCCGCGTGCTGGCGCACCGCCTTGGACGCCGCGAGCATCAGCTCCGAGGAGATCGGGTTGCGCTTCTGCGGCATGGTCGAGGAGGCGCCGCGGCCCTTGACGAAGGGCTCATAGACCTCGGCGAATTCGGTCGAGGCCATGATCATGATGTCGAGCGCGATCTTGCCGAGCGAGCCGGTGACGAGCGCAAGGAAGTTCACGGCCTCGGCAAAGCCGTCGCGCGCGACATGCCAGGTCGAGGCGGGAACGCCGAGCTTCAGCTCGGCGCACAGCGCCTCCTGCACCTCAAAGCCCTTGCCGCCTAGCGAAGCCAGCGTGCCGGCGGCGCCGGCGAACTGGCCGACCAGCACGCGCGACTTCAATTGCGTGAGCCGCTCGGCGTGGCGGTCGAACATCGCAAGCCAGATCGCGGTCTTGTAGCCGAACGTCACCGGCAGCGCCTGCTGGAGATGGGTGCGGCCGGCCATCGGCGTATCGCGATGGCGCTTGGAGAGGTCGGCAAGAATTTTGCGGAGCTCGGCGATGTCGCGCTCGATGATGTCGAAGCCTGCGCGCAGTTGCAGGACCACGGCGGTGTCCATGATGTCCTGCGTGGTGGCGCCCCAATGAACGAAACGCCCGGCCTCGCCGCATTGCTTCACCATCTGATGCACCAGCGGCAGGATCGGATAGCCGACGATGTCGGTCTCCTGCCGCAGCAGATCGAAATCGAAAGAGGTCGCGTCAGTCCGCGCCGCGATCTGATCGGCGGCCTCCTGCGGGATCACCCCGCATCTCGCCTCTGCCTTTGCCAGCGCCACCTCGACCTCGGCATAGCGTGCCACCAGCGCGACGTCGGAAAACACCTCCCGCATCTGTGGCGTGCCGAAGGCGTCGCGAAACAGCATGGAGTCGATCACGGTGGTAGAGGCGGGGAAGGCGGGCATGGGGCGTTTCTTCATGGTTGGCGTTTTGTGTGGGCGACAGCTTACGCAGGCCGCGATGTTCGGCAATGGACAAAGCCGCTACTTCCCTCATTCGGGGGTACGCCACTTAGCGCGAACCCGGAATCGATTCCTTCACATCGCCTGCACATCGCCTGCCGCATGATGGATTCCAGGCTCGCGCTTCCGGCGCCCGGAATGGCGAGAGAGAGCTTAGACCGCGACAAACTGACCGAAACCGCCACATTCTAATTCAGGTTGTATTCCTCCCCGCAAATGGCATAGCAGCCATCTGGCGTCGCGGTGAACCAAGCAGACCTTCCAGCGGACTTACAGACTCAGTTCGAATTCCATTTTTGATTTCATCATTGTTTGATGTCGTTGTGAGGCTTGAGTTTTCGACGTGCAGTTTCTGTTCCGGGATCACCTTCTTGATACTGACCGGCGCGAGCTGAGCCGCGAGCAGGTTCCCGTATCCGTGGAACCGCAGGTCTTCGATCTGGTCGTCCATTTGATGGAAAACCGCGGCCGGGTGGTCAGCAAGGACGAGCTGATTGACAAGATCTGGCACGGCCGCAGCGTCTCCGAATCCACCCTCACCAGCCGGATCAATGCGGCACGCAAGGCGGTCGGCGACAGCGGTGCTAGCCAGACCCTGATCCGCACCATCGCGCGCAAGGGCTTTCGCTTCGTCGGCGACGTCGAGACCAAGCTTGGCGCTGCCATGCCGGAACCGCGCCGCAGCGTCACTGCGTCGCAGGCGACGCTCGCACTGCCCGACCGGCCCGCGATCGCCGTGCTGCCCTTCACCAATATGAGCGGTGACCGCGAGCAGGACTATTTCTCCGATGGCATCAGCGAAGACATCATCACTGCGCTGTCGAAGCTGCGCTGGTTCTTCGTGGTCGCGCGCAACTCGTCCTTTGTCTACAAGGGCCGCGCCGTGCACATCCACGAGATCGCCCGCGAACTCGGCGTGCGCTACGTGGTCGAAGGCAGCGTGCGGCGAAGCGGCGATCGCGTGCGCATCTCGGCGCAGCTCAACGACGTCTCGACCGGCAGCCATCTGTGGGCCGAACGCTACGACCGCGATCTCGCCGACATTTTTGCCGTGCAGGACGAGATCACGGAAGCCATCGTCGCCGCGATCGAGCCGCAACTCTACGCCGCCGAGAGCTTTCGCGCCCAGCAGAAGCCGCCGGGCAGCCTGGATGCCTGGGACTTCCTGATGCGCGCGCTGTCGCATTATTGGCGCATTACGCGCGAGGACAATGCATCGGCCCAGGCCCTGCTCGAACAGGCGATCGCGATCGATCCCGCCTATGGCAAGGCGCTCGGCCTGCTCGCCACCAGCCACATCTTCGGCGCGCATATGGGCTGGGGCGACATGGCCGCGACCGTGCCGATTGCAGAGCGCGCGGCGCTAGCAGCCGTGGAAGCCGATCGCGAGGATGCCTGGGCCCATCACGGTCTCGCTTACACCTATTTGTTCCGTCGCCGCTTCGACGACGCGCTGGCGGAGTTCGAGCTGGCGCTGACACTCAATCCGAATTTCGCGATGGCGCACGCCTTCTATGGCGTGACGCTATGCTACGCAGGGCGGTGGCAGGACGGCGATGCGGCTGCCCGGCGCGCGTTGCAGCTGAGCCCGCGCGATCCGCTCGCGGCGATCTATTGCGGCGTTGCGGGCTACGCCCAGTTCATCGGGCACAATTACGAGGACGCCATGCAGATGGCGCGCGAATCGATGCGGCAGCGTGCCGATTTCGTCGGCGCGCACCGCGTGCTGACGGCGGCGGCCGGTATGCTGGGTGATCCCGCGCTCGCTGCGTCCGCGCTGGAAGGATTGCGCCGCACCCAGCCCGGCATTTCGCTCGCATGGATCATGCGCGAGTTGCCGATGCTGCGGCAAGAGGATCGCGCGCACTATCTCGAAGGATTCCGGCGCGCTGGGATGAAATGAAAGCTTCCTCTCCCCGCTTGCGGGGAGAGGAAGGACTCTTACTCCTGCATCATTTCACCACTACCGCCGAACTCGGCCGGAAAATCCTTCAGCTTGGGCAGGCCGTCGCGCATCGGCAGCACGGTCTCGGAATAGTTGACGTGGACGCCGGGTGCGAAGGCGAGCGTGGGGATGGTTGCGGTGAAGACGTCGATCAGGTCGAGCGGCGGGTGGTTGGTCATGAGATGACCGCCGCACTTCTTGCAATATTTTCGCTGGCTGAGCGGCGTCTTGGCAAAGGTCTCGACGTGCTGGCCGCCCTCGGTGATGCGCACGGCCTCGGGCTTCCACAGGCTGAAGGCATTCACCGGTCCGCCCGACCACGAGCGGCAGGAGCGGCAGTGGCAGTAGCCCATCGCCGCGGGCTCGCCCGTGACCTCGATCGTGACGGCGCCACAGAAGCAGTTTCCGACATGTTTCATCTGAGTATCTCCTGAATGAAATTGAAGTCCGCGAGCACATCCTCCGTTCGGCGGACGCACGTTGAGAGAGGCGACGCCTATACTGACTTCCGCCAGGGAATAAGCATCGACACCCGTTGTTTGTACTGCCGGTACTCGTCGCCGAAGAGAGCGACGAGGTCGCGCTCCTCCAGCGCGATGCCGAGCAGGATGTAGATCGTGGTCACCGCCGCGAACAGCAGATGACCAACGGTCATGACCGGTGCCGCCCAGAAGGCGATGATGAAGCCGAGATAGATCGGATGACGGACGAATTTGTAGAGCAGCGGCGTCTTGAAGCGCGGCGGCGACGCCGCCTTACCGACGAGGTTGTTGGTCACCTGATGCAATCCGAACAATTCGAAATGATTGATGATGAAGGTCGAGGTGAACACTAGCGCCCAGCCCGCCAACGACAGCGTGACCAGCGTCACGGCAAGATCCGGATTGCCGACGTCCCATATGACTGATGGCAACGGACGCCATTGCCAGAACAGGAGGAGCAGCGACAGGCTCGCCAGCAGCACATAGGTCGAGCGCTCGACCGGCTTGGGGACGAATTGCGTCCACCACGCCTTGAAGCGCTGGCGCGCCATCACGCTGTGTTGAACCGCGAACAGCGCCATCAGGAGGAGATTGATGATGACGGCTTCAGCCGTCGGCGTGTCGGTTCCGGTGTCGATGCTCTTCGGCACCACCAGCCCCATGACGAAGCCGATGGCGTAGAGAATGGTGACGAAAAACACGAGATATGCCGCAATTCCGTACAGAAAGGCGATGAACTTGAAAACTTTCGAGCCCGAAACGTCGGGGCCCAGGGAATGAACCTGGTGATCAATTTGGGTCATAAACAGCTCCGTTGTGCCAAAACATCGGCACTTCATTGGTCGCTGCACCATGCCGCATCAGACGTCCCCTGACTTTCGCGGACGGTTGATTTTCGCCTGAGACGACTTTGATTTTTGCTTGAGACGACAGAAACGTGCGATTTCTCTTTGAAAACAATGTGCTCGACGGCGATCTGCGCGAGCTGACGTGCGACGGCGCGGCTGTTCCGTTGCAGCCGCAGGTGTTCGACCTGCTGCTCTATCTGGTCGCCCAGCGCGCCCGGGTGGTCAGCAAGGATGACCTGATCAGCCAGATCTGGAGCGACCGCATCGTCTCGGACTCCGCGCTGAACAGCCGGATCAACGCCGCGCGCAAGGCGCTTGGCGATGACGGCGCGACGCAGCGGCTGATCAAAACGATCCCGCGCAAGGGCTTTCGCTTTGTCGGCGAAGTCCGCGATGAGGTGGCAGCAACGCCTGCGCCGGCCGAGGCCAAGTCTGCCCCCGCGCGCGTCGTGACGGACCGTCCTGGCATCGCGGTGCTCGCCTTCGAGAACATGAGCGGCGATCCCGCCCAGGAATACTTCGGCGACGGGATCAGCGAGGACATCCTCACCGCGCTGTCGAAGCAGCGCTGGTTCATGGTTATCGCCCGCAACTCGTCCTTCACCTACAAGGGACGCGCGGTCCACATCAAGCAGATCGCCGAGGAGCTCGGCGTCCGCTACATCGTCGAGGGCAGCGTGCGCAAGATGGACAACCGCGTGCGCATCACCGCGCAGCTCAACGACGCCACCACCGGCAGTCACCTTTGGGCCGAGCGCTACGACCGCGAGTTGGTCGACGTCTTCGCCGTGCAGGACGAGATCACCGAGCGGATCGTCGCGGCGATCGAGCCGCAGATCCATGCCGCGGAGAATTTTCGCGCTCACCGCAAGCCGCCGTCGAGCCTGGATGCCTGGGACCTGCTGATGCGGGCGCTGTCGCATTACTGGCGGGTGACGCCGCAGGATCATGTCGCGGCGCAGAAGCTACTCGAGCGCGCGATCGCGATCGACCCGGATTACGGCCAGGCCCTGTCGGTACTGGCGGCGAGCCACATGTTCGGCGTGCATCTCGGCTGGGCTGAGCTGGCCACGACGGCACCGATCGCGGAGACCGCAGCCCTCGCCGCGGTGCGCTGCGACCACGAGGATGCTTGGGCGCATGCCGCGCTCGGCAGCGTCTGCTTCTCGACGCGCAGGCTTGCGGATGCGCTGTCCGAGTTCGAACAGGCGCTCACACTCAATCCGAACTTCTCGCTGGCGCAGGGCTATTACGCGCTGGCGCTGTCCTATGCCGGACGACCGAACGATTCGTTCGAGGCGGCGCAAAAAGCGATCAGGCTCTCACCGCGCGATCCGTCGCTGGCGATCTATTACGGTATCGCCGGCTACGCGCGCTTCACCGAGCGGCACTACGACGAGGCCATCGCGCTCGCGCGCGAGGCGATCCGCCATCGCGGCGACCTTACCGGCGCCTATCGCGTGCTCGCGGTATCCGCCGGCATGACCGGCGACAGCGCGCTTGCGGAGATGGCGCTGCAGGAACTCCGCCGCACCCAGCCCCGCATCTCGCTGCACTGGATCGCGACGCAGCTGCCGTGGGCGAACGATGCCGATCGCGAGCATTATCTGGAAGGGTTCCGGCGGGCGGGGTTGAGCTGATCGACGCCGCTACTTTGCTTTCGCCTGCGTCGGCTTCGGGGCCGGCACCTGCGCCCATTCCTTGTCGGCGCGGGGGCCGTTGAGATCTCCGGTGAGACCGACCAGCTGGCCGGGCTGCACGTCGAGGGTCTGCTGCCAGGTCTGGGTCTGGCACAACAGCTTGATCAGGCAGCCCTTGAGCTTGAGGCGGTCGCCGGATTCGCGCCAGATCGAGACCGAGTAGGATTTGCCGTCCTCGGCATTGTAGATGTCGCCGGCGAACCGGCCCTCGGGCGTCGCCTGCAGGCCCATGATGAGTTGATGACCGAGCAGCGCGCGGGCGCGCTTGTCGGGATCGGCATTTTCCCTGTCGCGATAAGGCTGGCCGCGCTTGTCGGCCGGTTCCTTCATCCAGACGATGAAGCCGCAGATGCGGTCGCGCGAAGGCCCGCAGCGCTCCAGACGGATGCGGGCACGGCCGTCCTCGACGAGCCAGGTGCCGCTGGGATCATTGGGCGTGACTGCACCGGCGCGGTCGCCGAAGGCCATCATCACGATGGTGATGGCGACGCGCAGCACGAAGCGAATGACAAAGTTCATCAGCGGCAGCCTTCCTTGACTGGGTTGCGGCGTCAGTTCAGTTGCGCCATCAGCGCGTCGGCGCCCTTGTCGACGCCGGCATTGGCAGCCGCCAGCGCGCCGACGCTGGCCTTGATGTCGTAGGCGCCGGGGTATTGCTTGGTGACGTAGGCGCTGATCAGGCGCGAGGTCGCGGCGTCGAAGATCTCGACGCCGTAGATGACCGAGCCGGTCAGCGTCCCCTCGCCGTCACGCGCGGCCTGTACGCCGTTATAGACGGCGCCAGCGACGTCGAAGCGGGACAGCGTGCCGAGCACCGGCGTGTTGGTGACGGCGCCGGTCAGCGTCAGCCGTATCCGCAGCGTATTCGGCGCGCGCTCGCGCACCAGCATGAAGCGGCCGCGCAGCCGCTCAGCGAAACGGGTTTGCATGTAGGCGGCGAGCGCCGCCTTGTCCTTGTCGGACATATCGGCGAACTGGTGATCCCGGCCGCGATAGACCACGACAGGTTCGAGGATCACTTTATTGTAGGCGCGCCAATCGACCGGCGTGGAATAGCGGTAGGGCACGCGGCCGGAGGCGTCCGACTTGTCCGGCGCCATATAGGCCGAGGACGCCATCTCCGAATAGGGCAAGGGCGCAACCGAGGCGCAGCCAGCGAGGGCCGCGCCAAGCAGCAGCGTTCCCAGACCGCGCAGGGCGATCGAGCGATCCATTCCAAAACTCCTCTGGCTTTTCGAAAGGGCCATGGCGGCCGCAACCGCGTACGGGACCAGACGCGGCTGCGGCCTTCACCATTGCCAGCCCAAGGCATCGTCCGGGGCCATGTCAGACGCTTTGGGCCGCCTCAGTGTCTCCAGTTATAAAACCGACTGGTTGGTTTGTAAAGTGCCGCAGCTACCGCATGGCGCAGTTGGCCGCAGGCGCAGCTATGGGCAGCGACCGGCCGGAGTTTGTTAACGATGAATCAGGCGCGCTTGCGCGGGGTTGTGGCCTTTGGCGACGGCGCCGCAGCGGATTTGGCGGCGCGCGCTTTGGCAGGCCGTTCGAGGCTGGTCCACTGCCCGTCGTCGAGCAGGCGCGCGAACAGGCGATCATGCTCCGCCTTGCTGAGCGGAGACATGCCGAACAGCCCACTCAACAGCAGCCCGCGCGCCGCCGCCCAGCGCAGCAGCGCCAGATCCGGATCGGCGGCTTCGGCCTTGATGGCTGCGACCCGCTTCATCTCGCTGTCGCGCGGTAGCGACATCAGGCCGGGATTCTCGACCATGGCCGCGACCAACGCCAGCGCCGCCGAATTCGGCGCCGTGGCTGCTTCGCGCACGGTCGCAAGCTGGGTGGCGAGTTCGGGGTTCTCGGACGTGGCGCTCACCTTCGCCTGATAGCGGTTCGAAAACTCCTCGAAATGCGCCATCTGCCGCTCGAGCAGCGCCTTCAGCACTGCCTCCTTGGTGCGGAACTGGTGCATCACGCCGCCCTTGCTCAGCCCGCTCTCGCGCGCAATCGCATCGAGGGTCAACCGGCCGGGCCCGTCGCGCGCGATGATCGCGATGGCCGCTTCGAGCGCAGCGTTGCGGGATCGTTCCGAGCGGCTGGCATTGTCCATGGCCGACTTGTCTCCGTGACAAGAAGATGAATCAAGTGAAAACAGGACGCGCTGTACATTTTTTGTGCGAACACTGTCGAGACTTTCATCTTGCGGCGCGGAATGAGACTATGTGAGCCTCGATGCTGGATGGGGACTGGGATGGGCCGGCCGTGGCTTCGCGCGCGAGGACGTTGCGAAGCGTTTACGGCTGGTCTCGCTTGAGAAAGATACGACATGTCGAAACGAGTGTTGCTTGGTCTCCTCCTGGCTTGCGGCATCAGCGCCTCGGCGCTGGCTCAGGAGCCGAAAATGGGGGGCACGATCAATGCCGTGATCCAGCCCGAGCCGCCCGGCCTGATGCTGGCCATGGTCCAGAACGGGCCGGTCCAGATGGTGTCAGGCAACATCTTCGAGGGCTTGCTGCGCTACAGCCCCAAGCTCGAGCCGCTGCCGGAGCTCGCCGAGAGCTGGACCGTCAGCGAGGACGCCAAGACCTACACTTTCAAGCTCAAGAAGGGCGTGACCTGGCATGACGGCAAGCCCTTCACCGCCGCCGACGTCCTGTTCTCGATCGAGATGCTGAAGCAGACGCATGCGCGCGCCCGCGCCAACCTCGTGCAGGTCGACAAGGTCGAGGCGCCCGACGACTACACGGTGGTGTTCACGCTGAAGCAACCGTTCGGCCCGTTCCTCGGCATCTTCGAGGTCGGCTCGATGCCGATGGTGCCGAAGCATCTTTATGAAGGCACCGACTGGAAGACCAATCCCTACAACAACGCGCCGGTCGGCACCGGCCCCTTTATGTTCAAGGAATGGCAGAAGGGCTCGTTCATCCGGCTGGTCAAGAACCCGAACTACCACGAGAAGGGCAAGCCCTATCTCGACGAGGTCTACTGGCAGATCATCCCCGACGCCGCCGCGCGCTCGGTTGCGTATGAGACCGGCAAGATCGACGTGCTGCCCGGCGGCTCGGTCGAGAATTTCGACGTGCCGCGGCTGTCCAAGCTGAAGGACACCTGCGTCACCGGCGCCGGCTGGGAGTTCTTCTCGCCGCTGGCCTGGCTGTGGCTCAACAACCGCCAGGGCCCGCTCGCCGACAAGCGCGTGCGGCAGGCGGTCATGTATGCGATTGACCGCGATTTCGCCAAGGACGTGATCTGGAACGGGCTCGGCAAGGTCGCGACCGGACCGTCGGCCTCGACCATCAAGTACTACACCGACGACGTGCCGAAATATCCCTACGATCCCGCCAAGGCCAAGGCGCTACTGAAGGAAGCCGGCTACAAGGGCGAGAAGATCCGCATGTTGCCGCTCGCCTATGGCGAGACCTGGCAGCGCTGGGGTGAAGCCGTGAAACAGAACCTCATGGACGTCGGCATGAACATCGAGACGATCGCCACCGACGTTGCCGGCGGCAACCAGAAGATCGGCGATTGGGACTACGACATCGCCTTCACCTATCTCTACCAGTATGGCGATCCCGCTCTCGGCGTCGGCCGCAATTACGTCTCCAGCGCGATCGCCAAGGGCCAGGTCTTCAACAATGTCGAGGGCTACTCCAACCCGGAGATCGACAAGCTGTTCGCCGACGGCGCGGTCGCAACGCCCGATTCCAAGCGCAAGGAGATCTACGAGAAGGCGCAGAAGATCCTGGTCGAGGACGTGCCGGTGGCCTGGATGCTCGAACTGCAATTCCCGACCATCACCCGCTGCAAGGTCAAAAACCTGATCACCACGGGGATCGGGGTCAATGACGGCTTCAAGGACGCATGGCTCGACAAGTGATGACGTGCTCCGCGTCTGATCGTTCTTGCTATAGCTTTCGCCAAATGATTGCTGCTCGCGCCACGCACAAGGTGCACCTCTCCCGCTCGCGGGGGAGGTCGACGCGCGCCGGGCGATGCGAAGCATCGTCCCAAGCGCGACGGGTGGGGGCTCTCTCCACTCGAAGCCCCCCTCTACGGAGGCACCCCCACCCTCCCCCGCAAGCGGGAGAGGGGGCGTACCGTCGCCGTGGTGGCCTTCACGTCAAACAGGCGTCGCTCTAAATATGCTCTCCTTCGTCGCTCAGCGTGTCGTGAAGGGCGTGATCGTCCTGCTCGCGATCGTCGTCCTCAATTTCTTCCTGATCCGGCTCGCACCCGGCGACCCCGCCGTCGTGATGGCGGGCGAAGCCGGGGCCAGCGACCAGGTCTTCGTCCAGCAGCTCAGGGAAAAATTCGGCCTCGACAAGCCGCTGCCCGAGCAGCTCTTCATTTACGTCAAGGGCATCGCCACGCTCGATCTCGGCTTCTCCTTCCGCCAGCAGGCGCCGGTGTCGAAGCTGATCCTCGAACGGTTGCCGGCGACCCTGCTGCTGACGCTGACCGCGTTCACGATCTCGCTCGTGCTCGGAGTCCTGTTCGGTACCTTCGCCGCGCGCTTTGCAGGGACCTTCCTCGACACCGCCATCACCGTCTTCGCCCTGATCTTCTACGCCATGCCGATCTTCTGGGTAGCGCTGATGGGGATCCTGCTGTTCTCGGTCACCATGGATTGGCTACCGAGCTTCGGCTACGAGACGGTCGGCGCCAACTACACCGGCTTTGCCCATGTGGTCGACGTCGGCGCGCATCTGATCATGCCGGCGATGACGCTCGGCCTGTTCTTCATGGCGACTTACACCCGCATGACGCGCGCCTCGATGCTGGAGGTGAAACGTCTCGACTTCGTCAAGACCGCGCGTGCCAAGGGCCTCAGCGATGCCGTGATCCAGCGTCGCCACGTGCTGCGAAACGCGCTGCTGCCGGTCGTGACGCTCGCCGGCGTGCATTCCGGCACGCTGATCGGCGGCGCCGTCATCACCGAGACCGTGTTCGCCTGGCCCGGCATCGGGCGTCTCATGTACGACGCTTTGCTCCAGCGCGACTACAATCTGCTGCTCGGCGTCTTCGTGATCTGCTCCGCCATGGTCCTGATCTTCAACCTCATCACCGACCTGGTTTATCGCCTGGTCGATCCGCGCATCGAATACGCCTCATGAAACAGGTCTGGAAATCGATGCTGAGGAGCCCGAGCGGCGTCATCGGGCTCATCATCCTGCTGCTCGCGATCGCGGTCGCGGTGTTCGGGCCGCTGCTGTTCCCGAACTCGCCCTGGCGCATGGTGCAGCGGCCGTTTTTACCGCCGTTCACGCTCTCGGCCGTGCCGCTCGGCACCGACGCGCTCGGCCGCGACGTCTTCGCCGGCATGATCTTTGGCGCACGCGTCTCGCTGCTGGTCGGTCTGGTCTCGACGCTGGTCGCCCTGATCGTCGGCATGCCGATCGGCGCCATGGCCGGCTATTTCGGCGGCAAGGTCGACGACGCCCTGATGCGCTTCACCGAGTTCTTCCAGACCATTCCGAGCTTCGCGCTCGCGATCGTGCTGGTCGCAATCCTGCAACCCTCGATCTATTCGATCGTGACGTCGATCGCGGTGGTGAGCTGGCCGCCGGTCGCCCGTCTGGTGCGCGGCGAGGTGCTGTCGCTACGCACGCGGGAATATGTCCAGGCCGCCGTGGTCACCGGCCAGAGCAACACCTGGATCATTTTGCGCGAGATCCTGCCCAACGCACTATCGCCGGTGATCGTGCTGGCCTCGCTGATGGTCGCGACCGCGATCCTCTTGGAATCCTCGCTGGCATTCCTCGGCCTCGGCGATCCCAATCTGATCTCCTGGGGCTATATGGTTGGCGCCGGCCGCACTGTGATCCGCCAGGCCTGGTGGATCACGGTGTTTCCCGGCGTCGCGATCCTGATCTCGGTGCTCGGGCTGAACCTGATCGGCGAAGGCCTCAACGACGCGCTCAATCCGCGCCTGTCGCGCGAGGGACGCTGATGATGACCGCCCCGCCTGCCGTTTCCATCAAGAACTTGCGGATCGCGCTGCCCAAGGGCGCCGAGCGTCCTTTCGCGGTCGACGGCGTCTCGCTCGATTTGCGACCCGGCAAGATCGTCTGCGTCGTCGGCGAATCCGGCTCCGGCAAATCCATGTGCGCGCATGCGCTGATGGGCCTGCTGCCGGACACGGTCGACGTCACCTCTGGCGAGATCCAGTTCGAAGGCCGCGACCTGCTCAAGCTCGATGACGACGGCTGGCGCGATTTGCGCGGCCGCCGGCTCGCGATGATCTTTCAGGAGCCGATGACCGCGCTCAATCCGCTGATGCGGATCGGCGATCAGATGGCGGAGATGTTTGAGGCGCACGGCCTGCTCTCGCCCAGGGAGCGCCGCGCCAAGGCGCTGTCGCTGGCGCGCGAGGTCGGCCTGCCCGACCCCGAGCGCATCGTGCGCGCCTATCCGCACCAGCTCTCCGGCGGTCAGCGCCAGCGCGCCATGATCGCGATGGCGCTCGCGCTCGAGCCCGCCGTGCTGGTCGCGGACGAGCCAACCACCGCGCTCGACGTCACCACACAGGCGCAGATCCTGAAGCTGATCCGCAACCTCCAGCGCAACCGCAACATGGCGGTGATGTTCATCACCCATGATTTCGGCGTGGTCGCCGATATCGCCGACCAGGTCGTGGTGCTCAGGCACGGCAAGGTCGTCGAGGAAGGCCCCGCTAGCTCCGTCTTCAACAATCCGCAGCACGATTACACCAAGGCGTTGCTTGCTGCCGTGCCGACGATGGATCCGCCGGCACGCGAGCCGCTCGACGATCAGGCCAAGGCCGTCGAGGTGATCGGGCTGGACAAGACCTATGTCACCTCAGGCGGCTGGTTTCGCGAGGACCGCCGGGTCGACGCCGCACGCGAGGTCAATTTCACGATCCTCAAGGGCGAGACGCTCGGTCTCGTCGGCGAGTCCGGCTCCGGCAAATCGTCGGTGGCGCGCCTCGTGATGAGGCTGATCGAAGCCGATCGCGGCACGGTGCGGATCGGCAAGACCGATCTCACCAAATTGTCGGGCAAGGCGCTGCGCGCCGAACGCCATCGCATCCAGATGATTTTTCAGGATCCGTTTGCCTCGCTCAATCCGCGCCGCAAGATCGGTCACATCATCGCTGACGGCCCGATCGCGGCCGGCATCGATCCAAAAGTCGCGTTCGACCGCGCCCGCGATCTCCTCAAGCTGGTCGGCTTGGACGCCGGCGCCCTCGACCGCTACCCGCATGAATTCTCCGGCGGCCAGCGGCAGCGCGTCGGCATTGCCCGTGCACTCGCGCTCGAGCCCGAGATCATCGTCGCCGACGAAGCCGTTTCCGCGCTCGACGTGTCCGTGCAGGCGCAGGTGCTCAGGCTGCTCGAAGATCTCAAGGCACGCCTTGGGCTCTCGATGCTGTTCATCACCCACGATCTGCGCGTCGCCGCGCAAATCTGCGACCGCATCGCGGTGATGCAGCGCGGCGCCATCGTCGAGCTGAAGCCGACTGCGCAACTGTTCGCCTCGCCGGAGCATCCCTATACACGGGAATTGCTCGCGGCGGTGCCGGGGCAGAAGGAGCGCGCGCCGGCGGCGTGAGGCGGACGATCGCGATTGCTACTTGGCCCGAGGATTGGTGTTGTTCCAGTTAGGGACTGAGTTGGTCACGCCGACGGATGGCTGGTTAAACGTTCCGACTGACGGCGCCGTAACGGTTCCGACAGTCTGTCCGGAGCTTCCATAAGTCGTGGCTGGCGCTCCGGAGCTTCCGCTCATGTTGGTTGATGTGCCCGTCGCGGACGTTTGCGCGCTTGCTGCGAATGGCGCTGCCGCAAATCCAACAGCGATAAGTGCGGCAATGAAGCGTCTCGTTCTTTTCATGGCTGATCCTTTCGGGTGCGGTCCCTCGGTCGCGTCAGCCGTTCGTTGATCGAACCGCTCCAGCACCGAGCAAACTTACAACTCCACGCGCGCGAAAATGTGCCGCAACGCGCGCATGCTGCGGCCTTAACATGCCATCACGATGCTGCGACGAGCGACACCGGCCAAAACCCCAATGAGCGAGTGCCGGGGGCGTGAGGCGGACATCACTCCGGTATCCCCGTTCCGCTCCCGCCGGAGTAGTCACGGGCTTTTTATCCGGCGTGACCGACCTCGTAGCTGCAAATCCCGATTCCGCACCCTACATCCGGGTTGAATGATTGTTATCATCTGATGATGGATCACAGATCCAGCGGAGCCGACATGGGCCAGGTTATTCAGTTTGTTTCAAAATCCGAGCGCGAACGCGTTCGCCTCATTCAGGAAGCGCGCGCGATCTATGACAGCATCTTCCCGCCGGCTGATCCCGTCGGCGAACAACAGATCGGAGCAAGTCCCCGCCGCGGCGACGGAGGTAACCTCGCGTGATCAAGATCATCGCCGTGCTTTGCAGCCTCTCTTCTCCAGCCAATTGCCACGAGCAGATCGTCACTACCTCGGACTTCGCCGACGTTTCGATGCAGTCCTGCCTGATGGGCGCGCCACAGCTCGCCGAATGGATGCACCAGCACCCGGCCGAGCGGCTGGCGGGATGGCGCTGCGTAATGGGTCAGCAGGGCGGCAGAGGAGCTTAGGGCCGCTCTCGCGTTACGTTCTCGTTGCCGGTCTTGACCCGATCCTTCTGAAGAATGAAGAATGCCCGGATCAAAGTCCGCGCATGGCGGCGTGGGGTTGAGCGATGGCTGACGAGAAATCCGGCAAGCAGGCTGTTGAATACGGCGTTGTGCCCGTCGAGGTGATGGCATCGATGACCGGCCTCGATTTCGTCCGCGCCATCTTCGCGAGGCAATTGCCCGAGCCGCCGATCATGCAGACGGTCGAGCCGTTCGACTGCACGGCCGAGCCCGGAATTGTCGTGATCCACAGCGTGCCGGGCACGCGTCATTACAACCCGATCGGTTCGGTGCATGGCGGCTATGCCGCGATCCTGCTGGATTCAGCGATGGGGCTTGCGGTGCAGAGCACCCTTCCCGCGGGGACCGGCTACACGACGCTGGAATTCAAGATTTCGTTCGTGCGCGGCATGAGCGAGGCGAGCGGCGTGATCCGCACTGAGGGCCGCCTACTCAACGCCGGCCGCCGCGTCGCCACCGCCGAAGCGCGCATCACCGACGCAAAAGGCCGGCTACTGGCGCATGCGACGACGACGTGCCTTGTGTTCGGGATTGCGGCGGGCAGCGCGGAAGGCTGACGTTGCACTACTTCGCCAGCGCGCGTTGAATTATCTCGATATCGTCACCAGTCTTGTGGCAATCAGGGTCTAATCCCAACGATCTTGCTCCCTTAGTGATGACATGACCCGGTAGCAGTGCCAGCCATGGAGCATCCCGATGAACATCGTCTACGAGACCCAGGCGACCGCGATAGGCGGCCGAGGAGGAGCTGCGGCGAGCGAGGATGGCGCGCTGCGCGTGCGGCTCGCCATGCCCGAAGCGCTCGGCGGCCGCGGTGGTGAGGGTACCAATCCAGAGCAACTGTTCGCGGCCGGATATGCCGCGTGTTTCCTGTCCGCGATCAAATCGGTCGCCACACAAGAAAACATCACCATTACCGACGACGCCAATGTCACCGCGACGGTTGGGCTCGGCGTGCGTGATGGGGAACCGGGCTTCGGATTGGAGATCGCGCTCGGCGTCGACTTGCCCGGCGTCGACCGTGCCACGGCCGAACGGTTCGTCGTGGCGGCACAGCAAGCCTGCCCGTATTCGAACGCGACCCGCGGCAATGTCGACGTTCGCGTGAGGATTGCCTGAACCAAAATCCCGTGCGGCTCAGGTCTCGATGCCCTGGGCCCAGGGTTGGGCTGCGAAATGCGCGCGCAGGAAATCGATCAGCACCCTGACCCGCGCCGGCCGGGCCCGGCCGGGCGGCGTCACGACATGAACGGCTGCGGGCGTGACCGGCCAATCCTTCAACACCTCCTCCAGCCGCCCGTCGTGCAATTCCTGCACGACATAGGCTTCCGGCAGCGCGGTAATGCCGAGTCCTGCCACCAGCGCCGGCACGGCGGCGACGCCGTTGTTGACGTGGAAGGGACCGTCGACATGGACGCTGACCTCGCCATGCGTCGGGTGGTGGAAATTCCAGATCTCCGCCCCGACAATGTGAGTGAACACCAACGCTGGAAAACGCGTGAGATCGGTCGGGTGCTCCGGCCGGCCATGCTTCTCGAAATAAGCGGGTGACGCGACGACCGGCACCCGGAAGGCGAACAACTTGCTGATCCGCAGCGACGAGTCCGGTTCGGGGCCTACCCGCAGGACCAGATCGACGCCTTCGCCGACGAGGTCGATCCGGCGGTCGGTGATCTCCAAATCGATCTCGATCTCCGGATGGGTCTTGACGAATTCCGGCAACAGCGGCGCCAACTGCGCCACGCCGAAGGCGGTGGTGGACGCGAGCCGGATCAGGCCGCGCGGGATCGCGGCCTCCTCCAGGATTTCAGCTTCGACGGCCGCGCCGTCGGCCAGGATACGCGCGGCACGCTCCAGCGACTGACGGCCGCTCTCGGTCAATGACAGCGAACGCGTGGTCCGGTGCAGCAGCGTCGTCCGCATCCGCTCCTCGAGCCGGGTCACCGCCTTCGAGACCGTCGTCTTGGCAAGCCCAAGCTCCTGCGCGGCCTCGCTGAAAGAGCCACGCTCGGCGACTTTGGCAAAGATCGCCCAGGCCTCGAAATCCGGCATATGCGGCATTGAATTCATCCCCTTGTCGGCCGGGAAATACACCAGCCGGTCATTGCGCTCAAATCGGCAACAATGATGTGCCGCGGCGGCGGATAATCACACACCTTGCCCAGGGGTATCCAGACGTTGCCACCGAACAAGGAGCAACGGTCATGAACATCCTGCAAATCGATTCCAGCATTCTCGGAACCAATTCCATCACCCGCCCGTTGTCGGCCCTGGCCGTCGCCAAGCTGACCGCGGCGCATCCGGGCGCCCATGTCGAACATCGCGACCTCGGCGAAGACCCGATCGGCCATCTGACCGGCGCCGAATTTGCCGCGCGTGGCACGACTGCCGATCCCGTGCTCGCACAATTCAAGGCCGCCGACACCATCGTGATCGGATCGCCAATGTACAACTGGACGATCTCCAGCCAACTCAAGGCCTGGATCGATCGGATTGCGGTTGCGGGCGAGACTTTCGCCTACTCGCCGCAGGGGCCGAAGGGACTGGCCGGCGGCAAGCAGGTGATCGTGATCACCGGCCGCGGAAGCTCGATGCTGGATGACCGCTACGCAGGCTTCGACCATCAGGAGCCTTATCTGCGCACCCTCTTCCGCTTTCTCGGTATCGACGATGTGACCTTCATCCACGCCCAGGGCGTGTCGCTGGCAGCCGATGCGCGCCCCGCCATCATCGCGCAGGCCGAAGCCGAGATCGCAAGGCTGATCCCCGCTCTGCCTCTCGCCGCCTGAACCACCCGATCATCAAGGAGAAGTCCAATGTCTTCGCGTTCCATCAGACCCGTTTGGGTGCGTCGTATCGCCGCCTTCCTGTCGGCAGTGAGCCTGCTCGCCGCGACACCCGTGATGGCTGAAATCAAGCCGTGGCCGGCAACCTTCCGTAGCGAGCAAATCCCCGTCAGCGACGGCACGCAATACGTTCGGATCGGTGGATCTGGTCCGGCCGTCGTGCTGCTCCACGGCTTCGGCGACACCGGTGACATGTGGGAGCCGCTCGCCGAAATCCTGATGAGGGATCATACTGTGGTCATTCCCGACCTCCGAGGCATGGGCCTGTCGTCCCACCCCGAAGGCGGTTATCGCAAGGTCGAACAAGGCCGCGATCTCGCGGGCATTCTCGACAAGCTCGGCATCAAGGACGTCGCGCTCGTCACCCACGATATCGGCAACATGGTCGGCTACGCCTTCGCCGCGCAGTATCCGTCGCGAACGACGAAGTGGGTCGCAATGGACGCCCCGCTGCCTGGGCTCGGACATTGGGACGACCAGCTGAAGAATCCCAAAGTCTGGCACTTCAACTTCCGCGGGCCCGACGTCGAACGCCTGGTCGCAGGCCGCGAGCGCATTCTGCTCGATCGCTTCTACAACGAACTCTCGGCGAACCCCGCGGGCATCGATGAACAGACGCGCGAGCATTATGCGGCGCTCTACGCCCAACCGCTCGCGATCCATGACGCCTTCAGCGGCCAGTTCGCGGCCTTCGCGGAGGACGCCGTAGACAACCAGAAGCTCGTCGTAAATGGCAAGTTGACCATGCCGGTTCTTGCCATCGGCGGCGACCACTCCTACGGCGCGCAATTGGCGATCGAGATCGGAGCTGCAGCGAGCAACGTCCGCTCCGGAGTCGTCAAGGATTCCGGCCACTGGATCATGGAAGAGCAGCCCGATCAGGCGATCGCGCTCATCACGTCCTTCCTGGCGCAATAGCTGGTCATCGACCTCAGACATTCAAAATCAAGGAGCAAGACAATGCAACTCGCGAAACAGATGGAATCATATCCTGCGACTTCCGAACAAACCTTCGAGGGCGTCGGCGGCCTTACCATCTTCACGCGGTCGTGGCGGCCGGCCGGACAGCCACGCGGCGTTGTCGTGATCGCGCCTGGCTTCAATTCGCACAGCGGCCAGTATGGCTGGGTCGCCGAGCAATTTGTGGCGGCAGGACTCGCGGTCTACGCGCTGGATCATCGGGGCCGCGGCAAATCGGGCGGCGAGCGGTTTCACGTCGAGCACTTTGCCGACTATGTCGACGATCTCACGACCTTCATCAGCCGTGTCAAATTTCGCGAACCACGACTTCCGGTCTTCCTGCTCGGCCATAGCGCCGGCGGCGTGATCTCGTCACTCTACGCGATCGCACACCAACCCGAGCTCGCGGGGCTGATTTCGGAGAGCTTTGCGTTCGAACTGCCGGCGCCCGGCTTCGCCCTGGCCGTGCTCAAAGGCGTCGGCCGGCTGGCACCACACCTCCGCGTGCTCAAGCTGAAGAACGAGGATTTTTCGCGCGATCCTGAAATCGTCGAATCCATGAATGTCGATCCGCTGATCGCTGGCGAGAGCCAGACCGCGAGAACCGTCGCTGAGCTTATCCGTGCCGACGAGACGCTCAAAATGGAATTTCCGCGCATCACATTGCCGCTGCTGATCCTGCACGGCACGGCGGACAAAGCGGCGAAGCCGAGCGGCAGCCAGTTCTTCCACGATACCGCCGGCTCGAAGGACAAGACGCTCAGGTCATACGATGGTGCGTTCCACGATCCGCTCAACGATATCGACCGGGCGAACGTGCTCGCCGACATCGTAAACTGGATTGATGCGCATCTGGCCGCAGGCTAGACCGAGAATATCCGAACATTGAGCGGGCGGCTGCAGCAGTCGTCCACTTTATCTCACCGCGGGTTGGTATTGCGCCAGGTCGGGACCGCATTGGTCACGCCCACCGACGGCCAATTATACGTTCCGATCGATGGCGCCGTGACCGTCCCGATCGACTGGCCCGACGATCCATACGATCGGGGCTGCGTCGCTGTCACTCCGGAGCTTACGTACCCTGGGGCCAGCACGCTCGTGGCATAGTGCCTGCTGGATCTGTGCTTCTTCGCATCGGCCGCGAGAGGCACTACCGCCAGTCCGACCGCAATGAGCGCGGCAAGGGCGAACCTGATTGTCATGGCCGATCCTTTCCTAGATACGGGCCGTTCGTTGATCGAACGGCTTCCCAAGGAGCCAAAATTACAACGCCGTGTGCGCGGAGATGTGCCGGAACAACGGCGCCGCGGCATCACCGCCGCTTCGGGCGGCACGCCTTGCGGCCGTGGCGCTCCTTCACGGTCGCGACTGAATGCATCAACTCCTTGAAGGCGGCAATTGCCTGGTCATCCGCGAGCACATTTCCGGGATGTGCTTCCAGATGCTCGATCACGGCGAGGAGAGCATCCGCGATCTGGCCGATCTGCTTGCCGTAGCCGGCGACATCCGACAGCACGTCCTTCTCGACATCCGGCGCCGAGGATTGCCCGACCGTGATGTTGACGAGGCCGAACTGGCCGCCGGTGGGACTGAAGAACGACGGATAGATCGACTGGACGACATCCCCCGACAAAGGCAGCCTGAACACGGGCATGCGATTTCCCCTCGCTGAAGCTCGACCGGCGCGGAAACATTACCACGAACACGCTTGCCTTCGGATGGACCCGAATCAGCGCTAGTGCAGTCACCTGAACGAAATCGCGTATTGAGGTGACATGACGGGCCCCGAACTGAAGCAATTGCGCGCCGACCTGTCCGAGGTGCTCGGCCGGGAGCTCACGGTTGCCGACATGGCAAAACTGTGCGGCCTGCCGGCGCCGACGGGCGCGGTCACGGTCAGGCGCTGGGAGGTGAGCGGCCCGACCGTGGAGGCGACCAAGGTGCTGCGCGTGCTCGCGATGGCAAGCGAGCGCTATCCGATCCTGGAGAAGTTCGACATCTTCGATCGGCACGACGTGCGCGTGGAAGACCGGCCCGCAAAGCGCGCGGCATTCCGCCAGCAGATGCGCGACGAAGCGCGGCGGCGTCTTGGTTAATGAAAGGCGCGCGAAGGCTCCAGCATTAAGCCTTCCTTCATCACTTTTTAAGCCGGCATTAAGCACGAAAACCATTTGCAGCCCAATAAGTTAGGTTGGGTGCCGCTGTGCCATGCATGTGACAGCATTTTCATCAAAAGCGAGCTATCTGCAAAACCAACGACGGCGCGGAAAGCGCGCCAGCCGGGGACCTGAGTGTTGGAGTTCAAGACGATGAAGAAGATTCTGTTTGCGACCGTGGCGCTGCTCGTGGTGGGCGCGGCCGCGCCGGCCGTCGGTGCCGATCTCGGCGCCCGCCCCTATTACAACAAGGCTCCGCCGGCCTATGCCGCGCCGATCTACAACTGGACCGGTTTCTACATCGGTGCGCATGTCGGCGGCGCGTTCTCCAGCGACAACAATTTCAACGGCCTCTCCACCGGCAACAACGGCAATGGCCGTTTCCTCGGCGGCCTGCAGGCCGGCGCGGACTGGCAGGTCAACCCGAACTTCGTGGTCGGCGCCGAGGCCCAGTATTCCTGGCTCTCCGGCAATGTCGGTGCGGTGTTCCCGGGCGGCGTCGCCTACACCAACGACCAGCGTGGTCTCGGCTCGATCACCGGTCGCGTCGGCTACACCTGGGGTCCTGGCCTGCTCTACGTGAAGGGCGGCTACGCCTATTCGGATAACAACGAGAAGGTGACGGTCGGCGGCGTGCCGACGGCCTTCGTCATCACTGGCGATCACCGCAACGGCTACACCGTCGGCGCCGGCCTCGAGTACATGTTCGCTCCGAGCTGGTCGGCCAAGGCCGAGTACCAGTACTACAATTTCGGCGACGCGCACTTCACCGGAGGCCCGCTGACCGGCACCGGTAACTTCACCACCGACGATCACACCATCAAGGCGGGCGTCAACTACCGCTTCAACTGGGCCAACTCGACGGTCGCGCGCTACTGATCGCGCGTCGAAATCTCTTCGCTATCAAGGGCCGGCAACTTTGCCGGCCCTTTCTTTTTTCGCTCTGCGGAACTAGCCAACCAATTGTGCAACTTGCGATTTTTTAACCCGCCCCAAGCATACTCCGCGGCGAAAACAAGAGATTGCGGGTGTGGGGGAATTTCGATGGCGATCCGTCTGAGCCTTGGTCGTTTCAAGACTCGTTTCAAAATGCCGAAAATGGGCCTGCGTGGCAGCCTGTTTGCGGCCTTCGCCGTGATCGCGGGCATGGGCCTGGTGATCGCAGCCGGCGCCGGCTTCGTGTTCAACCATCTGGGTTCGACCATGATGGATCTGAGCGGCCGCGACATTCCACGCCTGTCCGCAAGCCTTCAGCTCGCCTCGCAGAGCGCAACGCTCGCGGCGCAGGGCCCGGGCCTGCTGGCATCGCCGTCCGACGAGGCGCTGAAGGAGCGCACCAAGAAGGTGCAGGAGATCCAGCAGCTCGCGATGGCCAAGCTCGGCGAGATCATCGAGCTCGGCGCCGATCAGCAGACCGCGACCGCGCTGCGCGACACCGTCAAGAGCATCGACGAGGCGACGCAGAGCCTGGTATCGGCCGCACGCGAACGGCTCGACACCGGCGCGCTGCACGACAAGCAGTATGAGGCGCTGCGCAAGGCGCAGCTCGCCTTCGTCGGCGCCGCCGGCCCTGCGATGCTGGATGCGCAGACGCGCCTGAACGCGATCCTCGGCGCCGCCGATCTCTCCGCGGACGATGCCACCGAAGCCGCCCGCACCGTCGCCCAGATCTCGACCGTCTCCGCCAACGGCAATCTGATGGCCGCCGACATGATGGCGGCGCTCTCCGCCAACAACAGCGACACGCTGGAGGTGATCGAAAAGGAATTCAAGACAACCCGCGACCGCGTCAAGTCGAACCTCGAGGACCTCTCGAACATTCCCTCGATGCAGGCGGTGCGCGACGCCGTGCAGAAACTGTTCGCCTTCGGCGAGGGCAAGACCGGCGTCTTCAAGATCCGCGAGAAGGAGCTCGACTCCATCGACTACGGCCAGACCATTTTGGACGAAACCCGCAAGCTCAATGTCGGTCTCGGCATCAGCGTGCAGCAGCTGGTCGACGGCGTGCAGAAGGAGACCAACGCCTCGACCTTCCAGGCGCGCCAGGAGATTTCGCTCGCCACCACCGCCATGCTGGCGCTGGGCGCGCTGACGCTGGTCGGCTCGGCCCTGTTCGTCTGGCTCTATGTCGGCCGCAATATCCTGCGCCGCATCCGCGAGCTCCAGCGCGCGATGCAGCTGCTCTCGGCCGGCGATCTCGACACCGAGATCGTCCGCTCCCGGCAGAATGACGAGATCGGCGCGATGAAGGAGACGCTGACAGTGTTCCGCGACAGCATGATCGAGGCCCGGGCGCTTACCAGCGAGCAGGACAAGGATCGTGTCCTCAAGGCCGAGCGCGCCGCGCAGATGGAAGCGAAGATCGCCGAGTTCGAGGGTACGGTGCGTTCCGCGCTCGACAATCTCGCGCAATCGGCCAATTCGATGCAGTCGACCGCGCAGAGCATGTCGACGACAGCCGATCAGTCCAACGCGCTGGTGAACGCGGTGGCCTCGGCCGCGGAAGAGACATCGGTCAACGTGCAGACCGTGTCGTCCGGCACCGAGCAGCTCTCGTCCTCGATCGAGGAGATCAGCAAGCAGGTCGTCACCTCGGCGGCGATCGCCAAGAAGGCGGTCGAAGAAGCAGGTGCCACCGACGCCACGGTGCAGAGCCTTGCCGACAGCGCCAGCCGCATCAGCGTCGTCGTCGACCTGATCCAGACCATTGCGTCGCAGACCAATCTGCTCGCGCTCAACGCCACCATCGAGGCAGCGCGTGCGGGCGAAGCCGGCCGCGGCTTTGCCGTGGTCGCCTCCGAGGTAAAGAGCCTCGCCAGCCAGACCGCGAAAGCGACGGAAGAGATCCGCACCCAGATCGCCAGCATGCAGCAGGTCACGACCTCGGCCGTCGGCGCCATCCAGGGCATCGGCCGGATCATCGGCGAGATCGACAACGTCACCACGACGATCGCGGCTGCGGTCGAGGAACAGGGCGCGGCCACCCGCGAGATCGCGCGCAACATCCAGCATGCGGCCGGCGGCACCAGCGAGGTCTCCAGCAACATCGTCGGCGTCTCCACGGCGTCCGCCGAGGCCGGCGCTGCGGCCAGCGAAGTGCTCGGCGCCTCGGATGCGCTCCGCCGCGAGGCCGACATGCTGCGCGGGGAGATCGACGCGTTCCTCAACAATATGCGGGCGGCGTAAAGCGCCGTTCCGTCACCCGGAATGACCGCTATGCGGGCCACGCCAGCGTCCTTTTTCGGCTGGCGCGGCGCGCCCCGTGGGTTTAAGCCGGAAGCATGAATTCAAAAAGCGACACCGCGCAGTCCTCGGCCGAGGCCTTGCGCTACCCTTGGGAGCAGCATCCCGGCCCCGACGAGGTCGTGGAGGTGCGGCCCGGCGTGTTGTGGGTGCGGCTGAAGCTGCCGTTCCGCCTCAACCACGTGAACATCTATCTGCTCGCCGACGGCGACGGCTATGCGATGGTCGATGCCGGCTTCGGCAACGAGGAGACCATCGAGGCCTGGACGAAGTTGTTCGACGGCCCGCTGAAGGGCGTCAACATTACCCGCCTGATCGTGACGCATTCGCATCCCGATCATGTCGGGCTCGCCGGCTGGATCATCGAGCGGTTCAACTGCCCGCTGGTGATGTCGCAGGTCGAATATCTGCAATCGGTCTATCACCAGAACCGCGGCACCGAGGAGCGGCGCAATGCGCAGCGGTTGTTCTTCCGCCGCCACGGCATGGACGAATCGCTCACCGAAAAGCTGCTCGGCCGCGGCCAGGATTATCTGAAGCAGGTATCGGTGCTGCCGCCGTCCTACCGCCGCATCTCGCATGGCGACGAGGTCGTGATCGGCACGCGCCGCTTCAAGGTGATCACCGGCGGCGGGCATGCGCTCGACCAGGTGATGCTGTATTGCGCCGACGACAAGCTGTTCCTGTCCGCCGACCAGGTGCTGAGCAAGATCTCGCCCAATGTCAGCGTGTGGGCGGTCGAGCCCGACCAGAACTCGCTCGGCGAATACCTGGCGTCGCTTGCAAGCCTCACCACCACGCTGCCCTATGATTTGCTGGTGCTGCCCGGCCACGGCGTGCCGTTCTACGGACTGAAGACCCGCATCAAGCAGCTCGCCGATCACCACGAGGAACGCTGCCGCCTGATCGCCGAAGCCTGCCGCGAAGTGCCGCAGACCTCGCGCGCCCTGGTGCCAGTGGTGTTCAACAAGCACGTGCTGGACGAACATCAGATGGGCTTTGCCGCCGGCGAGCTTGTCGCGCACGTCAACTACATGATCGTCGAGGGCCGTCTGACAGCCGAGCCGAAGGACGGCGTGCTCCAGTTCAGGACGACGTGAACGCAAAGGCCGGTGAGACGGCACTCCGGCGCATGGTGCAGGGCAACATTGCACCTCGCGTGAACTTGATCCGGATCAAGTTTCAAATCGCACGATAGGGCATTTTGCCCAAATGCCCCTCATGCCCAAATGTGGGATAGCGCATAGACATTAGAGCTGGAAAAGCTCTAAAAAGATGCGGCCCCTTGGTTCCGTTGCAGGTTTTTGTCGATGGATTACAGCCAGTTCTTTAGTTCCGCCCTCGATCGTCTCCACACCGAGCGGCGCTATCGCGTGTTCGCCGACCTCGAGCGCATCGCCGGCCGGTTTCCGCATGCGCTCTGGCATTCGCCCAAGGGCAAGCGCGACGTCGTGATCTGGTGCTCCAACGATTATCTCGGCATGGGCCAGCACCCGAAAGTGGTCGGCGCCATGGTCGAGACCGCAACGCGCGTCGGCACCGGCGCCGGCGGCACCCGCAACATCGCCGGCACGCACCATCCGCTGGTGCAGCTCGAGGCCGAGCTCGCCGACCTCCACGGCAAGGAAGCCTCGCTGCTGTTTACCTCGGGCTATGTCTCGAACCAGACCGGCATCGCGACCATCGCCAAGCTGATCCCGAACTGCCTGATCCTGTCGGACGAGCTCAACCACAATTCGATGATCGAGGGCATCCGCCAGTCCGGCTGCGAGCGGCTCGTGTTCCGTCACAACGACCTCGCCGATCTCGAAGAGCTGCTGAAAGCCGCCGGTCCGAACCGGCCAAAACTGATCGCTTGCGAGAGCCTCTATTCCATGGACGGCGACGTCGCTCCGCTCGCAAAAATCTGCGATCTCGCCGAGAAGTACGGCGCGATGACCTATGTCGACGAAGTCCATGCGGTCGGCATGTACGGCCCGCGCGGCGGCGGCATCGCCGAGCGTGACGGCGTGATGCATCGCATCGACATTCTCGAAGGCACGCTGGCGAAGGCGTTCGGCTGCCTCGGCGGCTACATCGCCGCCAACGGCCAGATCATCGATGCCGTGCGCTCTTACGCGCCGGGCTTCATCTTCACCACCGCACTGCCGCCGGCGATCTGCTCGGCCGCGACGGCTGCGATCAAGCACCTGAAGACCTCGAGCTGGGAGCGCGAGCGCCATCAGGACCGCGCCGCCCGCGTCAAGGCGATCCTCAATGCCGCCGGTCTGCCGGTGATGTCGAGCGACACCCACATCGTGCCGCTGTTCATCGGCGATGCCGAGAAGTGCAAGCAGGCTTCGGACCTGCTGCTCGAGGATCACGGCATCTACATCCAGCCGATCAACTATCCGACGGTCGCCAAGGGCACCGAACGCCTGCGTATCACGCCCTCGCCCTATCACGACGACGGCCTGATCGATCAGCTCGCCGAAGCGCTGCTGCAAGTGTGGGACCGCCTCGGCCTGCCACTCCGCGAGAAGTCGCTGGCGGCGGAGTAATCGTCTCTTTTCGCCTCGCCCCGCGGCTTAACGACAACCCCAGTTCCTGCCCCCACGCGGCATTTCCCTGTCGCTTGCCGCCCTCCAACGCGCTAGATTTGCTGGGAAAATGAGGTCGGACGCGGGGCTGCCGCGTCCAGGGAGAGCGCGCTCGCCATGCTGCACGATTGGGGCGTGATCGCTGCCGCCTTCGGCTATATCGGCTTCCTGTTCCTGGTGGCGAGCCATGGCGACCGCCGCTCGCCGGCCGGGCGTGGTCGCGCGTCCGGGCTGATCTATCCGCTGTCGATGGCGATCTACTGCACCTCCTGGACCTTCTTCGGCTCGGTCGGCTTCGCCACCCGCACCTCGACCGACTTCCTCGCGATCTATGTCGGCCCGATCCTGATGATCGGGCTCGGCGCCGGCGTCCTGCGCCGCGTGATCCAGCTCGCGAAAGCAAACAACATCACCTCGATCGCCGACTTCATCGGCGCGCGCTATGGCAAGAGCCAGGCGGTGGCCGCAACCGTGGCGCTGATCGCGATCATCGGCTCGGTGCCCTACATCGCGCTGCAGCTCAAGGCAGTCGCCTCCTCACTCGAAGTCATCCTGAGCGAGGACCAGGCGTTTTCCCACATCCCGATCCTCGGCGACATGGCGCTGATGGTGACGCTGGCGATGGCAGCCTTCGCCGTGCTGTTCGGTACGCGGCACACCGACGCCACCGAGCACCAGCACGGCCTGATGCTGGCGGTGGCGACCGAATCCATCATCAAGCTGGTCGCCTTCCTCGCTGCCGGTATCTTCGTCACCTTCTGGATGTTCTCGCCGCACGAATTGATCGAGCGCGCCATGAAGACGCCGGAGGCAGTGCGCGCCATCAACTATTCGCCGTCGATCGGCAACTTCCTGACCATGACGCTTTTGTCGCTCTGCGCGATCATGCTGCTGCCGCGCCAGTTCCACGTCAGCGTGGTCGAGAATTCCTCGGATGCCGAGGTCGGTCGCGCCCGCTGGCTGTTTCCGCTCTATCTCGTCGTCATCAATCTGTTCGTGATCCCGATCGCGCTCGCCGGCCTGGTCAGCTTCCCATTCGGCGCCGCCGATCCCGACATGTACGTGCTGGCATTGCCGATGGAGGGCGGCGCGGACCTGCTCAGCGTCGCCGTCTTCGTCGGCGGCCTGTCGGCTGCGACCGCGATGGTGATCGTCGAATGCGTCGCGCTCTCGATCATGGTCTCGAACGATCTCGTGGTGCCGCTGGTGCTGCAGCGACGACCCGAAGGCCGCACCGGAGGCACCGATTTCGGTGACTTCCTGCTGCGCTCGCGGCGGCTTGCGATCTTCGCCATCATGGTGATGGCCTATTTCTACTATCGCGCGCTCGGCAACACCCAGCTTGCGGCGATCGGCCTGCTTTCCTTTGCCGCCATCGCGCAGCTCGCGCCAGCCTTCTTCGGCGGGTTGTTGTGGCGGCGGGCCACCGCACGCGGCGCGATCGGCGGCATGCTGGTCGGTTTCGCGGTGTGGGTCTACACGCTGTTCATGCCAAGCTTCATGGACACCTCGACCTCGGGCATCCTGTTGCTCCAGCACGGCCCCTTCGGCATCGAGGCGCTGCGGCCGCAGGCGCTGTTCGGCGCCGACCTGCCGCCGCTGATGCATGGCGTGGTCTGGTCGCTCTCGCTCAACATCCTCACCTACGTGCTGCTGTCGCTGGCGCGGCAGCCCTCTTCCATCGAGCTGGTGCAGGCCGATCTGTTCGTGCCCAACACGCTCGCCCCGATCGCCCCGAGCTTCCGCCGCTGGCGCACCACCATCACGGTGCAGGACATCCAGACCACGGTCGCGCAATATCTCGGGCCCGATCGCGCCCGGCATTCCTTCGAGGCGTTTTCGGCACGGCGTAACATGCGGCTGGAGCTCTCGGCCCCTGCCGATTTCGAGCTGTTGCAGCACGCCGAGCACCTGATCGCCTCGTCGATCGGAGCGGCGTCCTCGCGCCTCGTGATGTCGCTGTTGCTGCGCAAGCGAACGGTCTCGGCGCGAGCCGCGCTCAAACTGCTCGACGATTCCCATGCGGCGCTGCATTTCAACCGCGAGATCCTCCAGACCGCGCTCAACCATGTGCGCCAGGGCATTGCGGTGTTCGACGCCGATTTGCAACTGATCTGCTCCAACCGGCAGTTCGGCGATCTCCTCAACGTGCCGCCGCATTTCATCCAGTTCGGCACGCCGCTCCGTGAGATCCTGGAATTCATGGGCGTGAGCAATCCCGACAATCCTGTCGAGCGGGAAGCGGTGCTGGAGCGGCGGCTCGCGGCCTACACCACCGACGGCGAACCCTATCTCGAGCGCCTGCCGGAACGGCACATGGTGATCGAGATCCTGACCAACCGCATGCCCGGCGGCGGCTTCGTCATCACCTTCACCGACGTCACGCCCACCTTCGAGGCGGCCGAAGCGCTGGAGCGCGCCAATGCGACGCTGGAAAAGCGCGTGCGCGACCGCACCGAGGAATTGACCCGGCTGAATTCGGAGCTGGCGCTGGCAAAGAGCTCGGCGGAGGACGCCAGCATCTCCAAGACGCGCTTCCTCGCGGCCGCGAGCCACGACATTCTCCAGCCGCTGAACGCGGCACGGCTCTACGTCACGAGCCTGGTTGAGCGTCAGCACAGCGGCGAGGAGACGCGGCTGGTCGAGAACATCGACGAGTCTCTCCAGGCGATCGAGGAAATCCTCGGCGCGCTGCTCGACATCTCAAGACTCGATGCCGGCGCGATGACGACTTCGATCTCCAGCTTCAAGATGGCCGATCTAATGCGTTCGCTGGAGATCGAGTTCGCCCCGATCGCGCGCGCCAAGAACCTCGAGCTCGCCTTCGTGCCCTGCTCGCTGCCGGTCGAGTCGGACCGGCTGCTGCTGCGACGGCTGTTGCAGAACCTGATCTCCAACGCGATCAAATACACTCCGCGCGGACGCGTGCTGGTCGGCTGCCGCCGCCAAGGCGCCTCGCTCAAGATCTGCGTCTACGACACCGGCGTCGGTATACCGCTGGCCAAGCGCGGTGAAATTTTCAAGGAATTCCACCGCCTCGAGCAGGGCGCGCGGATCGCGCGCGGTCTGGGGCTGGGACTGTCGATCGTCGAGCGGCTGGCGCGCGTGCTCAACCACGGTATCGCCATCGACGCCAATACGAGCCGCGGCTCGTTGTTCTCCGTGACCGTGCCGACAGCGAAGGCCGTGACGCTGACCGCGGCGGTGACCAGCGCGACGCCGCTGGCGCGCACGTCGATCTCCGGCGCGCTGATCGTCTGCATCGAGAACGACACCGCGATCCTCGACGGCATGCGAACGCTGTTGAAGGCCTGGGATGCCGAGGTGATCGCGGTTGCCGATCCTGAAGGCGCGATCGCCGCGATCGAAGCCGCCGACAAGCGCGTCACCGGCCTGCTGGTCGACTACCACCTCGACCGCGGCAACGGCATCGCCGCCATCCGCGACATCCGCCGCCGCTTCGGCGACACCATCCCCGCGATCCTAATCACCGCCGACCGCAGCCCCGCCGTGCAGTCGGCTGCGCGCGATGAGAAGATCGCGGTGCTGAACAAGCCGGTGAAGCCGGCTTCGCTGCGCGCTCTGCTCGGGCAATGGCGCACCCAGCAGATGGTCGCGGCGGAGTGAGACCCGGTCAGTAGTCGGTCGAGACGCTGAGCGCGCGCCACTTCTCGAGCTCTTCGAGACGAAGCTTGTCGGTCGCCGCGATGGCATTGACGGCGTCGCTGCCGAGCGCGATCCGCAGGGGCGGGCGATCCATGTCGGCGAGCTTCAGTACGACGGCGGCCGCCTTCTCCGGGTCGCCCGGTTGGCGGCCATCGTAATCACGCTGCATCCTCACTGCAGCGCCAACGACCGCGTCGTATTCCGGGCGTCCTTCGTTCGTTTCATGCGCGGCTTGGGCAAAGCCGGTGCGGAAGCCGCCGGGCTCGACGATCGTCACGTGCACGCCGATCAGCGCCATCTCGCGCGCAAGCGACTCCGAAAACCCTTCGATGCCCCATTTCGCCGCTGAATAGGCCGCGCGTGCCGGCGCACCGATCCGTCCGCCGACGGACGAGACCTGCACGATGTGGCCACGGCGTTGCCGGCGCAGTACAGGGATCGCGGCCTTCGTGACGATGATGGTTCCGAGCAGGTTGGCGCCGATCTGTTGCCGGAATGACTCCAGGCTGGTGTCCTCGACCGATCCGAGATCGCCATAGCCCGCGTTGTTCACGACCACATCGATGCCGCCGAACGCCTCGGCAGCCAGGCCGATAGCGGCTTGCGCAGCCACCTCGTCGGTGACGTCGAGCTTTGCGAGCCGGAGCTTCCCGCCAAAGCGCTGAAGCAGCGGTTCGAGCGGCCGGAGATCCCGCGCGGTCGCAACCACCCGGTCTCCCGCTGCGAGTGCGGCTTCCGTGATGGCGCGGCCAAGGCCGCGCGAGCTGCCGCTAATGAACCAGGTCTTCAAGATAGCCTCCGCATGGTCTCAGGGCGCAAGCCGGGTGAAAACGTAGTCGTGCCCCTTCGCGCGGGCTTCGTGGCAGGCAAAGCAGGTGCGGTGCTGCGCCTCATCCACCGGCTTGCCGTTGATGAAGCGGCCAAAACCCCAGCCGCCGGTCGCGGCATATTTCTTCGAATCCTTGACCATCACCTGCACCGTTGTGGCGGCACCGGGAATCGTTGCGGATGCGAAATCAGGAGATTGCGTGCGCTTCCAGGCGCGTTTGACGAGGATGGTGCCGTCAGGGAATGGAAGCTTGCCGCCTTGATAGGCGTCGATTGAAGTCTGGTTGCCGACGACGGCGCGAAGCTCGTTCAGAGGTGCCGCCTCTTCGGCCGGCGCGATCAGCTCCCACTGCTTGTAGCCCGCGGGAATCGTGACGCCGAAGATCGGCGAGGCATCTGCCGTCGCAGGGCTTTCCGCGAGCGCGATCGAAACCAGGTACGGCACGCTCGTCAGGAGAACGACGAGAAGCAGCACGGCCAACGTGATGACCGTGGCGCTGGAGGATTTTTTCTTTTGAGATTCGATTGTCGTCATGGTGTTTCTCGAGCTGGGATCGGGGCGCTTCCTCGGTCCAGCCGCGCCGGACCGAGGTGTTCGACGAACGCTCAGGCGCCGCCGTCGGCGTCGATGACGGCCTTGGCAAAGGCCTGCGGCGCTTCCTGGGGCAGGTTGTGACCGATGCCGCCGGTGATCAGGCGATAGTCGTAGCGGCCGGAGAACCTCTTGGCGTAGGCGCTCGAGTCGGGATGCGGCGCGCCGTTGGCGTCGCCCTCCATCGTGATCGTCGGCACGCCGATGATGGGGGCTGCCGCAAGCTTCTTTTCGATTTCCTCGTACTTCGCCTCACCTTTGGCGAGCCCGAGCCGCCAGCGGTAATTGTGGATCGTGATCGCGACATGATCCTTGTTGTCGAGCGCCGCTGCACTCCGGTCGAAGGTGGCGTCGTCGAACTTCCACTGCGGCGAGGCCAGCTTCCAGATCAGTTTTGCGAAATCATGCGTATACTTCTCGTAGCCGGCACGGCCACGCTCGGTCGCGAAATAGAACTGGTACCACCATTGCAGTTCGGCCGAAGGCGGCAGTGGCGCGCTGCCCGCGGCCTGGCTGGAGATCAGATAGCCGCTGACCGACACCAGCGCGCGACAGCGCTCCGGCCACAATGCCGCAATGATATCGGCGGTGCGCGCGCCCCAATCGAAGCCTGCAACGACCGCCTTCTTGATGTCGAGCACATCCATCAGCGCGATGATGTCGACGGCCATCGCCGCCGGCTCGCCGTTGCGCGGCGTCTCGCTGGAAAGGAAATGCGTCGTGCCGTAACCGCGCAGGTGAGGGATGATGACGCGATAGCCAGCCTGCGCCAGGATCGGCGCGACGTCGACGAAGCTGTGAATGTCGTAGGGCCAGCCGTGGAGCAGGATCGCCACGGGACCGCCCGCCGGACCGACCTCCGCATAGCCGACGTTCAGGACGCCGGCATTGATCTGCTTGATCGTGCCAAAGGACGCATTCGCGGCGGAGGAGCGCGGCGCTTCCGTTTCGGCATGCGCGAGGTCGATCACGCCGAGACCTACAGCGACGGTTCCTGCGGCGACACCGAAAAACTGACGACGGTGCTGGTCGACAATCTGTTTCATCTTCGTAGGACCTTGTTGATGGGTGGTGGATTCTTCAGATCAGCTCGACGGTGACGCCGATATTGTCGCGGACGGCTTTGGAATAGGGGCAGGTCTGGTGCGCCTCGTTGATGAGAGCACGCGCGACGTCGCGGTCGAGGCCGGGCAGGCTGACATTGAGGCGCGCCCTGAGCGCATAAGCGTCCTCTTCGAGGACGAGGTCGATCTCGGCGTCGATCGCGCATCTGCTGGGCAGCGCGATCTTCCGCTTGCGGGCCGCGATCTCCATGGCGCCTTCGAAACACGCGGACCAGCCGGCCGCGAACAATTGCTCGGGATTGGTGCCGATGCCGGCGCCACCCGGCGGCGATAGCCGCACGTCGAGCCGCCCGTCGGAGCTGCGCGACATGCCGTCCTGGCGCCCGCCGGTGGTGTGGGTGCGGGCCGTGTAGAGCAGTCTTGCCGTTTGCGCCATGAAGGTCTCCTTGCCGTCGCGCAACTGACTATCAGCGGCTGCCGCCGGATACCCGTTTGGACTTGTGAGAAGTTGTGAGGCCGGCATGGAACCCGGTTATGAGGCCTGCAAACGCGGTCTGATGCCGATGCAAAGCCGGCCTTGCCGGATTGCTGGCGGCTGGCTATCCGGTTCGCCAGATGAGCAAGGTTTCGCGATGACCGAACTGGCCGGGCCCGCCGCAGCAATATTGTCGTTCGGGCCGTTCACCGTGACGCCGCATGAGAGGCTCTTGACGCGCGACGGCGTCGCGCTGCCGATGGGCGCCAAGAGCTTCGATACGCTGATCGCGCTGATGTCGCGGCCAAACGAGGTCATCAGCAAATGGGATCTGATGGGCCTGGTCTGGCCCGGCATGAGCGTCGAGGAAGCGAACCTGCGCTTTCACATCGCATCGCTGCGGAAAGCGCTCGGCGACGGCAAGGATGGCGCCCGCTACATCACGACGCTGTCAGGCCGCGGCTATTGCTTCGTGGCGCCGATCGCGCGAGCCGGCCTTCCGGCCGAGCGAAGCGCTGCGCCGCGGGCGGAATTGCCGCCCGTAAAACTACCCAACCGACTGCAACGGATGGTCGGGCGCGACGATGCGGTCGGCGCTGTGTCGGAAAAGCTCATCGCTTCGCGCTTCGTCACGATCGTGGGCCCCGGCGGCGTCGGCAAGACCGCAATTGCGGTGGCGATCGCGCACGACCTGCTCGCGACATTCGCCGGTGCCGCACATTTCGTCGACCTTGCCGCGCTCGGCGATCCCGATCTCGTGATCACCTCGCTGCTGCTGATGCTCGGCCTGCCGGTCCAGGCCGACGATCCGATGCCTGCCTTGCTGGCGCATCTGCACGACAAGAAGATGCTGCTGATCCTGGACAATTGCGAGCACGTGATTGCGGCCGCGGCGCCGCTGGCCGCAGAGATCTTTCAGGCCGCGCCGCAGGTCCATATCCTGGCCACGAGCAGGGAAGCCCTGCGCGTCGAAGGCGAGCAAGTCTACCGGCTGGCGCCGCTTGCCGTTCCACCCGACGTCCCCGCACTGACGGCTGCGGTTGCCCGGACCTATCCCGCGCTCGAACTGTTTCTCGAACGTGCGGCCGCCGGCGGCGCGCAGATCACGCTCGACGATTCCAATGCCGCCATTGCCGCGGGCATCTGCCGCAAGCTCGACGGCATGGCGCTCGCGATCGAGCTCGCCGCCGGCCGCGTCGAAGCCTACGGCCTGGAGCAGACCGCGACGCTGCTCGACGAGCGCCTCAATCTGCTCTGGCAGGGGCAGCGCACCGCGCCGCCGCGGCAGAAGACATTGCAAGCCACGCTGGACTGGAGCTACGGGCTCTTGTCCGACCTCGAACGCCTCGTGCTGCGCAGTCTTGCGGTTTTTGCCGGGCATTTCACCATCGATGCCGCGCTCGAAATCGTGCCTGACGAGCAGGTCGACCGCTCCCGGCTGTTCGATGCCATCGACAGTCTCGTCGCCAAATCGATGGTCGCGCCGCGGCCGATCGGCGCCATGATGCGCTACCGTCTCCTCGACACGACGCGCGCCTATCTGCTCGCGATCGAGGACGACAAGCCGGCACTTGCTGCCCGCCACGCCACCTACTACCGGCGGTGGCTGCAACAGGCCGGCACCAAATGGGCGACGGTGCCGAGCGCCGATGAGCGCGCCATTCATTTCTCCGCGCTCCACAATGTGCGCGCCGCGCTCGACTGGTGCTTCGGCCCGAGCGGCGATGCCGGCACCGGCGTTGCGCTGGCCGCCGCGGCGGCGCCCATTTTCCTGGCGATGTCCCTGCTCACCGAATGCCGTCGCTGGTCCGAGCGCGCGCTGCTCGCGATCGATCCTCCCTCGCGCGGCAGCGCCGAGGAAATGCACATCCAGGCCGCGCTCGGATTGACCTTGATGTTCACGCGCGGCGGCAGCGAAGCTGCGCACAGCGCCCTGACCAGGAGCCTCGCGATTGCCGATGCGCTGGGCGATGCGCCGAACCAGCTCCAGCTGCTCGGCCGGATGCATATCTTTCATGAACGGATCGGTCAGTTCGATGCTGCGCTCGGCCATGCGCAGCAGAGCGTCGCAGTCGCCGAAGCGCTGAGCGACCCCGCCTCCCTCGCACTTGCCCAATCGCTGCTCGGCGTCTCGCTGCATCTGGGCGGCGACCATCGCGGCGCGCTGAAGATGCTGGAGGCCGCCTGGCGAGGTCCGGGCACGGAGCGGATCAGCACGGTCTACGGCTTCGACCATCGCAATCGGGCCGGCATCACGCTGGCGCGGGAGCTCTGGTTACAGGGTCAGCCTTCGCAAGCACGGCAATTGGCGCAGCAGTCGGTGGCTGATGCCGCGCAGATGGATCATCCGATCACGCTCTGCATCGCACTGATCTGGGCCGTATCGATCGATCTCTGGAGCGGTGACCTCGCCGGCGCGGAAGAGAATATCGATCGTTTCATCGCTCACGCCCAGTCGCGCTCGATGGGGCCTTATCTCGCTGTCGGGAGAGGCGTCAAAGGCGAGCTTGCAATCCGGCGCGGAGACGCGGAGAGCGGCGTCGAGACGATCAGGCGCTGCCTGCAAGAACTGCACGACGCAGGCTATGAGCTGCTGACCACGACCTTCAACATCGCGTTGGTACACGGTCTTCTGGCACTCGATCGGGTCGAGCAGAGCGCGCAGGTGATCGACGATGCGATCCGGCTCGTCGCAGAGAACGGCGATCGCCTTTATATGCCCGAGCTGCTGCGCATGAAGGGCAAGGTGTTGCTTTCACTGCTCAAGTCCGACGAAGCGGAAGCCCACATCATGCAATCGCTGGAGCTGAGCCGCAGCAAGGGTGCGAAGGCCTGGGAACTACGCGCCGCGATCGATCTTGCCAAGCTCTTGGCCGAACGCGGCCAGCGCGAGGACGTGAAGCGACTGCTTCAATCGGCCCTGGAAGGCTTCGTCGAGGGTTCCGATACGGCAGATACCAGAGCCGCCAAAGCGCTCATGGAGACGCTGTAGCGAGAACTACCCCGTCGGGGTGCCCTGCTTCCACTGCCCGCCGGCGATCCTCGCGGCGGCGATCACGGCCTGGGTCCGGCTCTCGACGCCGAGCTTTTGCAGGATCGCGGAGACATGCGCCTTGATGGTCGCCTCGGAGACGCCGAGCTCATAGGCGATCTGCTTGTTCAGCAGCCCCTCCGACAGCATCATCAAGACCCGCATCTGCTGCGGCGTCAGCGTCACCAGGCGGTCGCGCAGACGAGTCATGTCGGGGTCGGCGGGGGCCGACAGGTCAGTGTCGGCGGGAACCCAGACGTCACCGTCCATGACCTTGAGGATGGCGTCACGTAGCGTCTCGACGCCGAATCGCTTCGGGATGAAGCCGGAGGCGCCGAAATCGAGCGAGCGGCGAATCGTGGCGCTGTCGTCCGAGGCCGAGACGATCACGACAGGGATCGCCGGATATTGCGCGCGCAGATAGATCAGGCCGGAAAAGCCGGAGATGCCGGGCATCGAGAGGTCGAGCAGGATCAGGTCGACGTCGGAGGTCTGCTCCAGCAGCTTCGTCAGATCCTCGAACGAGCCGGCCTCGTCGATCTTCGCCGTGCTCAGGACACCTGCCACCGCCTGCCGCAGCGCATCGCGGAACAGCGGATGGTCATCGGCAATGACGAGATGGGTGGAGGAAGCGTTCATCGATCTCTTGCTGTCGTTTACAACCGCGCCAGTAGTCCGGTCCGGCGCCGCGGTCAATTCTTCCCCGACCGGCCGTGGCATGCAAGGGCACATTATTCCTTTGCGGGAAGGGGGTTAATCCGCGCCCTCGTTCCGCCGCGCTGCACCGGACGCCCACAACGTCAGGTACGTGTCAGTGCGCAAGGCCGAAAGTCGTATTGGGGCCGGTTTCACGCCGATGTTACCTTGGGGGCAAGACCCAGATTGATCCGGCGCGTCCGGACATCCCGGGGCGCGAGGAAACGAAATTCGGGGAGTGGAACTATGACAATGGCAGCGGCCGCCGGCGGCGTCAGGGCACGGGTAATGACCGGCGAAGAGAAGAAGGTCATCTTCGCATCCTCTCTCGGTACCGTGTTCGAATGGTACGATTTCTACCTGTACGGCTGGACCGCGGCCCAGATCGGCAAGGCGTTCTACTCGGCGTTCGACGCCAATACGCAGTTCATCTTCGCGCTCCTGACCTTTTCGGCAGGCTTCCTGGTTCGTCCCCTCGGCGCGCTGGTGTTCGGCCGCGTCGGCGATCTCGTCGGCCGCAAATATACCTTCCTCGTCACCATCACCATCATGGGCCTGTCGACCTTCCTGGTCGGCCTGACGCCGGGCTACCAGACGCTCGGCTGGCTGGCTCCGACGATCCTGATCGGTCTGCGTCTTCTGCAAGGACTCGCTCTCGGCGGCGAGTACGGCGGCGCCGCCACTTACGTCGCCGAGCATGCGCCGCAGGGCCGTCGTGGATTCTACACGTCCTGGATTCAGACCACCGCGACGATCGGCCTGTTCCTGTCGCTGCTCGTTGTCTACATCGTCCGCAACAGCATGAGCGCCGATGCATTCAGCGATTCGAGCCTCTCGGGCGGCTGGCGTATCCCCTATCTGCTCTCGATCCTGCTGCTCGGCATCTCGATCTGGATCCGCATGCAACTGTCGGAATCGCCGCTGTTCCAGAAGATGAAGGACGAAGGCAAGGCGTCCAAGGCGCCCCTGACGGAAGCCTTCGGCAACTGGCAGAACGGAAAGATCGCGCTGATCGCCCTGCTCGGCCTCACCGCGGGTCAGGCCGTGATCTGGTACGGCGGCCAGTTCTACGCGCGCGTCTTCCTCGTCAACACGCTCAAGGTGCCGGCGAACTCGGCTGACATTGCGCTCATTATCGCGCTGGCGATCGCGACCGTCGGCTTCCTGTTCTTCGGCTGGCTCTCGGACAAGATCGGCCGCAAGCCGATCATCCTGGCCGGCTGCTTGCTCGGCGCATTGACCTATCATTTCGCCTTTAGCCTGCTGACGTCCGCCGCCAACCCGGCGCTCGAGAAGGCGCTGGCCAATGCACCGGTGACCGTCATCGCCGACCCGAAGGACTGTAACGTGCTGTTCGACCCGGTCGGCGGCAGGGTGTTCACCAGTTCCTGCGACGTCGCCCGCAACGCGCTGATCGCGTCGTCGGTGAACTTCAGGCTGGAGCCCGGTGCGCCCGGCAGCCTCGCCAAGGTCGTCGTCGGCAGCAAGTCGTTCGACTCGGTGAACGGCGCCGGTGCCGATCCCAAGGCCTTCGCAGCCGCCCGCACCGCGTTCACGGGCGCCGTGACCGCTGCGGTCGGCGAAGCAGGCTACCCCGTCAAGGGCGCCGATCCGGCCGCGATCAACATGCCGATGCTGATCGTCGTCCTGACCTACCTCGCGATCCTCGTGACCATGGTGTACGGCCCGATCGCAGCCGCTCTCGTCGAGCTGTTCCCGACGCGGATCCGCTACACCTCCATGTCGCTGCCCTATCACATCGGCAACGGCTGGTTCGGAGGTCTGCTGCCGCCGATTGCGGTCGCGCTGGTCGCAGCAACAGGCAATATCTACGCAGGCCTCTGGTACCCGATTGCGATCGCGTCGATGACCTTCATCGTCGGCCTGATCTTCGTCCCCGAGACCAAGGACGTCGACATCACCAAGACCTGATCGCGTCGCGACGCGTCTGATCAGCCGGCCGCGGAGCGATCCGCGGCCGGTTTTCTTTTGGGCTCTATTTTTTGAGCATGATCTTTTCGGAAAACCGCTTCGCACTTTTCCGGATCAATCTCTACTGATTGCCGCCGATGAACTGCAGCACGACCTCCCGTCGATGCGGACGCGCGCGATGCTCGACCAGATAGATCGCCTGCCAGGTGCCGAGCGCGAGCGCGCCGCCCAGCACCGGCACATGCAGCGAGGTCTGCGTCAGCATCGTCTTGACGTGCGCCGGCATGTCGTCCGGCCCTTCGGTGTCATGGGTCCAGGGCGCATTTTCAGGTGCGAGCCGCGATAGTGCCGTCGTAAGATCGACGAGCACGGAAGGATCGGCGTTTTCCTGAATCGTCAGCGAGGCCGAGGTGTGGCGAATGAACAGCGTCAGTGCGCCGTCGCGCGCGTGAACGTCCCTGATGAATTTTGCGACTTCCGCGGTGAGATCAGTGAAGCCGCGGCCCGGCGTCTGCACGGTAAGCAGTGACGATGAAATGGTGGTGGCGTGCACAGTGGATGGCGCTGAGCGTGTCAGTGATCTCGTTGATGTCATGAACGACTCTCGTTACGTCGTCCTGGCGAAAGCCAGGACGACACCGGAGAAACCTCTCAAATCTTCCCCGACACGTCCTTCTGCACGCGGTTGGCCAAGTCGATCAGCCGCCGCCAGGCCTTTTCCAGGAACGACATCGCTCGGTCGAGGTCCTGGTCGCTCGGCAGCGGGATCTCGATCCTGCGGTCGCCCTCGGCGACCTTCGGCTCTGCCTTCTTCAGCGGATCGGATTTCGGCAGCGCCTCATCGACCTTGCCCGAGACGGTCGGCCCGGTCGCGAGCTGGCCCTTCAGCTTCTCGACCTCGGCCTCGAGCCTGCCGATCTCGGCGTCGAGCGCAGAGCGCTCGTCGGGCACGGAATAGCAGGCCCAACCGGCGCCGTTCCTGGTGCAGGTCGAGACCATGCCGGTGCGGGTGTCGAGCCGCAGCACGCCCTCGGGGATCGGTGTCATGCTGTAGCGGCCGTTTTCACCGTCAGGCGCCGATTGCGCGGTCACCAGGCCGCCGCTGGTGGCCATCACCGCGGCAATCGCCGCCGCCGCGAGCCATGATGTTGTGGATGATTTCGCTGCTCTCATCGCGCTCTCCGCCACGACGCGCCGGTGGTACATCGTGGGAATTCTACACCCCGGCGAGCGACGGCGCATCGCCCGGTCGCTCGAATCCGCCGCCAAAACGCATCTGCGAAATCAACGACCGCCGCAGTCCGTTTGATCCCGGCAGCGCGGCGAAATGTCGGCCATATCCGCGGATCGCAGGGAGAGCTGCTGCGGTGCGGCGTCACGCTGTGTGCAGCGCTGGCGTGCAAGGCAATATCACCAATCAAATCAAATATATAACCGAACGCGACGCAATCGTGACTTGGCTTGACTTGATTATGGGCCATCAGTATGGTCCGCGCGGCTTTTGAGGGTGGCGGGCGTAATTTCCATTCAGCCGCGTCGTTTCGGGTCTTCGTTGCATGGCACAGGGCACGGGGCACGGCGAGAATGGAGATCGCGATAGATCGCTCGAGGAAGCCGCGCTTTCCGAACGGCTCGGAAATCTTGATCAGCGGTTGTCCGAATTTCGCGACCGCCACGTCAAGACCGAGCAACCCGCAGGTGACGGTGAAGACAGAGCGGCCAGAGCTTCGGCGATGGCGCTTGGTTTCAGGTTATCCTCCGAGTTGGTCGCCGGGGTCGTTGTCGGAGCGGGGATTGGCTGGGGTTTCGACCGCTTGCTGTCGACGTCGCCCTTCGGGTTTATCGTGTTCCTGCTGCTGGGCTTCGTGGCCGGCGTGGTGAATGTGGTGAGAACGGCGGGCGCGGGTCAAAACAGGCGCGGTGATTCTTAAAGCCAATCCGACGTGGAGAGGAATGATCGCGCCGGCTTCGCCGGAGCGGGCCGGCCCGGCCGGCAGACCGAGACCAGCCGGCTAAGCCCGGCAGACCAAGAGATGCCGCGCCGATGAAAATCGATCCGATCCACCAGTTCAACATCGAGCCTCTCTTCACGATCGGCCATATCGGCAATCAAACGATCGCCTTCACCAATTCATCGCTCTACATGCTGGTCGCGGTGGCGATCATCTCGATCCTGATGCTGGCCAGCGGCACGCAGCTGGTTCCCGGGCGCCTCCAGTCGGTCGCCGAGATCTCCTACGAGTTCGTGGCCTCGACCATCCGCTCGACCGCCGGCTCGGAAGGCATGAAGTTCTTCCCGCTGATCTTCTCGCTGTTCATGTTCATCTGCGTCTCGAACCTGGTCGGCATCATCCCCTATACGTTCACGATCTCGAGCCATCTGATCGTCACCGCGGCGCTGGCGCTGCTGGTCTTCTTCACCGTCCTGATCTACGGCGTCGCCAAGAACGGCCTGAAATTCTTCTCGATCTTCGTGCCCCACGGCGTCCCCGGCTACATCCTGCCGCTGGTGATGTTCATCGAGATCCTGTCGTTCTTCCTGCGGCCGGTCTCACACAGCGTCCGTCTGTTCGCCAACATGCTGGCCGGCCACATCGCGCTGAAGGTGTTCGCGGGCTTCGTCGCCATGCTCGGCTTCTCGCTCGGCGCGCTGGGCTGGTTCGGCGGCGTGCTGCCGCTGGCGCTCACGGTCGCGCTGTACGCTCTCGAGATTCTGGTCGCGTTCCTGCAAGCCTATGTGTTTGCGATCCTGACCTGCATCTACCTCAACGACGCCATTCATCCGGGACACTAAGCGGTCCGGGGAATTTCCACCCAAAACCCAATCTTTCTTCCAAGGAGTCTAAAATGGATCCGGCAGCAGCAAAACTTATCGGCGCGGGCATCGCATGCATCGGCATGGGCGGCGCGGGCGTCGGCGTGGGCGTGATCTTCGGCAACTACCTCGCCGCGGCCGTTCGCAACCCGTCGGCCGCTCAGGGCCAGTTCGGCAACCTGATCTTCGGCTTCGCCGTGACCGAAGCGCTCGGCATTTTCTCGCTGCTGATCGCGCTGCTGCTGCTGTTCGTTCCGCTCTGAGGACGAATTTTCGCGCCGCTTCAACCGAAGCGGCGCGCATGACGGCAACAGGAGTAATCCATGGCTGAGAGTCATGGCGGGGCGAAAAGTCCGGCGGCGGGCGCCCACACCGAGTCCGAAGGCGGTCACGGTGGCGGTTTTCCGCCGTTCGAGAGCAGCACCTATGCTTCGCAGCTGGTGTCGCTCGCGATCTTCTTCGTCGCGCTTTACGTGATCGTGTCCAAGCTCGCTCTGCCGCGCGTCGGCGGTGCGATCGAGGCGCGTCAGAACAAGATCGAGGGCGACCTCGCCGAAGCGCAAAAGCTGAGGGACCAGTCCGACGCGGCGCTGAAGGCCTATGAAGGCGAGCTCGCTTCGGCGCGCACGCGGGCGCAGGCGATCGGCAACGAGTCCCGCGACAAGGCGAATGCGCAGGCGGACGCCGAGCGCAAGGCGCTGGAACAGCAGCTGGCGGCCAAGCTGGCGGAGGCGGAAAAGACCATCGCCTCGACCCGTGCGACCGCCATGAGCAACGTCCGCGGCATCGCGGCCGATGCGGCAGGCTCGATCGTGCAGCAGCTCACGGGCGTCGTTCCGGATGCGGCGTCGGTCAATGCCGCCGTTGACGCGTCCTTGAAGGGTTAGTCGATATGGTCTTCGAACCTGAATTCTGGGTCGCCGTCGCCTTCGTGATCCTGATGGTCGCATTCGGCTATCTCGGGGTCTTCAAGAAGGCGATGGTTGCGCTCGATCATCGCGCCGACCGCATCAAGGCCGAGCTCGACGACGCGACGCGCCTCAAGCAGGAAGCCGCCAAGGTGCTCGCCGACTACAAGGCGCGTACCGCCTCGGCCGAACGCGAGGCCGCCGACATCATCGCCAACGCCAGGAGCGAAGCCGAGCGCATCGCAACTGAGGCCAAAGCCAAGGTGGAAGACTTCGTCGCCCGCCGCACCAAGACCGCGGAAGGCAAGATCGCACTCGCCGAAGCACAGGCGCTCGCCGACGTCCGCGCCGCAGCCGCAGAAGCCGCCGTCCGGGCCGCTTCAACGATCCTGTCGCAGTCGGTCAAAGGCCATGTCGCCGACGATTTGCTCGCCAAAGGCATCACCGAGGTACGGCAGAAGCTGAACTGAGGGTTTCGCCTTCACCAATCAAAAAGCCGGCGCGATGAGCGCCGGCTTTTTTGTTGGCTCGGTACAGCAACCGCAAGCTCGATGGTCATCACCCGCGAAAGCGGGGGCATGACAGCTGAAATTGCCGCCCCTTACTTCTTCTTCCCCCGCGCCTTCGGCTCCGGCGCGAGCGCCTGCGGGTCGAAGCCGACATAGAAGATGTAGGAATCGGCGACTGCGGCCGACGGCACCGGATAGGTCAAATCTTCGGCGACGAAGGTGAACGGCACGCTGCCTCCCTCCGACATCTCGACCGTGGTCCGGTAGGCCTTCGAGGCGATCACCTTCTCGCCGACGCCGCCCTGGACCACGGCGACGCGCATGGGGACCTCGACCGTGGCAGGCGCGCCGGCGGGGCCCGCGATGACGCGGCCCTGGATGCCGACGCGCACCGTGATCTCGGCTCCATTGCGGGTGCATTCGCGCGCCATCTTGGTGATGGAGGCCTGGAAACGCACGTCATTGCCGACGGCCGGCTTGCCCGTCGCGCCGACCCCATAGGTGGACGCTCCGGCGCGTACCGTGACCTGAGGACAATCGACGTCGTCATCGGCGGCCGGCTGGCCCGGCGCGGGCGCCGGCTTGGCCGGCTCGTCGGACTTGCCGCCGAACAGGCCCTTGAAGCGATCGGTCAGCGACTGCGCCGCGACCGGCGAAACGGCCACGAGTGAAACCGACAGTGCCAGCGCGATCACCGGACCTCGCCGCAGCGCATTCCGCAATGACCGAAGCTCGTTCATCAACGCCTGTACTCCATGACGACATCCCGGCCAATCGCCGGCTCGATGCGGGTTATATCGCCAAAATCGGCGATCCCAAGGCAGGAAAAAAGCGGAGTTTGGCCGTTACGAGAAGCCCGGCTCAGCCGCGAAAATCCTCGTGCAGCAGGCCGAACAGCAAATGATCCTGCCAGACCCCGTTGATGCAGAGATAGCGACGCGCCAGCCCCTCGCGGGAGAAGCCGCATTTCTCCAGCACCCGGATCGACGGTGCATTGGTGGGGATACAGGCGGCCTCGACCCGGTGCAGATTGAGCTCGCCGAACAGCGTCGGCAGCAGCACCCGCAACGCCGCCGTCATGTAGCCGCGATGGGCGTGGGGCTGGCCGACCCAATAGCCGATAGTGCCGGCCTGCACGATGCCGCGCCGGACATTGGCGAGCGTGATGCCGCCGACCATGGCACCGTCGAGCTCGCGGAAGATCAAAAAGGGGTAGGAGCGATCCGCCGCGATATCCTCGGAATAGCGGCGCAGGCGGCGGCGGAAGCCGGACCGGGTAAGATCGTCTGACGGCCAGATCGGCTCCCAGGGCGTCAGGTAATCGCGGCTGGTCTCGCGCAGATGCGCCCACTGCAAGAAGTCCGACATCTGCGGCGCACGCAGCAACAGCCCATTGCCGCGGGGGGCGAGAGCAGCAGGTCCACTGGATGGCAGGCGAAAGAGGGCCATGGTGATGCTTCCCGAGTGGGCGGGGGCGCCTTTGCGCGGCTCCTAATGCAGCCGCGCCTTGGCGCGCGCCTTGGTCAATCCTTCCGCAAAAGACACCGCCGTGTCCAGACCCCTGCCGCTGCCCAATGCAACTACCGCAGGGCGGCTGCGCGAAAGCAGTGCACGCGCCGCATCGCGGGTCGACTCGACACTGACCGCGTCGATCCGGGCCACCAGCTCCTGCGCCGTCTGCGGCCGTCCATAGGCCAGAACGTGCCGGGCGAGCTGCTCGGCGCGCGACGAGCAGCTCTCCAGCGCCATCAGCAGGCCCGCCTTCATCTGCGCCTTGGCGCGGGCGATCTCGGCCTCGGTCAGCGTCTCCACCGAATCATTCATGACATCGATGACGACCTCCATCATCTCCGGCGCGTCGGCGGGATCCGTGCCGGTATAGAGGCCAAAGAAGCCGGTGTCGGTATAGGGCGCGTGGAACGAGTAGATCGAGTAGCAGAGGCCACGCTTCTCGCGCACCTCCTGGAACAGCCGCGACGACATCCCGCCGCCGAGGATGTTGGTGAAGACCTGGAGCGAGAACAGCGACAGATCGCTCTGCGGCACGCCTTCCAGCGCCAGCGTCAGATGCGCCTGCTCGAGCTCGCGATGCACCACCTTGGTGCCTCCTTTGCCAAACATGGCCGCCTGGGGCTTCGGCCCCGGCGTTCCCTCGAAGCTCGCAAAGCGCTTTTCGACCTCGGCGACGACCTGCTTGTGATCGACGGCGCCCGCCGCTGCCACGACCATGTCGGGCCCGCGATAATGCGTCGAGAGATAACCGCGCAGCATGTCGCGGTTGAAGCCTTTCAGCGTCTTGGCCGTGCCGAGCAGCGAGCGCCCCATCGGCTGGTCGGGATAGCAGAGCTCGTTGAGATGCTCGAACACGACGTCGTCGGGCGTGTCCTGGGCTGCGCCGATCTCCTGAACGATGACGTTCTTCTCGCGCTCGAGCTCTTCAGGCTCGAAGGCGGGATTGGCCAGGATGTCGGCGAGCACGTCGAGTGCCAGCGGCACGTCGGCCTTCATCACACGCGCATAATAGGACGTCGTCTCGGTCGAGGTGCCGGCATTGAGGTCGCCGCCGACCGCCTCGATCTCCTCGACGATCTCGCGCGAGGAGCGCCCGGTCGTGCCCTTGAACGCCATGTGCTCGAGAAGATGTGAGATGCCGTGCTCGTTCGGCTTCTCGTCGCGGCCGCCGACGCCGGCCCAGACGCCGAGTGCGGCGGTCTCGAGGTGAGGCATGTTGTCGGTGACGACGGTCAGGCCGGACGCAAGCTTGGAAATCTCGACGCTCATCCGGCAACTCCCTGTTTCACGGCGCGGCTGACCGACAGCACGAACCGCTCGACCTCGGCCTGGTCGTTCTTCACCACCTTCATGTGTTCGGATTTGGTCATGAGACCGTCGAGCCATGCCGGCAATTGCGGCCGCTGGCCACAGGCCGCCTGCACGGCGTCCGGGAATTTGGCCGGATGCGCGGTGGAGAGCACGATATTGGGTACGGTCGTGTCGGTGGTGTCGCGGTCGGCGACCGCGAGCGCCACGGCGGTGTGGGGATCGACGAGCTCGCCCGCCTCGCGCCAGGCGGCGCGGATCGCGGCCGCAGTCTCGGTCTCGTCGGCGCGGCCGGCGTCGAACTCCTCGCGGATCGCGGCCAGCGTGGCATCGGGCAGCACGAAGCGCCCGGACTGTTTCAGTGACTCCATCAACCGCCGCACGCCGGCCGCATCGCGCCGGCCGGCTTCGAACAGCAGCCGTTCGAAATTCGAGGAGATCTGGATGTCCATCGACGGCGAGGCGGTCGCATGCACCTCGCGCACCTCGTAGATGCCGGTCTTGAGCGTGCGCGCGAGGATGTCGTTGACGTTGGCGGCGATGCGCAGCGTGCGCACAGGCAGACCCATGCGCTTGGCGACATAGCCTGCGAAAATATCGCCGAAATTACCGGTCGGCACGATGAAATCGACCGCGCGCGCCGGCGCGCCGGCGGCAACGGCCGAGGTGAAGTAGTAGACCACTTGCGCGACGATGCGCGCCCAGTTGATGGAATTGACGCCGGACAGCGCGGTCGCATCGCGGAAGCGATGGTTGTTGAACATCCCCTTCACCAGCGCCTGGCAGTCGTCGAAGTTGCCCTCGATGGCGAGCGCGTGGACATTGGCCGCGCCCGTCGTCGTCATCATGCGCTGCTGCACCTCGGAGATGCGGCCGTGCGGGAACAGCACGATGAGGTCGACATTCTCGAGCCCGGCGAACGCATCAACGGCGGCGCCGCCGGTGTCGCCGGAGGTCGCAACCACGATGGTGGTGCGCTGGCCACGCTTGGCCAGCACATGGTCCATCAGCCGCGAGATCAGCTGCATCGCCACGTCCTTGAAGGCGAGCGTCGGACCGTGGAACAGCTCCAGCACGAATTGATGCGGCGACATCTGGCGCAGCGGCACCACGGCCGGATGACGGAACGTGGCATAGGCCTCGTTCGCCATGCGGCCGAGCTCGGCATCGGAAATTTCACCGCCGACGAAAGGACGGATCACGTCGACCGCGACCTCCCAATAGGGGCGACCGAAAAAGCCCGCGATCGTCTCGGCCGAAAGCTGCGGCCAGATGGTCGGCACATAGAGGCCGCCGTCGCGGGCAAGCCCGGTCAGCATCACGTCACAGAAGCCAAGTTCGGGGGCCTCGCCCCGGGTCGAGATATAACGAGTCAAACTGCCCTCCAAAGGCCGGCCCGGCCTGAATCCGGGCCTTAAGCCTTTGATTTCACGATATTCCTAGTTCGCCTTGACAGGCTTTGCGGCACCATAGAGTGTTTTGCGGCGTCGGGAAACCGCTTCCCGGGCAACGAAAAAGGGCTGCGGCGATGCCGCAGCCCTTTCTCTTGGAAGGTCTGTCGTTGATGTGTGCAGACCGGCTTTCCGCGTCGGGGCGCCTGCCCCCGAAATCGTTGTCCGAGCTATCGTCGCCCGTCATGGAATCGTCAAGGACAAAAACGGCGCGCGTCGCCAAATGTTCCTGTTTTTCCCGATACGCTTCGGCTGCGCTCCGCATCAAACGGCACGGAGCACGATCTCACTGCTGCTTTTTCCCGATCAAACCTGTCGAATAAGGAACGAACGCCGCGTCGGCCCATTGTGTCGGCGGATGGTGTCAGCCGTCGTCACTCATTGCCCGGACGCACGGCGTTGCCGATCCGTCGACCGAACCGGCCGCATCCTGGAGCAGCCGGTTCGGTCCCTGACGGGTCAGTTCATCCCGATTTCCACCGCGATCCGGATCAGGTCGGAATGGTTCTTGGCGCCGAGCTTCTGCTTGAGCAGGGATGTGGTGTTGGCGACCGTCTTGTAGGAGATGCCGAGCGCCTCGGCGACCTCGACAATCTTGTCGCCGCGCCCGAGCAGGCGGAGAATTTCGAGCTCCCGCGGCGTCATCAGCGAGGCTGGATTGGCCTTGATTGCGGCGCCGGAGAACGTCACGGCCTCCGCGAGCTGCGGCGAGATGAAATTGTCGCCCGCAACCACCTTGCGCACCGCCTTGAGCAGGATGCGCGGATCGTCGCCCTTGGAGACATAGCCCTGCGCGCCCAGCTCGACCGCGCGCACCACGAAGGCCGGATCGTCGTTCATGCTGAACATGATGATCTTGGCGTCCGGGTCGTCCTTGCGAATCCGGCGCATCAGCTCGAAGCCGGAGACATCGGGCAGGCTGATGTCGATGACGGTGACGTCGGGACGCTTGCTGATATAGGCCCGGTGCCCGGACTTGGCGTCGGTTGCCTCGTCGATGCGGATCGAATGATCGGACGCAAACAGGGTGCGACAACCTGACAGCACGACGGGATGGTCGTCGACGATCAGGATCCTGGTCGCCGGCTTGGCGGTATCTTGCATCGCAACTCTCTTGTTTTTCGAGTCATAAACCGCCGGGAACAAATGGAAAGAGCAAATCCCGCCGATGCGCGTTAGAATTGGCCTAATGTGGCAACGGCTCTCCTTCAGGACGCAACTGTTTGTTCCGCTCGGCGTGATATTCATCACGGCCTTGGTCATGGGCGGCGTCCTGCTGCACGTCTTCACGACCGGCCAGCTCGCCGAAGAGAACCAGCCGGCCCAGCGGTCGACCCGCGCGGTCGCCGAAGCCCTCAACAACACGCTGCGTTCGTCCGACAACCCGCGAAAGACCCTGGATGCCTTCGTCCGGATGCTGGACCCATCTTCAGATATCCAATTCCTTGCTGTGGAAACCGGTTCTCCCCCGTTTACGCCGAGGCCCCTGCACAGCCAGCATGGCCCGCCGGCATGGTTCATCAATCTGCTGACCATTCCGGACCTGCACACCGCATTTCCCGTAACCATCGGCAGCCAACATATCGGCGACATCTTGTTTGTGCCCGACCTGTCCGCTGCATTGTTCGAGACGTGGGTCGGCTTTCTCGCACTTGCCGGCTTCGTTGTCGTGCTGAGCGGGCTGACCGGCGTCATCGCTTACGTCCTGGCGGGGTCGGCGTTGCGTCCGCTGCAGGCTCTCGGCGACGGGCTGACGCGGATGCGCCGCGGCGATTACGCGAAGCCGATCCCGGTCGGGGGGCCGCCGGAGATCCGCCAGAGCTGCGCGGAAGCCAATGCGCTCGCCGCCACGCTCGCGCAATTGAGCCAGGATAATCGTGACCTGTTGCACCGTCTGGTGTCGCTCCAGGACGACGAGCGGCGCGACCTCGCCCGAGAAATGCACGACGAACTCGGCCCGCTATTGTTCAGCATCCGCGCCGGCACGGTCGCGCTGGTCGAGGCCATGCCGGCTCCGGGACATCTCGGCAATTCGGCCCACGAGGTACTGCAATCGGTCGAAGCGCTCCAGCAGACCAATCGCCGCATCCTCGACCGGTTGCGGCCGCTCTACATCGAAGAATTGGGGCTCGAGACCAGCGTGCAGACGCTGCTCCGGAATTTTCGCCGGCAGGCGCCGCATATAGGCCTGACGGCAACGATCGACCCTGCTCTCAACGGGATCGACGGGCCGCTGGCCCAGACCGTCTACCGCGTGATCCAGGAAGCACTGACCAACGTGCTGCGCCACGCGAGAGCGCGCAACGCCCATGTGCAGGCGGCGATTGCCGGCGATGCGCTCGCGGTCGAAGTCTCCGACGACGGCGGCGGCTTTGCTGCCGACAATGTCTTCGGCCGCGGCCTGACCGGCATGCACGAGCGCGTGCGGGCGCTCAGCGGATCGCTGTCACTCCTGCGAGCGGACGAACGCACCTATGTGCGCTGCCGTTTGCCGGTCGGGGAGATGCGCGGTGCGCCGATCTCCGGCTAGCACGCGCCGCAATTCTGCGAGCCCTGCCGCGCGGGCACGCAAAGTGTGCTGTGGATCTTGCCTTCCGGGCTGAAGCGAAACGAGGCGTGGATGCGCAACGCGCCCGCGACCGAATACTCAAGATCAACGCCGTTCGGCACAGGATTGATTTCTTCGAGGCCAAAACCCGCCGACGAAAAGGCGTTGAGCCGCGGCCCCCAATAGGTTTCGAGCTCGCGCCGGCCGCGATAGAGATGCGTGCCGTTGCACGTGCATTCGATCTCGGCATCGTCGGCATAGAGGTCGAGCAGCGTCGCGAGGTCGCCCTTCCGGCAGGCATCCAGCCAATCGACGACAATTCCCATCTGATCGAAATCGCGCACGCCAAGTATCCTGTCTGCCGCGAAAAAATCTAAAGGCGGCTTAGGATCACACTCGTGAATATGCGCTGAATAATAAAGCCCGGGCGATCCCGGGTCCCCCCCCCCGGGGAACTTACGGGCTCGCGTCGCTCCGCCGCCGTCCTCTCACCCAGACGGCAAACGCGATCAGCACGGCAGCTGCGAGCGCGAACCAGGTGATGGCGTATTGCAGATGATCGTCCTTGAGATACACATCGAGCGGTCCGGGGCGCGGAATGTTGTTCTCGGGCGCCGGCTGCTCCAGGTCGATGTAGAACGGCGCAACCGCACCCCAGCCGAGCGCGCCTGCGATCGCCAGATGATCGCGTACGAACCAGAGACGCGTCTCGTGGTTCTCAGCCGGCGTGAGCCAGCCCGGCTGTTCCGGAAAACGCAGATAGCCCGTAAGCGTGACAGGCGCGCCGGTGACGAGCTTCTTCACCGCGCGATCCTCGACGCTGCGTTCCTGCATCGTGTTCTCGACGAAGCCCGCATCGATCACGACGATCTCGCCGGTCGAGAGACGCGCCGGCAGAAAGGCCCAGGTGCCGGGACCGGAGGCATCCTTGCGCACGGCGGAGCCGGACGAATAGACCATCGCATCCGGCGAGGCTGCGTAGGTCGCGGTGAAGCTGACGCGGCGGAATTCATCGCGCGCGGGATTCAGTGCGGCCCATTGCGCCGGTGGCGGCAGCGCGACCGGCGCTTCCGCAAGACGCTCGGTGAGCGCGGCGATCAGCTCGTGCTTGGCGGCGCGTCGTTGCAATTGCCAGCCGCCGAGCGCGACGAAGGCCGCGGTCAGGAGAAGCGTGAACAGCGCGAAGCCGGCCACGCGGGGCTTGTGCGTCGCAGTCTCGTTCATTTCGCGCGGTCGACCAGCCGGCCCGGCGCGGCCTTGTGGTGGAATTGCAGCGCGATCAGCAGCGACTTCATGGCGCGCAGCGGCAGCAGCGTGGTGGCGAGGATCAGCGGGAACCACAGCACCGCATGCAGCCAGAACGGCGGCTGGTACTTGACCTCGACGACCAGCGCACAGCCGACCACGATCGCGCCGGCCAGCATGATGATGAAGATCGCAGGGCCATCGCCGGCATCGATGAAGGCGTAGTCGAGCCCGCAGCGCTTGCAGGACGGCGCCAGTGTCAGGAAGCCCGCATAGAGCTTGCCCTCGCCGCAGCGCGGGCATTTGCAGGCAAGCCCGCGCAGCGCGCTTTGCAGGACCGTGGTTTGAGGCTCGGAGGTGCCGGTCGTTTCATTCATGACGAGCTGAGTCTATCACAATTTCCGCCGAAGCCGCGGCCGCTGGAAAGTGAAAGGGCGGCCCCGCGGCCGCCCTTTCCTGATCGATCAGTGGCGGCTCAGTGCGCGCCGTGGGCCATCGTCTCGGCGCCGTGTCCCCAGACATAGATGCAGAGGAACAGGAACAGCCAGACCACGTCGACGAAGTGCCAGTACCAGGCGGCGAACTCGAATCCGAGGTGCTGGGTCGGCGTGAAGTGACCGGCATAGGCGCGCGCCAGGCACACGATCAGGAAGATGGTGCCGACCAGCACGTGGAAACCGTGGAAACCGGTCGCCATGAAGAAGGTCGCGCCGTAGACGTTGCCGGCGAACGAGAACGCCGCGTGGCTGTACTCGAAGGCCTGCACGCAAGTGAAGGTCGCACCCAGCAGGACGGTGAGGATCAGGCCGTATTTCAGGCCCTGGCGATCGTTCTCGAGCAGCGCGTGATGCGCCCAGGTCACCGTGGTGCCGGAGGTCAGCAGAATCAGCGTGTTCAGCAGCGGCAGGTGCCAGGGATCGAAGGTCTCGATGCCCTGCGGCGGCCAGACGCCGCCGAACAGCGCTTCTCGGGTGGCGTGAACGGGATCACCGGGGAATAGCGCCGCGTTGAAATAGGCCCAGAACCAGGCAACGAAGAACATCACCTCGGAGGCGATGAACAGGATCATGCCGTAGCGATGGCTGATCTGTACGACCCGGGTGTGGTCGCCCTTGTACTGGGCTTCCTGGATCACGTCGCCCCACCAGCTCGCCATGGTGTAGAGCACGCCGATGGTGCCGATACCGAAGATGATCGGCGCGGCCGAGAGCATGTGATGCATCCAGGTGATCGCGCCGACCGCCATGACGAAGGCCGAGATGGAGCCGACCACCGGCCACGGAGACGGATCGACCAGATGATAGTCGTGGTGCTTGCCTTGCGCGGTGGCCATTTCGGTCTCTCTCCTCAATCCCGTGCCTGTCCGGCACTTATCCCCTTGTTCCGACCCCGGAGCGTGAAACCGGCGGTCAGAGATTTCCCTTGCGTTTGTCGTCATCGCCCGACGCGAGCGGCTTCGCCACCGGATCGCGCACCGGATAGAACGTGTAGGACAGCGTGATCGTGCCGAGCCCGTCATTGTCGTGATCCTCGACGATTGACGGATCGACATAGAACACCACAGGCATTTCCCGCTTCTCGCCGGGCGCCATGGTCTGCTCGGTGAAGCAGAAGCAGTTGATCTTCTGGAAATAAGACCCGACCGTCAGCGGCGCGACGTTGTAGGCGGCTTGCCCTGCGGTGGTGCGCGCGGCCTGGTTGGTGACGGTGTAATAGATGGTGGTGACCTGGCCGATATTGACCTCGACCTCGCTCTGCTCCGGTTCGAACTTCCAGGGCAGGCCGGGCGCGACGTTGGCATCGAAGCGCACCGCGATCTTCCGCGCGATCGGGCCGGTCGCGGGTGCGGAGGTTGCGACCTGGGTCGTGCCGTTAAAGCCGGTGGCGCGGCAGAACCAGTTGTAGAACGGCACTGCCGCATAGGACGCGCCGACCATCAGCGCGACCACACCGCCGCAGATCGAGGCGACCAGCGCGTCGCGACCCAAACCACGGCGCACCGCCTTTGGGGTCACGTCCTGCGATATGATCGGCTTCTGATCCATCTGTCTCATATCGGGCGAACTAGAACCGCCGGTCCCTTGACCATGGTGACGGCGAAAAACAGCACGACAAGCACACCGAGTGCGAGCGCGATCGCGATCGAGCGCTGACGACGGCTCTTCTTCTGCGCCTCGGTGAGGACAATTCCAACTGGCTCGGGTTTGTCAGCCATCCCGTTCTCATGCGCCCCCTACCATCGGAGCAAGCGCTCGGTACACGACCTCGGCAAGCAGGGTCGCAAACAGCGCAAACAGATAAAGGATGGAGAACGCAAACAACTTGCGGGTCGCCCGCAGCGACTGGCTGCGTTCGCGGCGCAGATAGACGTTGATCGCGAGCACCAGCATGCCGGCACCGAGCACCAGCGAGGTGACGCCATAGATGGCGTCGAAATAGCCGAGCGCCCAGGGGGCGGCGGCCACCGCGATCAGCACGATGGTGTAAAGTAGGATCTGGAGCCGCGTCGCATCGGGGCCGGCGACATTGGGCAGCATCGGAATGCCGGCGCGGGCGTAGTCGTCGGAGCGGAACAGCGCCAGCGCCCAGAAGTGCGGCGGCGTCCAGAAGAAGATGATGGCGAACAGCAGCAACGGCTCGACATCGACCGTGCCGGTCACCGCAGCCCAGGCCACCACCGGCGGCAGCGCGCCGGCAGCACCCCCGATCACGATGTTCTGCGCGGTCCAGCGCTTCAGGACCATCGTGTAGATCACGACGTAGAAGAAGATGGTGAAGGCGAGCAGCGCGCCCGCGATCCAGTTGACGAGGATGCCGAGCGTCATCACCGAGAAGAAAGCGAGCGTCATGCCGAACGCCATCGCCTCGGGCCGGGTGATGCGGCCGCGCGGGATCGGCCGGTTGGCAGTGCGCGACATCTTGGCGTCGATGTCGCCCTCCAGCGCCATGTTGAGCGCACCGGAGGCGCCGGCGCCGACGGCGATGCAGAGCAGCGAGGTGATCGCGAGCACGGGGTGGAAATGTCCCGGTGCCATCGCCATCCCGACCAGCGCGGTGAAGATCACGAGCGACATCACCCGCGGCTTGAGCAGCGCGATGTAGTCGCCGACCTCCGCTTCGGAGATCCGGGGATTGACGTCGACGGCGTTCTGATCGAGGACGGACACTTAAACCTGCTCGCTTCGTTATAGAGTCGCGGCACCCGTCATGGGCGCCGCGGACGTTTGCTTACTGCACGCGGGGCAGCACTTCGAACTGGTGGAAGGGCGGCGGCGACGGCAGCGTCCACTCCAGCGTGGTGGCGCCGGCACCCCAGGGATTGTCGCCTGCCGGGACCTTCTTCATGAAGGCGTCGAACACGCAGTAGAGGAAGATCAGCACGCCGAAGCCGGAGATGTAGGAGCCGAGCGACGAGACCAGGTTCCAGCCCGCGAACGCGTCGGGATAGTCGACGTAGCGGCGCGGCATGCCCGACAGACCAAGGAAGTGCTGCGGGAAGAACACCAGGTTGACGCCGATGAAGGTGACCCAGAAGTGCGCCTTGGCGATCGTCTCGTTGTACATGTAGCCCGTCATCTTCGGGAACCAGTAGTACCAGCCGGCGAAGATCGCGAACACCGCGCCGAGCGACAGCACGTAATGGAAGTGCGCGACGACGTAATAGGTCTCCTGGAGCACGCGGTCGACGCCGGCATTCGCCAGCACGACGCCGGTGACGCCACCGACCGTAAACAGGAAGATGAAGCCCACTGCCCAGATCATCGGGGCGCGGAACTCGATCGAGCCGCCCCACATCGTGGCGATCCAGGAGAAGACCTTCACACCGGTCGGAACCGCGATGACCATGGTGGCGGCGACGAAATAGGCCTGCGTCGCCGACGACATGCCGACCGTGTACATGTGGTGCGCCCACACCACGAAGCCGATGCCGCCGATCGCGACCATGGCGTAGGCCATGCCGAGATAGCCGAACACGGGCTTGCGCGAGAAGGTCGAGACGATCTGGCTGATCATGCCAAAGCCGGGCAGGATCAGAATGTACACCTCGGGGTGACCGAAGAACCAGAACAGATGCTGGAACAGCACGGGATCGCCGCCGCCGTCGGGCGCGAAGAAGGTGGTGCCGAAATTGCGATCGGTCAGCAGCATGGTGATCGCACCGGCGAGCACCGGCAACGACAACAGCAGCAGGAACACCGTCACCAGGATCGACCACACGAACAGCGGCATCTTGTGCAGGGTCATGCCCGGCGCGCGCATGTTGAAGATGGTGGTGATGAAGTTGATGGCGCCGAGGATCGACGACGCGCCCGCCAGATGGAGCGAGAGGATCGCGAAGTCGACGGCCGGTCCCGGATGGCCGGAGCTCGACAGCGGCACATACATGGTCCAGCCGGCGCCGACACCGTTGGCGCCCGGCTCGCCCTCGACGAAGGTCGAGATCAGCAGCAGCGCGAAGGAGGCCGGCAGCAGCCAGAACGAGATGTTGTTCATGCGCGGGAACGCCATGTCCGGCGCACCGATCATCAGCGGCACGAACCAGTTGCCGAAGCCGCCGATCATCGCGGGCATGACCATGAAGAAGATCATGATCAGGCCATGGGAGGTCACGAACACGTTATAGGTGTGCGTCTCGTGGAATATCTGCACGCCCGGATACATCAACTCGGCACGGATCGCGACCGACATCGCGGCACCGATGACGCCGGCGATGACCGCGAAGATCAGGTACATCGTGCCGATGTCCTTGTGATTGGTCGAATACACGTAGCGCCGCCATCCCGTCGGATGGGCGTGCTCGTCATGTCCGTGGTCTTGCGCGTGATCGCCGTGTGCCGCTGCGCTCGTTGCCATTGTCAAATCCTGCCTTGCGTCCCATTCGGACCTTCGGAGGTCCCGCCCTTTATGTCGCTTTCAGTCCCTCAAGCCTCACCCGACGCTTACTGCGCCGGGCCGGCCGCGGAGGCGAAAGTGCTGGTGCCGCCGCTCGCAAATTTCTTCTTCGCCGTTTCGACCCAGGAGGCGAACTCCTGGTCGCTCACCACGCGAACCGCGATCGGCATGAAGGCGTGGTCCTTGCCGCAGAGCTCCGAGCACTGGCCGTAGAACATGCCGGTCTTGGTGGCCTTGAACCAGGTCTCGTTCAGCCGGCCCGGAATGGCGTCGATCTTGACGCCGAAAGCCGGCAGCGCGAAGGCGTGGATGACGTCGGCGCCGGTGACCTGGACACGAATCACCTTGTTGATCGGCACCACCAACTCGTTGTCGACGCCGAGCAGACGGGGCTGCTTGTCCGCCGCCATCAGCGAGTCGAACTCGAACTTGCCGTTGTCCGGATAGGCGTAGGACCAGTACCACTGCTTGCCGGTGGCCTTGATGGTCAGGTCCGCCTTCGGCACGTCGAGCTCGAGGAACAGCAGGCGGAACGACGGCACCGCGATGCCAACCAGAATCAGCACCGGAACCAGCGTCCAGGCCACCTCGATCAGCGTGTTGTGGGTGGTCCGCGACGGCACCGGATTGGCCTTCGAATTGAACTTCACCACCACGACGACGAGCAGCGCCAGCACGAACAGCGTGATCACGATAATGAGCACGGACAAGACGTCGTGGAACCACACGATGTTGTCCATCACCGGGGAACCAGAGGCTTGCAAATGCCATTCCCACGGCTCGGGCTGCCCGAGCTCGGCGAATGCCGCGCCACCCGTCGCCAGCGTCATGCCAGCCGCCACCAAGGCGATGGTGGCCATTCCCAGCAAATGCCGGACCACCCGACCTATCGACATCCTCATGCCGTTCGCGCTCCCCTAACGAAATCACCCCAAGTGCATTCCCCTATTTCCGGGAAATGCTTATTCGACCCGCCCGTCTGACAAACCGCCGCGCAAGAATACCTCTAAGAGGAATTGGGGCCAGATCGCTAGAACGCCGAAATCAAGCCTCTCAAACCATAATTCTTGATCTATCGCAATGCAGTCTTGAGCCCCTCTGCCATCGATCACCCGCAAGATATTTCCTAGTAACATCAGACAAAAATACCGTTTCCCGGGATGCCGCGGCTTGACAGCGGGATTGCCCGCGGTAGGCACTGGCGGACAGTCGTGCAGGAACCTGATTCGTGCCGGCGATGGCGGGCCGAGGCGGCGCGGGATTTGCTTGGGAATTGCCTTCAAGACGCCGTCATTCCCGTATCAGTCCACCAGCGCGAGCGACCCAAGCGAGCAGAGGGACCGACCCCAATGGGGCTTTCGAGATGCATGGCAAGGCCGGCTAACAGCCTCAAGGGGCTGATCGGCCTCCTGGCCGCCACCCTTCTCCTTGCATTGCCGGGGCTTCTCTTACCAAGCCTCGCCCATGCGCAGGGCGCGGTGCGCTCCGTCCATGGCGACTGGCAGATCCGCTGCGACACCCCGCCGGGCGCCCAGGCCGAGCAATGCGCCCTGATCCAGAGCGTGGTGGCCGAGGACCGTTCCAACGCCGGCCTCACCGTGATCGTGCTCAAGACCGCCGACCAGAAGAGCCGCCTGATGAGGGTGGTTGCCCCCCTCGGCGTGCTGCTGCCCTCCGGCCTCGGGCTGAAGCTCGACAACCAGGACGTCGGCCGCGCCGGCTTCGTCCGCTGCCTGCCCAATGGCTGCGTCGCCGAGGTCGTCATGGACGACAAGCTGCTCGGCCAGCTCCGCAGCGCCAAGACCGCGACCTTCATCATCTTCGAGACGCCGGAGGAAGGCATCGGCTTCCCGCTCAGCCTGAACGGGCTCGGTGAAGGGTATGACAAGCTGCCTTAGAAAGCGGCGTCTGGTAGTGTCTCAGAACAGCACGGACATCATCACGATATCGTGGAGAACGCCGTCGACCTGAACGGCGCCGCGCTGACATCCCTCGACTTCAAAGCCGACCTTCTCATACAGCGCGATCGCATTGACGTTGTCGCGCCGCACCGTCAACTCGACGCGACGGAATCCAAATGCCTTCGCCGCATCGAGAGCCCTGAGAATCAGCCTCTCGCCAAGCCCCTGCCGCCGGAACGCCGGCAGCAAGGCGATCCCGAGCACGCCGCCATGCGCATGCACCGGCCGCGCCTTGCGAACCACGTCACACCAGCCGACCACCGCCCCTGCCGAAAGCGCGACAAACTGCGGATAGCCGTTCGCGATGTTGTCCAGAACAAAGGCCCGCGTGGATTCGATCGGCGGCGCTTCCAGGAATGCAAGATATCGGCGCTCGCGCGACACCGTGTCGAGCGCGCGGTGAAAGCTTTCGATCTGCGTTTCCGATATTGCAATGATTTCAATCATGTCGTTTCAGTAATGTGACGGCCGGCCCTCTCGCCGAACGGCCGCGAAGCCATTATCTTGCCAGACATGTCTCCGACAATGGGTGATCGATGACCGACCCTGCCACAACCTCCCTGCTCGACCGTGCCAATCTCGACCGCGACCAGGTTCGCCACGAGCTCGCGCGCGGGCTTGCGGGCGCCGACGACGGCGAATTGTTCCTGGAATACAGCCAGACCGAAGCGCTGATGTTCGACAATGGGCGGCTGAAGCAGGCGACCTACGACACCTCGCAGGGTTTTGGCCTGCGCGCCGTCAAGGACGACGCGGTCGGCTACGCGCATTCCTCGGACGTGTCGCTGCCGGCGCTGATTCGCGCCGCCGACGCGGTCGCAGCCGTCCGTGGCGGCTATTCCGGCAGCTTCGCAGCCCCGCCCCCGCACACCAATGTGCGGCTCTATGCCGACGACAATCCGCTGGACGCACCCGGCTTCGAGACCAAGGTCAAGCTGCTCGCCGAGATCGACGCTTATCTGCGGGACAAGGATCCACGGGTCCGGCAGGTCAGCGTCAGCCTGGGCGCAACCTGGCAGGTCGTCGAGATCCTCCGGCCCGATGGCGAGAGCTATCGCGACATTCGCCCGCTCGTGCGCGTCAACGTCTCCGTGGTCGCCGGACAGGGCGATCGCCAGGAGAGTGGCAGCAAGGGTTATGGCGGCCGCGCTGGCTATGCCGAGTTCATCGAGAGCAAGAACTGGCGCGACGCCGCCGACGGCGCGCTCCGCGAAGCCCTGGTCAATCTGGAATCAATTCCCGCCCCCGCCGGCGAGATGGACGTCGTGCTCGGCGCCGGCTGGCCCGGCGTGATGCTGCATGAAGCGGTCGGCCACGGCCTCGAGGGCGATTTCAACCGCAAGAAGACCTCGGCTTTCGCCGGCCTGATGGGCCAGCAGGTCGCGGCCAAGGGCGTTACCGTGGTCGATGACGGCACCATTGCCTCGCGGCGCGGCTCGCTGTCGATCGACGACGAGGGCACGCCGACCAACCGCACCGTGCTGATCGAGGACGGCGTTCTGGTCGGCTACATGCAAGACCGCCAAAACGCGCGGCTGATGAACATGAAGCCGACCGGCAACGGCCGCCGCCAGGGCTATGCCCATGTGCCGATGCCGCGCATGACCAATACCTACATGCTCGCGGGCGACCGCGACCCGGCCGAGATCCTGGCGTCGGTGAAGAACGGCGTGTTCGCCGCGAATTTCGGCGGCGGGCAGGTCGACATCACCTCGGGCAAATACGTGTTTCAGTGCACCGAGGCCTACAAGATCGAGAACGGCAAGATCGGCGCGCCCTTGAAGGGCGCCATGCTGATCGGCAACGGGCCGACCGATTTGCATCGGATCCGCATGGTCGGCAACGACCTCGCGCTCGACACCGGCATCGGCACTTGCGGCAAGAACGGCCAGGGCGTGCCGGTTGGCGTCGGCCAGCCCTCGCTATTGATGGAGCGCATTACAGTGGGTGGAACGGGCGCATGAGCGTTGAGAAAGTGACTGTCACCACGAAGCGGAAGAGCAGCGGCTGGGCCGGCCAGCTCGTGCAACTCGCCGGCATCGTCGCTGCCGTGTTCATCGCCAAGGGCGCGCTGGCCGAACCGTTTTACGTGCCGTCGGGCTCGATGGAGCCGACGCTGTTGATCGGCGACGCGCTGCTCGCCTCGAAATTCCCCTATGGCTACGGCACCTCGTCGCTGCCGATCCAGATCAACCTGCCGGAAACCGGCCGCGTGTTCGCGGAGACGCCGAAGCAAGGCGACGTCGTGGTGTTCCGCTGGCCCGGCGATCGCTCGCAGGCCTGGGTCAAGCGCGTCGTCGGCCTTCCCGGCGACCGCATCCAGATGCGGCAGGGCCAGCTTTTCATCAACGACCGTCCCGCCGAGCTGAAGCCGGATGGCGTCGGTGCGGCCGAGGACGATAACGGCGGCAGCGAACCCGCCTACCGCTATGTCGAGACGCTGCCGAACGGCGTGTCGCATCTGATCTTCAAGATGCGCGACAACGGCCCACTCGACAACACGCAGGAAGTCACGGTTCCGGCCGGACATCTCTTCGTGCTCGGCGATAACAGGGACAATTCCGCCGACAGCCGCGTGCCGCTGCGCTCCGGCGGCGTCGGCCTCCTGCCGGTCGACAATCTCGTCGGCCGTGCTGACGCCGTGCTCGGGTCCTGGGATCTCGGCATGCGCGGCCAGCCGGTATGGACCTGGCTGTCCGGCTTCCGCCCCGCGCGGTTCTTCACCGCCGTGCGCTGAGCCTTTCCCATGACCTTCGACGACGTCAGAAAATTTGCACTGACGTGGCCGGAGGTCGAGGACGGCACCTCCTACGGCACGCCGGCGCTGAAAGTGCGCAAGAAGCTGCTGGCGCGCCTGAAGGAAGATGGCGACAGCCTGGTGATGCCGGATGTGCCGATCGACGAGCGCGCGATGCTGGTCGAGAGTCAGCCCAAAGTCTTCCATTTCACCGATCACTACGCCGACTATCCGATCGTGCTGATCCGCCTGTCCAAGGCCAAGCGCGCAATCGTCGAGGCTTTCCTGCGGCGGCGCTGGCGCGCGCTGGCCTCGAAGGCTGCACGAGCGAGCTATGATGCGCGCGAGGGCGCGTGAGTGGCGCGATGGACGAGGCCCGTTTCCTCGCGCTGGCGCTGACAAACCCGGTCAACATTGCGATCATCGATGAGCTCGCGAACCTGGCACTGCCGGATGCCTGGGTTGTGTCGGGATGCCTGGTGCAGTCGGTGTGGAATGCGCTCACCGGGCGCGCGATCGATCACGGCATTGCCGATTACGACGTGTTTTATTTCGATCCGGACACCTCGTGGGAGGCGGAGGATGCCGTGATCCGGAACCTGCATACGCGGCTCGGGCATATCGACGTCAAGATCGAGACCCGCAACCAGGCGCGCGTGCACCTCTGGTATCCGGGCAAGCACGGCCTGCCCTATCCGCCCTTGACGTGCTCGACCGACGGCATCGACCGTTTTCTCACGCAGAACACGCAAGTGGGAGTGAGGCGCACAGGCGATGGTTACGCGGTCTACGCGCCGCATGGCTTCGATGATATTGCAGGGCTGTTCGCGCGGCCCAATCCGGGACCAAATTTCTCCGCAACGAACTACTCAGTGAAGGCCGCGCGGTGGAAGGCGCTATGGCCGGAGCTCACGGTGATTGCAGCGGAATGAGATGCGCGATGCATCCTGATCGTCGGAAAGAGCTACGCCTACCGCACCACACCCGACGTGAATCCCGCCTTCCTGCGCGGCGGCTTGATTTCCTTTTTCAGGAAGCAGCGCGCCTCGCGCCCGGTATAGCCGGGGCGGGCGTAGGTGAAGGCGCGGCATTTGTTGTCGGCGGTGCAGGCGGCCTTGCAGGCGTCCTCGCCCTCGCCTTCCTTGAGCTCGAAATTGCGCAAATCGCCGCCAGGGCGATCGATCGAAGTCTCCACGCCCTCGACGCGCGGCTCGATCACGCCGGCGCCGCGCACGCCGGAAATGCAGCAGCTGCCCGGCACCCGCGGCGGCACGGTGTTCTTGAGCCAGCACACCGCCGAGGCGCCGTCGATGTCGGGATAGCTGAAGCTCCAGGAGCGGCAGCGGCGATCGCGCTCGCACAGCAGCGCGCAATCCTCGGGATCACCTGAGGTGACCGGCGTGCTGAAATAGTCGCCGCCGGGCCGGTCGAACGCCGTCTGGGCACGTGCGGGCACGCTCGCAAACAGGAGCGTAAGCAGCGTGGCGCATGCCACGACGCTCGCCATGACGGCCCGGGACAGGCGGCCCTTCCCCATCGGAACAGCTTTCGAGTTATTGACGACGCTCAGGTTTTTTCCGCCGTCATTTGATCGCCGCAAACCTGTATGGGCGATGAACGGCCTAAATTCTGGTCGTTGGTCTATCGGCCTAGCGTTTTCGAGCGAAGTGGGCGCCGGTTCGCGCAAGTAAAACGCGTCAAAATAAGAATCTTGAGCCCCGTTCCGATTTATCGGAACGGAAATGGCCCTAAAACGCGTATTCCGCGTAGGCCGGTTCCACCGAGCCGTTCCAGGCGCCCTTGAACTTCTCGAGCATCTCCTCGGCCGGTGTCCGGCCGGAATCGATGATGCGGTCGAGCGGCTCCAGATGCCGGGTCTCGTCGCGGCCGAGCTGGTCGATGCGGCCGCGCCGGCGCAGGCCTGCATGTGCCAGAACAAGGCTTTCTTTAGCGATCTCGAACAGATAGCGGTCCTTGATCCGCGCCTTGAAGCCGAAGCGCGGCACGTCGTCGCGCAAGGCCTGGCGCTCAGGCGCGGTCCAGTGCTTCACCATGTCCCAGGCGGCATCGAGCGACACATCGTCGTAGAGCAGCCCGGCCCAGAACGCCGATAGCGCCGGCAGACGGCCCCACGGGCCACCATCAGAGCCGCGCATCTCGAGATAGCGCTTGAGCCGCACCTCCGGGAAAATCGTCGAGAGATGATTGGCCCAGTCCGACAACGTCGGACGCTCGCCGGGCAAATTGTTGTTGCGGCCATCGAAGAAGGCGCGGAACGAGGAGCCCGACACATCGATATAGTCTTCGCCGCGCTTGACGAAATACATGGGGACGTCGAGCGCGTAGTCGACATAGCGCTCAAAACCCATGCCGTCCTCGAACGCCCACGGCATCATGCCGGAGCGCGCATTGTCGGTGTCGCGCCAGATCTCGGAACGGAACGACAGGAAGCCGTTCGGCTGGCCTTCGGTGAACGGCGAATTGGCAAACAGCGCAGTTGCAACCGGCTGGAGCGCGAGCGACACACGCAGCTTCTTGACCATGTCGGCTTCGGAGGAGAAGTCGAGATTCGTCTGCACCGTGCAGGTCCGGTACATCATGTCGAGGCCGTATTGGCCGACCTTCGGCATGTAATTGGTCATGATCTTGTAGCGGCCCTTGGGCATCACCGGGATGTCGGCGCGCGACCAGGACGGCGTCATGCCGAGCCCGAGGAAGCCGATGCCAAGCGGGGTTGCGATCTCGCGCACCTGCGCCAGATGCGCCATCAGCTCGCTCTGGGTCTGGTGCACGTTCTCGACCGGCGCGCCGGAGAGTTCGAACTGTCCGCCGGGCTCGAGCGAGATCGCGCCGCCGCCGGTGACGTCATAGAGGCCGATGATGTTGCCCTTCTCCATGATCGGCTCCCAGCCGAGCAGGAGCTTCATGCCTTCGAGCAGCGCGCCGATGCCGCGCGCGCCCTCGTAGGGCACGGGACAGTGGCCTTCGAGCGTGAACGGCGTCTTCTCGTGCTCGGTGCCCATGCGGAATTCGGACGGGTCCTTGCAGCCTTCCTCGAACCACGCGACGAGCTCGTCGCGCGATTGCAGCGGCGTCATATCGATCTGGTCTCGCGCCATATCAAACTCTAATCAAAAGCGCTTCGGCCGAACGCGCGCGGGTGACAGGGATGGTCCGCGAACCCACCGGCTGCGCGGACGTGCTGGTTTGCCGCGCGATCATCGCGGCGGCGTGCTTTCGTTGACGTTGACGACGGGCGGCAGTTTCATCTCGCCGCACGAGCAGCCCAGCCGGTCGAGCAGACCGCTGAGCTTGATGGCATCGGCATCCGACAGTTTCGAGCCGACATATTTCTCGATCGCGGCCGAATAGGCGCCCCACATCCGCTTCTGCAACTCGCGGCCGGCCTCCGTGATCTCGACGAACTGGCCGCGCTTGTCGATCTTGCATTCGCGCCGCGAGGCCAGCCCCTCGTCGACCAGGCGGTCGATCAGCCGCGAGGTGGAATATTGCGGGATCAGCATCTGCCGTTCGAGTTCCACCGGGCGGAGCTCGCCCGAGGGTGCGCGCGACAATTCGAGCAGCGCGTCGTACCAGGCCAGCGGCGGAAAGCCGGCCTTCTTCAGGTCCTGCTCGACGCAGTCGAGCACACGGCTCTGCACCCGCATCAGGCGGATCCAGGCGGCTGTTGCCTCGGTCGATGGTTTGCGTTTCATGGTCCCGCTCAAACTCGTCGCTCGCTTCTTACCCCACTCGATGCACCTGCATCAATCTTGCTATTCCATGCAGGTGCATGTAGGCGTAATTTCGCCTGAGCCAAGACAAAACAGGAGGAAATTCCATGAAACTATATTATTCGCCCGGCGCCTGCTCACTCTCCCCCCATATCGCGCTCCTGGAGGCCGACCTGCCCTATGAGCTGGTCAAGGTCGATATCCGGGCCAAGAAGCTCGAGAACGGTGACGACTATCTGAAGGTGAATCCGAAGGGTCAGGTCCCCGCGCTGGGCCTCGACAGCGGCGAGATCGTGACCGAAGGCCCGGTCATTGTCCAGATAATCGCCGACCAGGCCGCCGCAAAGACGCTGGCGCCCGCTCACGGCAGCTCCGAGCGCTACAAGCTGCTGGAGTGGCTGAACTTCCTCACCTCGGAGGTGCACAAGAGCTTCGGCCCGCTGTTCGCGCCGGCGCTGAACGACGAGGCCAAGGCGTTCTTCAAGGACCGCGTCATGGGCAAGCTGAAATACATCGACAGCCAGCTCGCCGGCCGCGACTACCTGATGGGCAAGCAGTTCACCGTCGCCGACGGCTATCTCTTCACGATGCTGACCTGGGGCGACCGGATGAAATTCGACCTCTCGACGATGCCGAACCTCACCGCCTACAAGGCCCGCGTCGCGGCGCGGCCGAAGGTGCAGGAAGCCCTGAAGAAGGAAGGGCGGGCGCAGGCCGCCTGAGCAGAAGTCTCATCTAAACTCGAAAGGCCGGATCGACGATCCGGCCTTTCTGTTTTCACACTGCGAGGTGCTTAGCCCGGATCATCGTACCTTAGACGTGAATTATGAACGTCTGTTCGCGGCCCGTCAGTAATTCTGCCTTGTTACTGCCTGCAAAGCGGACAAAGCTCAGTTGCAGATTGCTTGTACTCTCATTGGAGTTGAGCTTGACGATTGCCTTATTGCTGATGTTGGCAAGTGCGTTGGTGGGAATGGCGACCGGTTTCGTGTTCAATATCTGGGCTCTGATCCTGATCTCGCCGCTCATCGCAATATTCTGCGCGATTGTTTTACGTGCCTCCGAGTTCGGCCTCGTCGCCGGCATAACCGTCATTGCCGTCAGTATGGCCGCCTGCCAGCTCGCCTATCTGGCCGCAGCTTATCTCCGGCATCCGCGGGGCATATCACCCCATGACGAGGTCGACGGCGAGCCAGGCGAGACTAGCCAGCACAAAATCCGCCGCCAGCACAAGTAACGCCAAAGCGGCCCAAAACACCGGACCCTTGCGACGCAGACGTGCAGGCTTCTGCTGTGCCGAGAGGCGGCCAAGTGCGGACACAACATATTTCGGGGCGATATCGCGATCGAGCGCGGTCTTCCGCAGCACCAAAGAGTTCATCAAGGACACTTTCTTATTTTCGTCTTCAACTTGCCGATAGAGCGGCAAGTGTCCCAACAAGGTTTGTTCCCTGACCCAGAGCAAGACTAGTGCCAAGGCCAAGCAAAAGAACGGCGCCGCTTTGACGCGCCTATGACAATTGCGCGACAAGACGACACCGTGATTATCCACGGTTCTCTACGCGGATTCTGTGATCGGTTCCACAAACCGGAACGACCCTGACGCAACCGTGATGCGACCGTCTGGACATGCGAAGGGCCGGATCGATGATCCGGCCCTTGCTGATTCACGATCACGGTACGTAGCCCGGATCGAGCAAAGCGCAATCCGGGTCTTTACGTGCGGCGAAGTTGCCCCGGATTTCGCTTCGCTCGATCCGGGCTACGCGTTCAGCAGATCAGGCCGCCGCCTTCTTCGGCGCGAAGCGGCCGTAGAAGGTTTCTCCCTTCGCCGCCATCTCCTCGAGAAGCTTCGGCGGTGTGAACCGCGAGCCATATTTGGCTTCGAACTTGTGGCAGAGCTCGACGAACGTCTTGGTGCCCATGAAGTCGATGTAGGACAGCGTGCCGCCGGTGAACGGCGCGAAGCCGAAGCCGAGGATCGAGCCGACATCCGCCTCGCGCGGATCGGTGATGACGTGATCCTCGACCGTGCGCGCGGCTTCGACCGCCTGCACCACCAGGAAGCGCTGCTTCAACTCTTCGATGTCGAGCGTATCAGGATCGAGCTGCTTCGGCTGCAGCGCCGAGAGGCCAGGCCACAGGCTCTTCTGACCCTTGCCCTTCTCAGGATAGTCGTAGAAGCCCTTGCTGTTCTTGCGGCCCAGGCGGCCCTGCTTCTCGACCATCTCGACCATCAGCTTCTTCTGATCGGGGTTGATGGCGTTGGGGCCGAGATCGGCCTCGGTCGCCTTCATGATCTTGAGGCCGAGATCGAGCGCGACTTCGTCCGACAGCGAGAGCGGGCCAACCGGCATGCCGGCCATCTTGGCGCAGTTCTCGATCATCGCCGGAGGCACGCCCTCCAGGAACATCTCGTTGCCTTCGGCGACGTAGCGGCCGACGCAGCGGTTGGCGAAGAAACCGCGAGAGTCGTTGACCACGATCGGCGTCTTGCCGATCTGCCGGACGTAGTCGAGCGCGGTCGCGAGCGCGAGATCGCCGGTGTTCTTGCCCTTGATGATTTCGACCAGCATCATCTTCTCGACCGGAGAGAAGAAGTGGATGCCGACGAACTTGCCCTGGTCCTTGAAGGATTCGGCAAGAGAAGTGATCGGCAGCGTCGAGGTGTTCGACGCGAAGACCACGTCCGGCTTCAGGTATTCCTGCGCTTTCGCAAACGTCTCCGCCTTGACCTTGCGATCCTCGAACACGGCCTCGATGACGAGATCGACATCCTTCAGCGCCGCATAGTCCGCAGTCGGCGTGATGCGCGCGAGCAGCGCTTCGGCGTCTGCGGGCTTGGCGCGGCCCTTCTTGATCTGATCCTCGATCACCTTCTGCGCATGCGCCTTGCCCTTGTCGGCGCTCTCCTGATCGCGGTCGATCAGGATGACGTCAAGGCCGGCACGGGCCGAGACGTAGCCGACGCTCGCACCCATGAAGCCGGCGCCGATCACAGCGATCTTCTTCACCTTGGTCGGGGCGATATCCTTCGGACGGCGCGCACCCTTGTTCAGTTCCTGCATCGACAGGAACAGGCTGCGGATCATCGCAGCCGCCTCCTTCGAGCGCAGCACAGACGTGAAGTAGCGCGATTCGACACGTAGCGCAGCGTCGATCGGCAGCTGCAGACCTTCATAGACGCAGCTCATGATCGCGCGCGCAGCAGGGTAGTTGTCGTAGGTCTCGCGGCGATAGATGGCGTTGCCGGCCGGGAACATCATCATGCCGGCCTTGGAGAACACCGGGCCGCCCGGAAGCTTGAAGCCCTTCTCGTCCCAGGGCGCGACGGCCTTGCCGCCGCCCTTGATCCAGTCCTTCGCGGCCTTGATGAGATCAGCGGCCGGAACGATGGCGTGAATCAGATTGAGCTGCTTGGCTTTTTCGAGCGTGACCGGATCGCCCTTGAGCAAAATGGTCATCGCGTCCTGCGGCGGTACCAGACGCGGCACGCGCTGCGTGCCGCCGGCACCGGGGAACAGGCCGACCTTGACCTCGGGCAGGCCGAGACGGGTCTTGGGATTCTCCGCCGCCACACGGTAGTGGCAGCACAGCGTGATCTCGAAACCGCCGCCGAGCGCGAGACCATTGATCGCGGCCGCCCAGGGCTTGCCGGAGGTCTCGATCGAGCGCAGCACCAGCGAGAAGTGCCGGGCCTGGTCGAACAGCATCTGGTTGGCCGGGGTCTCGCCCTGCTCTTTGAACACCTTGGCGTAGGCCTGGTTCATGCCTTCGAGCATCGACAGATCGGCGCCAGCGCAGAACGCCTCCTTGGCCGAGGTGATGACGACACCCTTCACCGCAGCGTCAGCGGTCGTGTCCTTGACGATCGCGTCGAGCTCGCTGGTCGAGGTCTCGTCGAGCACGTTCATCGAACGGCCCGGGATGTCCCAGGTGACCAGCGCGATGCCGTCCGTGTCGGTCTCAACCTTGAAGTTCTTGTAAGCCATGTTGGTTGCTCCCTACCCTTAGACGCGCTCGATGATGGTCGCGGTGCCCATGCCGCCGCCGATACACAGCGTCACCAGGGCGGTCGACTTGTTGGTGCGCTCGAGCTCGTCGAGCACGGTGCCCAGAATCATCGCACCGGTGGCGCCGAGCGGATGGCCGAGCGCGATGGCGCCGCCATTGACGTTGATCTTGGCGTTGTCAATGTCGAAAGCCTGGATGTAGCGCAGCACGACGGAGGCGAAGGCCTCGTTGAGCTCGAACAGGTCGATGTCCGACTTCTTCATGCCCGAGCGCGCGAACAGCTTTTCGGTCACGTCGACCGGGCCGGTCAGCATCATCGCCGGCTCGGAGCCGACATTCGCAAATGCGCGGATTTTTGCGCGCGGCTTCAGGCCGTACTTGCTGGCCGCCTCCTTGCTGCCGAGCAGCACGGCGCCGGCACCGTCGACGATGCCCGACGAATTGCCGGCATGGTGCACGTAATTGACGCGCTCGATCTCCGGATGCGACTGCACCGCGACACCGTCGAAGCCGCCCATCTGCGCCATCATCGTGAACGACGGCTGCAGCTGCGCCAGCGACTGCATCGTCGTCGAGGGACGCATGTGCTCGTCCTTGGCGAGGATGGTGAGGCCGTTGATATCCTTCACCGGCACGACGGACTTGTTGAAGCGGCCCTCGTCCCAGGCCTTGGCGGCGCGCTGCTGGCTCTGCACCGCATAGGCGTCGACGTCATCGCGGGAGAAGCCGTATTTGGTGGCGATCAGATCGGCCGAGACGCCCTGCGGCATGAAGTAGGACGGCACCGCCATCGACGGATCCATCGGCCAGGCACCGCCGGAGGCACCGATGCCGACGCGGCTCATGGACTCGGCACCGCCGCCGATCACCAGCTCATGCTGGCCGCTCATGACTTGCGCGGCGGCAAAATTCACGGCGTCGAGGCCGGAGGCGCAGAAGCGGCTGATCTGCACGCCGGGCACGGCTTCGCCGAGGCCCGCCTTGAGCGCGGCAAAACGCGCGATGTCGGAGCCGGCTTCACCAACGGGATCGACCACACCGAGCACGACGTCGTCTACTGTGTCTTCGGGAAGGTTGTTGCGGTCCTTCAGCGCCTTCAGAGGCACCGTGGCGAGCGCGAGCGCGGTGACTTCGTGCAGCGCGCCGTCCGCCTTGCCGCGACCGCGGGGGGTTCGGACGTGATCGTAGATATAGGCATCTGCCATGTAAGCCTCCTGATGGTAGCTATTGGTGACGACCGCGGCGCGATCGAGATGATTGGGAAGCGAAAATCCTCAGAAAGCTTCCGCAGGCAGTTCCATGATGGTGGCGCAGCCGGCCTGGATGCGTGCGAGATTGGCCGCGGTCTCCGGCAGCATCCGCTCCATGAAGAACCGGCCGGTGACGAGCTTGGTCGAGAGATAGGGCGTCGCCCCGCTCTCGGCAATCTTGGCATTCGTCACCTTGGCCATCTTCGCCCACATGTAACCGAGCGCGACGAAGCCGAAGAGATGCAGATAGTCGGTCGCAGCAGCGCCGGCATTGTCCGGCTTCGCCATCGCGTTCTGCATCAGCCAGGTGGTGGCCTGCTGGAGATGGCCGAGCGCGGTCGAGAGCGGAGTGATGAAGGGCTTCATCACCTCGTCGCCGCCGTTCTCCTTGGCAAAGGCCATGACCTCGCCGAAGAACGCCATGATGGCGCGGCCGCCGTCGCGCGGCAGCTTGCGGCCGACGAGGTCGAGCGCCTGGATGCCGTTGGCGCCCTCATAGATCATGGCGATGCGGGCATCGCGCACGAACTGCTCCATGCCCTGCTCGGCGATGTAGCCGTGACCGCCATACATCTGCTGCGCCTGCACCGCGTTGGCGAAGCCGTATTCGGTGAGGAAGCCCTTCAGCACCGGCGTCATCAGGCCCATGTGATCGTCGGCGGCCTGGCGGTCCTTGGGGTCTTCCGAGCGATGCGCGACGTCGCTCTTCAGCGCGGTCCACATCACGAAGGCGCGCGCGGCCTCGTTGAAGGCGCGAATCGAGAGCAGCGTGCGGCGCACGTCGGGATGCACGATGATCGGGTCAGCCGGCTTGTCCGGCGCCTTCACGCCGGTCAGCGAACGGCCCTGGATGCGCTCGCGGGCATAAGCGACCGCGTTCTGATAGGCGACCTCGGACTGCGCGAGGCCCTGCACCGCGACGCCGAGGCGGGCCTCGTTCATCATCACGAACATACCCTGCATGCCCTTGTTCTCTTCGCCGATCAGCCAGCCGGTGGCGCTGTCGTAGTTCATCACGCAGGTCGAATTGCCGTGAATGCCCATCTTGTGCTCGATCGAGCCGCAGACGACGCCATTGCGCTGCCCCACCGAACCGTCGGCGTTGACCAGAAATTTCGGCACCACGAACAGCGACACGCCCTTGATGCCGGCGGGTGCGCCCTCGATGCGGGCGAGCACGAGGTGGATGATGTTGGGCGCGAGGTCATGCTCGCCGGCCGAGATGAAGATCTTGGTGCCGGTAATCTTAAAGCTGCCGTCAGCCTGGCGCACCGCCTTGGTGCGGAGCATGCCGAGATCGGTGCCGCACTGCGGCTCGGTCAGGTTCATGGTGCCGGTCCACTCGCCCGCCACCATCTTCGGCACGTAGGTCTTCTTCTGCTCCGGCGAACCGTGAACGATCAGCGCCGCCGTCGCCCCCATGGTGAGGCCGCCATACATCGAGAACGCCATGTTGGCGGAGATCTGGAATTCGTTGACGGCTTGCGAGAGCGTCACCGGCAGGCCCTGGCCGCCGAACTCGGTCGGCGCCGACAGACCGAGCCAGCCGCCTTCGGCGACCTGCTTGAACGCCTCCTTGAAACCCTTCGGCGTGGTGACGCTACCATCATCGGCGCGCTTGCAGCCTTCGAGATCGCCGACGCGATTGAGCGGCTGGAGAACCTCTTCGGCAAGCTTGGCGGCTTCGCCCAGGATCGCGTCACGCACATCGCTCGACGCGTCAGAGAAGCCGGCGAGATTGTCGTAGCGGTCGATCTGGAAGACGTCGTTGAGCAGGAAGTTCACGTCTTCGACGGGGGCTTTATAGATCGGCATGGTGGTCTCCCGGCATGGGGCTGTTCAGTGAAGTTATCATGATTGGGCGGCAAGCTGCTCCGCCATCAGGCGATGCAGCATGTTGATGGCCTTGAGCGGACGCACCATCACCTTGAAATGGGTGATGCGGCCTTCGGAATCGAAGGTGATGATGTCGACGCCGTTGATCTCGATACCGTCGATCATGGTCTTGAATTCGAGCACGGCGCCGCTCGCGCTTCGCCACTCGCCGACGTAGGTGAAGCCGGGACCACCGAGCACCTTCTCGGCGCTCGCGAGATATTTGAAGGTGATGTCGCGGCCGCGCTGTGGCGAGTGCACGACGGGGCTTTCGAAGACGGCGTCGGGATGGAGCAGGTCCCAGAGCGCTTTACCGTCATGGGACTTCATGTAGCCGTACCAGGAATCGAGGCCGGTCATTGTCAGGGTGCCTCCCTAAAGGCCGTGGCAAAAAAGCTGAAAAACAACCCCATGCACAGTAGCGCGAACGCTGATTCCATTGAGGTTTTGGGAGCCTCTTTCTGGGCTCGCCTCATATGCACATTGACGCATATGCACCAATGCGCATAAAGTCAAGTCAATTGGTCGGGAACTCGAAGGGAGCAGGTGTCATGGCACTGGGCGACGCAATTCTCGCATGCCTGACGGAACGTCCGATGACAGGCTATGAGCTTGCCAAGACGTTCGACTCCTCGATCGGCTTCTTCTGGAAGGCCGACCACCAGCAGATCTATCGCGAACTCTCCAAGCTGCGCGACCGCGGCTACATCCAGGGCCGCGAGGTCGTGCAATCCGGCAAACCCAATAAACTCATCTATACGCTCACTCCGGAAGGGCGAACAGCGCTGCGGCACTGGGCCGCGCGGCCGAGCACGCCGCCCTCGATCAAGGATGACCTCCTGGTCCGCCTCCATGCGCTCGACAGCATCGACATCGAGCCAATGCGGACCGACCTGATGGCCCGGCTGGAGCACCACCGCGACCGCCACGAGAACTACGAGCGAATCCTGAAGAAGCGCTTTCCCGAGGGCACAGCGTCGGGCGTGCTCGACCTCGGCAATTTGCTGCTGCTCCGGCTCGGCGCCCGGCACGAGCAGTTGGTGGCGGACTTCTGCGAGGAGACGCTCGAGGCGCTCTCGGCGATGAGCGGCAAAGGCACGGTGGTGCCGCTGGACGACGGCAAGCGCGAGGGGAAGGGTTGAGGGCCGAGGCGGTCGGTGTCACCTCTCCCGCTTGCGGGAGAGGTCGCGCCGAAGGCGCGGGTGAGGGTTCTTTCCTCTTGGGGGTTCTCGATTGCGGAGACACCCTCTCCCCAACCCTCCCCCGCAAGCGGGGGAGGGAGCGCACCGACCATTTGGCGGAAGCTAAAAGGTCACCCCGGTCCCTGCCGCCCAACTTTAAGACCCCGGCGACGCGTTCCTTAACCCGTTATTTACCGTAACGGACAAAAGTCGGTGTTCGAGGCAGACGACCCGCGCATAATTCGATTGTCTTTGCAACCGGAACGCGTGGGAAGGCTGGAGGCGCCGGTTGGGCGCCGAAGTCGGAACCGGACAGAGTCATGAATTCGCGCGTATCGGGGAGTGTTGACGGCATCGATCCATCCGTGAGGGAGCGGGCCGAAGCTGCTGCGCGTCGCGCTGGCATGTCACTCAACGATTGGCTGAACTCCACGCTCGGCGATTCCGCCCCACCCAACTTTCGCGGGCCTTACGAGCAGCGTCAGGATCAACGTCAAGAGCTGCGTCCCGATCCGCGTTCGCCGCAACTGCCGAGCCAAGGACCTAGCCAGGGACCGAGTCAGGAAAGCCGCGAAGTCGCGGACATCCACCAGCGGCTCGACGCGATCACCCAGCAGATCGAACGGATTTCAAAGCCCGCGCCGCGCCAGGACTCCTCGCGTGACCAAGGCGTCTCGCGCGAGCAGGGCGTCGCACGCCAGCTCAACGATGCGATCTCGCGGCTCGATGCGCGGCTGTCGCAGATCTCGCGGCCACAACAGCCTCAACCGCAGCAGCCCCAGGCGCCCCGCTCCGCGCCGGTCGAGACGCGCCAGCGCCAGGCCGATGCAGTCGAGCGCGCGGCCACACAGGTTTATCGCAACTCTCCTCCCTTAAGCCCCGCCTCGTTCGACGTCGCCGTCGCCCAGATCACGGCACGGCAGAGCGAGCTCGACGGATTCGCGCCGCGGCAGCTGCCGCCACGCGCCGCGCCGTCGATCGCGCCGACAGCTGCCTTTGCCACGCCCTTGCCGCCGATGGCGCCGCCCACGCCGGCCTACACGCCGCCGCCGCAGCAGCAGCCGGGTCCGGATTTCACGTCGCTTGAACGCCATCTGCTCAAGATCACGAGCCAGATCGAATCGCTCCAGCGTCCTGACAATACCGAGCAGGCGATCAACGGCTTCCGCGCCGAGCTCGCCGAGATCCGCAACGCCATCACCGAGGCGATGCCGCGCCGCGCGATCGAATCGATCGAGAACGAGATCCGCTCGCTGCACCGTCGCATCGACGAGACCCGCTCCAACGGCACCGACGGTCAGGTGCTGTCCGGCATCGAGCGCGCGCTGGCCGACATCAAGCAGGTGCTGCGCACGCTGACGCCGGCCGAGCAGCTCACCGGCTATGACGAGGCGATTCGCAATCTCGGCGCCAAGCTCGATCTGATCCTGCGCGCCAATGACGATCCGTCGACGGTGCGACAGCTCGAAGGCGCGATCTCGGCGCTGCGCGGCATCGTCTCCAACGTCGCCTCCAACGAAGCGCTGGCACGGCTCTCCGAAGACGTGCAGCTGCTGTCGTCCAAGGTCGACCAGGTCACCCGCTCTTCGGGCCACAACGACAGCTTCGCGGTGCTGGAGCAGCGCATCGCCGCGCTCACCTCCGCGCTGGAAACGCGCGAGCGGCCTCAGCCTGCGGAAAGCACCGAACATCTGGAAAGCGCGATCCGCGCGCTATCGGACCGTTTCGACCGCATGCAGGTCGGCAACGACTCGACCTCGACCTTCGCGCATCTCGAACAGCGGGTCTCCTATCTGCTGGAGCGGATCGAGACCGCCTCCGATCCGCGCGGCGGAAACTTAAGCCGCGTCGAGGACGGGCTGCACGACATCCTGCGCCACCTGGAGCGGCAGCAGGCGACCTATTCCGCACTCGCCGAGAGCCGCAGCTCGGCACCGCCGTCCGATTCCGACGTGGCCGACCTGCTCAAGCGCGAGCTCTCCGACATCCGCTTCAGCCAGTCCGAGACCAACCGCAACACCCAGGATTCGCTCGAAGCGGTGCACAACACGCTCGGCCATGTCGTCGATCGCCTCTCCATGATCGAGGGCGATCTACGCGCGGTGCGTACCGCGCCGCCGGCCGCTGCGCCGCAGCCGATGCAGCAGGCGATGCCCGGGCTCATGTCGATGGCCGCCCCGATCGAGCCGGCACCGATGGCGCGCGAGCCGCAGCCCCAGCCGCAGCAGCCGCAATACGATCCGAAGCCTGAGCTTCAGAACCCCGCCGCCGCGCAGCACGCGCAGGGCGCGTTCGTCGCTGCGCCACGCGAATTCCATGCCGCAGCGCCTGCCGCGCCGCCGATGCCGATGGCGCCGCCGGTTCCGCCGCGCGCGATCAGCGAGATCCTGGAGCCGCACACCGCGCCCGCACGCGCAGCGATCGCGCCCGAACTACCGCCAGACCACCCGCTCGAGCCGGGCACCCGACCGGGCGGACGCGCCGCCACGCCGTCGGAGCGCATTGCCGCGTCCGAAAGCGCGATCAGCGAAATTCCTGCAGCGCCAAAAGAGCCGGTGTCGTCGTCGAGCTTCATCGCCGCCGCGCGCCGTGCTGCGCAGGCCGCTGCCGCGCAGCCCCCCGAGAAACCCGGCCGCGGCGCCAAGGCGGCAATCGCCGGCCGCGCCAAGGCCAAGGGCGAGGAAGGCGGCTCGACCTTCACCTCGAAGATCCGCTCGCTGCTGGTCGGCGCGAGCGTGGTCGTGATCGTGCTCGGCACCTTCAAGATGGCGATGAACCTGCTCGAAGGCGGCAGCACATCGCCGGCGCCGCAGGCGATGGAGAATTCCAGCGAGCCCGCGCCGCAGGCGCCGCCGCCGGTCGAGATCAAGCCCGCCGCGCCGGAGCAGGTCACGCCGTCGATGACCTCGCCGACGCCGATCGGGAAGCAATCCCTGAACAATGCCGCGCCGGCTGCAACGAATCCCAGTGGGACGGCATCGGTCGAAATCCCGCCCGCTCCCGCCGCAGCGCCACCCGCGGCCTCCAGCGACGTCACCGGCGCACTGTCGGGCATGAGCCGCGCGCGGCTCGGCCTCGTCCAGGTGCCGCCGAGCGAAAAACTGCCTGATGGCATCGGTGGCCCAGGCTTGCGCACCGCCGCAATGAAGGGCGACGCGACCGCGGCCTACGAGATCGGCGTCCGCTTTGCCGAGGGCAAGGGCGTCGCCGCAAACTACGACGAAGCCGCGAAATGGTACGACCGCGCGGCGCAGGCCGGCGTGGTGCCGGCAACCTTCCGCCTCGGCACGCTCTACGAAAAGGGCTTAGGGGTGAAGAAGGACGCCGACATCGCCCGCCGCTACTACACGCAGGCGGCAGAGCGCGGCAACGCCAAGGCGATGCACAATCTCGCGGTGCTCGACGCCGACGGCGGCGGACGCGGCGCCAACTACAAGAGCGCGGCGCAGTGGTTCCGCAAGGCCGCCGACCGCGGCGTCGCCGACAGCCAGTTCAACCTCGGCATCCTCTATGCCCGCGGCATCGGCGTGGAACAGAATCTCGCCGAATCCTACAAATGGTTCACCCTTGCAGCCGCGCAGGGTGACGCGGACGCTGCCGGCAAGCGCGACGATGTCGCCAAGCGCCTCGATCCGCAGTCGCTCGCCGCCGCCAAGCTCGCGATCCAGACGTTCAGCGCCGAGCCGCAGCCCGACGACGCCGTCAACGTGATGACGCCCGCCGGCGGCTGGGACGGTGGTCCGCAGGCGACCACGAAGCCGGCGCCGAAGCCGGTTGCGAGCAAGAAGTCAGCTTCGGCGGCGCACTGATCAAAATAGGCTTAGGTCAAATCAGCTAACCACGGGCTCGCTTAACCTCTCCTGCTTGCGGGGGAGGTCGACGCGCGAAGCGCGGCGGGTGGGGGGCTTTCTCCACACCGGGAGTCTCGATTGCGGAGACACCCCCTCCCCAACCCTCCCCCGCAAGCGGGAGAGGGAGCGCACCTTCGTTGTAGCGATCGGGTTTAATCTCATCGCGCTCCAATCGCGCTCCATTCACCACGCGCAAATTTCCTGATCCCGCCCGCCTGCAAATTCAGCTATTGAAGAGCGCGGCAATCGTTCTGCCCTTCCTGCGAGCATTCCGCGAAATCGATCCGTCTCGCCGGAGCGTGGGTCCGATGCAGCTCTACCTTCCGATCGCCGATCTTCCGGTCAATGTCTTCCTGGTGCTGGCGATGGGCGCCGCCGTCGGCTTCGTTTCCGGCATGTTCGGGATCGGCGGCGGCTTCCTGATGACGCCGCTGTTGATCTTCATCGGCATCACGCCGGCGGTCGCGGTTGCTTCTGTCGCAAGCCACATCGCGGCCTCTTCCTTTTCCGGTGCGCTGTCCTATTGGCGACGACGCGCGATCGATCCGGCGCTGGCGGGCGTCTTGCTCTGCGGCGGCGTGACCGGCACGGCACTCGGGGTGTGGACCTTCACGCAGCTTCGCGCACTTGGCCAGCTCGATCTGATGATTGCGCTGTCCTATGTCGTGCTGCTCGGCACGGTCGGCAGCCTGATGTTTTCGGAAGGCCTGCGCGCGCTGATGCGGACCCGGCGCGGCACCGTGCCGCCTCGGCGAATGCACAACTGGATCCACCGCCTGCCGCTGAAAATGCGGTTCAAGCGCTCCAAGATCTATCTGTCGGTCATTCCCGTTGTGATCGTCGGCCTCGTGATCGGCTTCATCGGCGCCATCATGGGCATCGGCGGCGGCTTCATCCTGGTGCCGATCATGATTTATCTGTTGCGGGTGCCGACCTCGACGGTGATCGGGACCTCGATGGTGCTGACGCTCGTCACCATGCTGTTCGCGACCATGCTGCATGCGGTGACCAATCATCTGGTCGATGCGGTGCTGGCGCTGATCCTGATGGTCGGCGGCGTCACCGGCGCGCAGTTCGGGGCACGCGCGGGCCAGAAAATCCGCGGCGAGCAGTTGCGGCTGCTGCTGGGCCTGCTGATCCTCTCGGTCGGCGTCCGCTTTGCGGTCGAGCTGGTGATCCGGCCCGAGGATCTCTTCACCATCCGCGAGCTGGGGGCGAACGGATGATGCGCGCACTCCTGGCCGCTCTTGTCGTTCTGCTGTTCAGCGGCGCCGCGCGCGCCGAGCGGCTGATCGTGTCGGTTTCCAACCACCGCGTCACGGTGACGCCGAACTATTCCGGCGAGGAGCTGGTGCTGTTCGGCTCGGTCGAGAAGGATGCAACGACGCCCGCGGACCGCACGACCTACGACCTCGTGGTCACCGTGATGGGCCCGCGCGCCGACATGGTGACGCGGCGCAAGGAGCGCAGATTCGGCATCTGGATCAACACCGATTACCGCCAGTTCCTGCAGGTGCCGAGCTACCTCGCGCTGTTCGCCAACCGCTCCCTCGACCTCATCACCTCGCCCGAGATCGCGCGGAGGCAGCAGATCGGGCTCAACAATGTGCTGCTGACGCAGCGCGTCAGCGGCGACTATGCCGACGTGGTGCCGAACGACGCGTTTCGGTCGGCCTTCATCCGCCTGCGCACCGAGCGCGGGCTCTACCGCGAGGATGCGAGTGCGGTGACGTTCTTGACGCCGACGCTGTTCCGCACCGGCATTCCGCTGCCCGCGGAGGTGCCGATCGGAACCTATGAGGTTGAGATCAAGCTGTTTGCCAACGGCGCGTTCGTCGGCAAGACCGAGACCGCGTTCGAGATCGTCAAGGTCGGCTTCGAGCAGTTCGTCGCGACGACCGCGCGGCAGAACGGGCTCGTCTACGGCCTCATCACCGCGGCGATGGCGCTGATGACGGGATGGATGGCGTCGATCGTGTTTCGGAAGGATTAGCCGCATTCTCCGTCATTGCGAGCGAAGCGAAGCAATCCAGACTGCCACCGCGGAGGGACTCTGGATTGCTTCGCTTCGCTCGCAATGACGACTTAACTTAAGGCGCCTCCACCACCGTCGGCACACCGGGCTCCAGCAGCCGCAGCCGCGTCCCAAAACCCAGCACGTCGAACGTCTTGCGCAAATCCTCGCTGTTCTGGCGGAAATGCGCCCAACCCTCGGTGTGCAGTGGCACGATCATCGCATCGGGAAAGGCGCGCGCGGTCTCGATGGTGTCGTTGGTGTCCATGGTGAGATGGAACGGCCCGAGCGTTTGCGCCGCGCCCGCAAACGGCAGCACGACGCCGCATTTGAAGCGGCGCGCAACTTCGGAAACGCCATCGAACCAGGTGGTGTCGCCGCTGATGTAGATCGGGCGCGTATCCTTGCGGCTCGACGCCACCACGAAGCCAATGACATCGCCGGACAACGGCTCGATGCCGGCCGGGCCGTGGCGCGCGGGCGTCGCGGTGATCGTCAGCGAATTGCCGTCGCGATCCCTGACATGCGCGGTAGCCCAGGGCGCGAGGCCCTCGACATGGCCGGCGAGGCGCTTGGCGCCGGCCTCGGTCGTCAGCACGCGCTTGGCGTGCTTGAGATACTCACGGCCGGAATTGTCGAGATTGTCCGAATGCTGGTCGTGGCTGAGCAGGACCGCATCGATCGGGCCGATCGCGTCAGCCTTGAGCGCGGGACCGATGGTCTTCTCCAGCTTCACATGCGGCAATTGATAGTCCCCGGGCGCATCGAAGGTCGGATCGGTGAGCAGGCGGAAGCCGTCGATCTCGATCAGCGCGGTGGGGCCACCGATCAGGGTGATGGAAATGGGCATGAAGAACCTTCCTTACGATGCTGACTTTTACGAAAGCGCCTTGGCCGGCCGCGTCACCAGATAGATGCCGAGCGCCACCGGAATGATCCCGAGCAGATCGCGCGCTTCGAGATGCTCGCCGAGCACGAGATACGCGAACAGCATCGCGAGCGGCGGCATCAGGAAATGATAGGCGCTGGCGGCGGTGGCGCCACACACTTTCAGGAGATGAAACCAGAGCCAGTAGGCGAGGATCGAGCCGCCGAGCACGAGGAACGCGAAGGCGCCGATCAGGCCCGGCGTAAAATCGATGGCATGGACATCGGCGAAGGTGAACGCGACCGGCGTCAGCACGATGCCGGCAGCGAGATTCTGCACGCCGTTGCCGATCCACAGGGAACCCTTGGGCGCGAGCAGCTTGAACAGGATGGTGCCGGCAACGATGGAAGCGAGCGAGGCCAGCGTGAACATGATGCCGTGCAATGAGTCGGTGCCGACCGACAGGCGATGCCAGACGATCGCCATCACGCCGATGATGCCGAGCAGCAGGCCGATCGCCTTGCGCCAGGTCATACCTTCGCCGAGCAGGAGCGCGGCGAGCGCCGCCGTGAACACCGGATTGGCCGAGACGATCAGCCCGCCGAGGCCGGCGGAGACCGATTGCAGGCCGGTGTAGCCGAGCCCGAGATAGAGCGCGTTGTTGGCAATCCCGAGCACGGCAAAGATCGCGGCATCACGCCAGGACAGCGACCAGTCACCACGAATCAGTGTCGCGCCCAGGATTAAAATGCCGGCGAGCGAGAAGCGCGCGGCGAGCAGGACCAGCGGTGGGCAATGGGTGACGCCGATCTTGCCGGCGACGAAGGCGTAGCTCCAGAGCAGGCAGAACACGCCGATGGCGAGCGGCAGGCTGTTGAAGCGGCTGCGGGGAACCGAAATCGAGGGGGCGAGCGACATGTGGGCATTCTCCTGAACCCTCGATTTAGAGGCTAGGCTTGCCATTTGAAAATTAAATGATTAACTTACTATCAGTGGATTTTCGAATGGAGGCGCCCATGCTCGATCTGGAGCTTTTGCGCAGCTTCGTCTCGGTGGTCGATGCCGGCGGCTTCACCCGCGCCGGCGAACGCGTCCACCGCACGCAATCGACGGTCAGCCAGCAGATCAAGCGGCTGGAAGAGGATGTCGGACAGGTGCTGTTGCATCGTGACGGCAAGGATGTGCGCCCGACCGAGGCCGGCGAGCGGCTGCTGTCCTATGCGCGGCGGCTGCTCACGCTCGCGGAGGAGGCGCGCGACGTGCTGCGCGAGCCTGACAGCGAAGGCGCGATCCGGCTCGGCATCCCCGAGGATTTTGCGGCGTATCAACTGGCAAAGCTGCTGGGGACGTTCTCGCGCTCGCATCCGGGCCTGCGGCTCGACGTGCGCGCCGACCAGAGCAAGAATCTGGCCCGCGATCTCGAACGCGGCGAACTCGACCTTGCATTGTTCAAGCGCGAGGCCGGCGAAAAGGGCGCCATTGCCGTGTGGCCGGAGCAAGTGCACTGGGTCACCAGCAGGAGCCATCCGATCCACGCGGATGTCGCCTCGGTGCCGCTGATCGGCTTCCCGCTCGGCTGCCTCTACCGCGCCGGCGCCATCCACGCGCTGGAGAGCGCGGGCCGCGTCTGGCACATGTCCTATACGTCATCGAGTCTCGCCGGCATCCAGGCCGCGGTTGCTGCCGGCATGGGGCTGAGCATCTTGTCGGAGATGTCGATCCAGTCCGATCATCGCGTGCTGACGGCGAAGGACGGGTTTGCGCCGATCAACCGGACGGAAGTGGCGCTGATGGCCGCCCCCGGCGCCAGCCCTGCGACGCTGCGGCTTGCAGATCGGCTCGCGGAGTTCTGCGACGACGTGCAGGCAAAGGCGGCTTAGCGAGCCGACGGCTAAGGGGCGACCAAAGCTTCTTTTGCCAGCACCCAGCCAGAAAGGCCGTACGACGAACTTAGAACGAAGCCCTTAATGCCCTTTGCCGCGAGCACCTTCGCCGCAACAGCCAAATCGGCAGCCCATGGCCCCGGGGCACCCGCCATTCGATAAGACTCCGCGATTCTGGAGCCGTAGTCCGCAAACACCTGCTCAATGGAGACGGCCGCCAATGAGGAGATGATGTTTCCGAATGCGTCGTCGTCAAATTGGTATCCCTCGACACCATTGAAAACGATTGTGCGGGGTCGCTGTTCGCGCTTTGCAGCGTCTCTGGGATCCGGCCCTGTGTGAAGTTTGATCTGGCGAGTTTCGCAGTTCACCTCGTATGAAACGACGCAATCATCGTGAAGCGAGGGCAGCATGACCGCGTCCTCAATAACACCGCGACGCGGCGATCGCGTGAACACGACGATCGCCGAGCAGATGCGCGACAAAACCGGTCTTCGGAAAGATCTTTGCGAATGCGGCGTCACGGATGCTGAGGCCGCCGGCATAGGCGCCGAAGGCGGGCATCACGGCGCGCATCCCGTCACTCGCGAAGCAGCGGCGCTCCATCGAACGGCCGCGCGTGGAGACGCGGGCCTTGGGATGGAGATGGCCGCCGATCTCGCCCTGCGCACCGGTCGGCTCGTGACGGAAGGTGATCGGGCCGATCGCGACTTCATCGGCGACAGTGCCGCCGAGATCGCGCGGCAATGCCGGATCGTGATTGCCGGAGATCCAGATCCAGTCGCGGCCGGTTTGCAACGCAGCCACAGCCTCGCGATCGTCGCCCGACAGGCGGCCATGCGCGGTGCGGTCGTGAAAGCTGTCGCCGAGCGCGATGACCACGCGCGGATCATGGCGGGAGATGACAGCAGCGAGGCGGCCGAGCGTCGCGATGGTATCGTAGGGCGGCAGCAGCACGCCGCGCGTGGCGTAGCTGGACCCTTTTTCGAGATGCAGGTCGGAGACAACGAGCAGGCGCCGCTCTTCCCAGAACAAAGCGCCGGACAGATCGGCCGCGAATGTCACGCCAGAGATGGTGACCTTCGAAACGCGCATCTCCTCGATATCCCCTGAAACCAGCGCCCCTGCCGTCACGTCTTACCCTGCCGCTATCCCATCGCCTCTTTGACCAGGTCGTCGGCGGCCTCCGCCAACAGCTCGTCGCCAGCTTCGCCATAAACTGACTCGCGGCCGATTTCCAGCATCACGGGGACGGCGAGCGGGGAGACGTGGTCGAGTTCCCGGTGCGTGATGCGGCCCTGGATGCGGGTGAGCATGTCACTAAGCCGACGCAGATCGAGCAGCCCGGTGGCGGCATCGGCGCGGGCGGCGCGCAACAGGACGTGATCGGCCTGGTGTTTACGCAGCACGTCGTAGACGAGATCGGTGGAGAACAGCACCTGGCGGCGGCTTTTCTCCTCGCCGGTGTGCCGGCGGGCGATCAGGCCGGAGATGATCGCGCAATTGCGGAAGGTGCGCTTCATAAGTGCGGATTCGGCGAGCCAGGCTTCGAGGTCGTCGCCGAGCATGTCAGGATCGAACAGCGCGTTGAGATCGAGCTTGCCGTTGCGGATCATGAAGGACATGTCGCCGAGTGCCCAGATCGCGACTGCATATTCGTTGGCGACGAAGCCGAGCGGCCGCGCGCGCGCCCGCTCCAGCCGGCGCGTCAGGAGCATGCCGAGCGTCTGGTGCGCGAGGCGTCCCTCGAAAGGATAGAAGACGATGTAATGTTTGTTGGCGCGCGGGAAGCTTTCGACCAGGAGCTCGCGCACCGCGGGCACGCGCGAGACGTCCCGTTGCAGCGACAGCCAGTCGCGCACCTGCTCCGGCAACGCATGCCAGGCGCGGCCGTCATCGAGCAGGCGACGTACGCGTTCGGCGAGATAGGTCGAGAGCGGAAACTTGCCCCCCATGTAGGACGGTACCTTCGGGTCCTTGTCGTTGGCGCGGGACACGTAGACCTGATCCTCGACCAGCGCCTCGTAGCGCACCACTTCGCCGCCGAACACGAAAGTATCGGCCGGGCTCAGGCCCTCGATGAAGCCTTCCTCGATCTCGCCCAGCAACCGCCCGCCGCGCGCGATCACCCCTGTCGAGCCACCTGCTTTTCCTTGGCCGCCGCCGCGCGAGCGCACCAGGCGCACCTTCAGCATGTCGTCTTCCACGATGGTGCCGACATTCATGCGGTAGCTCTGCCGCACCTTCGGATTGGCGACGCGCCAGCGCCCTTCCCTGTCCTGCTTGATACGGGCGAAGCGCTCATAGGTTTTCAGCGCGTAGCCACCGGTGGCGACGAAATCGACGACGTCGTCGAAATCCTGCCGCGTGAGATCGGCGTAGGGCGCTGCAGTGCGCACCTCGTCGTAGAGTTCGTCGGAGAAAAACGGCTCGCCGCAGGCACAGCCGAGCACATGCTGGGCGAGCACGTCGAGGGCACCGATGCGCAGCGGCGGCGTGTCCTGCGCGTTCTCGGCGATGGCGTCGATCGCGACGCGGCACTCCAGCACTTCGAAGCGGTTGGCCGGAACCAGCACCGCGCGCGAGGCCTCATCGAGGCGATGGTTGGCGCGGCCGATGCGTTGCATCAGCCGCGAGGAGCCCTTCGGCGCGCCGATATTGACGACGAGATCGACGTCGCCCCAGTCGACCCCGAGGTCGAGCGAGGAGGTGCAGACCACGCCGCGCAGTTTGCCTGCCGACATCGCGTCCTCGACCTTGCGGCGTTGGGCGACGTCGAGCGAGCCGTGATGCAGCGCGATCGCAAGGTTGTCGTCGTTCATGCGCCAGAGATTCTGGAACAGCATCTCGGCCTGGCTGCGGGTGTTGACGAAGACCAGCGTGGTCCTGTTCGCCTTGATCAGCTGGTAGATTTCGGGCAGCGCATGGCGCGCGCTGTGACCGGCCCAGGGCAGCCGCTCGCGCGTGTCGAGCATCTCGACCTGCGGCGGCGCCGCGCCGCCGGCGATGACGATATCGGCGGACTCCGCCTTGTCCTTCGGCTGCGGCACGAGAAAGCGGGCCAGCGATTCCGGCTCGGCCACAGTCGCCGACAGACCGATGGCGCGCATCTGCGGCGCCAGCCGCCACAGCCGCGCAAGGCCCAGCGAGAGCAGATCGCCGCGCTTGGACGTCACCAGCGCATGCAATTCGTCGAGCACGATACGTTTCAAGGAGGAGAACAGGAACGGCGCGTCGTCGGAGGAGATCAGAAGCGCGAGCTGCTCCGGCGTCGTCAGCAGAATATCCGGCGGATAACGCCGCTGCCGTTGCCGCCGCGACGTCGGCGTGTCGCCGGTGCGGGTCTCGATCTTGATCGGCAAGCCCATCTCGGCGACCGGCCGCTCCAGATTGCGCGCGATGTCGACGGCGAGCGCTTTTAGCGGCGAGATGTAGAGCGTGTGCAGGCCGCCGCTGCGCTGCACGGCGCGGCCGGTGGACACCACGGATTTTGTCGAGACCGCGGGCGCGGAACTCAGCTCCACCAACGTCGGCAGAAATCCCGCGAGCGTCTTGCCGGCGCCGGTCGGCGCGATCAAGAGCGCCGAGCGATCCTCGCGCGCCTTTTCCAGCAGCTCCAATTGATGCGCGCGCGGCGACCAGCCCCGCGCTGCGAACCATTGCTGGAAGCGGTCGGGCAGCAGCGCGGCCGGCTCGGCCGAGATTTTGCGGATACGGGGCGGCACGGCATCACAGGTAAGCCGTGGGGGCGGGTTCGTCGAGGGGGTGGTGGTCTTCGCCTCTCCCCGCTTGCGGGGAGAGGCCGGCGCGAAGCGACGGGTGAGGGGGAGTCTCCGCGAGTCCAACTGTCCCCGTCCTCGCGGAGAGAGCCCCTCACCCCGACCCTCTCCCCGTAAGAACGGGGCGAGGGAGAAGAGCTACTCCGTCATCGGCTGGTCGGAGATGTCCCAATCCTTGCCGCTGAAGATCGAGATGTAGAGCGTCTTCATCGGCGTGTAGTCGTCGGGCGTGTAGCTGTAATTGATGCCGTCGAGGAAATAGGGCGAGTGGAAGCCGGCGAGGTTCGAGGCCTGTTTCAGCACGTTGGCGCGGGTAAGGTCGTCGCCGCAGCGGCGCAGAATCTCGCCCATGGTGACGGCCTGGCCGTAACCGGCGAACGCGATGGTGTTGTCGGGATCGATGGTCGGTACGTATTTCTTGCGCAGCTCCTCGAACGCCATCACGTCGGGATCCTTCTCCCACCGGGGCACGCCGACCTCCTTGTTGTAGCGGATGGCGACGATGCCGGCGGCGTTCTCCAGCCCGGCGGCATTGAGGATCGAGCGGCCGGTCGAGCCCGCCGACAGCAGTTGCAGCGGCTTCCAGCCGAGCTCGGCGACCTTGCGGATCGACTGCGACGTCGCCTTGCCGGTGGTGATGTTGTAGAAAACATCCGCGCCGGATTTCGAGAGATTGATGAGCTGGGAATCGACGGTCGGATCGGTCAGATCGTAGGTCTGCTCCATGATCACCTGCGCGGTGCCGCCGGCATCCGCCAAGACCTTCTTGAACGGGCCGAGGAAGTCACGGCCGAAATCGTCGTTCTGGTAGAGGATGCCGATCTTGGCATTCGGCTTCACGCCGACGACGTGCCGCGCCAGAATGCGCGCCTCGGTTGGATAGAGCGGCAGGCCCGCCATCGTCCATTTGAACTCTTTCGGGTTGTTCCACTTCGACGCGCCGGTGTTAAGCAGCAGCTGCGGCACACCCTTGGAATTGAGATATTTGTGTACCGACGTCTGCGGTGCGGTGCCGAGCGAGCCGTAGAGCGCGAGCACTTCCTCCTGCTCCACGAGCCGCCGCGTCGCCTCGACGCATTTCGGCGCACTGTAGGCGTCGTCCATGGTCAGGAACTTGACCTTGCGTCCGTTGATGCCGCCCTTCTCGTTCAGCATCTGGAAATAGGCCTCGCCGATACGGCCGAGCACGCCATAGAGCGAGCCGGGACCCGAATGCGGCACGGTCTGCCCGATCTTGATCTCGGTGTCGCTGGCGCCCGCGTCGTATTTTTTCTCCGCAGCCCAGACGTAAGGCGCGGGCAGGACGGATGCGGCAATGGTGGCAAGCGCGGCGGCGCTGATATCGCGCCGCGATGGATTCTTCGTCATTGTTGTTTCTCTCCCTGGTGCGCGCATTGTGCTGGCTTCGACCAGCGGCTCGCAAGTGGGAAGTCGTCGCTTTGCGACGCAATGACGCTCAAATCGCCTCCAGGCTAGCGCCTAGACTCAAGTTTTCTCGGCAACGACGACGAGGCCGCGCACCGGCTCGTTGTTCTCGATGCGCGGTGAGGCCGGCTCCAGTGTCAGCAACTTGAGTCCGGCCTTCGCAATGGCACCGCGCGCATATTCCGCGGAATGGGCATAGCGCAGGCCTTCGCCGAGAACGATGCCGCTTCCGTCATGCGTCTCCAGCGTGAAGGCGAGCACGCCACTTGGCGCAAGCACGCGCCTGGCCTCGATCAGCACTGGAGCGAGGTCGGAGAGATAGACGAACGCGTCCGCCGCAACGACGAGGTTCGCGCTCGCGTCAGTCTTGCCGCGCAGGCCGTCGATCATGTCGGCGACTTCGAGCTCAACGTAGAGCTCGGTGGCGCGCGCCTGCTTGATCATGCCGGCCGACAGATCGATGCCGGTGAAATGATCGACCTGCTTGGCGAAGGCAGCGGCAGCAAGCCCGGTGCCGCAACCGAGATCGATGGCGCGCTTGAACAGAGCGGGCTTCTTCGCGGCGACGCGCGCGGCCACCACCGCCTTGAAGATCAGCGACGGCGCGCGATAGTCGAGATCGTTAATCAGCACGTGCTCGAAGCGCGGCGCATATTGATCGAACAGCGCCTGCACATAGGCCTTGGGCATCTCGGACAATTGCGCGTCGCCGAGGCGTATCAGATGCAAATGGGCGCCGTGCTGGTCATCGGGATCGGACTCGCGCGATTTTCGAAAGGCCCCAATGGCCTTGTCGCGTTCGCCGAGCTGGCTGCGGATTTCGCCGAGCGTGAACCAGGCGGACGTAAAATCAGGTGCGAGTTCGAGCGCCTGCTCAAGCAGGTCGGCGGCGGCGGGCAGATCGCCCTTGAGCTGGAGGTCGCGCGCGAACTCGAAGCGGCGGTCGGCCATGAGATCGCCGGAGGAGTGGAACAGGCGGAGCGGCATTGGGGACCAGAGAGAGGCGGGCGGATGACTCGAAGACGGGTTGGCGCAACCTATATAACAGGCATGCGTCCGCAAGACATCCTGCTGCCAGCTGCTGCCGGCCTGTGCTGCAAGCCCGGCGGCTTCCATATCGACCCTGTCCGCCCTGTGGAGCGGGCCGTGATTACCCACGGCCATTCCGACCATGCCCGCGCCGGCCATGGTGCGGTGCTGGCGACGCAGGAAACGCTCGACATGATGCGGCTGCGCTATGGCGAGAACTTTGCCGGCTCGACGCAAGCGATCCGCTATGGCGAGCAGATCCGGCTCGGCGATACCAGCGTCAAGTTTCACCCGGCCGGCCATGTGCTCGGCTCGGCGCAGATCGCCGTGACGTGCAAGGACACCTGCATCGTCGCCTCCGGCGACTACAAGGACGCACCCGATCCGACCTGCACGCCGTTCGAGCTGGTGCCCTGCGACGTCTTCATCACCGAGGCCACGTTCGGGCTGCCGGTGTTTCGTCACGGCGATGCGGCCGACGAGGTGAAGAAGCTGCTGGCCTCGGTCGCGCTGTTTCCCGAGCGCGCACATCTCGTCGGCGCCTATTCGCTCGGCAAGGCCCAGCGCGTGATCGCACTGCTGCGGCAGGCCGGCTACGACGCGCCGATCTATCTGCATGGCGCGATGGAGACAATCACGCAGTACTACAAGAGTCGCGGGATCGCGCTCGGCGAGCTGCGGCCGGTCATGGGCGTGAAAAAGGCGGCGCTCGCCAGCACCATCACGCTGGCGCCGCCCTCGGCTACGTCCGATGTCTGGACGCGCCGCTTCCCCGATCCCGTCACCGCCTTTGCATCGGGCTGGATGCGGGTGCGCGCCCGCGCCCGGCAGCGTGGCATCGAGCTGCCGCTGGTGATCTCGGATCACGCCGATTGGGACGGCCTCACGGCGACCATTGCCGCAACCGGCGCCGGCGAGATCTGGGTCACCCACGGCCAGGAAGACGCGCTGGTGCATTGGTGCCAAAGCAAAGGCCTGCGGGCAAAGCCGCTCGATCTCGTCGGTTATGGCGACGAGGAGGAGAGCGAGACGCCGCTTGCGGACGAGGCCGAGGCATGAACCGTTTCGCCGAACTGCTCGACCGCCTCGCCTACGAGCCCGGCCGGAACAACAAGCTGCGGCTCCTCACTGGTTATTTTCGCGAGGTCGGCGATCCCGACCGCGGCTACGCGCTGGCGGCGCTGACCGGCGCGCTCAGCTTCAAGCACGCCAAGCCTGCGTTGATCCGCGATTTGATCGCGGCGCGCACTGATCCGGTGCTGTTTGGATTGTCCTACGACTATGTCGGCGACCTTTCGGAGACGGTTGCGCTGATGTGGCCGAAGGCGCTGGGCGTCCACAACAATCCGCCGCCCCCGACGCTGACCGAAGTCGTCACCACGCTCCGCACGCTCGGCAAGACCGAATTGCCGAAGCAGCTGGAACGCTGGCTCGACGAACTCGACGAGACCGGCCGCTGGGCGCTGCTGAAGCTCGTCACCGGTGCGCTGCGCATCGGCATCTCCGCGCGGCTGGCAAAGACCGCGGCCGCGGCACTCGGCGACAAGGATCCGCATGAGGTCGAGTTGATCTGGCCGGGGCTCAGCGCTCCCTACCTCGACCTGTTCGCGTGGCTGGAGGGGCGCGCCGAGAAACCGGTCAACCGCGATCCCGCGCCGTTCCGCCCCGTGATGCTGGCGCATGCGATCGAGGACAGCGACTTTGCCACGCTCGATCCCGCCGACTATATCGCCGAATGGAAATGGGACGGCATCCGCGTGCAGGCGGTCGCGGGCCGCGACGAGCACGACCAAATCACGGCGCGGCTCTATTCGCGCACCGGCGAGGACATCACCGGCAGCTTTCCGGATCTCGTGCCGTCGCTGCGCCTGCCCGGCGCGATCGATGGCGAGCTGCTGATCCTGCGCGAGGGCCGCGTGCAGAGTTTCAACGTCCTGCAACAGCGCCTCAACCGCAAAGCTGTCTCGCCGAAGCTGATCAAGGAGTTTCCGATCCATCTGCGCGCCTACGATCTTCTGGGCGACGACGAGAACGATCTGCGCGAACTGCCGTTCGCCGAGCGGCGCGCGCGGCTGGAAACGTTCATCGGGAAGCTCGGCGATCCCCGCATCGATCTGTCGCCCACCGTCCCCTTCGCAAGCTGGGACGCCCTTACCGCCGCACGAGCTGATCCGGCGAGTGCTGGTGCGGGGGAGGACGCGGACGCCGTTGAAGGCGTGATGCTGAAGCGGCGCGATGCGCCATATCTGCCGGGACGGCCGAGAGGCCAATGGTGGAAATGGAAGCGCGACCCGCACATCATCGACGCCGTGCTGATGTATGCGCAGCGCGGCCACGGCAAGCGGTCGTCCTATTATTCGGACTATACCTTTGGTGTCTGGACCCAAAGCGAGACCGGTGACGAGCTCGTGCCGGTCGGAAAAGCCTATTTCGGCTTCACCGACGAGGAGTTGCTTCAGATCGACCGCTTCGTCCGCCGCAACACCACGGAAAAATTCGGCCCCGTCCGCCACGTCGTGCACGAGGCGGACAAGGGGCTGGTGCTGGAGGTCGCCTTCGAGGGGCTGCAGCGCTCGCCGCGGCACAAATCCGGCGTGGCCATGCGCTTTCCCCGCATCAGCCGGCTGCGCTGGGACAAGCCGCCGCGGGAAGCCGACCGGCTGGAAACGCTGGAAAAGATGCTGAAGACGGACGAATCCCTACCAACAATTAAGGTCGCAGCAGCAGCCGGCGGCCATTGACGGGGAAATGCGGGTTCCCCATGTCCCCCGCCGTGACCTATAATCGGGGCGAATCCCCGCGAGGAGTTTTTGCGATGGCCCAAGACGTCAGAGATTTGCCGGCCGGCCGCAGTGATGGCCTGCACCGCTTTCTCGGCGGCTCGCCGCTGGCGGTCGCGTTCCGGCTGATTCTGCTGTCGGTGCTGGTCGGCGTCGTGCTGGCGGCGATCGGCTTCGATCCCTGGAACATCATCTACAGCATCCGCCTGCTGTTCCAGCGTCTCTGGGATCTCGGCTTCGATGCCGTGAACTGGCTGTGGCGCTACTTCCTGCTCGGCGCTGTGATCGTGATCCCGATCTGGCTGCTGATGCGCGTGTTCGGCACGCCGCGCCGCTAGACCCTCACGGAGTGCGCAGCCGATGCAACTACGTTTCATCGGCTGCGGCGACGCCTTCGGGTCGGGTGGCAGGCTCAACACCTGCTTCCATATCTCGGGGCGCGAGGCCAAGTTCCTGATCGATTGCGGCGCGTCGGCCCTGCCGGCGCTGAAGCGGCTCGAGATCGAACGCAACGACATCGACCTCATTCTGATCACCCATTTCCACGGCGACCACTTTGCCGGGCTGCCGTTTGTCCTGCTCGACGCGCAATTTTCGCGGCGGACGCGCCCGCTCACAATCGCGGGCCCGCAAGGCATCGAGACCCGGCTCAGCCAGGTGATGGAAGCGCTGTTCGAGCACTCCTCCAAGACCAAGCTGCGCTTCGAGCTCTCCATCGTCGAGCTCGCTCCGGAGCAGCGCCAAACCTTCGGCGCGGTGACAGTGACGCCCTACCCGGTCGTGCACGGCGAATCCGGCGGGCCGTTCCTCGCCTACCGCATCGAGACCGAGGGCCGTATCCTGGCCTACAGCGCCGATACCGAATGGACGGAGACGCTCATTCCGCTGGCGCATGGCGCCGACCTTTTCATCGCGGAAGCCTACATGTACGACAAGGTGGTCAAGAACCATCTCAGCCTGAAGACCTTGGAACAGCATTTGCCAGAGATCGGCGCAAAACGCATCGTCCTCACCCATATGAGCGACGACATGCTGTCGCGCCTCGACGATGTGGAGCACCTCGCCGCCGAAGACGGCATGGTGCTGGTGTTCTGACATGCACGCGCCCGCGTATCCCAAGGTCGGCTCCCGCCAGGTCTTCGCCATCGCCGGCCCCGCGATGATCGCGAACCTCACCACGCCGCTGATCGGCGTGGTCTCGACCACCGCGATCGGACGGCTCGACGATGCCGCCCTGCTCGGCGGCGTCGCGATGGCCTCCGTGATCTTCGACTGCCTGTTCTGGCTGTTCGGTTTCCTGCGCATGAGCACGCTCGCCTTCACCGCGCAGGCGCTCGGCGCCGGCGAGGCGCGCGAGCTGACCGCAATTCTCGTGCGCGGCTTCATCGTCGCAGGCCTGATCGGCGCCGCGCTGATCGCACTGCAATTGCCGCTGACCACCGCGCTGTTCGACCTGATGGGCGGCAGCGAAGGCGTCACCCGCGCCGCCAAAACCTATTTCATGATCCGGATCTGGTCGTCGCCGCTGGCCTTCGCCAATTACGTCATCCTCGGCTGGCTGGTGGGACAGGCGCGCGCCAATCCGGCGCTGCTGCTCCAGATCGTCATCAACCTCATCAACATGGTGGCGACGATTTTGCTGGTGCTGGTCTACGACACCGGCATTGCGGGTGCGGCGGTCGCCGCGCTGCTGTCGGAGACGGTCGGATTCATCCTCGGCGTCATCGTATGCCGGCGCTACGCGGAGGGCGGCTTTGCTGTTCCGTACGCGACCCTGTTCGACCGGGCAAAGCTGATGCGGATGCTGGCGGTGAATTCCGACATCATGATCCGCACTGCGGCCCTCATCGCAGTGTTCCTGTTCTTCACCGCCAAGGGCGCACGCGCCGGCGACGTGACGCTGGCCGCAAATTCCGTGCTCAACAATTTCCTTTTGGTCAGCGCCTTCTTTCTCGACGGTCTTGCCAATGCGGCGCAGCAGCTCTGCGGCCGCACCTTCGGCGCGCGCGACGCCAAAGGCTTTGCGGATTCGACGCGGCTGGTGCTGCTGTGGGGGCTCGGCTTCGCGCTGGTCGTCTCTGCGCTGTTCGCACTGTTCGGGCCGGCGATTATCGACTTCATGACGGCGAGCGAAGGCGTCCGCCGCGCCGCGCGCGATTTCCTGCTGTTCATCGTGCTCGCACCGCTGCCCGGCGTGTTCGCCTTCGGCTTCGACGGCATCTATGTCGGCGCGACCTGGGCGCGCGAGATGCGCAACCTGATGCTGGCTTCGCTCGCGATCTTCCTGGGCGTGTGGTGGTCGCTGCAATCGTACGGCAATACCGGGCTGTGGTGGGCGCTGATCGCATTCTACATCGCGCGCGGCGGATTGCAGGGCGCGCGCTATCCGGCGCTGTTTCGGGCGACGTTCTCTCCTCCCTCGCCCCGCTTGCGGGGAGAGGGTCGGGGTGAGGGGGAGTCTCCGCAGGGACGGTGAGAGCTGGACTCGCGGAGACTCCCCCTCACCCGGAATTTGCTCTCGCAAATTCCGACCTCTCCCCGCACACGGGGAGAGGCGAAGAGCTACATCCCTGGCCAGTCTTCCGCGGTGAGCGTGGCAGCATCGGCGCCGACGATCTCGGACAGCGAATCCCGTCCCGTGCGCAGCAGCGTCGAGGTCAGGTCGCGCTTGATCTCGTCGACGAGGCCGAGACCCTTGTAGACCAGCGATGAATAGAGCTGGATAAGGCTCGCGCCGGCACGGATTTTCGTCAGAGCTGCGCCACCGGAATCGACGCCGCCGACGCCGATCAGCGGGAATGCACCTTCGACGCGCACATAGGTTTCCGCGACCATGCGCGTCGACAACCGAAGCAGCGGCCGGCCGGACAGGCCGCCCTGTTCCTTGGCGCGCATCTCTTCCCGCAGCGTGCTCGGCCGCGCGATCGTCGTGTTCGACACGATCATGCCGTCGACCCGGCGCGAGCGCGCGACCTGCACGACGTCGTCGAGCTGTGCGAGGCTCAGATCCGGCGCGATCTTCAGCAGCACCGGCGTATCGCCGGCCTTCTGGCGCACCCGCTCGCGCGCGTCGATCACTTTTGCGAGGAGATCGTCGAGCAGCGCGCCTTCCTGCAAATTGCGAAGGCCCGGCGTGTTCGGCGAAGAGACGTTGACGGTGAAATAGCTCGCGACCGGCGCGAAGGTCTCGATCAGCTTGACGTAGTCGGCGACACGGTCGGGCGAATCCTTGTTGGCGCCGACATTGACGCCGACGATGCCGCCGTGCTGCGCGCGCGCGGCGAGCCGGCGCAGCGCGACTTCGGCGCCGTCATTGTTGAAGCCCATGCGGTTGATGACGGCCTCGTCGCGCTCGAGGCGAAATAGCCGCGGCCGCGGATTACCAGCCTGCGGCTTCGGCGTGACCGAGCCGATCTCGACGAAGCCGAAGCCGAGCCGCAACAGCGCATCGGGCACTTCGGCGCTCTTGTCAAAACCCGCGGCCATGCCGATCGGATTGGAAAAGTTAAGTCCGAAGGCGCGAACCGCGAGCTTGGGATCATCCGGCCGCGGCTTGACCGGCGGCAGGAAGCGCAGGCCCTGGATCGCAAGGCGATGGGCGTCCTCCGGATCGAGCCAGCGCAACACCGGCAGCGAAAGGGCATCGAAGGCGCGGATCACGGTGCAAGCTCCGGGGTGTCGTGGCCGCCGTCGGAGCGCATGTTGAGGTTCGTCACCGCGATCACCGCGCCGAGATCGAGCTCGCCATAGAGATGCGGAAACAGCTCTTCGTTACGCGAACGCTCCCAGCGCAGCTGGCTGCCGAGCACATCGCCGTCGACCTCGACCAGGAACAGCGCGCGCTGCCCGAAATAATGCTTTCGCAGGGTCTCGGGAACCTGGGGCGCGGTCGAGAAATGGATGAAACCATCGCGCGCATCGTCTGCGCTGCCGAGGTACACGCCCTGCCGTTCCGCCTCGCGCCAGGCCGAGGCCGGGCAGATTTTGTAGATCTTGACCACCGGTTACGAAGCCCTTTGAGTCTCTTGGGTTTTTTCGTCTCGTGCGGGTCTGAAAACCCGGGCGCGACCGTAATGGCCACCCCCTCCGAACTCAAGCGTTAGAGCCTATTCCGTCCCGATGAAATCGGAACGGGGCTCTAGATTCTTGTTTTTGACGCGTTTTCTTGACGCGAACCGGCATCCACTTCGCTTGAAAACGCTTTCCTCGCCGCCTCTTGCGCGAAAACCGGAAAACCGGTTGATTTGAGGACAGTTTTCCTGAGTTGCGACGGGCTGGACCTTCCATGGTCAGGCAGGCCAAAGCGCAGAGGATTCTCTCTCACGACCAGATCTGGGTCGCGCTGGATCGGCTGGCGGAGCGTGCCGGCCTGTCGCCGTCCGGCCTCGCCAAGCGCGCCGGGCTCGATCCCACCACCTTCAACAAGTCCAAGCGCGTCACCTCCGACGGCCGCGAGCGCTGGCCCTCGACCGAATCGATCGCGAAGGCGCTCGCGGCGGCGGATTCCTCGATCGACATTTTTGCCAGGCTGATCGGTGACGATTCCGGCGACGGCCGCTCGGTGCCGCTGCTCGGCTTCGCGCTCGCCGGTGCGAGCGGCGCCTTCGACGAGTCGGGCTTTCCAGCGGGCAAGGGCTGGACTGAATTTGCGCTTCCCACCACTGAAGACAGCCACACCTTTGCGCTCGAGATTTCCGGCGACGCGCTACAGCCGGCCTATCGCGACGGCGACGTCATCCTGGTCTCACCGGGTACGCCGGTCCGCAAAGGTGACCGCGTGGTGGTGAAGACCAGCGACGGCGAGGTGACGGTCGCCACGCTGAAGCGCCGCACGGCTAGGGCACTGGATTTGCAGCCGCTCGATGCGGCGCAAGCCGAGCGGACGATGGCGGTGAGCGAGGTGGCGTGGATGGCGCGGATTGTGTGGGCGAGCCAGTGAGGGGGCTCCGCTGTCATTCCCCGCGAAGGCGGGGAATCCAGTACGCCGCGACGTCTCGAATCAATCACGGCCGCCTCTGGAATACTGAATCGCCCGCCTTCGCGGGCGATCCACACCGAGGATGGTCTACCCACTCCTTGCCAGCGCGCCGTCGATCATGTTGACCGCGTTCTGGATGCCATACACCGCAACGAAGGACCCGAAGCGCGGGCCCTTCTCCTGTCCCAGCAGCACCTGATACAGCATGTTGAACCAGTCGAGCGTGACGCCGGGGCGACCGTCCTTGCCCTTCTTGACCTGGTCGAGGAAGGGATCGCGGCGGCCTATCTCGTAGACAACATTCTGGATCTCCTCGGCCGAGGACTCCGGCCGCAACTGCGACAGCGCATCGCGCAGATCCTGAAGCGCGGCGCGCTCAACGTCGGTCGGTTGGCGGAACTGCTTCGTCGGCGCCACGAAGTCGCGGTAGTAGTTGATGGCATAGCCGACCATCGCGTCGAGCTTGGGATGCGTCTGCGGCGACACGCCGGGGCGGTAGCGGCCGATGAAGCCCCACAGCGTCTCGGCATTCTCCGCATTCGACGACGACACCAGCGTCAGCAGCAGCTGGAAGGTGACGGGCATGTCGGCCTTCGGCGGATGGCCGCTATGGATGTGCCAGACCGGATTGCCGAGCTGCTGCTTGCCATCCTGCTTGGCAAAGCCGTCAGAGAACTGCTGATAGTCGTCGACGTTGCGCGGGATGACGTCGAAATACAGCCGCTTGGCCGCCTTCGGCTCGCGATACATGAACAGCGTCAGCGATTCCGGCGAGGCGTAGCGCAGCCATTCGTCGATGGTGAGGCCGTTGCCCTTCGACTTCGAGATCTTCTGGCCCTGCTCGTCGAGGAAGAGCTCGTAGTTGAAACCCTCGGGCGGCGTGCCGCCGAGCGCTTTCGCGATCGCACCGGACAGCTTCACAGAGTCGATCAGATCCTTGCCGGCCATCTCATAGTCGACGCCAAGCGCGACCCAGCGCATCGCCCAGTCGGCCTTCCATTGGCATTTTACATTTCCGCCGGTCACCGGCGTCTCAACTTCCTCGTTCGTGTCGGGATCGACATAGGTCACGGTGCCCGCCGCGACGTCGCGGCGGATCATCGGCACCTGGAGCACGATTCCGGTGGTCTTGCTGATCGGCAGGAACGGCGAATAGGTGGCGCGGCGATCCGGTCCCAGCGTCGGCAGGATGATCGCCATGACCTGGTCGTAGGCCGCCAGCATCTTCAACAGCGTCGCGTCAAAGCGGCCTGATTTGTAATAGTCGGTCGAGCTCGCGAATTCGTAGTCGAAGCCGAAATGATCCAGAAACGCGCGCAAGCGCGCGTTATTGGCGGCGCCGAACGAGGGATGTTCGTTCGAGAACGGGTCGGGCACGGCGGTGAGCGGACGTCCCAGATATTGCGCCAGCAGGTCCTTGTTCGGCACGTTGTCCGGCACCTTGCGGAAGCCGTCCATATCGTCCGAGAACGCAAGCAGGCGCGTCTTGATCTTGTCCTCGGTGAGCACGCGGAAGGCATAGCGCACCATCGAGGTGCGTGCGACTTCGCCGAAGGTACCGATATGCGGCAGCCCCGACGGGCCGTATCCGGTCTCGAACAGCACCTCGTCCTTCGGGCTTTTCTTCAGCCGCGCGACAATGGCCTTCGCCTGCTCGAACGGCCAGGCGTTGGATTGTTCGGCAAGCGCACGAAGATCGCTCGGACTCATGTTGGGATCGATAACGGACATCAAGGGGCCTCCGGGCCGCGGAAAATAGCGATTTCCGGGCAGAATGCAATTTTGCGGGATGCTGTTGCCGCGTACGCCGTCATTGCGAGCGAAGCGAAGCAATCCGGAGTCTTTCCGCGGAGACACTCTGGATTGCTTCGTCGCTGCGCTCCTCGCAATGACGGTGGAGGAGACAGCGCGAGACTAAAACGGGCTCACCGAAAAATACCGCAGCCACAAATCCGTGTAGCGGCCTTTTTCCCAGACGCGGAACAGGGCCCAGTTCAGGGCCTGGCGCAGCACGTCGTTGCCCTTGCGCACGGCGATGCCGATGCCCTCGCCGAAGAAGCGGCTCTCGACGAAGGGGCCGCCGGAGAAGGCGCAGCAATCGCCGGAATCGGTGCCGTTGATCCAGAACGCCAGCGAGATGGCGTCGCCGAAGATGAAATCGACCTCGCCCTTGCGCAAGGCGCCGCGCATGGCGTCGTCGTTGGGATAGCCGTGCAGCTCGGCGTCGGTGAACATCGCCTTCAGATACGCTTCATGCGCGGAGCCCGCGATCGCGCCGACCTTCTTGCCCTCGAGAAATTCGGGCCGGATCTCCGGCATCACCGCATCCTTGCGCGAGGCGAAGCGCGCCGGCATGCGATAATAGGGATCGGTGAAGTCGACGCGGGCGCGGAGCTGCGGGCTCACCGCCATCGAGGCGATGATGGCGTCGCCCCGATTGGAGGCGAGCGCGTCGACCAGCGTCTCGAAGCGGCGCATCTGCACGGTGCAGGTGACCTTGATCTCCTCGCACAGCGAGCGGGCGAGATCGACGTTGAAGCCGGCCGGATTGCCGTCGGCGCCGGTGTAGTTGAACGGCGGATAGTCGGTCTCGGTCAGGAAGCGGATCACGGTCAGGCGCGACAAATCCGGCCGTTCCGGGCGCCGCCGCGGATCCCAGAAGCCGGGCACGGCCTGGGGGGCCGCCTGGGGTGCAACCTGAGGCGTGGCTTGAGACGTCCCTTGAGACGTCCCTTGGGGTGCTGCGGGAGGCTGCATGGCCGGAGCCTGCGCCTTTGCGCACGGCGCGGCTGCGAGCAGGCAGGCGCCGGCCGCCAGCCCGAGCAGGACACGGCGGACGGATTTAGGCGATTTTACCTGTCGCGATGCGGCCATCGGCGGGAAATGAACGAATTTCATTGGGATCGGAGGGCCTTATAGACCATCCGGCCGGGAACGCGAGCGCCGATTGCGGTTGATGGGGGAGCCTACAGATACCGCTTCAGCTCGGTCGCAGCCTCTTCGGGGCTTCGCTTCAGGTTGAACGGCGAGACGAAGCGGGCGTCGCGGTCCATCAGATAGATCAGCGCGGTGTGGTCCATGGTGTAGTCGCCGTCCTTCATCGGGACCTTCTTGGCATAGACCCGGTAGGACGTGATCACCTTGGCGGTCTCGGCGGGATCGCCGCTCAGGCCTTCGAGATGCGGATCGAAGCTCGACAGATAGTCCTTCATGGTCGCCGGCGTATCGCGCTCGGGGTCGACCGAGATGAAGACGGCATTGACCTTGTCGGCGTCCTTGCCCATTGCGCGCATCACTTCCGAGATCTCGAACAGCGAGGTCGGGCAGACGTCGGGGCAATGGGTGTAGCCGAAGAAGATCAGCGTCGGCTTGCCCTTGAGGTCCTTGTCGGTGACCGCCTTGCCGTTCTGGTCGGTGAGCTGGAACGGACCGCCGATCGCGGCGGGCTGCGCCACCTTGCTGACCCCGCCCATGGCCCAGAACAGCACGAGCAGACCGACAATGAGGCTTGAGGCGAAGGCGGTCGCGATCACCAGCGGACGGGCAGTGGAGTTCATGGGCGGAAAACTTCCTGTCGCGGGTTAGAAGCAGGCGGCAAAGCCGGTCCTGATCATTTCGAAGAACACCTGGCTGCCATAGTGGAACCAGAGCACGAGCGCTGCGGTCACGAAGAGCCCGGCAACACAAGCACCAGCGAACAGCAGCACGGACGGCATCCGGCCGGCAGTGGGCGAATTGTCCGACACTGGATGGGCGGGGTGCAGTGGTTGAGCCATGACAACGATCGGAGCGAAGGCCCCGGTTCCCTAGCCTTCAGATAGGCCTTGGGCCGCCTGCGGGCAAGGCGCCGCTGGCGGGCCAAAGGGATCCCGTCATGCTGAGGATGTCAGTGAAGGAGCTGGCCCCGGGCGGACTCAAGCTGTTCCGCTCGCGGGACAGACCCGCGCGGCGGCTTGATCGCCGAGGCCTGCGCGTCCAGGTAGCAGGGCTTGTACATCGACTGAAGCTGCCTGCCCTTCAGGAACAACATGTGCGGGGTGAGGCCGCCGCGCTGGTTGATCCAGCGCTTCACCTGCGAGGGATACATCGCATAGAGCATCTGGGTCGCCTCGGCATTGGTCACGGCGCGGCCGTTGGTGCCGAAATCCCAGGCGGCATGGAAGCCGAGCGTTGCGTGCGAGGTGACGCAGATCCGGTCGTGCGGGATGGCGCCGAGGACGATAGTGCAGGCGGAGGCGCAGAGGCCGTCGATGATGACGGTGTCACCGGACTGGCGCAGGTCCTGGTACCTATCGACGTAGGTTCCGATCCGGCCGCCGCGGTCATCCGCGATCCGGACCACGGCGTGAGAAGCCCCCATAGCAGCGATCAGAAGAACCGCCGCAAGCAACCCCGTCAGAAACTTCATTATCCCCCGCCCCAGTCGAATTCGAATCTGCGTCTCAGGTGGTGATGCATTGGTAGCGTCTGTCGTAACCGCGGTTTTGTCTAGGCACGCCGGCTCGCTCAAAACAAATTCAGATCCAGTGTTGCGTCCGCGCTGCACTCGGCAGGCCTTGGTCCCAAGCCTTGGTCCCAAACTGGAACAAGTTAATGATGTCTTACGCGACAAGCCCTTGATCTCAGGTGCAACCGCCGGCTTCAATCCGGGCAACTACAGGGGGGAACTCATGAGCGAGCAAGCGGACGTTATTGTCGTCGGCGGAGGACTATCCGGACTGGTGGCCGCGACCGAGATTGCCGACGCCGGCAAGCGCGTGATCGTGGTCGACCAGGAGGGCGAGCAGTCGCTGGGCGGCCAGGCGTTCTGGTCGTTCGGCGGATTGTTTCTGGTCAATTCGCCGGAGCAGCGCCGGCTCGGCATCAAGGACTCCTTCGAGCTCGCGATGCAGGACTGGCTCGGCACTGCCGGCTTCGACCGCGACGAGGATCATTGGCCACGCAAATGGGCCGAGGCCTATGTCGCATTCGCCGCCGGCGAGAAGCGCGACTGGCTGCGCGCGATGGGTCATCGCATCTTCCCCGTGGTCGGCTGGGCCGAGCGCGGCGGCTATGACGCGATGGGCCACGGCAATTCGGTGCCGCGCTTCCACGTCACCTGGGGCACCGGCCCCGGCATCGTCGAGCCGTTCGAGCGCCGCGCGCGCGAAGCGGCCAAGAGCGGACGGCTGATCTTCAAGTTCCGCCACCGTGTCGATGCGCTCTCCATCACCAACGGGACAGTCGATGGCGTCAGCGGCGTGATTCTCGCGCCCGACGATGTCGAGCGCGGCAAGAGCTCGTCGCGCAATGTGGTCGGCGAGTTCGCGCTGAAGGCGCAGGCCGTGATCGTCGCCTCCGGCGGCATCGGCGGCAATCATGACCTGGTGCGGCAGAACTGGCCGGATCGGCTCGGCAAACCGCCAAAGTTCATGATCTCCGGCGTGCCCGAGCATGTCGACGGCCGCATGATCGGCATTACGGAGAAAGCGGGTGCGCGGCTGATCAACCGCGACCGCATGTGGCATTATGTCGAGGGTATCCAGAACTGGGATCCCATCTGGCCGCGCCACGGCATCCGCATCCTGCCCGGCCCGTCCTCGATGTGGTTCGATGCCACAGGCGCGCGACTGCCGGCGCCGCTGTTTCCCGGCTCCGACACGCTCGGCCAGCTCAAATACATCATGTCGACCGGCTATGATTATTCCTGGTTCATCCTGACGCAGAGCATCATCAAGAAGGAATTTGCGCTGTCGGGCTCGGAGCAGAATCCCGACCTCACCGGCAAGAGCTGGCGCATGACATTGCGCCGCGCCATCAACAAGGGCGCGCCGGCGCCGGTCGAGGCGTTCAAGCGCCATGGTGTCGACTTCATCGTGCGCGACAATATCGAGGACCTCGTTGCGGAGATGAACAAGCTCGCCGGCAACGACCTGCTCAAGATCGAAGAGATCAGGATGCAGATCGAGGCGCGCGACCGCGAGATCGCCAATCCCTACGTCAAGGATGCGCAGGTGATGAACATCCACAATGCGCGGCGCTATATCGGCGACAAGCTGATCCGCACCGCGACGCCGCACCGCATCCTCGATCCCGCGCAGGGGCCGCTGATCGCGGTCAAGCTCAACATCCTCACCCGCAAGACGCTCGGCGGTTTCGAGACCGATCTCGAATCGCGCGTGTTCGGCGAGGACAGACAGATCATTCCCGGCCTCTACGCAGTTGGCGAGGCCGCCGGCTTCGGCGGCGGCGGCGTGCACGGCTATCGCTCGCTGGAGGGCACATTCCTCGGCGGCTGCCTGTTCTCGGGCCGCAATGCGGGCCGGGCGGCTGCGAAAGCGGTCGGGTAGATGATGCGATGGCGGATGCGCATCGCGGCGTTTGTTGCGGCGCTCGCCGCCGCCCCGGCCGCGTTCGCCGATACGATCGACGTCAACGGCGTGATGCGGTCCTACACCGCGCAAGTGCCGGCCAAGAAGCCGGCGCCGCTCGTGATCGTGCTGCACGGCAAGACCCAGCGCGGCGCGGACATGATCACGCGGACGGCGTGGCCACAGATCGCCAAGCGCGAGCGGCTCGCCGTGATCTTTCCCGACGGGCTCAACCATGCCTGGGCCGACGCGCGGACGAAGGCGGGACCTGAGCTGCGCGGACCGCCCGCAGGCACCGATGACGTCGCCTTTATCGCAAAACTCGTCGAGAAGTTCGTGGCCGACGGCACGGCCGATGCCAAGCGCGTCTATGTCACCGGCGTCTCCAACGGCGGCGCCATGGTGATGACGCTGGCCTGCGCGCGCGCCGATCTGTTCGTGGCCGGCGCCAGCGTGATCATGAATCTCACCGATGAGGCTGCCGTCACCTGCCATCCGTCGCGGCCGCTACCAATGCTGATCATGAACGGTACGGCCGACCCGCTGATCCCCTACGAAGGGGGACGCGGATCGAGCTATTTTGCCGCAGACGGGTTCTGGTCCACCGAGAAGACCGTTGCGTTCTGGCGCGAACTCAATGGCTGCGAGGCGGACGACGCCAGCGTGACGGACCTGCCTGACAGAGCGCCCTCAGACCAATCTACGGTCACGCGGATCACGTCACGCTGCCCGGCAGGGCACGATGTCGTGCTCTATCGCGTCAACGATGGCGGCCATCGCATGCCCGGATTTGCTCCGGATGCCCGCTTCCCGAAGGTCGCAACGGGCTTGCTCGGGCCGCAGAACGGCGACATCGACGGCGCCGAAACGATCTGGACTTTCTTCAGCCAGTTTCCGTGAACCGCCACGCATGCGTCGACGCCGGCGCATGCGTGGCCGGCAACGCATGCGTGCCCGGGGTGGCACAGCGCAAGCCGCTGGGCTAGACAGGGCCGCCATTTACAGGAGCCCCCCAATGAGCATTCAGCGTTTCGAAGCCGGTCCGCGCATGAGCCAGGTCGTCGTGCACGGCAACACCGTCTATCTCGCCGGTGTCGTCGCCAACAACGCCGCCGGCGAAAGCGTGACCAAGCAGACCCAGGACATCCTGAAGACCATCGACGGCCATCTCGCCAAGGCCGGCACCGACAAGTCGAAGCTGCTGTCGGCCACGATCTACATCACCGATATGAAGACGTTCCAGGAAATGAACGCGGTGTGGGACGGCTGGGTGTCGCCCGGCAACACCCCGGCGCGCGCCACCGTCGAAGCCAAGCTGGCAGCGCCGCAATACACCGTCGAGATCATGGTCACGGCGGCGAAGTAATTTTCGCGGAAATATTCACGCGCGCTGATGACTTCAGAGGTAATCGATCGGCGCGCGTGAACCTTCGATAGTAGCGGTCAGCCGAACACGGCGCCATCGAAGGAGAGCACCATGACCGATCCCATCACCATCGCCCGCCGTTACATCGATCTCTGGAATGAGCGCGCGCAAAGCCGCCGGCGCGAATTGCTCAGCGAGAACTGGACTGCGGATGCGAGCTATGTCGATCCGCTGATGACCGCCGACGGCCATGACGGCGTCGACGCCCTGATCGCCGGGGTGCAGCAGCGTTTTCCCGAGTTCAAATTCAAGCTGATCGGCGAGCCCAACGGCTACGGCGATCATGTGCGTTTCAGCTGGGGCCTCGGCCCCGATGGCGTCGACAGCCCGATCAAGGGTACGGATTTTGCCGTGCTGAAGGACGGCCAGATCAAGCGCATCACGGGATTTTTGGATCAGGTGCCTACAGGGGTGTGAGCGCGCGGCTCGTTACTGCGCCCTCTCCCTTGTGGGAGAGGGCATCTCCACTCGTAAGGAGAGAAGGGGGAGCGCGTTCGCGGCTCACGTCCTCGGCAACCGGTACGCAGCCCTCGCATTCACCCCGAACGCCTTCTCCCGCGCGTTCGAACCAAGCTGCGCGAGGCACGCCTCCAGCGCGCTCTTGATCTCGCCATAGCTTCCCGCCAGCAAACACACCGGCCAATCCGAGCCGAAGATCAGGCGATCCTCGCCGAAGCACTTTGCTGCGTGCGCGACGAACGGAAACAGCCGCGCCGCATCCCAGTCGTTCCATTTGGCTTCGGTCGCGAGACCCGAGATCTTGCACCAGACGTTGCCGCAGGCCGCGAGCGCGGCGGTGCGATCGGCCCAATCCGTACTCCAGTCATCGGCGATCGGCGGTTTGGCGGCGTGGTCGAGGACAAAGCGCGCTTGCGGAAAGGCCTTCGCTGTCGCGATGGCGGCGGGCAGCTCGCGGGTGCGGACCAGGAAGTCGTAGGCGAGACCGCAGGTGAACACGGCCTGGAGACCGCGCTGGACATCTGCGCGCAACAGCCAATCGGGATCAGGCTCGTCGTGGACCTGATGACGGATGCCGACGAGCTTTTCGCCGCCGGGCAAAGCACGCAGCCGGTCGAGCGTGTCGCCGAGCACGGCATCGGTCAGATCGACCCAGCCAACCACGCCGATGACCGACGGCGTCACACTCGCGATGCGCAAAAACGCCTCGGTCTCCTCCACCGCGGAGCGGCATTGCACCACGATGCTCGCGTCGATGCCGTTGGCTTTCAGGAGCGGCGCGAGATCGGCGGGGCCGAAGGCGCGGCGGATCGGCTTGAGTTCAGGCGCGTCCATCCAGGGATAATCGGCCTGCGCGGGATCCCAGAAATGCTGGTGGCTGTCGATGATCACGGCTCACGCCCCGCCCGGTAGCGGCGCCCGCGCATCGACAAGCTTTCGCGCACGCAACTCCTGCCAGAAGGCTTGCGGCACCGCCCTCTCCGACATCGCAATGTTGTCGGCAATCTCGGCAGCGTTGCGCGCGCCGAGCACGGCGACCGTCACCGCCGGATGGGCCATGCAGAACTGGAGCGCGGCGGCCTTCAGCTCAGTGCCGTGCTTACGGCAGAGTTCGTCAAGCTCCAGCGCCCGTGCAATCAGCGCCGCGTCGGCATCCTGATAGTTGAATTTTGCGCCCGTGTGCGGATTGGCCAAAATGCCGCTGTTGTAGATGCCGCCGAGCAGGATGCCGATATTCTTCGCAGCGCAGACCGGAAACAGCGCATCCAGCGCGCCCTGGTCGAGCAGCGTGTAGCGGCCGGCGAGCAGGAAGCAGTCGACCGGCACGGCTTCCGCGAAGCGCACCAGCATTTCCGACTGGTTCATGCCGGCGCCGATCGCCTTGACCGTGCCGTCCGACCGCAAGCGCTGGAGCGAGCGGAAGGCGCCGGCGACGGCGTCGTCATAGTGATCGTCGGGATCATGCACGAGCAGGACATCGACACGGTCCAGCCCGAGGCGTACCAAGCTCTCCTCGACCGAGCGCATCACGCCGTCATAGCTGAAATCGAACACCGGCCGCTCGCGCGACGTGCCCTTGTAATGATCATCCTCGGCAGCCGCGCCGTCCGGCGCGCGCAGCAGGCGGCCGACCTTGGTCGAGATGGCGTAGGACTCGCGCGGCTGCTGCCGCAGGAAAGCGCCGAGCCGTCGTTCCGCGAGGCCAAAGCCATAGAGCGGCGCAGTGTCGTAGAAGCGGATGCCGGCCGACCAACCCTGCGCGATCGTCGCTTCCGCATCGGCATCGCTGACCGGTGCAAACAGCCCTCCGAGCGGCGCGGTACCGAGGCCGATTGAGGTGACGTCGAGTGAGCCGAGCCGCGACCGTTTCATTCCCATTCCTTCCGAAAAGCCAGTGTCTCTCCCGCTTGCGTACGCCGCAAGCGGGAGAGCGCATAGGAGTGTGGGGCTGGCGACACTCCTATTTCAACATCTGCTATTTCAACATCTGCGCGACGTTGTCCTTGGTCACGAGATCGAGGCCGGTATAGACGATCTCCGGCACCTTCTCGCCCTTCTTGATGGCGAGCAGCGTGTCCATCGCCTTCTCGCCCATCTCGAACGGACGCTGGCCGACCAGCGCATTGGCATAGCCGTCACGCAGCAGCTCGAGCTGCATCTTCAGCGTATCGGCGACGACGAGCGTGAACTTGCCACTGTCGATGTCCTTCTTGGACCTCGAGGCAAAGGCCTTGAAGCCCTCGGGGGCGAACATCGGCCAACCGCCGACGGGGACGATCGCGGCGAGATCGGGGGTTGCGGTGCGCACGTCGGTCATCTGCTGAACAGCGAGCGCGGGATCGTCGTTGCAGAAGGTCGGCGAGCCCGCGACCTCGGTCCATTTCGACCCCTTCAGCGCCTCGCGGACGCCATCGACGCGCTCGGCGAGGTTCTTCGCGCCAGGGCCGCCCGAGACCATGGCGTATTTGCCGCCATCGGGCCGGAGTTTCAGCAATTGCTTGCCGAGCGCGACGCCGAACTCCTTGTTGTTGGTGCCGATATAGGCGATGCGCTTGGAGCCCGGCGCGTCGGCATCGAAAGTGATGACGGGGATGCCGGCCGCAGTCGCCGCCTCGATCGTCTTGGTCATGGCTGCAACGTCGGCGACCGAGATCGCGAGCCCGTCGACCTTCTGGGTGACGAAGTCCTGGATGATCTGGGCCTGCGTCGCCGGCTCATGCTCGACCGGGCCCTTGTAGATGCACTCGATATTGCCGAGCTCCTTGGCGCGCTTCTGGCAGCCGTCGCGCGCAAAGTCGAAGAACGGATTGTTCATCGCCTTGGGCACGATCACGAAGCGGTAGTTCGCAGCAAACGCCGGCGTAACCATCATCGCGACGGCAATGCCGGCAAGAAGAATTTTCCTCATTGTCTCCTCCACCCTTTTTCTGGCGCCTATCCTCTCGAAATTCGTCCGGGAAGCGGATAGGCGACATTTTCGTTGCCATCCCGAAACGACGTTACGTCAAACCATCCGCGAGCGAATACGATCGACCAGCACCGCCAGGATGATGATCACGCCCACCAGCGTCTGCTGCCAGTAGGAGCTGACCTGCGCGAGCACGAGGCCGTTGCGGATCACCTCGAGCAGCACACAGCCGACGATGGCGCCGAGCGGGCCACCGATGCCGCCGGCCAGATTGGCGCCGCCGATCACGGCGGCCGCGATCACGTTGAGCTCATAGGAGGTCGCCATGTTGGCCGGCGCAGATCCGAGCCAGCCGGAAATGATGATGCCCTGAAGCCCCGCGGCGAGCGCGCAAATCACATAGACCTCGATCTTCACCCGCACCACCGGGATGCCGGTGAGTTCCGCCGCCTTCTCGTTGCCGCCGAGCGCGAAGACATGGCGACCAAAGGCGCTGTGGTGCAGGATCACGGCCATGGTGAGCGCGAGCATCACGAGATAGATGAAGGGCGCGGGGACGCCGAGCACGTCACCCGACGTGAGCGCGTAAAAATAATCGGCGTCCGGACCACCCGGAAAACTGCCGCGGCCGTTGGAGACGACATAACCGAGCCCGCGCACGATCGAGAGCATGCCGAGCGTGGTGACGAACGGCGATAGGCCGAGCACAGCGATACAGAAGCCGTTGACGAGGCCGGCGATCAGCGCGACGCCGAGCCCCGCCGCGATCGAGACCACCAGGATCAGACCAGGGATATTGGCCAGCACGGTCTTGCCGTCGGCCGCCAGGTGCACGAACAGCGAGGCGCCGAGCCCGCCGGGCGTCGACAGCTCGGTCATCACCATCGAGGTGATCATGGCCGAGAAGCACATCATCGAGCCGACCGAGAGATCGATACCGCCGGTGATGATGACGAAGGTGACGCCGAGCGTCGCGATGGCGATGAAGGAAAAATTCTTCGCCACGTTCTGCATATTGCCTTCGGTGAAGAAATAAGGACTGGCGAAATGCATGATCACCAGCAGCACCGCCAACGCGACCAGGACGTAGCCGGTCTGGGACGCGAAGATGCCGCGCTGCCACCACTTGGTCTTGCCGACGTTCGAGAACGTGACGGGAGATTCCAGGGGCATAGCCATCACGCAGCCTCCTTCGCGCCGGTGATGAGGGCGGTGATTTCCTCAGGAGATGTCGCGTGGATCGGCTTGTCGGCGCGCTTCTCGCCGCGGCGCATGACGATGACACGGTCGCACACCGCGAACACGTCAGGCATGCGGTGCGAGATCAGCATCACGGCGACGCCTTGCTCCTTCAGCCGATGAATCAGGCCCAGCACCTGCTCGACCTGGCGTACCGAAATCGCGGCCGTCGGCTCGTCCATCATCACCAGCCGCGCATTGGAGAGCCGCGTCCGCGCGATCGCGACCGCCTGGCGCTGGCCGCCCGACATCTGCTTGACGAGATCATCGGGGCGCGTCTCCGAGCGCAGCTCTCCGAACAATTCCAGCGCGCGCGCCGCCATCGCCTTGTGGTCGAGCAGGGCAAGCGGGCCGAACTTGCGCTTCAACTCGCGGCCGAGAAACACGTTGGCAGCCGCGGTCAGATTGCCGGCCAGCGCGAGGTCCTGATAGACGACCTCGATCCCGACCGCGCGGGCATCGATCGGCCGATTGAAATGGACCGCACTCCCGGCAAAGCGGATCTCGCCATGGCTGGGACGGAAATTGCCGGCGATGATCTTGACCAGCGTCGACTTGCCGGCCCCGTTGTCGCCCATCAGGCCGACCACCTCACCGGGCAAGACATGCATGTCGACACCATGCAGCGCACGGATTGCGCCGAACTCCTTGCCGACACCGGTGAGCTCGAGGACCGGCGTTGCGTCAGTACTTGCCATCAGAGACCTCGTTCAGACGTAGCGATTGACGAGTGATTCCAGATATTCCTGCCGCCCCGAGCGCGGCTGCGGGTCGAAACCGGGACCGAGCGCACGGTCGGCGAGATCGGCGAGCGAACGCTGGCCGCCGAGAATGGCCCGGCCCTCAGCGCCGGCCCATCCCCTGTAGCGCTCGGCGAGCGGCGCTCTGAGGGCACCGGCATCGACCATGTCGGCGGCGGCGAGGAACGCCCGTGCGCAGGCATCCATCGAGCCGACATGGGCATGGATCAAATCGTCGGGGTCGATCGACTGGCGGCGGATCTTGGCGTCGAAATTGAGACCGCCCGAGGTGAAGCCGCCGCGGTTCAGGATTTCATGGAACACCAATGCCAGCTCGGGCACATTCATCGCGAACTGGTCAGTGTCCCAGCCGAGCAGATCGTCGCCGCGATTGATGTCGAGTGAACCGAACACGCCGAGCGCCTCGGCAAGTGCGACCTCGTGATGGAACGAATGGCCGGCGAGGATGGCGTGGTTCTGCTCGATGTTGAGCTTGACGTCCTTCAGCAGGTCGTAGCGCGCCAGGAAGCCGTAGCAGGTGGCGACGTCAAAGTCGTATTGATGCTTGGTCGGCTCCTTCGGCTTCGGTTCGATCAGGATCGGCCCCTTGAAGCCTATTTTGTGCTTGTGCTCGACGACGAGCGACACAAAACGGCCGAGCTGGTCGAGCTCGCGCTTGAGATCGGTATTGAGCAGGGTCTCGTAGCCTTCGCGGCCGCCCCACAGCACATAGTTTTGGCCGCCGAGCCGGTGCGTCACGTCCAGCGCGGCGCGGACCTGGCCCGCGGCATAGGTGAAGATTTCGGGGTCCGGATTGGTCGCCGCGCCCGCCATATAGCGGCGATGCGTGAACAGGTTTGCGGTGCCCCAGAGCAGGCGGACTTTGGCTGAGGCCATCTTCGCTTCGAAGAGATCGGCGATTGCGTTGAGATTAGCGACGGATTCGCTGAGCGAAGCGCCTTCCGGCGCCGCATCGACGTCATGGAAGGTGAAGAAGGGCACATCCAGCAGGCGGAACAGCTCGAAGGCGACATCGGCCTTGGCCCGCGCCATTGCCATCGGATCGGTGCCGTGATGCCAAGGGCGCAGGAATGTCTCCCCGCCGAAGGGATCGCCGCCCGGCCAGCACAGCGAATGCCAGTAGCAGACCGCAAAGCGTAAATGATCCTCGAGCCTCCGGCCATGAACCATGCGGTCCTTGTCGTACCAGCGGAAGGCGGGCGCTTGTCCGGCATCCTTGCCGGCAAAGGCTACGGGTGCGCTTGCATCGAAGAATTTGGCTGACGCGTTCACTTAAAGACTCTCCTTTAACGCGGGATAAAGCTGGCGCCATCGGCGATAGGCATCGTCATAGGCGCTCATCGCGGATGCGCGGGGTTCGAACGTGGCTAGCCGGCGCGGACGGGTGCAGACCTGCGCTGGATTTTCGCCGGTGACCGCGAGCCGGCCGAGCCGCGCAGCACCGAGCGCCGCGCCGACCTCGCCTTCCTCGACGCGATGGACGGCAATGCCGAGCACGTCGGCGCAGATTTGCGCCCAGAGCGGCGAACGGGAGCCGCCGCCGACGAGATCGACCTCGGCGATCGGTCCGCTCGCCGCGCTCAGCGCCGCCAGATTGTCGCGCGCGGCGAAGGCGACGCCTTCGAGCACGGCCTGGACGATCTCGCCGCGCCCGGTCGCACCACGTAAGCCCACCAAGGCGCCGCTCGCGGCAGCGTCGTTGTGCGGCGTGCGCTCGCCGTCGAGATAGGGCAGGAATTTGATCGGGCTCGGCCCATCGACGCGCTCGCCGAGCGGCGCCAGCAGCGCAGCCGCCGGCACCTCCATCACGCCGGCAAGCCAGGCGAGCGAGGCCGCCGCCGACAGCATCACGCCCATCTGGTGCCACAGGCCGGGCAGCGCGTGACAGAACGCATGCACGGCCGAAGCCGGCGCCGGTGCAAAGCGATCGGTGACGCGGAACACCACGCCTGAGGTGCCAAGCGAAAGAAAGGCATCGCCGGGCGCAATGGCGCCGAGCCCGATCGCGCTCGCCGCGCAATCGCCGGCGCCGCCGGCGACCACGACATCCCTCGCCATGCCCCAGCGCTGCACGAGTTCCGGCGCCAGCACCGCGCTGACCTCGCTGCCTTCGACGAGGCGCGGCATGTGATGGAGATCGAGCCCTGTGGCATTGAGCAGTTCCGCAGACCAGCGGCGCTGGCCGACATCGAGCCACAGCGTACCAGCCGCGTCCGACATGTCCTCGACCATCTCGCCGGTGAGGCGGTAGCGGACATAGGCCTTCGGCAGCAGCACCTTTGCGACGCGCTTGAAGATGTCCGGCTCGTGCCGCGCGACCCAGAGCAGCTTTGGCGCGGTGAAGCCGGGCATCGCCAGATTGCCGGCGATGGCATGCAACGACGGACAGCGCCGCTCAAGCTCGCCGCATTCGTCCTGCGAGCGGCCATCATTCCAGAGGATCGCAGGCCGCAGCGGCCGGCCGTCGGCGCCGAGCAGCGTCGCACCGTGCATCTGGCCGGATAGGCCGATGCCGCGCACCTGCGCGACCTCGCCCGGATGGCGAGCGGCGAGATCATCGACCGCGCCGATCGCAGCATCGACCCAGGCATCGGGATCCTGCTCGGACCACAGCGGCGCCGGATGCGACAGCGCGAGCTCGCGGGCCGCCGTCGCGACAATCGCGCCGGCTTCGCTCACGAGCACCGCCTTCACACCGGACGTGCCGATGTCCATTCCGAGATACACGCCATCCTCCCATTCGCCTGTCGCGGTGGGCGAGCTTGCGTCGCCCTTTTTCCCGCAACCGGCTGTTTGAAAACCCGTCCTGCCGCTACGGCAGATTGTCCCGCATTACGATGTCGATCCTGATCTTCTCCTGTTCGCGCAAGATCGGCTCGCCGCGGGCGAGCGCGAGCAGCACCCGCACCGCGGCGCGCGCCTCATGTCCCGGATTCTGCGAGATCGCGGCATCCATCACGCCCTGCAGCAACAGCCGGCGCGTCAGCACGGTGACGTCGTGGGCGACGAACACCACTTGCTTCTCGCGGCCGGCCTCGCTCAACGCATTGGCGACGCCTTGTGTGCCGGCGCCGACGTTATAAAGGCCGACAATGTCAGCATGTCTGCCGAACAGCCGCGTCAGAAGCTGCTCCGAGCGACCATCCTCGTCGCGGCCTTCCAGCACCGGCAGCACGCTGAGTTCGGGAAATTCCGACGTCATGACCTGGTTGAAGCCGAAAATGCGCTCGGCATGGTCGCGCAGGCCCTGCGAGCCGGCGACGATCGCGACCTTGCCGGACCGTCGGCCGACCAGCCGCCCGACCAGCGCGCCGGCGGTGCGCCCAGCGGCGATATTGTCGATGCCGACATAATGGTGGCGGCGCGACGACGGCACGTCCGAGACCAGCGTCACCACCTTGGTGCCGGCATCGACGAGATCGTCGATCGCGGCGCGAACGCCGGGATGGTCGAGCGCGACCACGGCAACGCCGTCGCAGTCTTCGGATAACGCCTCCAGCGAGGCGGCGAGCACCGAAGGATCGAACACGTCGGTTGCGATCATCTCGACATTGAGGCGGCGTGCCGAGAGCCAGGCCGACATCTCGCCGAGATAGGCCTCGATCTGCTGCATGAACGGATTTGGCCCCGACGGCATCACGAAGGCGAAGCGGCGAGCGCGGCCACGCGCGAGCTCGGCGGCGGCCACATGCGGCTGGAACGCGTTGCGCGCGATCGTCTCCTTGACGCGGCGAACCGTATCCGGCCGGACGCCCGGACGGTTGTGCAGAACGCGGTCGACCGTCGCGAGGCTGACCCCCGCCTCGCGGGCGATGTCCTTCAGCGTCAGTGCGGTGGCTGTCAGAACTTCTTCGGCCATCGCTGAAGGCTAGCAGAGGTACTTTGAGGTACGCAACTCATTTTGAGGGGCGGGGCAGCATTTTCGAGCCAAGGTTGCACTGCGGCCGTCCGGCCCGCAGGCTCAGTGACCGCTCAGATCGAGCGTCAGGAACAGGCTGTTGGGATCCTCGGCATAGCCCTCGAAAGGGCCGCAGAGCACAAAACCGTGCGCCTGGTAGAGCGCGTGCGCGGGTTTGAAATAGTCCCACGAGCCGGTCTCGAGGCTGAGCCGCCTGAGGCTGCGCGCGCGACCCTCGGCAATGATGTGGCGGAGCATCTCGCCGCCAAACCCGCGCCGGCGCGTGGTCTGCAGCGTGTGCATCGATTTCACCTCGCCATGGGTGGCGGAAAGCGTCTTCAGCGCGCCGGTGGCGACCAGTGCCTCGCCGTCCCAGCCGGTCCAGAACGCGACATCGCTGGCGCGAAGCCCGGCGAGATCAAGCGCATGCGCGCTGCCCGGCGCCGTCTGCGCCCGCGCAGCCGCAACGTGATGGTCGAGCAGCGCGACGACGCGCGGATCAAAGGTGTCGCCGGTGCGGATCTGCATCGTCACGGCGCCACCTCGTTCGCGAGCGGCCTCTGCATCAGGACCAGATCGAGCCAGCGGCCGAACTTGCAGCCGACCTCCGGCATGCGGCCGACCTCGGCAAAGCCGAGCGAGGCATGCAATCCAATCGAGGCGGCGTTGGCGGCTTCGATGCCGGCGATCATCGCATGCTTGTTCAGCGCGGTGGCGCGCTCGATCAGCGCGGCGACGAGGCTGCGGCCAATGCCGGCCCGGTGGTGCCGCTCGTCGACATAGACGGAACTCTCCACGGTGTGACGATAGCCGGGCCAGGGACGAAAATCGCCAAACGAGGCGAAGCCGAGGACATCCCTGCCCTTCATCGCGACCAGCACGGGATAGCCGGCCTGCTGCCGCGCGGACATCCACTCGCGCCGCGAGCCGAGGTCGGCCGGGCCGTCGGTCCAGACCGCCGTGGTGTTGAGCGCGGCGTAATTGTAGATGGCGAGGATATCGGCAGCATCCTCCAGCGTGGCATCCCGCACGATCAGCGACATCACATTTTCCCGTAAGAGGTGCCGCGCCGCGTGATGATGACGTAGCGGGCGTCGTGTTTGGTTTCGTTCTCGAAGGTCACGGAGCGCATCACATCAAAGTCGAGGCAGTCGCCTTCACGCAGGCGCACCGCCTTGGCGTCGATATGCACGCAGACCGCGCCCTCCAGCATCAGCAGCTGCTGGGTGAAGGCGTTGCGGCCCCAGGGGCTGTAGGCCACGCGTGCGCCGGCCGGCAGGTCGACGACGATGATCTCGATGCCGCTCGCCGCATCGGCCGGCGAGGCATGACGCCGCCGGTAGCCGCTGTCCGGATCGCGCCATTGCGGCTGGTCGGCAAGCCGCGTCAACCGCTCCGGGGGCTTCTCCGAAAGCGCGACGACGTCGCTCAGCGAGACATCGAGCGCGGAACAGAGCTTGTTGAGCAGTGCTGCCGTGGCACTGCTCTGCGCCCGCTCCACCCGCCCGATCATGGCCCGGCTGACACCGGAGCGCGCTGCGAGTTCGTTCAAGGTCATGCCGGCCTGCGTCCTCAGCGTCTTCAATCGGCGACCGATCGCCCTGTCGAGTTTCTGCTGGTCCATTTTGCGGGTCCTGGCCTTCATTCGAACGCTGCCCGGCGAGACGGACCGCCCCCGCCAAGGCGTGAGGCAGCTTAGCGCGGGCAGAGGCGAGCGCCGGGAGCGAGGGGCTAATATATTAGAAATTTCTAGCCAGGCTATCTGCCTCGGAAGACTGCACGGCGCTTGGCTATTTAAAACCAATGGCGTCATCGCCCTCTCGATTCGACCGTCGCATTCGGCCAGCGGCAGGCGCTTGCGATTTTGGTGCGGACGACATCGATGCCGGCGAGGTCGAAGATCGCGCCGGCGCTGCGGCCGGTGCCGTCGGCTACGGAAATCGAAATCGCTCCGCCGCCCAGCGCGCGCACGACATCGACCGGGTCCTCCGGCATCGAGGCCGTGCGACCGTCGGCCGCCAATCGCCAGCGCATCGGTTTTGCCGCAGGTTGATCGGACGCGATGGTGACCTCGATGTCCCCACCGCGCAAAGCGCGCCAGACGCCATTGGCGCCGAGGGACATCTCGGTCTGCTGGTTCCGGCAACGCAGCATGAGGATTCCGGGCGCATCGGCTGCGACCGGGGCGAGCGCGTACAATTTGGCGACGAAAAGCGGAGAGAAGTCTCTTGGGGATGTGGTCTCGCTGATCAGCCAATTTTTGGCGATTGGACGTCCCGCGCTGGTGTCGTCCCGACGGGGCTGGATTGGCGGCGGTACCGGCGACTCCGGTGCGGCAGGCCCCGGCGGCGTACGGGCGCGTGGCATGGAAGGCGTATCGCCCGGCTGCCGGACCTCGTCCTTGTTCGCGAACAAGCTATCGAGGCACTGTTTCTCCGCACTGTGCGCCCTCAACCTGCATCCGAGACGGGTCGTGCTCTCATTGCCCGCCTGATCGCAGATGGTTTCCGCTGCGCGCGTCTGGGCGAAGCACTCGTCGAGCCCCCTCAGCGTGCTGGATGCGGATTGGCCGCGCGCTTCCGCGAGGCCAAGGCTGGCGAGAAGGCTGGCGAACAGGACGACGGCGAGCCGCCTCATCGAGGTCCCGTCCGGTTGGCGTTGGCCACCTGGGGATCCTGCCAGCTCTCGGCCGCCTTCAGGCGCTGCAGTCCGGGGACATTGGCCGCGGGATCGGCATCCCTCCACTTCGGGTCGAAGCCGGACGCACGCAGCTGGTCGAGCCTGCCGAACAGTTCGCTCACGAATGCCGTGACGCGGTCATAGCGCGGGGTTCCGGGATTCCAGTTATAGGCGACCAGCACCGTCGGCACTGCGATCGTCTCGATATCGTGCCCTGCCTGCACCAGCGCGGGATAGTCTGTCGGCGTCAGCGAAGCCGGCACGTAATAGTCTGCCAGCTTCGGACTCCAGGGTACCGGCAGGAATTTGAAACCCTCGTCCCATTTGCGCTTCACGAACGCGTCCACCGGCTTCGACGTGACGAAAACCACGGCCGCCATGTCGCCTTTGCGCATCATCTCCAGCGCGGCCGGGTGAGGCACGAAGGTCTTCTCCACCTCGATGCCGAGCCGACTGAAGATGAGTGGACCCGAATAGGCGGCGGCGGTCCCTTGCGTATTGAAGTTCACCTTCTTGCCCGCGAGGTCGGCGAGCGAGTTGATCTCGGGACGCACGAAGACATGCAGCTCGGACGGAAACAGATTCATCACATGCACGATGCGCTTTCCGATTTCCGGCACCTGCGCGCGATACTCATCGAGCGAATCGCTGTTGATGATCGCGATGTCGATCCCCTTCAGATAGAGCAGGTCGTTGACGTTCTCGGTCGGTCCGCGCGTCACGACCGGAAGCACGTGCACCTTTCCGCTCTCGTTGACCACGCGCGAGATCTCCGTGGCGAAGCGGAGCGGTGCGCCTTCAAGGAGCCCGGCAGCGAGTCCGACGGTGCCAGCATTGATGCGATCTCTCACGTCCTCTTCCGCCGTCCGCGGTTGGACGGCCCGCACGGTATGGCTGCCGCGCGCGGGCGCAGAAGCGGCCGGCCCAGCGGGTCGTTTGTCACCGCCGGCGGTGGCGGCCGTTTGAGCAGAAACGGGCAGCGTGAGCAGCGAAAGGACCAGCATGAACAGCAGCTTGCGCATCATCGCAGGCCTCCCGTCGCATCCGTCGTCATGGCCGGACGTAGCTCCAGCCCTTCTCCTGCAGCTCCATCATGCGTACGACCCCCGAGGGGACCATGGAGGCCTCGGGCAGCAATTCGAGTGGCTTGCCCTCCTTTTTCTCCATCCCTTCTTTGGTGACGCCACAAGCGGCGAAGCGAACCTTGTTCGGAAAGGCGATATCCGTCATGGCGTGGATGCGATCTGCAACCGGCGTCGTGTCCTTGCGCAGCATGTGCAGTCCCGGACCGAACGCCACGATCTCGACATCGGCCTCTTCACCCCTCTTGCGGTAGTAGTCGAGCACGTTGGTGGCGTTGTTCAGCGCCAGATTCATCACAGCAGGATCGTTCTGGTTGACCTGAATCACGAGCCGATGCGACGCCGGCTTGGCGGGACGCACCGCGGTCTGGCGTTTCGGAATCATGGCGTGCGCCGAGATCGCAGAGTCCTGCTGCTGTTGCATCGAGGTCATGGGATACGCCGGGCTCAGGGCGAAGGTCGCGAGCAGGGCTGCGGTGATATGGATTCGAGCATCAGGCATGGGCCATCTCCCGTCCGCGCGCTGAGCGCAAAGCATGAACTTCGGGCATGCCCCTCGACAGCCTGCAGTTCGTGCTAAGCCCAATGGATTAAGCGCGGGGAGCGTCAGCTCAACCTGTAGTCCTAACAGGACCCCAACTTATCGAGGCGCGCTTGATGGCGACCGCCGTCGAATGTCGTGCTCAGGAACATCTCGACGCAGTCTTTCGCCACCGCTTCGCCGATCATCCGTCCGCCCATCGCCAAAACATTCGCGTCATTGTGCTGGCGGCACAACCGCGCGCCCGTGACATCGTGCACAAGCGCGCAACGGATATGTGCATGGCGGTTGGCGGCGATCGAAATGCCGATGCCCGATCCGCAGATCAGAATGCCGCGCCCGGCCTTGCCGGACTTGATGGCATCGGCCAGCTTGCCGGCGAAATCGGGATAGTCGACGGACTCGGCACTGTTCGTGCCTAGGTCCAGCCACCTCACATCGGGCAGTGCGACCTTCAGGGCTTGCTTGAGGGCAAAGCCCCCGTGATCACAGGCAATGGCTACCATGCGTTCGTCGGCCAATTGTTGCCCCATCAATCAATGGAGCGGGCGAAGGGAATCGAACCCTCGTATGCAGCTTGGGAAGCTGCCGTTCTACCATTGAACTACGCCCGCGGATGCGCGGTAGCCGACGCCCGTCCTGATTAGCCGAGACGGCGCCTCGCGCCAAGCGCTTTGGCGCGTTTGGCCGGACGCTTGTTAACGTCCCGGTAAGATTCCAGGTGCGCCGGATTGTGGCAGTGTTATGATCGCTCCGGGGTTGAGGAACGTACAGCGTGTGGGGCGTGCGCAGGTGGGGCGTGCTTACGCAATATTCGACACGGCCGTAGGCCGTTGCGGCATCGTCTGGAGCAATTCCGGCGTGGTGGCCGTGCAATTGCCGGAGGCGCGGGAGATCGGCACCCGCCGCCGGATCTTTCAGGTCCATCCCGAGGCGCGCGAGCAGCCGCTTCCCCTTAATGCCGAGCTTGCGATCGACGGCATCGCGATGTTGCTGCAGGGCAGCGATCCCGACTTCTCCGATGTCAGCCTCGATGCCGGCGACGTGCCCGCCTTCAACCGGCGGGTCTATGAATACACCTGCACCATCCCGCGCGGCGAGACGCGCACCTATTCCGAGATCGCCAAGGCGTTGGGCGCCTCCGGTGCGGCGTATTCAGTGGCGCAAGCGATCTCGAAAAATCCCTACATGCTGATCGTGCCCTGCCACCGGGTGCTGGAAGCCGGCAGTTATGCCGACCGGATCTCGCCTTACGGCGGGGTGATCTCCAAGCGGCGGTTGCTCGCGCTCGAGGGCGCCCATCCGATCGCCAGCAAGACGCTGTTCGAGGTGCTGCTGCCCGTTGCCCCGCCGCGGCCGAGCTGAAGTGCGATCCAGATCGCGCTTTAGCTTTATCGTTTTGGGCATGATCTTGTCGGAAAACCGCTGACACTTTTCCGGATCATGCCTAGATAGGTGCGATGGATGCGACCAGGCTGCTGACCTCACAATCGATCACGGTCTCCGAGTTTCGCTGCGATGCGGGACCGGGTGACGAGCCGTTCGCCGAATGCCGCTTGGGCCATTCCATCGCCTATGTCCGCTCGGGGAGCTTTGGCTGCCGTTGCCGCGCCGGCTTCTTCGAACTGGTGGCGGGCTCGCTGCTGGTCGGCGCGCCCGGCGACGAATACACCTGCACGCATGAGCATGTCAGCGGCGACGTCTGCCTTTCGTTCTTCTTCAGCGAGGACCTCGTCGATGCGCTGGGCGGACGACGCGAGGTCTGGCGTGTCGGCGCAACGCCGCCGCTCCCCGAACTGATGGTGCTGGGCGAGCTCGCTCAGACGGCGGCAGATGGCAACAGCGACCTCGGCCTCGACGAGATCGGCCAGATCCTTGCCGGCCGCTTTGTCGATGTGGCCTCGGGCAAGCCGCGCAAGCAGGCGACGCCGACCACGCGCGACCGCCGTCGCGCGGTCGAGGCCGCGCTCTGGATCGACGAGAATTCGCATGCCGAGATCGACCTCGAGCAGGCCGCACGGCAGGCAGGCCTGAGCTCGTTCCATTTCCTGCGGCTGTTCTCGAACGTGCTCGGCGTCACCCCCCATCAATATCTGGTGCGCTCGCGGCTGCGGCACGCGGCGCGCCTGCTCGCTGACGACGACATCGCCATCACCGACATCGCCTACGATGTCGGCTTCGGCGACCTCTCCAACTTCGTCCGTACCTTTCATCGCGCCGCGGGCGTGTCGCCGACGAAATTCCGGCAAGCCTCGCGCGGCGAGCGTGAGATTTTTGGGGAACGTCCGGCCCTCAACTGAGGCTGGCTTCCGGTTTGCCGGTAACCGTCTGTTGACCAGGCCAGACGCTACAGGCTGATCCCTGCGGACCATCGCGCTATATTGCAACTGAAGGGTGATAGATCACCATTTGAAGCGATGAGCCAATAGATGGACAGTGCCCCGAGTGACGTGATTGCGGCCACGCTGATGGCGTTGGCGATCGGACTCGCCTTCATCGCGGGCTGCGCCATCTATTATGGCCGAAAGATCACTGCGCCGCGCGTTCCGATGCAGTGGGGCACCAATGGCCGGCCGACCTGGTTTGCACCTCGCCTCGTCGGTCTCTGGTTCAGCTTTGGTTTCACTGCGATCGTCTCTGTCGTCCTGCTCGTTCTCGCTCATTATGAACCGCAGAAGCTCACAGGCTTGATCGTCGCGATAGCCATCGTGATCGGGACCAACATGTGGGTCCAGGCCTATCATCTCAAGCGCGTCAGCCAGTGGCAGACCGAGCCGCCGGCGAACTAGCCGGGCGCGCCCGAATTCGCGCCAACGAAGCGCAAGATTCTCCAAGAGCCTCCTGCCCTGTCCCGACTAGGTTCGTTTCCAGCGTGCGCCACCACACAGGCGCGCTTTGCAGATGGAGACGATAATGTACGACCATATCGGATTGCGCGTTGCCGACCTCGACGCCGCCACGCGATTCTACACCGCGGTGCTGGCCCCGCTCGGTTACGTCCTGTGCTCGAGCGGCGACGGCTATGCCGGCTTCGGGCCGAAGGGCGCGCCGGCGCTCTGGCTGCATCTGAACAAGGGACGCAAGGCCGACGGTGCGCACATCGCGTTTCGCGCAGGGGATCACGACGCGGTGAAGGCGTTCCACGGCGAAGGGCTGAAGAGCGGCGGCCGCGACAATGGCGGCGCGGGGCCGCGCAAGGATTACAGCCCGACCTACTACGCGGCGTTTTTGATCGATCCCGATGGCAACAATGTCGAGGCGGTTTGTGTGTGAGCTCTCTCCTTTGTCATTGCGAGGAGCTCTTGCGACGAAGCAATCCAGACTGTCTCAGCGGATACATTCCCGGATTGCTTCGCTGCGCTCGCAATGACGGCGTTTGTGGCGGCGACTTTCTCAATCAAGGACACTTTCCAAATGGCTTCCATTCATAACGACATTCCCCTCCCCGTCCCCGCCTGCGACGTCTGGGATGCCGTGCGCGATTTCGGCGCGCTGCCTCAGCGGCTGGCGCCGGGCTTCGTCACCGCCTGCACGCTTGACGGCGATGCGCGCATCGTCACGTTCGCGAATGGCTCGGTGGCCCGCGAGGTGCTGGTCGACTGCGACGATGCACGGCAGCGGCTGGTCTACGCGATCGACAATGAACGGCTGAAGCATTACAGCGCCTCGGTTCAGGTGATCGCCGAGAGCGAGACGAGGTGCCGCCTGGTCTGGATCATCGACATGCTGCCGAACGAGCTTGCGCCCTATGTGCAGGGACAGACCAAGGACGCGGTCGCCGCCATACACCGCGCGTTTCCGGCTGCGGCTGCGTGATCTTTCTCACAGAGCCCTGCCCTCAACGGCCGTAACCATGGCGGCGTGCGTCCGGTTGGCTCCGCTCTCCCGGCTGAGCCACGCACGCGAGGAACATGCCATGAGAGGTGCTGACAAGGTGGTCTGCCAGGCAGCTGCCGTGCTGCTGTTGTTTTCGGTCGCAAGTTCGCCGGCTAAGGCGCAGTTCCTCGGCGGCGGCGGCGCCGGCGGCGAGGACATGATGACCCAGATGGCGCCGATGCTGGAGATGATGAAGGCGAAGATGGGCAAGCGCCGCTTCGCCATGATGATGCAGACCATGGGCCCGATGATGAGCCGCATGATGGAGAATGGCGGCGGCGGGATCGGCGGCATGACGGGCGGCGGGGGCATTGGCGGCCTCGCCGGCGGAGGGTTCGGCGCACCCAATTACGGCGGCTACGCGCCGATGGGCGGAGGCGGCAACATGCCGATGGGGATCGGCGGCATGGGCGGCGGCGATATCATGGGCATGCTCGGCGGCGCAGGCGGCGGCGACATGATGGCGATGATCCCGCAATTGATGCGGCTCGCCAATGTCGGCGGCGGTGGCGGCCATCGCCGCCACAGGCATCGTTAGTCGGCGATACCCGAGAGAGCGGGCCTGATTGCAGGCTTCGTCTCGCGCGGCCCCCAGCGTGTCAGCACCACGCTGGAGCATGACAGCAGGCCGAGCACGACCATCGAGCTTGCGGCCAGCCAGAAGAAGTTTTGCGCGGTGGCGTCATGCGTCGACAGCCACCAGCCGCAGCTGGCGATGTAGATCAGCCGCGCGGTCTGCGCCAGCACCGGCCCGATCACCTTGGCCGCACCCTGCGACGAGAAATACATCGTCGAGGCAAGGCCAATGAAGGCGTAGAACGGTGCAACCGTCGACAGATATTGGTGGCTGGTCGCGCGCACGGTTGCACTGTCGGTGAAGATGTTGACCCAGAGGTCGGGGAACAGCGCGACCAGACAGGCCGGCGCGCCGACGGCAACGAAAGCACTCGCGCCGGCAATCCAGGCGATGCGCCGCGCCCGCGCGATGCGGCCGGCGCCAACGGCCATGCCGATCATCGGCACCGAGGCGATGCCAAACGAGAACGCGATCGAGGTCAGCAAAAACTCCAACCGCGCGCCGATGCCGTAGCCGGCGAGGATCGCGGTGCCGAACTTCGCCAGCATGTGGGTGAAGATCGAAATCGTCAGCACCGATTGCAGCGGCGAGAAGCAGGCGATCGCACCCACCTTCAGGATGTCGAAAAACATTGCCCATTGGATGCGAAGCCCACGCAGCTTCGGCACGACGCGGGCGCGGCCGGAGAACAAATACCAACCCATCACGCAGATGTTCATGGAGTAGGCGATCAGCGCGCCAGCGGCGACGCCGCGCATGCCGAGCTGCGGCACGGGTCCGAGACCGAGGCCCATCGTGCCGCCGAGCACGATCTGCCAGACCGCGGAGTTGAGGATCAACAGCGACGGCAGCTTCATGTTGCCGGTGCCGCGCAGCACGCCGGCCATGGTGTTGAGCAGCCAGGGCAGTACGGCGCCGCCGAAAAACACCTGGGTGTAGGCGACCGCATGCGCCAGCACATCACCGCGGCCACCGAGCATCTCGAGCACCTTGGGCCCGAAGATCAGCATGCCCAGCATGAAGACGAGGCCGAAGGTGATGCCGATCAGGAGCGCATGCGCAGCGAGCGTGCCGGCGCGCTCGCGATCGCCGGCGCCGAGCGCGCGTGCGATGGCGGACGCCACGGCACCGCCCATGGCGCCGCCCGACATCGTCATGGTCAGGATCACGGTCGGAAACACCAGCGCCATCGCGGCCAGCGCCTCGACACCAAGACGCCCGATATAGGAGGTCTCCGCGATCACCACGCAGGTGCCGGCCGAGAGTGCGACCACGTTCGGCCAGGCGAGCCCGAGCAGCGTGCGCAGGATCGGGCCGTCGGTCAACGCGCTCCTCAGCGGCCGCAGGGGCGACGGCAGCGGACGCTCTTGTTCATCGACCGGGATTTCGGCGATGTCGGACATTTCCTCTCCCGGGGCATAAGCGCCATCTGCGGCGTCGCAATGCGTAGGTGTGGCAATGAATTTGTTCGCGCGAAAGGCGCGTTCGCCGCTTGTTAGCACGGCAGGTGCCGATTCCTCCTGCGCCGGGCGCAGGCGTGCCCTGCGGCAGCGCATTTCAGCAGGTGGAATTACCCGATGGTCCACACCAGTGGCGACCGGCCATCGCCAGTCGGACGCATATACACACCGATATGCCGCCCACATCCGGCAGCCAGTCCCTCGAACAACCCCTCCAGCACCTTGGCGCAAGCGCGGTGATAGTCGGCGACATCGTCCATCAGCTTCCAGCTCTCCTGGCGGATTTCGAACGCGCCTTCGGACGTTGTCGTCTCGGCCACATCGTCCTGCGCGGCGAATAGTGTGTTGAGGAACGATGCGAACTCGCTCGCGCCGCCGCGGCTCATCGACAGTGCGGCTGCGACCTCGTCAAAATATTGCATGCCGATCAGCTTGCCGGTGAGGTGCAGGAGATAGCCGGCATCCTCAGGCCCGAACAGTTGCACCATCACCGGCGCGGCGGTGCGCACATATTCCATCGCGTAGTTGCGATAGGCTTTCTCGAGCCGCGGCTTCGGCCAGCTCGAGACCGGCAGAGCCGGCGCGGTCCTGGCGTCGAACAGTGGTGCTTCCAGATGCCGCGCGAAGACGAGGCGCTGATCGATCTCGAGCGGGTGGTCGTATTGATGGTAATAGCCCTCGAGCCCGTCCTGGCCGTCGACGCTCTGCTTGGTGCAGACAAAGCCGAGCCTGATATCTCCCAGCGCGACGCCATTGTTGGCGTGCCAGCCGCGCAGCATCGCGCGTGAGACTTCGCCCGGCACGCCGCAGATCGCGGTGCCCTTCCAGATCCAGCGCGGCGGCGGATAGCGGATCCAGGCCTTGGTATCGTTCTCATACATGTATTCGACATGCACGCCGCCGATCCAGTTGGAGAGATAGTGATATTGCGCGGCCGCGACCGCCGGCGGCAGATGGCTGAGCCCGAGCTTTCCCAGCCCCGGCAGGAAGCGCTCCTGCTGCTGGCGGCGAAATACGCGGAAGACGAACTCGGCCGCGTCTGCCGTGCCGCGCCGCGTGACCACGGTGAGGATGAGGCCGGTGAAATAGGCATGATAGAGATCGGCGACCGCGCGCCAGCGCTTCCATTGAGCTTCCTGCGCGGAGTCTGCTGCGGCGGTCATGTTCACTCCCGGCTTGTTGTTTTGCGGGAGTGTGTCATCGCGGATGGGGCGACGCAACCAGACGCGTATTCGCTGTCATCGCCTTCGCGGGGAATGACAGCGGAGAATGTAGCTACACCCGGAAATGCTTGCTCAGCTTCAGGCCTTGCGCCTGGTAGTTCGAGCCGATGCGCTGGCCGTACATCGCGTCGGGGCGGGCCAGCATCTTCTCGTAGACGAGGCGGCCGACGATCTGGCCGTGCTCGAGAATGAACGGTACTTCGCGCGAGCGCACTTCGAGCACTGCGCGCGAGCCTTGTCCGCCGGCGCCGGCATAGCCGAAGCCGGGATCGAAAAAGCCGGCATAGTGCACGCGGAATTCGCCAACCAGCGGATCGAACGGCACCATCTCCGCGGCGTAATCGGGCGGCACCTGCACGGCCTCTTTCGAAGCAAGGATGTAGAACTCGCCGGGATCGAGGATTAGGCTGCCGTCGGGACGCGCCGAGATCGGCTCCCAGAAGTCTTGCACCGAATAGCCGGCGCGACGATCGACATCGATGACGCCGGTGTGGCGCTTGGCGCGGTAACCGACGAAGCCAGTCCCCTTCTCGCCGGAGAGATCGACGGAGACGGCGACGCCGCCGGACAGATCGGCATCGTCGACATCGACGAGGCGCTCGGAGGCATGCAACGCGTCGAGCTCATCGGGATTGAGGATGGCGTCACCGGTGCGGAAACGCACCTGCGACAGCCGCGAGCCTTCGCTGACCAGCACCGGAAACGTCTTCGGGCTGATCTCGGCATAGAGCGGACCGTGATAGCCGGCGCCGATCATGTCGAAGCGGCGAGTACCGTCGGCGATCACGCGGGTGAAGACGTCGAGCCGACCGGTCGAGCTCTTCGGGTTTGCCGCCGCGACGATCTCTGGCGGCAGCGCGAGGCTCTCGAGCAGCGGCACGATGTAGACGCAGTTGGTCTCCAGCACCGCGCCGTCGGCGAGGCTGAACTCGTGCAGCTTCAATTCGTCGATGCGTTCGGCGACGGTGGCGCCGGGGCCGGGCAGGAAGCTCGCGCGCACACGATAGGCGATGTCGCCGAGGCGCAAATCAAGGCTCGCCGGCTGGATCTGGCTTTCGACGAAATCGTAGGCGGGCAGGATGAGGCCCGCGTCCGCCATCGCCGCGATCATGCGGTCGGGCAGGATACCATTGGCGTCGGCGGCAACCGTGAACGTCAACCGGGGGTCCTCATCAGGGGGCAAATGTATCCGGACATGCGGAAAATACAGCTTTTTACGGCTATCCGATGGACGCCTTGACGAAAAGGGCATTGCGGAATATGAGCATGACTTATCCCGTGGTGATTTGAGCCGGCCGGCTTGCAGCCACGTTAAATAAGTCGCTAAACAGGCCGGGGACCTCTGTGATCCCGGCCCGTGGAGATATCCAGGCCGGTTTTTTGTGACCATTTTCGATGGTCACGCAGAGGAGGTCCTATGTCGAAGTCCCCGGCGTCCACCGCCCACTATCGCCCCGAAACCCGTCTGGTCCATTCCGGCACCCTGCGCTCGCAATATGGCGAGACGTCGGAGGCGCTGTTCCTGACCCAGGGCTATGTCTACAACAGCGCCGAGGAGTGCGAGGCGCGGTTCAAGGGCGAGGACCCCGGCTTCATCTATTCGCGCTATTCGAACCCGACCATCGCGATGTTCGAGCGTCGCATGATCGAGCTCGAAGGTGCCGAGGCTGCCCGCTCGGCCGCAACCGGCATGGCCGCGGTGACCACCGCGATCCTGGCGCCGCTGAAGACCGGCGACCACGTGGTGGCTTCAAAGGCGCTGTTCGGCTCGTGTCTCTACGTCATTCAGGATCTGCTGCCGCGCTACGGCATCGAGACCACATTGGTCGACGGCTTCGATCTCGACCAGTGGCAGCGCGCGCTCAAGCCGAACACCAAGACGTTCTTCCTGGAGAGCCCGACCAACCCCACGCTCGACGTACTCGACATTCCCGCGATTGCCGAGATCGCGCACAGCGGCGGCGCGCGGCTCGTCGTCGACAACGTCTTCGCGACGCCGATCTGGCAGAGCCCGCTCGCGCTCGGCGCCGATGTCGTGGTTTACTCCGCGACCAAGCACATCGACGGCCAGGGCCGCTGTCTCGGCGGCATCATCCTGTCGTCGGAAGCCTTCATCGCCGAGCACATCCACAATTTCATGCGCCAGACCGGCCCGTCGATCTCGCCGTTCAACGCCTGGGTCCTGCTCAAGGGCCTGGAGACGCTCGGCGTGCGCGTGCGCGCGCAGACGGAGACCGCGGCGCGCATCGCCGACGTGCTGGCGAGCCATCCAAAAATTTCGCGGCTGATCTATCCCGGCCGCGCCGATCATCCGCAGGCAGCGCTGGTGAAGAAGCAGATGCGCGGCGGCTCGACGCTGGTCGGCTTCGAGGTCAAGGGCGGCAAGCAGGGTGCGTTCCGCGTGCTCAACGAGCTCAAGCTCGCCAAGATTTCCAACAATCTCGGCGACGCCAAGAGCCTCGTCACGCATCCGGCCACCACGACGCATCAGCGCCTGAAGCCGGAAGACCGCGCTGCGCTGGGCATCAGCGAAGGCTTCATCCGCTTCTCGGCGGGGCTGGAGCATGTTGATGACCTGATCGAGGATCTGACCGCGGCGCTGGAGAAGGCGTGAGCGAAGATCGCGGAATCCAGGGTGGGTTAGCCGAAGGCGTAACCCACCTCTTCTGCCTCTGCGGAGATAAACAGTGGTGGGTTGCGCTTCGCTAACCCACCACTACGACATCACATCGGCCGATACGTCCGCACGTCCGCTGGCACGTTCACCCCGAGCTTGATCTGGCCGACCGAGCGGATGATGTCATCGCCCAAGAGCTGGGCGAAGCAGGCATAGCCCCAATCGTTCATGTGCAGACCGTCGGAGATCACAAAACTCTCGACCGGGATCGCCTGCTTCTCGTGCCAGTCGCGCATCACCTCGAAACGCGGGAAAATGCCGACGTGACGGAGCTCGGCGACCTTGCCGAGCAGCTTCACCATCTTGCCGGCGCTCTCGGCGCGCTGGGTGACTTGCGGCGAATATTGCGGGTCGACCAGCACGACATCGGCGTCGCCAGCGGCCTGGATGCGGGTGATGCCGTCCTCGACCATCTTAGCGGTGTCGCCGGGATCGAGGTTGCGCAGCACGGCGTTGGTGCCGACCTGCCAGATCACGAGATCCGGGTGCACGTCGATCACCTCCTTCTGGAGGCGCTTCATCATCTCGGGCGCGTCCTCGCCGCCGATGCCGGCATTGATGACGGTGATGTCGGCGGTCGGATATTTCCGGCGCAGCTGCGCGGCGAGACGGTTCGGATAGTTGAAGTCCGGCGAGCTCGCGCCATAGCCGGCGGTCGACGACGAGCCGAACGCGACGATCACGACCGGCTTGCCGGCGACGAGTTTGTTCGCGACATGCGGCAGCGAACCCATCGCCTTCGCGCCGCCCTTCGGCGACAGGCAGGGCACGCGGCTGAAGATGTCGCCGGCGGAATTGGCGACCTGCTTCACCTTGTCGATGGCACGCGAGGTGAGGCCGCGCTGCTCGGCAGCCGGCTGGCCGGCCGCTGCGGTCTGCGACGGTGATGCGGGCGCGGGATTAGCAGCCTGTTGCGGAGCCGGCGTTGCCTGCGCGGCTTGTGCGTAAGCAGGTACCTGCAGCGTCAGCACCAGCAGCGCTGCCGCTGCGGACGCAGCCAGCCATGCCGACAGGCAAAAAGGGCGGAGAGAACTCATTAACGCTAGACCTCAATTTTGCTGCTGGGCCGGTCCCAGATGGGCAGCGTCGATCACGAACTGCGCCAACGCCCGGCCAAGGCAATCATGAACTTGTTTCGCCAGCTCGGGGCCGCGGGACGGGCTGAACAGGTCGAACTGACCCTGATCATTCCATTGCCGCATCATCGCGAAACGGTCGAACAGCGGGACATCATGCTCCTGCGCCACCACCCGCATATTGTCGAGATAGGGCGGCGCCGAGATCATGGTTTCGGTACGCGGGCTGTATTGCAAATTCATCAAGACGACGTCAGCCCCCGCATTTTGCAACGCAGTAACCCCATCGGTCACCGCGCCGCGAAAATCGTCGGGATCGATGGATCGGATAGCATCCACGGTCCCGGTCTGCCAGATGACCAAAGTAGGTGCTTTTGCTTCCATCAGCTTAACAAAGGTGCCGGCGGCCTCCTCCGCGGTCTTCTTGCTCTGTATTTCTACGGAGACGTGCACCGCCTCCGTAGGCGGCAGCTTCTCCTTCAGAATGGCCTGCATCCGCGCCGGATAGGAGCTGTCCTCCGAGGCCGGAATCGTCGTCGAGCGGCTGCCGATCACCAGGATTTCAAGCGGTTTGCCGTCTTTGACGGTATCGGCGACCTTATGGAGCTGGCTCTCGGTGGTGAGCAGATAGGACGGCAATTCGCAGGCTGCGGGGGCTGCGGGGGCTACAGACGCAGCATCGCCCGCGCGCGCCAGAGGCGCGGCGAGGTTACCGCACAGCAGGATCAGGCTCAGGAGAACCTTCGCCTTCATCAGCCCCCTCCCGCCATATCGGCGTTGCCGACGGCGATTTTGGTCTTCGCACCGCTCTTGTCAGCTACGCGTTTGTACCACGAAATCACCCAGGCCACGCCCCACATGATCAGGATTCCGGAGAGACTAATCAGCGCATGCATGCCCGGGCCGGCGGAGACCTCGGCCAGGATGAAATGGCCGGCAAAGGCCAGGAAGACGCCAAGGCAGAAGATCTCCAGCGAATGCTGGCCGCACAGGATCAGCGGCCGCAGCCAGGGTGATCTCAGGCCCGGCCACTCCCGCGGCAGGAAGCGCACGGTGAGCGCGGCCAGCGCCAGGAAATGCGTGAAGCGCAGCACGTCGAGATCAGTCTTGTCGATCGGATACATCCACTGCTCGAGCCGCTTCGGCATGAAGTGCGAGAGCTGCGGCACATACCAGGTCAGCGTCACACAGAATGCGGCAACCAGATAGGCGATCGAGATCCACATCGTCACGGGCGAAGCCAGAATGCGCGACATGCGTCGCGCACCTCCGAGCGCACACCATGCACCGAACACGAAAAGCAATTGCCAGGCCAGCGGATTGAACGCCCAGAAGCCGTTCGGATAGGCCGAGAAATAGAGGTCGTATTGCCAGGTGACGGCATAGAGCAGCACCGAGAAGCCGAGCGTGACGTCGGGCTTCCACTTCATCGACCACAGGATCAAGGGCAGCGCCAGCATCAAGACGATATACAGCGGCAGCACGTCCATGTTGACGGGACGGAAGCGCAACAGCAGCGCCTGCACGATGGTGACGTCGGGCTGCTTGAGGAAATCCATGATGCCCATCTCTTCGGTGTAGAGCGGGTTCTCGAAGCTGGTCGCGACGTAGGAGATCTCGGCGAGGAAGATCGTGAACAGGAAGACGTGGGCGACATAGATCTGCCAGACCCTGCGCAGGATGCGCGCGGTGGCGATGACGACGCCGGACTCCAGCATCGCGCGGCCGTAGACGAAGGCGGCGGTGTAGCCGGAGATGAAGATGAAGATTTCGGTGGCGTCGCTGAAGCCGTAATTGCGGATCGTGAACCAGGTCAGAAGATTCGGCGGCAGATGATCGATGAAGATCAGCCACAGCGCCAGCCCGCGGAACAGATCGAGCCGCAGCTCGCGCTCGCCGATGACGGGCAGCGTGATGGCCGGCGCGGCCACACGCGCCTTCGTGTCCACGGGCCTAGCCTCCGCAGGCTTGGCACCCGCGGTTCCCGCGATCGTCGATCCCGTCACTTGATCGGCAATGGTCATCGGGGCCCTTAAAACCCTTCCGCAAATCGCGACGTATGAGGAGTGTACCGGTCCAGTCGCCGCCTCGCAAAGCGGCCGGATCACATCCAGGTGTATTTCTTGCAAGTCTATTTCTTGCAGGTGCATTCGTTGGAGGTGTACTTCCCTGTCAATTCTGGCGGGACGATGTCGCCGAAGCCGCTTGGGCGTTTGGTTCCCGGCCGGGATTTCGTTATGATGGCAGCCATGTACCGTGCCGTGACCCGCCAAATCGAAGTGACCGTCGAGCCGAACTTTGTTCCGGAGCAGTCGTCGGCCGACCGCTCGCGCTATTTCTGGTCCTACACCATCGTCATCACCAATTCCGGCGACGAGACCGTGCAACTCAAGACGCGGCACTGGATCATCACCGACGCCTCCGGCCGGCAGCAGGAGGTCAAGGGCGAAGGCGTAGTCGGCGAGCAGCCGACCTTGGCCCCCGGCGAGCGCTTCGAATACACCTCCGGCGTCCCGCTCTCGACCGCCTCCGGCTTCATGACCGGCCATTACCAGATGGTCAGCGCAAGCGGCGAACGCTTCGAGATCGACGTGCCGACGTTCTCGCTCGACAGCCCGGATAATAAGAGGGTGTTGAATTAGGGCGGACGTAGGGTGGGCAAAGGCGCGAAGCGCCGTGCCCACCACTTCAATCAACGTGCACCAAGCGGTGGGCACGCTTCGCTTTGTCCACCCTACAAGAGCTTACGCGTCTTCCACGCCCGCATCCCGCGGCGTGAACTCGTACACCGAGCTACAGAACTCGCACGTGACGACGACCTTGTCGTCCTTGACCATCGCGGCGCGGTCGTCGGGCGAAAAGCTCTTCAGCATGGCGCCGACCGCGTCGCGCGAGCAGGAGCATTGCGCTTTCAGGACCAGCGGATTGAACACGCGGACGCCGCGTTCGTGGAACAGGCGGTAGAGCAGCCGCTCTCCGGAGAGATCGGGATCGATCAGCTCGACGTCCTCGACGGTTTCGATCAGCGAGCGGGCCTCGACCCAGGCATCGTCCTCGGCGACAGCGTGCACTTCGACGCCTTCCGGCGCATCGCCGGGATGCAGATCGGCCTGCCGCGCGCGCTCCGGCGCCTTCGGCAAGAACTGCATCAGCATGCCGCCAGCGCGCCAGCGATGCTTGCCGCCGTCGCCCGAGCGCCACTCCTCGCCGACCGCGAGGCGCACGCGCGTCGGAATCTGCTCGGAGCGCAGGAAATATTCATGCGCGGCGTCTTCAAGGCTGCCGCCGTCGAGCGCGACCAGGCCCTGATAGCGGCTCATGTCGGGCCCCTGGTCGATGGTCATGGCGAGATGGCCATGGCCGAGCAACGCGCCGGAATCCTTAGCGTCGCCAAGACGCGACGCGTCGTAGCGAGCATAGGCGCGCAAGCGATCGGGCGCATTGTAGTCCACCACCAGGAACGACACCGGACCATCGGTCTGGGCCTGGAGTATGAAGCGCCCTTCGAATTTCAGCGCCGAGCCGAGCAGCGTGGTCAGCACGATGGCCTCGCCGAGCAGCTTGCCGACCGGCGCGGGATAGTCGTGCCGGGTCAGGATCTCGTCGAGCGCCGGGCCAAGCCGCACCAGCCGGCCGCGCACGTCGAGCGCGTCGACCTCGTAAGGCAGCACCGCATCATCGATCGGAACCGCGGACGGCGCGCGAACCGGGCCCTCAGGCTCGGTTTTCATGTCAGGGGATTGGGAAACCATGGCGCTTTATCTGGGGTCGGAGGGCGGAAATGGAAGGGGGCGTCGCATGCACGCACCACGCCCCAGTGTCGTCCGGGCTAAAGCCAGGACGACGAGGAATACCTACGTGACCGCGCCGTTACTTCACCGCGTCGAAGCACCAGGCCAGAATGCCCTTCTGCGCGTGCAGGCGGTTTTCGGCCTCGTCGAACACGACCGATTGCGGGCCGTCGATCACCTCGTCGGTGACCTCCTCGCCGCGATGGGCGGGCAGGCAATGCATGAAGAGCGCGTCGGGTTTGGCCAATGACATCAGCTTGGCATTGACCTGATAGGGCTTGAGCACGTTGTGGCGGTGCTCGCCCTCCTTGTCGCCCATCGACACCCAGGTGTCGGTGACGACGCAGTCGGCGCCGCGCACGGCGGCCTCCGCATCGGTGCCGAGCACGATCGGCGCGCCGGTGGCCTTGATGAAGTCACGCATCGCCTTCTTCGGCGCGAGCTCCGGCGGGGTGGCGACATTGAGCTGGAATTTGAAGCGTTCGGCCGCATGGGCCCAGGACGCCAGCACATTGTTGTCGTCGCCGGTCCAGGCCACGGTCTTGCCTTCGATCGGGCCGCGATGCTCCTGATAGGTCAGGAGGTCGGCCATCACCTGGCAGGGGTGCGAGCGCCGCGTCAGGCCGTTGATGACGGGCACGGTCGCGTTCGCCGCAAGCTCCAGCAGCGCCTCGTGATTGAGGATGCGGATCATGATGGCGTCGACATAGCGCGACAGCACGCGCGCGGTATCGGCGATGGTCTCGCCGCGTCCGAGCTGCATTTCCGCACCGGTGAGCATGATCGGCTCGCCGCCGAGCTGACGCATGGCGACGTCGAACGAGACGCGCGTGCGGGTCGAGGGGCGCTCAAAGATCATCGCCAGCGTCTTGCCTTCGAGCGGCCTGACCGGCTGATGCGCCTTCTGCTTCGCCTTCATGGCGGAGGAGGCGTCGAGCATGCTCTTGAGCTCCGACAACGGGAGCTCGTTGATATCGAGGAAATGTTTTGGCGTCTTGCTCATCAGCTTGCCGCCCGCTTGGTCTGACTGGCAGAAATCGCGGAGCAGGCCCGTTCGAGCCGCGCCACGCCGTCCTCGATCTCCGCTTCGGTGACGATCAAGGGCGGCAGGAAGCGCACGACATTGTCGCCGGCGCCGACGGTGAGCAGTTTTTCGTCGCGCAGCGCGGCGACGAGATCGCCCGACGGCACCACGGCCTTGATACCGATCAGAAGCCCCTCGCCGCGCACTTCGCTGACGATGTCGGGATGACGATCGATCACGGAGGCGAGCTTCTGCTTGAGCAGCAGCGACATCCTCTGCACGTGGTCGAAGAAGCCGGGCTTGAGCATGACGTCGAGCACGGCGTTCGCGGCAGAGACTGCCAGCGGATTGCCGCCGAAGGTCGAGCCGTGCGAGCCGGGCGTCATGCCGGAGGCCGCTTCCGCGGTCGCAAGGCAAGCGCCGATCGGGAAGCCGCCGCCGAGCGCCTTGGCCAGCGACATCACGTCGGGCGTGATGCCGAAACGGCGATGCGCGAACAGATCACCGGTGCGGCCCATGCCGGTCTGCACCTCGTCGAAGGCGAGCAGCAGGCCCTTCTCGTCGCAAAGCTGGCGCAGCGCGCGATAGAACGCCGGCGGCGCCGAGCGCACGCCACCCTCGCCCTGGAGCGGCTCGATCAGGATGCCGGCGGTCTGCGGGCCGATCGCCTTCTTCACGGCGTCCAGATCGCCATGTGCAACCTGGTCAAAGCCGTCCATCGGCGGACCGAAACCTTCGAGATATTTTGCAGATCCCGTCGCAGCCAGCGTTGCGAGCGTGCGGCCATGGAAGGCGCCCTCGAACGTGATCATGCGATAGCGCTCGGGATGGCCCTTGGCTGCGTGATGGTGGCGGACGAGTTTGATCACGCATTCCAGCGCCTCGGCGCCGGAATTGCAGAAGAACACGAAGTCCGCAAAGCTCTCGTTGCAAAGGCGCGCCGCGAGCTTCTCGCCGTCCGGGCTCTGGAACAGGTTCGACATGTGCCAGAGCTTGGTGGCCTGCTCCTGCAACGCCTTGACCAGCGCGGGATGGGCATGGCCGAGCGCATTCACCGCCACGCCAGAGGTGAAATCGAGATAGCGATCGCCATTGGTCGCAATCAGCCAAGAGCCCTCGCCGCGCTCAAAACCGATGTCGGCCCTGGCGAATACGGGGAGCAAATGCGGCGCGGCGCTGTTGGTCATGACGGTCTCTTTGGCGGTCGCCTGGATGTTTCGGACGGCCTGAACGTGCGTTGCGCAGCGCGTCATTGGTCCGGAAAACGAAACGTGCCGCCTTTTAAGGGCGGCACGCGTCACCATCTTATGCTTGGTACCACGGGTGTCAATGCCGCCCGGAAAGCCCCGCGAAATGCTGAATCCGTAGTCTTGCGGTGCCGAATTTGCGGGTTTTCACCACGGAACATGTGGACGCGAGTCGGCGGACTCTTGCGCGGGAGTCACGCCATATTGTAGCGTTTGGCTTGTCAGATACGACATCTCGTGCAGCGGTTCTGATCCTCTAAGTCCTCATGTACCGGCGTAAACGTTCGGGAGCGCTTCTGCGCCCGGCGAACTTCAAGGGATTCTGGCGGCACGGGTTTTTCGAGACTTAGGCATTCGCAGCGCAGCCCCAGCAAGGCGGCTCGTAGCGAGGGAAAGGGCGCAATGACGGTTTTGACATGGTCGGACGATCGCGTCGAGCAGTTGAAAAAGCTTTGGGAGGCCGGACTTTCGGCCAGCCAGATCGCAGCTGAACTCGGCAATGTGACCCGCAATGCCGTGATCGGCAAGGTGCACCGGCTGGGCCTGTCCGGCCGTGCCAAGAGCCCGTCGTCGGCAGCTCCGCGGCCACGCAAGGCGCGTCCCGCGCAGCACATGATGCGGGTGACCCGGCCGATTGCGCGCGGCAACACCGCGCTTGCGCAGGCCTTCGAGGTCGAGGCTGAGCCGGATCCGGTCACCTACGACAACGTGGTGCCGATGAGCCAGCGGCTGTCGCTGCTCGAATTGAACGAGGCGACCTGCCACTGGCCGGTCGGCGATCCCTCGAGTCCGGACTTCTTCTTCTGCGGCGGCAGGGCGCTCTCGGGCCTGCCCTATTGCGCCCAACACTCGCGCGTCGCGTACCAGCCGGCGTCAGATCGCCGCCGCGCGCCGGTGAAGCCGTCACGGTGAGTTAGTCTGCTTCCAAGGTTTCGCCGTCCAAGCGACGGCGGTTCGACAAATTCAGTGTCGTCCCGGCCTAGTGCGTAATAGGCCTGGACGACATCGGAGATGGTAGCGGCAGTCAGCAACTAACCACAGAACCCTACGCCTGCTCCGCCTTCGCAAACCGATCATCCAGCGCATAGCCGGCGCCACGGACGGTGCGGATCGGGTCCTGCTCGCGACCGAGATTGAGCAGCTTGCGCAGGCGACCGATATGCACGTCGACGGTGCGCTCGTCGATGTAGATATCGCGGCCCCAGACGCTGTCGAGCAGCTGCTCGCGCGAGAACACGCGGCCGGGATGCTCCAGGAAAAACTCCAGCAGGCGATACTCGGTCGGGCCGAGATCGATCGGCCGGCCCGAGCGCGCCACGCGGCGCTTGTCACGGTCGAGTTCGATGTCGCCAAACGCCAGCACGGTGGCGAGCCGCTCCGGGCTTGCGCGCCTGAGCAGGCCCTTTACGCGGGCGAGCAGCTCAGGGACCGAGAACGGCTTGACGATGTAATCGTCGGCGCCGGTCGCCAATCCCCGCACTCGCTCACTCTCCTCACCGCGCGCGGTGAGCATGATGATCGGGAGCTGCTTGGTATCGGACCGCGCGCGCAGCCGCCGGCACAGCTCGATGCCGGATAGCCCCGGCAGCATCCAGTCGAGCACGATCAAATCGGGGATGTGCTCCTTGAGACGGGTATCGGCGTCGTCGCCGCGCATCACCGTCTCGACGTCATAGCCGTCGCCTTCGAGGTTGTAGCGGAGAAGCTCGGTCAGAGCTTCCTCGTCCTCAACCACCATAATGCGTGCGCCCATGGGGTCGTCGCTCCTTAATTATTCAAGTATTCGGGAGGGTCGTGGCGAAGGTCGTCATGTCGCCCTTCGGCCGCTTGTCGGTCATGGCCTGACCTTCGATCATATAGAACACGGTCTCGGCGATGTTGGTGGCGTGATCGCCGATCCGCTCGATGTTCTTGGCGCAGAACATCAGATGGATGCAGAACGAGATGTTGCGCGGATCCTCCATCATGTAGGTGAGGAGCTCGCGGAACAGCGAGGTGCAGATGGCGTCGACTTCCTCGTCGCCCTTCCACACCGCCATCGCCGCCGGCAGATCATGCGCGGCATATGCGTCCAGCACCGATTTGACCTGCTGCTGCACCAGGTCGGTCATGTGCTCGAGGCCGCGGAACAGCTTGAGCGGATGGAAATCGGTCTCCAGCGCCGCGACGCGCTTGCCCATGTTCTTGGCGAGGTCGCCGATGCGCTCGAGATCGGTCGCGACGCGCATGGCGCCGACGATCTCGCGCAGATCGACCGCCATCGGCTGGCGGCGAGCGATGGTGAGCACGGCGCGCTCCTCGATGCGCTTCTGGAGCGCGTCGAGCTCGACGTCGGTGGCGACGACGCGCTGGCCGAGCGCGACGTCGCGGCGGATCAGCGCGTCGACGGAATCGACGATCATGCGCTCGGCAATCCCGCCCATCTCGGCGACCAGGCGGGTAAGTTCCTGGAGGTCGGTGTCGAAGGCCTTTGCGGTATGTTCAGAACCCATGTCCCGTCTCCTCAGCCGAACCGGCCGGTGATGTAATCCTGCGTGCGCCGATCGGTCGGCGACGTGAAGATCTTGCTGGTGTCGTCGAACTCGATCAGCTCGCCGAGATACATGAAGGCGGTCTTGTCGGAAACGCGGGCCGCCTGCTGCATGTTGTGGGTAACGATCGCAATCGTGTAACTCTCGGACAGTTCCTGGATCAGCTCCTCGACCTTGGCGGTCGAGATCGGGTCGAGCGCCGAGCAGGGCTCGTCGAACAGGATCACCTCGGGCCGCACCGCGACGGTGCGGGCGATGCAGAGGCGCTGCTGCTGGCCGCCGGACAGCGAGAGGCCGGAGGCGTTGAGCTTGTCCTTGACCTCGTTCCACAGCGCGCCGCCGCGCAGCGCCTTCTCGACGCGGTCGTCCATCTCGGACTTCGAGATCTTTTCGTAAAGGCGGATGCCGAAGGCGATGTTCTCGTAGATCGTCATCGGGAACGGGGTCGGCTTCTGGAACACCATGCCGACGCGGGCGCGCAGCAGATTGAGGTCGAGCTTGCCGTCGAGGATGTTGGTCTGGTCGAGCATGAGCTGACCGGTGGCGCGCTGGCCGGGATAGAGATCGTACATCCGGTTGAAGATGCGCAGCAGGGTCGACTTGCCGCAGCCCGACGGGCCGATGAACGCCGTGACGCGGTTGGCGCCGAGCGTCAGGTTGATGTTCTTCAGCGCGTGGTGCTCGCCGTAATAGAAGTTGAGATTGCGCACGGTCACCTTGGGGGGCGCCTCGGGCAGCACCGGCGCGTGGGGCAGGCCGCCGGCCGCGCTCATCGATACGGAAAGATCACTCATTTTGCGGTCCTCTCGGCGCCAAGGATGCGCGCACCAATATTCAGGGCAAGAACGGTCAGGGTGATGAGCAGCGCCCCGCTCCAGGCCAGCTGCTTCCAGTAGGCGTAGGGGCTCTGCACGAAGTTGTTGATGGTGACCGGCAGGTTCGCCATCGTCTTGTTCAGGCTCAGGCTGAAGAACTGGTTCGACAGCGCGGTGAACAGCAGCGGCGCGGTCTCGCCGGCGACGCGGGCGGTGGCGAGCAGCACGCCGGTGATGAGACCGGAACGGGCAGAACGATAAGCGATCCGCTTGATCACCAGCGAGCGCGGCAGGCCGAGCGCGGAGGCCGCCTCACGCAGTGCGTTCGGCACCAGAAGCAGCATGTCCTCGGTCGTGCGCAGCACCACCGGGATCACGATGACGGCGAGCGCGAGACAGCCGGCGAGCGCCGAGAAGCCGCGCATCGGCACCACCACCGCGCCATAGATGAACAGGCCGATGATGATCGAGGGCGCCGAGAGCAGGATGTCGTTGATGAAGCGGATTACGGACGTCAGCCTGTCGTTGCGGCCGTATTCGGCGAGATAGGTGCCGGCGAACATGCCGAGCGGCGCGCCGATACCGACGCCGAGCACGGTCATGATCACGGAGCCGACAATGGCGTTGAGCAGGCCGCCCTCGTTCGATCCGGGTGGCGGCGTATTCTCGGTAAAGAGCTGGAAGTTGAGTCCGGCGAGGCCATTGTAGAGCAGCGTGATCAGGATCAGCGCAAGCCAGGTGACACCAAAGGCGGTTGCGGCGATGCAGAGCCCGCGAATGACGACGTCCTTGCGGCGGCGGCGTGAATAGATCGGGTTCATGGCTTCAGTTCCCCGCCTTCTTTTCCAGCCGCATCAGCATCAGCCGCGCTCCGGCCAGCACGAAGAACGTCAGCACGAACAGGAGCAGGCCGAGCAGGATCAGGCCGGACTGGTGCAGGCCGTCGCTCTCGGCGAATTCGGAGGCGATCGCTGCCGAGATCGTGGTGCCCGGCGCGAAGATCGAGGACGAGATGCGGAACGAGTTACCGATGATGAAGGTCACCGCCATGGTCTCGCCGAGCGCGCGGCCCAGCGCCAGCATGACGCCGCCGATGACGCCGACGCGGGTGTAGGGGATCACCACGCTGCGGATGACCTCCCAGGTGGTGCAGCCGACGCCGTAGGCAGCCTCTTTCAGCACCGGCGGCACGGTCTTGAACACGTCGACCGAGATCGAGGTGATGAAGGGCAGCACCATGATGGCGAGGATCAGAGCGGCGTTGAACAGGCTGAGATAGGACGGCGGGCCGGCGAAGATCGCGCCCAGCACGGGGATGCCGTCGAATATCTTGATCATGAAGGGCTGGAAAGTGTTTGCCAGGAACGGGCCCAGCACAAAGAAGCCCCACATGCCGTAGATGATCGAGGGGATGCCGGCGAGCAGCTCGATCGCCATGCCGATCGGGCGACGCAGCCATTGCGGGCAGAGCTCGGTGAGGAAGATCGCAATGCCGAGACCAACGGGAATGGCGATCAGCATCGCGATGAAGGAGGTGACGAGCGTGCCGTACATCGGTCCGAGCGCGCCGAGCACGGGCGGATCGGCCGACGGCGCCCAGCGCTGCGTCCACAGGAACGCGAAGCCATATTCCTTCATCGCCGGGAAGGCGCCGACGATCAGCGACAGGATGATGCCGCCGAGGATGAGGAGCACCGATATCGCGCTGAGCCGCGTGATCCAGTAGAAGGTGACGTCGCCGAGCCTGAATGCGCTCAAGGCCTTGGCGCGATCATATGGTCCGGCGTCGTCGACGATATCGCTCTGAACGGCCATCTCTGCCACGCCGATCCCCTGTACCAAATTATATACGCTTGTTGCCGGTCTCGCGCCCCGGATGCAGCGCGACACTGATCCGGGGCCGAAGTCGCGTGGGTCGCGGCGCGCCCTTGCAGGCCGCGCCGCGCCTTGAGAGCAGGAGCTTAGCTCTTGATCTCGGCAGCCCAGGTCTTCTCGATCAAGGTCACGACGCCCTCGGGCATCGGGATGTAGTCGAGCTCTTCAGCCGCCTTGCCGCCGTTCTTGAAGGCCCAGCGGAAGAACTTGATGGCTTCCTGCGAGGACGCCTTGTCGGTGGCATCCTTGTGCATGAGGATGAAGGTCGCCGCCGTGATCGGCCAGGACTTGTCGCCGGGCTGGTCTGTCAGGATGACGTAGTAGCCCGGAGCCTTGGCCCAATCGGCGTTGGAGGCGGCTGCCTGGAAGGCTTCGACCGTCGGCTGCACCGTCTTGCCGGCCTTGTTGACGAGACCGGTATAGGTCAGCTTGTTCTGCTTGGCGTAGGCGTACTCGACATAACCGATCGAGTTCTTGGTCTGGCTGATGTTGCCGGAGACGCCTTCGTTGCCCTTGGCGCCGACGCCGACCGGCCACTCGACCGCCGTGCCTTCACCGATCTTGCTCTTCCAGTCCGCGCTGGACTTGGCGAGATAGTTCGTGAAGTTGAAGGTGGTGCCCGAACCGTCGGAGCGGCGGACCACGGTGATCGCATCGGACGGCAGCTTCACGTTCGGATTGAGCTTCTTGATGGCCGGATCATCCCACTTGGTGATCTTGCCGAGATAGACGCTCGCCAGCGTCTCGCCGTCGAACACCAGCTCGCCGGCCTTCACGCCCTCGATGTTGACGACGGGAACGATGGCGCCCATCACCATCGGCCACTGCGCAAGACCGTCCTTCTCGAGCTGATCGGCCTTGAGCGGCGCGTCGGTCGCGCCGAAGGTCACGGTCTTGGCCTGGATCTGCTTGATGCCGCCGCCGGAACCGATTGACTGGTAGTTCAGACCGTTGCCGGTCTCCTTCTTGTAGGCGTCAGCCCATTTGGAATAGATCGGGAACGGGAACGTCGCACCGGCACCGGTGATATCGGCAGCAAAGGCCGCCGTCGTCGATGCGGCGACCAAGCCAGCAGCGACGATAGTTTTGATGAAATTCATGCTGGTCTCCATACAGGGGAGCGAAGCGCATTCGCGCCCGATCGCGCTCCCCGTGCCGCCCCTTTAGGAGCGGTCGGCTGTGCTTTTACGAAGGTTTAGTGACAGTCGGATGACAGGCTTAAGCTACTGAAATCGCAACAATTTCAAGCGGGAGTCAGTGGCCTCGCCTGGGGAAAACAGGCGGTGAAAGTGGCGCCCTGTTTGGGCACGCTTTCGATCAAAAGCCGGCCGCGATGGCGGTTAAGAATATGTTTCACCAGCGATAATCCGAGCCCAGTCCCGCCCTGCGAGCGGCTGTCGCCGACGTCAACCCGGTAGAAGCGCTCGGTCAGCCGCGGCAAATGCTCCGGCGCGATGCCGGGGCCGAAATCGCGCACCAGGACGCGGATTTCCTGAGTTCCATCAGTCGCCGGGGCCGTGGTCAGCGACACGATGACGCGTCCACCGGAGGCGCCATATTTGAGGGCGTTCTCGATCAGGTTCTCGAACAGGCGGAGCAGTTCCTCGCGGTCGCCGGCGATCATCACCGGCGCTTCCGGCAAATGGGTCTCGACCTCGACCTGGCGTTCCCGCGCCAGGGGCTCGAGCCCGTCGGCGACCTGGAAGATAATCGGCAGTAGATCGACCAGGGTATCGGGCCGCACATGGGCCGACAGTTCCACCCGCGACAGCGACAGCAAATCGTCGATCAGGCGCGCCATGCGGGTGGCCTGATTGTGCATGATGCCGAGGAAGCGCTCGCGCGCCTTGGGATCTTCCTTGGCCTGGCCCTGGAGCGTATCGATGAAGCCCGACAGCGCAGCGAGCGGCGTACGCAATTCGTGGCTGGCATTGGCGACGAAGTCGGCGCGCATCTCCTCGACCCGGCGCAGCGGCGTCTGGTCATGAAAGGTCATCAGCATGCATTTGTCGGCGCCGCCGAAGGAAGTCGGTACCGGCACCGGCGTGATGGTCAGCTCCATCCAGCGGTCCACCGGCACATGGTCGAGATAGGTCGTGCGCCGCGGCTCGGTGGTCGCAATCGACTCGCGCAGCGCCGTGATGATTTCCGGCGAGCGCAGCGCGAACTGGGCGAGTTCGTTCCTGCGCAGCGCCGGCGCGAGTTGCGCGGCAGCGGCATTGAGATGGATGACGCGGCCGGCGCGGTCGAGCAGCACGGCCGGATCCGGCATGCCGGCGACGACCGCGGCCACTGCCGCGCTCTCGACCGGATTGACGCGGCGGGTGTCCTCGCGCGAGGCAGCGGTATCATGCAGCCGCCAGGGGATGAGCGCCGCGGCCGCGATGCAGAGGAAGACCGTCGCCGCCCGCACGACCGACAATTCGCCGAGCGAAACCACCACCGACAGCGCCAGCGCCGCGGCGATCAGGATGATGGTCGAGTGCCGCAGCCGGTCGGACCAGGGCTGGGCGGAGGGAGAAGATGGGGCGTCGATCGCCATCGGGGCGGGCTTCTCCTAGAGGCTTAACCCAAAGACTTGTCCCAAAGACTTGTCCTAAGACTAACTTGCGCCGGTCAGGCGCCGCTGTCGCTGCGCTCTCTGACATAGGCGGCTTCACGCGCCGGGCCTGGATCCAGCTTGAGCGCCGCCTGTTGCAAGCGTTTCGATCGGGCGCCGATGATAACTTCGCGAAACGTCAGCAAGATTACAGATATGACGAAGGGGGAAAGATAATAGAGGACCCGGAACAGCAGCATGCCGCCCAGCAGTTCCTCCCGGTCCATCTGCCAGAGGCCGACCAGCATGGCGGCGTCGAACACCCCGAGCCCGCCGGGCGAATGGCTGGCGAAGCCGAGCAGCGTCGCCGAGACGAAGATGACCGCGACCACGACGAAGCCGAGATTGGGCTCGTCGGGGACCAGCACGTACATGGCCAGCGCACAGAAGCCGAGATCGATGATGCCGATCGCGATCTGGAGCAGCGTCAGCGGGCCGCCCGGCAGCACCACGGTCCAGGGGCCGCGTCCGACCACCCGCGGCTGGGTCCAGACCCAGACCACATAGGCGACCAGCCCCACGATGATCATCATCGCGATGGTCCGGTTCAGCCAGGGCGGAAGCTGGTCGATCGCGGAGGCCGCCTCAGGATGGTAGGAGATGCCAAGGCCCAGCACGGCGGCGTTGCCAAGCCAGAAGGTCAGGCCGGCGAGGAAGCAGATCTTGGCGACGTCGATTGCGTTCAGGCCGTGGGCGGAGTAGATGCGGTAGCGCACCGCGCCACCGGTGAAGACGCTGGCACCGACATTGTGGCCGATCGAATAGCTGGTGAAGGCCGCGAGCGCATTGATGCGGTAGGGCACATGGGCATGGCCAATCGCGCGCACAGCGAACAAATCGTAGAAGGTCAGCGTGAAATAGCCTGCGGCCACGAACAGCGCCGCCATCGCAATCTGGCGCGGCTCGGTGCTCTTGATCGCTTCGATCACCTCGTTGGCGTCGATGCCACGCAGCATGTGATAGAGCACATAGCAAGCGACACCGATGACCGCGACGCTGATCACAACTCCAAGCTTATGCAGGATTTGCTTCTGGCGCAGAAACGACATCGCCCTGCGTATGGCTTCCAGCATCTAGACCTCGAACAACGCTTCAACGGCCACGGTGGCCAGCGAACAGGCGGACGACGCACAGGCACTCAACGAACCCTCGCTGCCGGCTCCGGCATCGCGCATGCCCCCCACCCCTCCACTAGCGCGTTTTGCGGCGGAGTGGAATTCGCCAATGTGAACAAAATCACGTGCCTTCAGTATTTTAGGCAGGCTTGCAGGCTCAGGATGCACGGTTTGGCGCTTTCGGCGGCAAGGCTGACGCGAATCTCCACGGCAATCTGCGCAAGGGCCATGAAGTTTTGATGATTTCGGCCGCACAATGTTCCGTCACGCCTTAAGTCGAAATCAATCTATGGGCCGCGACCGCCTGTTGAAAGAGGGGGGCGGTCGGATCGTTCCTGACGGATTTTCCGATTTGCTGAGGGGCGCGGCGCCCTGGGCCGTCCCGAGCGAGGTACAGAGACTTCAGGCCGCCGGCTGGTTGCGCGAGACCACCCGGTCACGCAGCCAGGCGCCGACCGTGCAGCCGACGAGGTAGCAGGCGAACATGAGCAGGCCGAGGTCGAGCCAGTAGCCGAACCGGCCGGGGACGACGTGCGCGAACGATGCCCCGACCAGGCCTGCGACCAGCACGGCCAGCCAGCGCGCCGTCACCTTCGAGGTGCCGTTGCCGCGCTGGACCACCGAGATCCAACCCATGCAAAAGCCCAGCAGCAGCGAGCCGATCAGCCAGCCCATATGGAACGAGACGAGATAGGGCATCGTCACCTCACCAGAAATTCGATGCGGCGGTTCTGCGCCTTGCCATCGTCGGTGTCGTTGCCGGCGACGGGCTGCGTGCTGCCATAGCCGACCGCGGTGAAGCGGTTGGCGGGGAGGCCGGCCCTGACCAGATAATCAATCACCGCCTGCGCACGCTTCTCGGAGAGCGCCTGGTTGAAGGCGTCCTCGCCGTCGGAATCGGTGTGGCCGGCGACCTCGATATTGGTGGTAGGGCAGCGCAGCGCCGTCTCGATCAGATGATCGAGAATGCCGGCGGAGTCGGGATCGATGTCGGCGCGCTTGGACTCGAAGCGGATCTTGCCCTTTGCCAGCAGCTCCGAAAACAATTGCTGGCAGACGGTGCCGTCGACCGGGCCTGCCGCAGGCTTCACGGTGATTTCAGGCTTGTAGTGCCAGGCTTTTGGAAAGTCCTTGCCGAGGCCTGCGCGGATGTCGTTCGCCGCGCCTTCATACAGCGCATCGCCCGACAGCTTCACCTCTCGATCGGACACGACGAGCGTGCCGGTCGACAGCCGCGACAGCGCGCCGAGCGCTGCGACCACGGCGGTGTTGAACGAGCCGGGCGCGCCCACGCTGGCCTTGAGATTGTCGACGACCTTCTCGTTGAAGAACTTTCGCGACGCCCCGGTCGCGATGGTGGCGTGGACATTGTTGTCGGGCACGTAGCCGGTCAGCGTCACGGTGGCTGCGACCGGATCCTTATAGGCCTGGAAGATGTAGGGCGGCGCCTTGATCTCGTTGGCGGCGATCGAGAAGCCCTCGGGCAGGTTCTTGAGCGCAGCCGCGATCGCCTCGCGGCCCCCGATATCGCGCGCCATGCCCGACAGATTGACCTTGGTGTCCGAGATCGTGATCTTGCCGTCCTTCAGCTTGCCGATCTGGTCGAGCAGCAGCATGGCGGCGGCCTCGAAGCGCGGCGGCGCACCGCGCGCTAGGCCCATCTGATCGGCCACCTCGACACCACCGACATCCTTGCGCGCCGCTTCCGTCAGGCGGGCCTTCATCGACGGCAAGGGCGCGGAACCCGACAGCGTCACCCGCACGACGTCACGCTCGGCGTTCCAGACGAAGGGCTTGGCCTCGGCAACCAGGCGGGTCGCGTCGTCGACCAGACGCACGCCGGGAACATTCTCGACCGCCATGACCGCATCCCGGCGCCCCTCCTCGGAGAAGGCGTCCGCGGCCAGACTGACGTCGCGGCCGTCGACCGCGATCCGGGTCTTGTCCAGAACGGTGTCCTTGAGCGCTGCGGAACTGCGGGCGGACAGGTCGGCCTCGACCGGTAAGGTGTTATTCCAGGCCGCAAATCCCCACATGACGGCCAGGGGGATCAACCCCAGCCACCATTTGCTGGCCCACCTGAATAGCTTCTGCATTCGACGACCCGAACTCTGGAACCGGAGACAAAACAAACCCTTGGCGGGCTGTCAAACCGGAAATGACGCCCCTCTGAGGGCCATGTGTGCGCAATTGGAATAACTTTTTCTTCAAGGGTGTCACCCTAAGTTGGGGGCGGAATGCCGGGGGCGGCCAGGCGGTCATGAAGCAACTGCGTAACAACGTCATCCGCGCCGGGCTGGGAGCACTCTATTTCAGCGGGGCGCACCACCTCTTGCGCCCGCTTCTGTCGGGCGTCGGCGCCATTTTCATGCTGCATCACGTGCGGCCGGCCCGTGAGGGCGCGTTCCAGCCGAACCGGCATCTTGAGGTCACCCCCGACTTCCTGCGTGCGACCCTGAGCCATTTGCGCTCGCGCGAGATCGACATCGTCAGCATGGACGAGCTGCACGAACGGCTGGTGCAAGGCCGGTTCGACCGCCGCTTGGCGGCCTTCACCCTCGACGACGGCTACCGCGACAATCGGGACCATGCCCTGCCGGTGCTGCGCGAATTTGACGCGCCTGCGACCGTCTATGTCGCCAGCGATTTCGCCGAAGGCACCGGACGGCTGTGGTGGGCCGCGCTGGAGGCGGTGATCGCCAGGACCGAGCAGGTCGACGTGCAGATCGGCAATTCGGCACTACAGCTCGATGCAGCCACACCGGCCGCAAAGCAGGCGGCATTCGACCGCCTGCACGATTGGCTGCGCGCGCTGCCGGGCGAGCACGATCTTACTCGCGAGATCGAGGCGCTCAGCGCCAGATACGGCGTCGACATGGCGGCGCTGTGCCGCAGTCTCTGCCTGTCCTGGGACGAGGTGAAACAGCTCTCCGCCGATCCGCTGGTCACAATCGGCGCCCACACCATCAGCCATTGCAACCTTGCCAGGCAGAGCGAGGAGATCGCCGCGCAGGAGATGGCCGCGAGCCGCGTGCGGATCGAGCACGCGCTGGAGCGCCCGGTGCTGCACTTCGCCTACCCCTATGGCGACCGCGAAGCGGCGGGGATGCGCGAATTCGCGCTGGCCGCATCCGCCGGCTTCAAGACCGCGGTGACGACACGGCCCGGCATGTTGTTTGCAGAGAACGCCGGCCACATGACCGCACTGCCGCGCGTCTCACTCAACGGCAACTACCAGGACGCGCGGATTCTGCCGGTGCTGACCTCGGGCGCCGCGACCGCGGTGTGGAACGGCTTCCGCAGGTTTGCTGCGGCGTAAGCCTCCGCTGTCGTCCTGGCGAACGCCAGGACGACGATACGATTGACTCCCCTCCCCGCTCCGCTCAAAACGTCGCCAAACCAAGGGAGGCACCATGTTCAAGGATCTGTTTTCGCTCAAAGGCCGCGTCGCGCTCGTGACCGGCGGTTCGCGCGGCATCGGCAAGATGATCGCGGCAGGATTCCTCGCACAAGGGGCGGCGAAGGTCTACATCACCGCGCGCAAGGCCGGACCTTGCGAAGCCACGGCGAAAGAGCTGTCCGCCCAATATGACGGCGAATGCATCGCGCTGCCGATCGACATCTCGACCGTCGAAGGCTGCGACAAGCTCGCCGGCGAAATCATCAAACTGGAGCCGAAGCTCGATATCCTCGTCAACAATGCGGGCGCTGCCTGGGGTGCCGAGTTCGACGAATTCCCGGAGAGCGGCTGGGACAAGGTGATGGACCTCAACGTCAAGTCGCTGTTCTTCCTGACCAAGGCGCTGGCGAAACCGCTGCGCGCGGCGGCTTCGCACGAGCGGCCCGCCAAGGTCATCAACATCGCCTCGGTCGACGGCATCTTCGTCAATCCGGGCGAGACCTATTCCTACGCCGCCAGCAAAGCCGCGGTGATCCATCTGACGCGGCGCATGGCGACGAAACTGATCAAGGACAACATCAACGTCACCGCGATTGCGCCGGGCGCGTTCAAATCCGACATGAACCGGGCCGCGCGCGACCATTCGGACGACGTTGCCAAGCGCATTCCGGCGCGGCGGATCGGAACCGACGAGGACATGGCGGGCGTGGCGATCTATCTCGCCTCGCGTGCGGGCGATTACGTGGTCGGCAACACCATCGCGGTGGATGGCGGCGTGGTGTACGCCAATGCGGGGCTTGAGATCGCGGGGTAAGTACGCGCTGTTTGCCGCGCGGACGGTGCGCTCCCTCGCCCCGCCCTTGCGGGGTCGCGACGAGCTTCGCTCGCGCTGAGAGGGTTAGGGTGAGGGGCCTCTCTCATCACGTGAGATTGCCTCCGCATCTGTACCCCCTCACCCGGATCGCATCTGCGGTGCGATCCGACCTCTCCCCGCAAGCGGGGAGAGGCGAGAACGTTACGACTCGATCTTCACATACTCGAAATCGCCCGGCTTGTTGTCGATACCGACTTTCGGCGGCGAAATCCACGAAGCGAACACGCCGGTCTCGGTGACGGGCTGCATCAGCGAGGTGATGAAGTCGCCGTCCGCGGTCGAGGGCAGCCAATCGTCCTTGCGCTTGGTCCAGGTGGCATCGTCGATCAAGAGACCATCCGGCGTCGTATGGATGCTCTTGAACTCGCCGATATGACGATGGAAGGCGACGTTCGGCAGCTTGAGCTGGAAGTCGTAGCCCGCGGTCGAGATCACCTTGTTCCAGCGCAGCATGCCCTTGACGCAATCCTGGCTGTAATCGTCGCGAAGGCGCATGTTGAGCGCGGTCAGCGCCGGCTCGTCGACCAGCTTGATCTCGCCGTCGATGAACTTGAGCACCGGATAGGTGGCGTTCTTGAGCTGGTGATCGTCGTCGATCTGGGTCTCGTGGTAGCGACCCTTGATGCCGGTGTTGAAGGCATTGGCCGCGTTGGTCGAGACTTCCGAACCGAACAGATCGAGCGACAAAGTATAGTGCAGGTTCAGCTTCTTCTGGATGGTCGGCAGGTCGATGACGCCGAGCGCGCGGACTTTTGCGATGTCGGTCGGATCGGTGATACCGGCTTCTTTCATCGCGTCACAAGTGCGCTGCACGACGCGGGTGATGCCGGTCTCGCCGACGAACATGTGGTGCGCTTCCTCTGTCAGCATAAAGCGGCAAGTGCGCGACAGCGGATCGAAGCCCGACTGCGCCAGACTGTGCAGCTGCATCTTGCCGTCGCGGTCGGTGAAGTAGGTGAACATGAAGAAGGACAGCCAGTCAGGCGTCGCCTCGTTGAAGGCGCCGAGCATGCGCGGCGCGTCGGCATCGCCCGAGCGGCGGCGCAGCAAGTCGTCCGCTTCCTCGCGGCCGTCGCGGCCGAAATATTTTTGCAGAAGATAGACCATCGCCCAGAGATGGCGGCCTTCCTCGACATTGACCTGGAACAGATTGCGCATGTCGTAGAGCGAGGGCGCGGTCTTGCCGAGATGGCGCTGCTGCTCGACCGAGGCCGGCTCGGTGTCGCCCTGGATCACGATGAGGCGGCGCAGCATGGCGCGATACTCGCCCGGGACTTCCTGCCAGGCCGGTTCGCCAAGATGCTCGCCGAACGGCACAACGCGATTCTCCTCCTGCGGCGCAAGCAGAATGCCCCAGCGGTAGTCGGGCATGCGCACATAGTCGAATTTGGCCCAGCCGCGCGGATCGACCGAGTAAGCGGTACGCAAGTAAACCAGCGATTCCTGGAAACCCTCCGGCCCCATGTCGCTCCACCAGTCCATGTAACCGGGGTGCCAGCCTTCCAGGGCTTTGAGCACCTGGCGGTCTTCGGCAAGATTCACGTTGTTCGGAATCTTGGTCGAGTAGTCGACGTTCATGATGTTCATGCTCATGGCCGTGTTTCTCCCTAAACTCTTGTCATATCGAATTTCGGCTTCTGGCCGCTGCCGTAGCGGCGCAGCGCGCCTTCCTCGCCGACCGCGTTGGGGCGCTGGAAGATCCAGTTCTGCCAGGCGGTCAGGCGCGAAAAGATTTTCGATTCCATCGTCTCAGAGCCGACGAAGCGCAGGCTCGCTTCCATGCCGGTGAGGCTGTCGGGCGAGAAGCTGGCGCGTTCCTCGAGGAACACGCGGACCTCGTCGTCCCAATCGATGTCGTCGAGCGCGAAGGTGACGAGGCCGAGCTCTTCGGCCGCCTCGGCGTCGAGCGTGGTGCCCACGGTGTCTTCCGCGCGGTTCACATCGGATGGATCGGCCTGGAAGCGCGATTGCAGCCGCGTCAGGCCGTGGCTCATCGGATACGGGCCAAAATTCATCGCGGACAGTTCGATCGACGGCGGCGGACGGTTGTCGCCCTGGCGCGTGCCGATCAGCATGTAGGAGCGGTCGGCGGCGAAGACCAGCTCGGCGAGCGTGCCGGCAAAGCAGGAGCCGGGCTCGACCAGCGTCACCAGCGTGCGCGAGGTGACGTCGATGCGTTTGAGCACACGCTTCCAGTAGTGGCGGATCTCGTTGACCAGCCAATGCGCCTTGTTGGCTTCGAGGAAGGCATCGGACGCCAGCACATGGGCACGGTCGCCATGGCTCTTGAACACCAGCATGGCGATCTCGAGCTCGTTGATGCGCAGATGCAGGATCGCGTCGTCGAGCTCGCGCGCGACCTGGAGCGGCCAGAACGCAGCGCCCTGCGCCATCATGCCGTCGATGTCGGCGGGAGGCGCGGATTCCGGGGCCTTGATCGAAATGGTGACGATGCGCGCCGTGCGGTCGATATCGGCGGTGACGAACTCGTAGCGCACGCTGGTCTCGTCGATGACGCGCTTGAGCGGCGTCAATGCGATGCCCTTGCCGCTGCCGACGCGCTTCGAGGCGCCAGCGAATTCCTTGGCGCGCTCGGCGACCTTGGCCTCGAGCTTCGAGTTCGGCGCGATCTCGTCCACGAGGCGCCATTGCACGGCGCGCTTGCCCTTCACGCCTTCCTCAATGGTGCAGAAGAAGTCGGCGTGGTCGCGGCGCACCTTGCGCTTGTCGACAACCCGCGTCAGTCCGCCGGTGCCGGGCAGCACCGCGAGCAGCGGCACTTCGGGCAAAGCAACAGCAGAAGCGCCGTCATCGGCTAGGATGATGTGATCTGTCGCAAGCGCGAGTTCATAGCCGCCGCCGGCGGCGGAGCCGTTCACCACCGTGATGAAGCGCTGGCCGGAATTTTCCGACGAGTCTTCCATGCCGTTGCGGGTCTCGTTGGTGAACTTGCAGAAGTTGACCTTGTGGGCATGGGTCGAGCCGGCAAGCATGCGGATGTTGGCGCCGGCGCAGAACACGCGGTTCTTGGCCGAGCGCACCACCACGACCTTGACCTCGGGATGCTCGAAGCGCAGCCGCTGGACCACGTCCGCGAGCTCGATATCGACGCCGAGGTCATAGGAATTGAGCTTGAGCAGGTAGCCCTCGAACAGGCCGCCATTCTCATCGACGTCCATGGTCAGCGTGGCGACGTCACCATCGACCGCGAGCTTCCAGTGCCGATAGCGGGACGGCTCGGTCTGGAAATCGATGAATGTCGCGCCGCCTGCGAGGCGCCGATCTTCCCCGGCCATGGGCCACCCTTAGGTTTGTCTTGGTTTTACCGTTAGATGCACAATAGTGCATATTTCTGAACGCGTCCAGCCCTCAATCGCCAATACATGCACTTTGTTTCATAGCGACTACTGGGACCGCACGATGGCGCCAAGCGCGATCCAATCGGCCTTGGTGAGCTGGGCCCGGCCAAGCTTGGCCTGGAGCAAGGCCGTCATGGCCGGGACCGGGAAGCTCTCGAAAAAGCCGTCGCCGGTTGCCGCGACCTTGCGCGAGCTCAGCGCCCGCAGCTCGGCGAGCGCCTCGCCGAACAGGCGCGTTGCCGAATGCGCCTTCTGCATGCGCAGCCGCAAATTCGCATTGGCGGTGAGAATACAGGCGCGCAGCAGAATGCGTTCGCGGCCGCCTTGCGGGGCTGCGGCCCACACTGCCTCCAGCACCTCCTGCGATTCCCAGAAGTAGCCGCGGTCGTTGAGCGCGAGCCCATAGCGCAACGCCGGATGGCGCGCCGGCACGTAACCGCGGAACGCGGGTGGCACCAGCGCCTTGGCCATGTCGAGCGTCTGGTAATCGGCATCCAGCGCGGCGGCCTGGCCCGGCACATAGGCCCATTGCGGCCATGGCAGCGGGCCGCTTGCGTGCGGCGGCACATTCATAGATGTGCCTCCGCAAGATCATGCGGCGCGTATGCCGAGTCCCTGATCGTCGCGCAGGGCCGCCTTTGCAAATTGCTCAATCGCGTCAAGCGTCGCCCCTGGCGCTTCACGATGCGGGGAATGTCCCACGTCTGAAATAATTCTCAAATCTACCGGACAGTAACACTCTTCCTGCGCGATCTCGACCTGACGCAGTGTCCCATATTGGTCGTCCGCACCTTGCAGGACCATAATGGGGACCCGGATGTAGGCGAGATCTTCCGAGATGTCCCAGTCGCGGAATTTCGGATCGAGCCAGGCGCGGTTCCAGCCATAGAAGGCGTTGTCGACATCCTTGTGCCAGCGCGAAAGCTTGGCCCTGAGATCGGTGGTCTCAAAGGTGGCCTTGATGGCCGCGATCGACGTCACCGAGATGTCCTCGACGATGAAATGCGGCGCCATCAGCACGAGGCCTTGCAGCCGGTGATCCTGATGCGCCCCGGCATAGATCGTCGCGATCGAGGCGCCGTCGGAATGGCCGAGCAGCAGGCCGCGCTTGAAGCCGATCGCGTCGAGCAGCTTCGGCAGCACATCCAGCGCCTCACGCTGCATGTAGTCGAGCGGCCGCGGCAGCGCCACCGGGCTCGATTGGCCATAACCCGCGCGCGAATAGGCGAAGATGCCGGCGCCGGTCGCCTCTCGAAGTTTTTCCGGGAAGTCGCTCCACAACCCGACCGAGCCGAGGCCTTCGTGGAGCATGACGATGGTCGGCGCATCTGCGGCTTGCGGCGCCAGCCATTTGTATTCGAGGCTGGCGCTGCCGATGCTGAGGAAGCCGGTGGGGGTAAGGTCGGTCATGCTGTCACTCAATTCGCGCCTTCGCGCAGCTTGAACCGCTGGATCTTGCCCGTCGCCGTCTTCGGCAAGGACTCCACCACATCAATCCAGCGCGGATATTTCCATGGGCCGATCTTCTGCTTGACGTGCTCCTTCAGCATCTCCTTCAGATCTTTCGTCGTCACGCCCGGACGCAGCACGACGAAGGCCTTGGGCTTTAACAGGCCTTCCGGATCGGCCTCGGGCACGACGGCAGCTTCGAGCACGGCGGGATGGGTGATCAGCGCGCTCTCGACCTCGAACGGCGAGACCCAGATGCCGGAGACCTTGAACATGTCGTCGGCACGACCGCAGAAAGTGTAGCGGCCCTCGGCATCCCTGACATATTTGTCGCCGGTGCGGGTCCACGGGCCTTCAAAGGTGCGGCGGCTCTTGTGGCGCTGGTTCCAGTAGCCCTCGCCCGCGGAAGGCGCGTCGACAAGCAGCTCACCGACCTCGCCATCGGCGACGTCCTGGCCGGCTTCGTTGACGAGCCGCACCGCGTAGCCCGGCACCGGCTTGCCGGAGGAGCCGTATTTGATGTCGCCGGGCGCGTTCGACAGGAAGATGTGCAACAGCTCGGTTGAGCCGACGCCATCGAGAATGTCGACACCGAAGCGCCCCTTCCAGCTATTGCCGACGGATTCCGGCAGCGCCTCGCCGGCCGAGGTACAGATGCGCAAGTGTTTTCCGCCGCGCTCGCTCTTCATCGTCTCGTCGTTGAGCATCGCCGCGAACAGCGTCGGCACGCCATAGAAGATCGACGGGTTGTAGCGGTTCATCAGGTCGAACATCCGCGCCGGCGTCGGCCGCTCGCTGTTCAAAATCGTGGTGGCGCCGACCGACATCGGAAAGGTCAGTGCGTTGCCGAGGCCATAGGCGAAGAACAGTTTTGCCGCAGACAGACCGACGTCATTCTCGCGAATGCCGAGCACCTGGCTGGCGTAGGTATCCGCGGTCGCCTGCAAGTTGGAATGCAGATGGCGCACGCCCTTGGGCATACCGGTCGAGCCGGATGAATAGAGCCAGAATGCCGGCTCGTCCGGGTGCGTCGCGGCGGTCGTGAATTGATCGCTCTCGCCGGTGAGCTCCTCCTTGAGCTGCTTGTGACCGTTCATCTTGGCGCCGGACACGACGACATGCTCGAGATCCGGCATGCGGCCAACGACATCCTTGATGACGGGATAGAGTGCCTCCGAGACGAACAGCACGCGCGCGCGGCAGTCGGCGAGGATGTAGGCGTATTGATCGGATGTCAGCAGCGTGTTGAGCGGCACCGGCGAAATGCCGGCGCGGATTGCGCCCAGAAACACGATCGGGAAGTCGACCGTATCCAGCATGATCATCGCCACGCGCTCTTCGCGGCGGACGCCGAGCCGGCGCAGCATGTTGGCGGCGCGGCGGGTCTGTTGCTGGAGCTCGCCATAGGTGAGCCGCGAGACGGTGTCGTCGAAAACGAGCTTGTTGCCGCGGCCCTGCTCGACGTTACGGTCGAGCAGCCAGGTCACCGCGTTATAGGATCCCTCGCTCACGGACGTCTCCCCCGAATTTAGAATTATAATTCATAGAAAGACACTGCGCCGGCTTGCTGTCAATGCCAGCAGGCATTATGTTTCATTAAAAGGCGCCGCAGGACATCTATTAAAGAAGGCTCATGACCGACAGTCCCGACGCCGAATCCCGCTTTCTCGAACAGCTCGGCCAGCGCGTGCGTACCATGCGCGCGCTGCGCGGCATGTCGCGAAAAGTGCTCGCCAAGGTATCGGGAATTTCGGAGCGCTACATCGCGCAGCTCGAGAGCGGCAAAGGCAATGTCTCCATCGTGCTGCTGCGCCGCGTCTCCGACGCGATGGGCGCACATCTGGAAGATCTGCTGCCTAGCGCCGACCCGACGCCGGACTGGCAGATGTTTCGTGACCTCTTGCGCAAGGCGACGCCTGCCCAAATCGCGCAGGCCAAGGATCTGCTCGCCGGCGGCAGCGCCTCCGCGCCGCGGCGTGCGCCGTTCTGCGGCATCGCGCTGATTGGCCTGCGCGGCGCTGGCAAATCCACGCTCGGCAAGATTTTGGCAAAGAAAGTCGGCTGGAGCTTCGTCGAGCTCAACAAGGAGGTCGAACAGCAGAACGGCCTCTCGGTCGCCGAGATCATCGCGCTCTACGGCCAGGAAGGCTTTCGCCGCATGGAGCAGGCCGCATTGCAGCAGCTGCTCGCGCGCGATGAGCTGATGGTGCTGGCGACCGGTGGTGGCATCGTCTCGGAGCCTTTGACCTTCGACCAGATCCTGTCGTCGTTCTACACGATCTGGCTGAAGGCCGAGCCCGAGGAGCACATGGCCCGCGTGCGCCGCCAGGGCGATCTGCGCCCGATGGCGGACGATCGCTCCGCAATGGCGGAGCTGCGCAACATCCTGCTCAGCCGCGAGCCGCTCTATTCGCGCGCGACAGCGGTGGTGGACACCGCGGGATTGAGCGTCGATGCCGCGGCCGCGCGGCTGATCGATGCGGTGCGGCCGGTGCTGCAAAACGAGGCCCGCAGCTTTGGGCTGCGCAGCGTGGCGCTGTAGGCCGGGACGCGGGATGACCGACAGCGACGTCACAATCTCCATGTTCGAGCGGATCGGCGGCAGTGCCATGATCGATCGCCTGGTCGACCGCTTCTACGACCGCATGGATACGCTGCCAGAGGCGCAGGTCATCCGCGCGATGCATGCGGACGATCTCGGCCTGATCAGGGATGTGCTGAAGCGCTATCTCACCGAATGGACCGGCGGGCCAAAACTCTATTCCGTCGAGAAGGGCCATCCGCGGCTACGCCAGCGGCATATCGGCTTTGCCATCGGCGATGCCGAGCGCGATGCGTGGCTCCTGTGTATGCGCGGTGCGCTGGAGGAGACGGTGACTGACGCGACCCCGCGGCAGGAGCTCGACCGCGCGCTGTCGGGCCTCGCCGACTGGATGCGCAACCGCAGCTAGCTGCGTTCAGTCGATGCCGAGCGCGCTGATGTCGGCGACTAGCATCACACCGGGAATCCGCGGCACCTGCCCGGTTTTGACGGCGTAGCCGCCGAGCACGATGTTCGGACGGCCGGGCCCCGGCAATGCCTGTACACGACCGGCGAGCGCAGCGACGGCGTCGCGCTGCTCGGGCAGGGCGATCGAGACGAGTAATGTCTTGGGCTCACCCGCGATCGAAGGCTCGGACAAGACATCGAGAACCGTCCGATCGTCGACATGACGCGTTCGCCAGCCCTGGTTTCGCAGCCAGAGACCGAGGATGCGCATCCCCACCACATGGGTATTGCCGGGCGCGTTCATCAGGAAATAGCAGCCGTCGGGCGCAAGCCGCGATGGCTGCGACCAGGCCTGCCGTATCTTGCCCTCGACGAGATCAATCACCCGCTCGGAGAAGGCGGTAAATTCGTGCTCGCCTTCGACGGTGAGCGTGCCGCGTTCCCAGGCGTTGCCGATCTCGTAGAGCATCGGCGCAATCATGCCGAGGAGGATGTCCACCGGCCGGCAATTGGCGGCGATCGCCTGATCAATCAGCGGTCCAGCGGACTCGAAATCGTTTCTGCGTCCCGCGTCGAACAGCTCGTGAAAGATGTCCCGCAGCAGGACGGCGTGGGCATATTCATCGCCGCGCAGGAGGTCCGGCTGCTCGCGCGCGCATTTCCGGCACAGCCCGTGCGTCACGCTGAAGTCGGCGTACGGCGGCATCTCGCCGATGAACTGCTGGCAATGGCAACACCATTTCAACATGGCGCGCCTCGATTCTCCAAGGGCCGACGGTTCCCGCGCAGCGTAACGCAACAGCGCCACTTTCGAAAGCGGCGGCGTCTCAACGCGAGCGGTGGCGGAGTAGGGGCGAGCAGCCGACGCGCTGCTGCATCCCTTCGACGGCGAGGGCCGCACCTACATGCGATATGTCAACGACCGCGGCACCTATCACGACGTGCCGGCGAAATTCCTGATGCGCGAGATGGCGCGCGACTACGCCAACATGCGGGGCGAGGATCTTTCGGGGCGTGACATGGAGCACGAGGCCTCGGACGGGTAGCGGCGCGCACGGCGCGTAGCCCGGATGAGCGAAGCGACATCCAGGATTCTGCAGCCGGCGGTCCCGGTATCGCTTCGCTCACCCGGGCTACAGGGACGACAACGATTGCTATGCTGCTAGACCGACCAGTAATTCGGATGCTGGTAGGGTCGCGAGCGGTCGCCCCAGTCAAATTCATCGCCATCGACTTCGCAGGGGCCGTTGCTCAATTGCTCCGGCGTCAGCTCGACCTGGAAGGCTTGACGGCCCGGATCATATTTCAGTGCGCTCCACTGCAGGGGATAATGGTGGTGGGTGCCGAGCAGCCCGCCGGTCTTGATCACGGCGTAGGCGACCGTTCCGCTCACCTTGTCGAGCATCAACCGCTCGATCGTGCCGAGTTTCGTGCCGTCACATCCATAGACGGCGACGTGCTGCACGCGATCACTGGGGACCATGGTGTGTTGCATGGCGTGCTCCCTGGTCTTGTGTGGAGCGTATTATAGCACAGACGGCGGGCATTGGGGTGGATTCGTCAACTACAGCAACTGCGACCGCACCGACTCCGCACCCTCGCGCAACAGCGGCAGGAAGCGATCTATCAACTCCTGCGCGGGCACGCGGTCGACATGGGCGCCCATGTTGATGGCGGCGACGATCACACCGTCGTAGCGGCGGACGGGAACGGAGATCGAGCGGAAATGCGGCTCGGCCTCGCGATCGACCAGGGAATAGCCTTGCGCGCGATCGGCTGCGATGCGTGCGAGCAACGGCTTGGGATCGGTCACCGTCTGCGGTGTCAAAGCTTCGCGCTTGATCGCCTTCAGGCGCGCGGCGAGATCGGCGTCGTCGAGCTGGCCGAGCATGGCGCGGCCGACCGAGGTGCAGAAGGCCGGCAGGCGGTAGCCGATTTCCAGCCCACTTGAAAACATCCGCGCCGGGCTGCTGCGCGCGATAAAGACGACCTCATCGCCATCGAGCACCGCGACCGAGGAGATCTCGTTGGCCGCAGTCGCGACGCGATCGAGCACCGGTTGCAGGACCGTGACCAGCTGGTTGGACCGCAAATACGACGCCGCGAGCGTCAGAACATGCGGCGTCAGCGAGAACAGCTTGCCGTCGCCACTGACGAAGCCGCCGCGCTGAAGCGTGAACAGCATGCGCCGCGCGGTGGCGCGCGGCAGTTCGGCGGCACGGGCGAGATCGCTCAGCGTCATCGGGCCCGGGGTCTCACCAAAGCATTGCAACAGGCGCAGGCCGCGATCGAAGCTTTCGACCCAATCCATCGCGCGCTCGTCAGTCTCGCTCCGCTTCAGCTTGGGCATGGTGTCGGGATAGTCCTGCAAAATAGTGCTTGCCGCCGATCCAAGGCATGGCATAATTCGCCCATTCGTTCAATAGGCGAACAAACGCCACTCCACAGAGGATGCACTCGCCATGATGAGCCAGGAGCAGAACGATCTGATCACCCGCACCGGGTCGAAAGACCCCTGCGGAAAGCTGATGCGGAGCTACTGGCAGCCGGCGGCGCTCGTGGATGAGCTGGAGGGCGAGCGGCCGATCCGCCCGGTCAAACTGCTCGGCGAGAATTTGGTGCTGTTCCGCGACGAGACCGGACGCTACGGCCTGATCGACCGCCATTGCGCGCATCGCGGCGCCGACCTTGCCTTCGGGCGGCTCGAGCATGGCGGCCTGCGCTGCGCCTTTCACGGCTGGCTGTTCGACGCAACCGGGCAATGCATCGAGACTCCGGCGGAGCCGAAGGACTCAAAACTCTGCCAGAACATCAGGCAGCGTTCTTATCCCGTGGTGGAGAAGAGCGGCATCCTCTGGGCCTATCTCGGCGAGGGCGAGCCGCCGGCATTTCCGGAGCTGGACTGCTTTGTCGCGCCCGGCACGCATACCTTCGCCTTCAAAGGCCACATGGCCTGCAACTGGCTCCAGGCGCTCGAGGTCGGCATCGATCCCGCGCACGCCTCGTACCTGCATCGCTTCTTCGAGGACGAGGACACTTCCACGGCCTACGGCAAGCAGTTCCGTGGCGCCTCCGCTGGCTCTGACCTGCCGATGACAAAAATCCTGCGCGAGTACGATCGCCCGATCATCAATGTCGAGCACACCGAATATGGCCTGCGGCTGATCGCGCTGCGCGAGATCGACGAGGAGCGCACCCACGTGCGCGTCACCAACCAGCTGTTCCCGCACGGCTTCGTCATCCCCATGAGCACGGAGATGACGATCACGCAGTGGCACGTGCCGGTCGACGACGAGAGCTGCTACTGGTACGCGATCTTCACCAGCTACGCGAACCCGGTCGACAAAAAGAAGATGCGCGACCAGCGGCTCGAGCTCTACGAGCTGCCCGATTACAAATCGCGCAAGAACAGCGGCAACGATTACGGTTTCGATCCGCACGAGCAGCAGACCGCGACCTATACCGGCATGGGCACCGACATCAACGTCCACGACCAATGGGCGGTGGAATCGATGGGCGCGATCCAGGACCGCACCAAGGAGCATCTCGGCACGAGCGACAAGGCGATCGTGCAATATCGCCGGCTGCTGCGCCAGGAGATCGAGAAGGTTGCGGGCGGCGAGAAGCCGATGCTGTTTTTGGACGAGGCCAATGCACGTTCAATCCAGGGACCCGCGACCATGGACGGCATCGGGCCGACGCGGGGCTGGGAGACCTACTGGATGGAGGTCGACGTCAAGCGCCGCCGCGGCGCGCCGTGGACCGCCCCGGTGCCGAAGGAGATCGCGGACAATGTGCATCGGCTGACGGCGGCGGAGTGAGGGTGAAACTCTATCCATCGTCATTGCGAGCGCAGCGAAGCAATCCAGACTGCTTCTCCGGAAAGACGCTGGATTGCTTCGTCGCACCAGCGCAAAATTGCCTTGCAATTTTGCCGCGGGCTCCTCGCAATGACGGAGAATGTGGCGGGCATCTTGCACTCGTCGAGCAGTGTGACTGAGGAGCAACCAAAGTGACTTTCGTCGCGCGTCATGCGCTGTGGTCGGATGAGCAGAAGGACGCGGCGCTGCGCATGCGCCGCATCGTCGAGGAAAAGAACCTCGAAGTCATCCGCCTCGCCTTCCCCGACCAGCACGGCATCTTGCGCGGCAAGACCATCATCGCGGCCGAGGCGATTGCCTCGCTGGAGAGCGGTTGCTCCATCACCACGACGATGCTCGCCAAGGACACCTCGCACCGCACGGTGTTTCCGGTGTTCACATCAGGCGGCGGGTTCGGCATGAAGGAGATGGAGGGCGCGGCCGACGTGCTGATGGTCGCCGACCCCAGCACGTTCCGCGTGCTGCCCTGGGCGCCGGCCTCGGGCTGGGTGCTGTGCGATCTCTATTTCAACGACGGCCGCCCGGTGCCGTTCGCGACGCGCGGACTTTACCGGAAAGTGCTCGATGAGCTCGGCAGCCGCGGCCATGATTTCGTCGCCGGGCTCGAGGTCGAATTCCACATCTTCAAGCTCGACGATCCGCATATGCGACCTGAGGATTCCGGTCAGCCCGGCACGCCGCCGTCGGTGAGCCTGCTTTCTCACGGCTATCAATACCTCACCGAGCAGCGCTTCGATCAGATGGAGCCGGTGCTGGAGATCCTGCGCCGCGATATCGTCGCACTCGGTCTGCCGCTGCGCTCGGTCGAGGTCGAGTTCGGGCCGAGCCAGTGCGAGTTCACCTTCGCACCGAAGAAGGGCATGGAGCCCGCCGACAACATGGTGCTGTTCCGGAGCGCCGTGAAGCAGATCGCGCACCGCCACGGCTATCACGCGACCTTCATGTGCCGGCCGAAGCTGCCGAACCTGTTCGCGAGCGGTTGGCATCTGCATCAATCGATCGTCTCGCGCGCGAACGGTGAAAACCAGTTCATGGCGAAAGAGGGTGCCGCGCCGCTCAGCGAATTCGGCCGCTCCTATCTCGCTGGCCTGCTCGACCACGCCCGCGCGGCAACCGTGTTCACGACGCCGACCATCAACGGCTACAAGCGTTACCGCTCCTATTCGCTGGCGCCGGACCGCGCGATCTGGGGCCGCGACAATCGCGGCGTGATGATCCGCGTGCTCGGCGGCGCGGGCGATGCCGCCACGCGCCTGGAAAACCGCGTCGGCGAGCCCGCCGCCAATCCCTACCTCTACATGGCCTCGCAGATCCTCTCAGGTCTCGACGGCGTCGACCGCAAGCTCGAGCCGGGCCCGTCGGCCGACGCGCCTTACGAGACCAAGGCACCGCTGCTGCCGAAATCGCTGCGCGATGCGGTCAGCGCGCTGAAAGACGATCCGTTCTTCCGCGAAAAGTTCGGCGCCGAGTTCGTGGACTACTACACCCACATCAAGAATGCAGAGATCGACCGGTTCCTGTCCGAGGTGACGGACTGGGAACAGCGCGAATATTTCGAGATGTTTTGAGCCCGCTCCGTTATGCCGCCTTTGGCTTCTGCCTGAGGTAGAAATAGGTCGGCAGAAGACCAAGCGCGACGATCGCGACCATCACCCACCAGCCGCGCTGGAATGCGACGAGGCGCCCCGGCAACGATGCAGGCGTGCCGATGATGGCCACGAAGATCGCAACACCGACCGCGAGCGAGGCCTGGCGGATCATGTTGATCACGCCGGAGCCCGTCGCGAACGAAGACGGCGGCAATCCGGCGGCACTAACGCCCATCAATGTCGGAAAGGTCAAGCCGACGCCGATACCGGTCGGGATCATGCCCATGATTACAAACGCAGCGCTCGGCTCGGGACCGATCAGGGTTGCCCAGGCGACCAGACCCGCGGCGAAGATGACGATGCCGGCTGTGACGACGGGCGCGGCGCCGAAGCGTGCGATCAGCCTTCCCGCGAACAGCAGCGAGGTAATCGGCACCATCAGCGGCCCCGGCGCAATCGCAAGGCCCGTCTGCAACGCCGACCATCCCCACCCGGTCTGCTCCCACAGGGCAACCGAAAGCAGCATGGCGCCGAAGGCCGCCGAATATGGCGCCATCACCAGGGCAGCCCCGGTGAATTGGCGAATGCGAAACAGCGCCGGATCGACAAAGGGATTTTCGGTGCGGAGACACTGCCAGACGAACAAAGCAATCAGGATTGCGGCGGCGGCAAAACTGTAGCCGATGGCCGGCGCGCGCAGTCCCCAGTCACTGACCTTGACGATGGCGAAGACGAGCGCGCCGATGCCGCCTGTCACCAGCACAGCGTCGAGGAATTTGGGGCGAGGCGCATCGTGCCCTGCGATCTCCGGAAGTTTCCACCAGCCGACCACCATCGCTGCGAGCCCGATCGGGACGTTGACGAAGAATATCCAACGCCAGTTGACGGCAACGAGCACACCGCCGACGACGGGCCCGAGCGCCGCGGCCAGACCGCCGATCGCCGTCCAGGTCCGCACCGCGCTGCCGCGCTTCTCCGGGGCGAACACCGCCAGCAGCAATCCGAGCGAGGTCGGCGTCATCAACGCGGCGCCCGCGGCTTGCACCACACGAAACGCGGTCAGCATCCCGACACTATTGGCGGCAGCGCAGGCCGCGGATGCGGCGGTGAAGAGTCCGACGCCGAGCAGAAAACTGAGGTTTCGGCGATGGCGTTCGGCCAGCCGGCCGAAGAACACCAGCAGCGCCGCATAGGCGATGGCATAGCCGTTCAGGACCCACGACATGTCGTCGAGCGAAGCGTCCTTGAAGTCCCGTCCGATATTGGGAAGCGCGACGTTGACGATGAAGAGGTCGAGATTTGCAAGGCAAATGCCGACGCACACGATCGCCAGCACCGTGTTCGGCGAAGTTGTCCGGCCACGAGACTTCGGCGGCTGCGCGACGTCGTCAACCGGCACCGCGCCGGCAAAGGCGCCGCGTTCAATACTGTTCATTTTCACGCCTTTTCCGTTGGCAATTCGTGCCGTTCGGCGACCAGCGACTGATCGACGGCGATGCCGGCCAAAATATTTCGCAAGTCGGCAGCAGCGCGCTTGCCGAAGCCATTTTCAAATTTCTCCTGCGCCGCACGCCACAGCGGCTGTGCGTCGGCGAGCCGCGAACGCCCTGTCTGCGTCAGCCCGACGAGACGACTCCGACGATCGGCCTCGTCGCGTTGCAGTGTCACCAGACCGTCCCGCTGAAGCGGGCGAAGGTTCTGGCCGATAGTTGACTGGTCCATCACCAGCGCCTCGGCGAGGTCGCCGATCGAGGGCGCAGCCTCTCCGCGGCGATGGATCTCGGCCAGGAGAGCGAACTGCGTCGAACGGAGCCCCGAAGGCTCCAGCGCGGCATCGTAGAACAACGTCATGTGGCGCGACGCCTTGCGCAAGGCCGCGCAGTTGCAACGGTTACGCTCCATCACAGGCAGATCTTGCTCAGCCATCATGTCCTCAAATATCGGGACATCCCGACATGCCAGATACAGGGATATCCCGATATTTATGTTGCGTCAACCGCGGACGCATTGCGGCTATGGCGGGGCACTGCCTCACGGCTCCGTGAGGCCGTTTCAAGGGCATGGCCCAACGACATCGAGATGCGGCCGGACGAAGCCATTTCGTTCGCCCCGCGAAAAACGCCGGAAAGACTGACGGCCTATGGTGCGCCAATGATCAACAATGGAGTTCGGTCATGTTGGCTCAATTATTCAGTCTGATCTATCGCCTGTCCTGCCGGACTACCCTGATGGAGATCGGGACGCATCACCTCGCACGTTAGCGGTTGGCGGGTCCGAATTAGGTAAGACGAACTGACCTGATAACGGAGGTTTCCATGCGCAAGCTGATCCTGATCGCGACGATGTCTCTGCTCGCAACGCAAGCTTATGCCGGTGGATCGCGGAGCCTCAGTCTGGCAGCCACCAATGCGAGCCAGCCGGCGACTGAGCAGCCGGCCGCAGCGGCAACGCCGTCGGCAAGTGTCCAGACGGCAACGACCGCACCCGCTTCAACTCCGCCGGCGACAACGACGCCAGCCGCAATAGCTCCGGCCGTCGCGCCCGCCCAATCCACCGCCGCACCGGCCGCCAGCACGAGCGAATCGGCGAAGCCAAAGCACCGCCAACCGTCCACCGAGGCGCGCGTGATCCGCGAATTGCATCGGAATGGGATTTATTGGTAGTAGGTTGACGAAGCTCTCTCCCCATCGTCGTCGCGGCGCAAGCCGGGACGACACTGAGTTTGAGGCGCCAGCGCGCCGCCTCTAATCACTGCGAGCTGGCCCTTCTAGATCCCCAAATACTTATGCTGCAAATCCGGGTCGGCCATCAGCTGGTCCGACGTGCCGCTCCACACCGTCTTGCCGCGCTCGATGATGGTGTGGCGGTCGCAGATGCGGGCGAGGTGGTCGACGTTTTTGTCGACGACGAGGATCGACTGTCCCCGGCTCTTCAGCATCGACAGGCAGTTCCAGATCTCTTCGCGGATCAGCGGCGCCAGCCCCTCGGTCGCCTCATCCAGGATCAGGAGCTTTGGATTGGTCATCAGCGCGCGGCCAATGGCGAGCATCTGCTGCTCGCCGCCGGAAAGTTGGTTGCCCATGTTGGACGCGCGCTCGGCGAGCCGCGGGAACAGGACGTAGATCGCGGCGAGCGTCCAGGGACTGGCGCTGTTGAAGCGATCGGCGGCGGCTGCGACCAGATTTTCACGCACGGTGAGGTTCGGAAAGATTTGGCGCCCTTCCGGCACCAGGCCGACGCCGAGCTTGGCGATTCGGTAGGACGGCTGCGTCCGCACCTCGGCGCCTGCGAAGCGGATTGAGCCGGCGCGCGCGGGCGTCAGGCCCATGATGGAACGGATGGTGGTGGTCTTGCCCATGCCGTTGCGGCCCATCAGCGAGACCATCTCGCCCGGCTTGATCGACAGGGACAGGCCGAACAGCACCTGCGAGAGGCCGTAACAGGTCTCGATACCGTCGACGTCGAGCAGTGTGTCAGCCATGATGTGTCACCACATGCTGGTCGCCGAGATAGGCGCGCTTGACATCCTCATTGGCTCGGATTGCGGCCGGATCGCCGGAGGCGACGACGCGGCCATAGACCAGCACCGAGATGCGGTCGGCGAGCGCGAACACCGCGGGCATGTCGTGCTCGACCAGCACGATCGAGACTTCCTTGCGCAGCTCCTGGAGCAGCTTCACCATGCGCTGGGACTCGGTGACGCCGAGACCGGCCATCGGCTCGTCGAGCAGCAAGAGCTTCGGCTTGCTTGCGAGCGCCACGGCGAGCTCGAGCTCGCGCCTTTCGCCATGGCTGAGCCTGTTCACCACCACGTCGGCGCGATGCAACAGGCCGACGCGGTCAAGCGCCGCATGCGCGGTGTCGCGCAGGCCTTTTTCTTTCCGCGCATTGGCGAAGAAGCGGAACGAGTGGCCGGCATGCGCCTGCGCCGCCAGCGCCACATTGTCGGCGGCGGTGAAATCGAACAGCAGCGAGGTAATCTGGAACGAGCGGGCGAGGCCCAGTGCGCAGCGGCGATAGGCCGGTAGGTAAGTGATATCGCGGCCACCGAGCGAAACGCTGCCGGAATGCGGCTCGAGATGTCCGGTGAGTTGGCTGATCAACGTGGTCTTGCCGGCACCATTCGGGCCGATGATGGCGTGAAGTTCGCCCGCGGCAACGTCGAGCGAGACGTTGTCCGTCGCGGTGATGCCGCCGAAGCGGCGCACCAGCTTTTCGACGCGGAGCAGCGGTTCAGCCACGGTTGAGCCTCCCGAGCAGGCCCATGATGCCACCGCGACCGAACAGCACAATCAGCAGCAGCAGCGGACCCATGATCAGCGCCCAATATTCGGTGATCTGCGACAGGAACTCTTCCAGCAGCAGATACACCACCGCGCCCATCACCGGGCCGAACAGCGTGCCCATGCCGCCGAGAATCACCATCACCATGAGATCGCCGGAGCGGGTCCAGTACATCACGGCCGGGCTGATGAAATCGGTGTTGTTGGCGAGCAACGCGCCGGCGAGGCCGCACATCATGCCGGAGATGACGAAGCAGACCAGCTGATAGCGCTTCGCCGGAAAGCCGATCGCCTGCATGCGCTGCTCGTTGGAGCGCAGGCCCTGCAAGACCAGCCCGAAGCGCGAATTGACGATGCGCCAGATCAGGAAAATGACACCGAACAGGCAGGCGAGGCAGAGATAGTAGAACTGCACGCGGTTGCCAAGATTGATCAGCCCGGAGAAGTCGCTGCGCTTGTAGACGGTGAGGCCGTCGTCGCCGCCATAGCGCGCCAGCCCCGAGGCGACGTAATAGGCCATCTGCGCGAAGGCCAGCGTGATCATGATGAAATAGACGCCGCGGGTGCGCAGAGATAGGGCGCCGATCACCAGCGCGTAGAGCGCGGAGGCCGCGAGTGCGACCGGAAACTGGATGAAGCCGGAGCCGACACCTTCCTGCGCCAACATGCCGACGGCGTAGCCGCCGATGCCGAGATAGGCGGCGTGGCCGAAGCTCATCATGCCGCCATAGCCCATCATGAGGTTGAGGCTTGCGGCGGCGAGGGCCAGGATGACGATCCGGGTAAACAGCGTCAGGATGAAGATGTTGCCGGAGAGCTGCGAATAGAGCGGCAGCAGCACGAGACCCGCCAGCATCAGCGCCGTGACGGCCTTGCTCACAGTGAAAGCCTTCATCGACGGTTGGCCGGAAACAGCCCCTCCGGCCGCACCACCAGCACGATCGCCATCAACAGATAGATCAGCATCGACGACAGCGCGGGCGCGGCGGTGGAGGCAGCGGCGCCGCTCAGCACCTGCCGCAGCAAATTGGGCAGGAAGGCGCGGCCAAGCGTGTCGATCATGCCGACGAAGATCGCGGCGAGGAATGCACCGCGGATCGAGCCGATGCCGCCGATCACGATGATGACGAAAGCGAGGATCAAGATGTTCTCGCCCATGCCGATCTGCACGGTGAGGATCGGCGCCTGCATCAATCCGGCGAGGCCCGCGAGTGCGGCGCCGAGGCCGAACACCAGGGTGTAGAGCAGCTTGATGTTGATGCCGAGCGCGCCGATCATCTCGCGATTGGAGGCGCCGGCCCGGATCAACATGCCCACGCGCGTACGCATCACGCCGAGATACAGCAGGAGCGCGACGAGAAGCGCGACCGCGATGATGGCGAGGCGATAGGCGGGATAATGAATGCCGGGCAGGATCGGCACCGGCACCGTGAGCCAGGGCGGCAGTTGCAGCGCGAGGCCCGCCGGACCCCAGATCAGCCGCACCGCTTCATTGAAGAACAGGATCAGGCCGAAGGTCGCGAGCACGTGGTCGAGATGGTCGCGGCCGTAGAGATGCCGCAGCGCCACCACTTCGAGCACTATTCCGAGGATCAGCGTTGCACCGAGGCCGAGCAGCGCGCCAAGGACGAAGCTGCCGGTCCACGCTGCGAAGGTCGCGGCGAAATAGGCGCCCATCATGTAGAGCGAGCCGTGCGCGAGGTTGACGAGATCCATGATCCCGAACACCAGCGTCAGGCCGGCGGCGAGCAGGAACAGCAGCAGGCCGAACTGCAACCCGTTCAAGAACTGTTCGACGACGAGCAGCATCAGAACTCTTTCAGGCGCACGCGGAATCGCGCCGATGTTCGAACACGGTCGCCATCAGTGAAAGAGCTCCCCCTGCCTCTTCAAGGCCGAAAAATGGGTAATGGCAGTATCGTTCCGAGGCAAGAGCGATTCGGCGCCAGACATGCACTTTGTTGCATCTCGGCGCATGCGGTCGAGCAAGCCCTGCAAGAAGGCTGCCGCGCAGGATGGGTCAACCTGCCGCACCAAAACGATCACCCTCCCCCCGTTGCCGGGGCGAGGGTGTGAATCTTGGTCGGAATGGAAGAGGGAGCGTCTAGTGCGACGTGATCTGGTGGGGAAGATCGTCCGGCTCGGCGAGCTCAGCGTTTACCGTCGAGGCCTCCAGCGCCGCCATCCGGAACAGGTAAGCAAGCGTTGCCAAGCCGGTGTCTTCCGCCATTTGCGCGAGCTCGAGCGCCATGTCGGACATGTAGCCGAGATTCTCGTCCTTGGTTTGCGCCATGATCTGGCTGTCCCGTATCATGTTCGACATCTCAGGCGCTCTTTCGTTGCGCGGCGGAAAGGCCGCAGAGGTTGGCACGGCCGATGCAATCGAGCCGCGGACCGTCCTGATGGACGACATTCTTCATCCCGATGCGGTCGCGCACGATGTCGAGCGACTCTTGGCGGACCTCGATGGTTGCAGCCATGGTCCAGGACTCCTCGACCAGCGCCGGCAATCCCAGCGGCGTGACCACGAATCCGATCTCGTGGAAACGCGGCAGCCACCAGGTCTCCATCACCAGGCAAAGGCGCTCGATCCCTTGGTCGAGACAGAACTCCTGCGCCGCCGCCATCAGTTGCAGGTTGAAGGCGCCGTCGCGACGCTCACGCGACACGAAGAAGCGCGACCACTCCCAGATCAGCGGATCCGACGGGCAGCCCCGCACGGCGGCAAGATGGGGGAAGACCTCGCTCATCATCGTCGGCTTGGTGGTCGGATACAGGCGGTAGCCGCCGAGCACACGGCGGTTTTCGAGCGCGAGCAAATAGACCGCGTCCTCATTGTCGTAAGCGTCGATATCGCGGCCGTCGGGTTTGCGCAGCGCCTCCCATTTCCGCTCTTCGACGAAAATCTCGTGACGCACCCGGAAATGCTGCTCGACGACGTCCTCGTAGAGGTGCCGGTTAACGGCAGAAATGACATGAATCATGAATTCCCCCCATGGCTTTAAATGGGGGCAGCCTTAGAGAAAAAGGCCAAAGCGACTATTGGGAAATTTCCCAGTAGGCGACGATTTCAGGGATTGATGATTCTTTGGCGGATTGCGATCGCAACCGCATGCGTCCGGTTGACGGCGCCAAGCTTGCGCGCCGCGGTTGCAAGATGCTCTTCCGCGGTGCGCTGCGTGATGTTCAGGATCTCGCCGATCTCCCAGGCGGACTTGCCTTGCGACGCCCAGGCGATCACCTCGCGCTCGCGCGGGGTGAGGCGTGCCGACGGATGCGGGGCCGGAGCGAGCAGACGGCGGATGTGGTCGAAGCCGTACATCGCGATCAGGTGCAGCGCCGGCTTGCTGCGGGCATTGAGATCAAGATGGACGCCGCCGAGCGAGACGCCGGCCTCGTAGCCGGTCAAGCCGTGGATCGGCACGACGAAGCCACGCGACATGCGGAAATCGGCAGCGCGCCGCATCACCTCGACCGCGCCGGGTTCGAGCTCCGCGTCGTAAGGCGCCTCCGACCATTCGAACGGATTCACCGTGTGCCGGCACTTGCGGATCACGGGATCAACGCGATCGTAGCTCTTTTCGGTATAGAGGCTGAACCATTCGGCTGGCCACTTCTTGGCCAGCACCATTTGGGAAAAGCGTTGATCGGGATTCGGCAATCCCGTCACGATGATGTGCTCGAAGCCGTACCGGCCGAACGCGGTTGCAAGCGCGTCCATGGCGTCCGGAACCTTGGCATAGGCTCCCAGCCCTTCGATGAAGTCCAGCGCTTCCCGGCCATAGTCTACGGCGGACATCGGTGCGTTCCCTGACCCTCGCCGTTCCGTGTAGCACGTCTTTGGGGGTCGCCTCAATTCGCCGCGTCCGTAATTTCCCGGTGCATCCGACGCCGCCCCGGCAATTTAATCTACTTGTGGAAGAAGTGGCGTCAAGTTACACCTCGGATGTCTGAAGCGGGAAACCACGATGGAAGACGAAAACATCGCCCTCAACAGCGTGCTCGGCCTGGAGCTCAACCGTGTGTTTTTTGCCGTCCGCGAAACCGCAAACAAGCAGAAGATCATCGAGTTCGCGCGCGAAGTCCTGCAAAGCGAGCGCGCAGAGCGCCCCGGCAGCGCGTCGCCCGAAGGACCGACGCGGTAGCACGCCATCCCTCGCATGATTGACGTGAGCATCGGACAAATCGCGCGCTCAAGTTCGGATCTCTTTCTCCCCTCGTGGAGAAGCGAGGAGGGCGCGCACCAATTCCCCTCGACAAACATTTGCCGCTGGATGACCTTGCTTCTCTCGTGAGATGATCGCGACCACGATCGACTTTCGGGAAGTCCAGACCATGATGACGCTGCGCCAGGTGGAAGTGATCCGTGCCGTGATGGTGACGGGCACCATTGGCGGCGCGGCAAAGCTCTTGAACGTGTCGGCGCCGGGCATCAGCCGCCTGGTCAAATACACCGAGCGCTCGCTCGGCATCCGCTTCTTCCAGCGCCAGAACGGACGCTACTTTCCGACGCCGGAAGCCGAAAACATTTTTGAGCAGATCAACGGCGTCTACAAGAAGGTCGACGACCTCTCCGAGATCATCTCCAAGATCGGCCGCGGCGGATTGTCGGAACTGCGGATCGGCTCGGTGCCGAGCATCTCGCAGGTGATGGTGCCGCGCGCGATCGAGCGCGTCCGGCGCCGCTATCCCGATCTCGGCATCGACATCAACATCCTCAAGCTCGAGGAAGCCATCGACTATCTCCTGCTCGGCCGCGGCGAGTGCGTGGCGATGAGCTACCGGCTCGACCATTCCGGGCTCGACTTCATGCCGCTCGCCTCGGGGGAACTGTATTGCATCGTGCCGCCCGGCCACGAGCTTGCCGGCCGCAAGCAGGTCTCGGCCGCCGAGATCACCCGCTATCCGCTGATCGGCATCGATCCCAACGATCCCTACGGCCGGATCATGGCCGAGATCTTTGCGCGCTACCGGCTCGACTACAACATCACCATCCGCGCCCGCTTCGGCACCACGGTCTGCGCACTGGTGAAGGCCGGCCTCGGCATCGCCATCATCGACCAGTTCACGGTGGCCCATGGCGGCTATCCCGGGATCGAGCTGATCAAGATCACCGAGCCGACGCGGTTCGACACCTATATAGCCGTGAAGCGCGGCGCGCCGCTGTCGCTCCATGTCGAATATTTCATCGAGTCCTTGCGCGCGGAGATGCGCGCGGTCGAGCCGTCCCGCGGCACCGGCAAGGCCGCCTCGGGGCGCGGCCGCAAGAAATAACATTATGTTAGGTTTACAAGATAAATGGGTAATTGTGTTAGGCGGGGGAAAGACTATCGTCCCACTTGGAATTGCGCGAATTTCGCGGCTAATGGCCGGAAATCAACGCATCTCACCAGGCGATAGTGGATCATGTCAAAGCGCGGACCTGCCGCTTCCAAGAAGCTCCTGACCGGCCTGATCGGCGCGCCGATCGCGCATTCCGCCTCCCCCGCCATGCATGAACGCGCCGCCGAGGCGCTTGGCCTGCGCGGCCATTACCAGCTCATCGAGGTCTCCGGCGCGGATGCGCGCGGGCTCAGCATGATGCTCGAGGGCGTGCGGCGGCTCGGCTTTGCCGGCGTCAACGTCACTTTTCCCTACAAGGAAGCGGTGGTGCCGCTGCTTGACGAGCTGGCGCCGGGCGCGGCCGCCATGGGCGCGGTCAACACCGTCGTCGTCAAGGACAGCCGGCTGATTGGCCACAACACCGACACGACCGGGTTTGCGCGCGCCGTGGCGCCCCTGCTGGCCCCGTCCGGAAATGCGGTTGCCGTCATCGGCACGGGCGGCGTCGGCAAGGCCATCGCCTTTGCGCTGGCGAGCCTGAAAGTCGCCGACATCCGCATCTTCGACAGCGAACCGGCACGCGCCGAAAAGCTCGCCGCGCTGCTCGCCAAGCATGGCAGCGCCAAGGTAGCGAAAAGCGTCGAGGACGCGCTCAAGGGCGCAACCGGTCTCGTCAACGGCACGCCGGTCGGCATGCTGCCGAACCGGGGCATGCCGGTCCCGGCGGCGCTGCTGCACGGCCAAATGTGGGTCGCCGACGCCGTCTATTCACCGCTGATCACGCCGCTGCTGGCGGCTGCCCAAGCGAAGGGCGCGCGGATCATGACCGGGCGGGAGCTTGCGATCTACCAGGCCGCCGACGCCTTCGAACTGTTCACGGGACTTGCCCCATCGACGGAAGTCATGGGAGAGGCATTTGACGAGGTGATGGCGGCACGAAGCGCGGCCTATCACCCAGCATAACCCAAGCGGCCGGACACAAGGCCGCGGGCAGTATCATAGTAGTCAATGGGAGGAGAGACCATGAAATCGACCCTACTGGCAGGCGCCCTGCTTGCCTTCGCCGCTGCGACCAGCGCCCACGCGCAAGCGATCAAGCTCGCCGACGTCGCCGAACTGTCAGGTGGCGGCGCCACCGTCGGCACCAATTGGAAGAACGGCATCGACCTCGCAATCGAAGAGATCAACGCCAAGGGCGGAGTGCTCGGCCGCAAGTTGGAGGTCACCCATGCCGACTCGCAATCCAACCCCGGCGTTGCCCGCGCGCAAGTGCAGAAGGCGCTCGACGCCGAGCCGTATGTGCTGCTCGGACCCGGCTATTCCGGCTCGGTGAAGGTGACTGCGCCGCTCGCGGCGGAAGCCGGCATCGCCCAGATCATGGGCGGCGAGGCCGCCGAGCTAACCCAGGCCGGAAACAAATTCCTGTTCCGCACCTCATTCGGCCAGCAATCCTCAATGCCGAAGGTCGCAAAATACATCCACGACGACATGAAGGCGAAGTCGGTCGCGGTGGTCTGGGTCAACAATGACTTTGGCCGCGGTGGTCGTGACGTCGTCATCAAGGAGCTCGACCGCCTTGGCTCCAAGGTGGTCGCCGATCTCTCGACCGAAGCCGGCCAGGCCGATTTCGCCGCCGACGTCGGCAAGATCAAGGCCGCCAATCCCGACGCGGTGTTCGTTTATCTCAACGAAGAAGAGAGCGCGCGCATCCTGAAGGAGCTGAAGCGCCAGGGCGTCGCCGCGCCGCTGATGGGCGAGACCACGCTGATCGGCCAGAAGGTGATCGAACTCGCAGGCGACGCCGCCAACGGTGCGCGCGGCCATGTCGGCCTCACCACCGATGCGCCGGTCGATCTGATCAAGACGTTCCGCGACAAGTTCGCGAAGAAGTACAATTACGTGCCCGACCATAACGGTCTGAAGGGTTACCTCGCCGTCTACATGGTCAAGGCCACCACCGAGAAGATGGGCAAGGTCGATTCCAAGGCATTCGCCGACACGCTGCACGGCCTGACCATCAAGGCCGCGGACGAGCCGGGCATTTTGATGGACGTCACCTTCAGCGAGACCGGTGACATCGATCGCCAGAGCTTTCTGGTTGAGGTGGTCGAAGGCAAGCAGGTGGTGAAGCAGGTGCTGCCGAAGGTGAAGTGAGCGACGCGGTCTTTCACCTCTCCCCGCTTGCGGCGAGAGGTCGGATCGCATCGGAGATGCGATCCGGGTGAGGGGGAGCCTCCACGAGTCCAACTATTAGCGACCTCGCGGAGACTCCCCCTCACCCCGACCCTCTCCCCGCAAGCGGGGAGAGGGGGAGGCCAGAGCGGCGAGAGGGGAAAATGTCCAATCTGATCGATCTTCTGGTCGCTGGACTTGCCACTGGCGCGATCTATGCGCTGGTCGCGGTCGGCTTCACGTTGTTGTGGCAGACCTCGCAGACCATCAATTTCGCGCAAGGCGAGTTCGTGATGCTGCCGGCGTTCCTGATGCTGGCGGCAATGCATGCCGGGGCGCCGTTCTGGCTCGCGATCATCCTCGGCATTTTGCTCTCGATGCTCCTGCTCGGCCTCGCCTTCAAGATGCTGCTGGTCGACCCGATGATGCGCCACGGCGTGCTGCCGCTCGCGATCGCAACCATGGCGCTGGCGATCGGCATCAAGGAGGCCGTCAAACAGTTCTTCAGCGCGGAGGCATCGCCCTTCCCGTCCATCGTTCCGACCGGTGACGTCTCCATTCTCGGTCACGCGGTCTCGCTGCAAAGCATCGGCGTGCTCGTCCTCGCCATTCTTGCCGTCTTCGGCCTCACCACGCTCCTCAATCGCACATCGCTTGGCCACCAGATGCAGGCGGCAGCGCAGAACCCGACAGTGGCGCGCATCATCGGCGTGCCGGTCGAGCGCATGATCCTGCTGACCTTCCTGATCAACGCCTTCCTGGTGGCGCTGGCATCGCTCCTGATCACGCCGATCTATCTCGCAAAATTCTCGTCCGGCGAGGTGCTGGGCCAGGCTGCGTTCATCGCCGCGATCGTCGGTGGCTTCAACCAGGTACGCGGCGCGATCGCCGGCGGCCTCCTGATCGGCGTGCTCGACAATCTCGCGGCCAGCTACGTCTCGACGCAATATCGCGCGGCGGTGCCGCTGATCTTCCTGATCGTCGTCATTCTGTTCCGACCGCAGGGATTGCTCGGCCGCGCCGAGGAGCGCACGGTATGAGCGGCTTCGCCAAACCCCTGAAGATCGCGCTCGGCCTCATCGTCATTGCCGGCCTGATCGTCGTTCCCATGAACTTCAACCGCTACGGCCTGTTCATCCTGAGCCAGTGGGCGGTGATGACGATCGCCGCGATGGGCCTCAACCTGACGCTCGGCTATGCCGGACAGGTCTCGCTGGCGCAGGGTGCTTTCGTCGGCATTGGTGCCTACGCGGCGGCGATCATGACGACGCATGGCTGGCCGCTGCCGGTCGCCATTGTTGTTGCGATCGTACTGAGCTTCGCGGTCGGCTGGGTGCTCGGCTATCCAGCGCTGCGCGTGCAGCATCATTACCTCGCTTTCGTCACGCTCGCCTTCTCCACCCTCGCCTTCCTGGTGTTCCGCAACGAGAGCTGGCTCACCGGTGGCATCTACGGCATCTCCAACATTCCGCGGCCGCATCTCTTCGGGATCGCGACCAACAAGCCGCTGCCGTTCTACTATGTCTGCCTCGGTTCGCTTGCGATCGTGTCGATCGCGGTGTGGTGGCTGATCCGCTCGCCCTGGGGCCGCGCCTTCATGGCGCTGCGCGAGAATCCGCTGCGCGCGCAGTCGCTCGGCATCGACACCCGCCGCTACACGCTGATGGCGTTCGCGCTCGGCTCGGCGCTCGGCGGCGTCGCCGGCGCGCTCTATGCGCCATTGACGCAATATATCGATCCTGTGCCGTTCAACCTGTCGCTCTCGCTGGACCTTTTGATGATGGTGATCGTCGGCGGCGCCGGCTTCTTCCTCGGCCCGTTCTTAGGGGCGATGATCGCGGTGCTGCTGCCGGAATGGCTGCGCTTCACCGAGGGTTACTATCTGATGCTGTACGCGATCGCGGTGATGGGACTTCTGATCTGGTCGCCAACGGGTATTCTGGGGATCCTCGACCGCTATATGGCCGAACGGCGCACCAAGGCGGCCTCCGCGCTACGCGCCGTCGCAAAGTCCCGGCTGGAGACGGCGCAATGAGTGCGGTTCTCGAAGTCACTGATATCAAGAAGAGCTTTGGCGGCATCACCGCGGTCGACGGCGTCTCCTTCGACGTGCGCGAAGGCGAGATTCTCGGCCTGATCGGCCCGAACGGCTGCGGCAAGTCCACCTTGTTCAACTGCATCCTCGGCCAGCTCACGCCGACCGGCGGCGAGGTCAAGCTCGACGGCAAGGTCGTGACGGGCCTGCGCCCCGCCGAGCTGAACAAGCTCGGGGTCAGCCGCACCTTCCAGCTCCTCCAGGTGTTCCCAAAGCTCTCGGTGCGCGAGAACCTGATCCTTGCGGGCCAGGAGCACCAGGGCAACATGGCCTCCCGCCTGGTTGGCCGCTCCGATGCCGGATTGACTGATACCGCCAACCAGATGATCGGCTTCTTCAAACTCGACCATCTCGCCGCCGAGCCTGCCGGCGGCCTGTCCTACGGCCAGCAGAAGCTGCTCGACGCGGCCATGGCCTTCATGGGCGGACCGCGCCTGGTGCTGCTCGACGAGCCCGCGGGCGGCGTCAACCCGTCGATGCTGACGGATCTGAAGGAGCGCCTGGTCGCGATCAACCGCGAGAAGAACGCCACCTTCGTCGTGATCGAGCACAACATGGAATTCGTGATGTCGTTGTGCTCGCGTGTGATGGTGATGGCGGAAGGCAAGGTGCTGGCGATGGGCCGGCCGGACGAAGTCCGGAAGAATCCCGCCGTCATCGAAGCCTATCTCGGACATTAGGGAGCGCGAGCCATGAGCGACCCGATCCTCTCGGTTCACAACCTCGTCGGCGGCTACGGCAAGATGACGATCCTGAACGGAACGACGTTTTCCGTGCCGCAGGCCACCATCACCAGCATCATCGGCCCGAACGGCGCCGGCAAGTCGACCGTGTTCAAGGCCATCTTCGGCCTGTTGAAGCTGCGCGAGGGCAAAATCAGTTTCGCGGGCCGCGACGTCACCAATTTGAGCCAGCGCGCGCTGCTCAATGCCGGTATCTGCTACGTGCCGCAGGGCCGCAACATCTTCCCCGAACTCTCAGTCCGCAGCAATATCGAGCTTGGCGGGGTCTCAGCCGGAAAAGGCATCGACCTCCAGAGCCGGATCGAGGCCGCGATCGATTTGTTTCCGGCGCTGCGGCGGAAATCGACGCAGCAGGCCTCGACACTGTCGGGTGGCGAGCAAAAGCAACTCGAGATCGCCCGCTCGCTGCTGCTCGAGCCAAAGCTCGTGCTGATCGACGAGCCCTCGATCGGCCTGTCGCCGCTGATGGTGCAGCAGACGTTCGACATTCTCAAATCGCTGCGCGACCGCGGGGTCACGATCCTGATGATCGAGCAGAACGCGCGCTCGGCGCTGGAGATCTCCGATTTCGGCATCGTGCTGGAGCTCGGGCAGACCCGCATGTTCGATAAAGCTGAGCGCATCCTGAACGATCCACGGATCGGGCAACTCTTTCTCGGCGGCGCCATGGAGGAGACCGCGGCATGAGCGCGCCAATGCGCATCGCCGTTGCCGGCGCCGGCATGATCGGCCGCCGCCATATTGAACTGATCGGGGCGTCGCCGGACTGCGTGCTTGCCGGCATCGTCGATCCCTCACTTGCGGCAAAGGACTATGCGCAGTCGCGCAACACGTCCTGGCATGCCGACCACCGCGCGCTGCTGGCACAGGAGAAGCCGGACGGCATGATCATCGCCTCGCCGAACGCGCTGCATCTCCAGTTGGCGCTCGACTGCGCGCAAGCTGGCGTGCCGACGCTGATCGAAAAGCCGGTAACCGACACGGTCACGGCCGCGCAACGCCTGTGCGCCGCGATCAGGCGGACCGGCATACCGATGCTGGTCGGCCATCATCGCCGGCACAATCCCATCATCAAGGTTGCGCGCGAGACGGTGGCGAACGGCAAGCTCGGCCGGCTCACCGCTGTCGTCGGACTTTGGCTGCTCAAGAAGCCTGACGATTATTTCGAGGCGGCGTGGCGGCGCGAGCAGGGCGGCGGGCCGCTGCTCATCAATCTGATCCACGACATCGACAATCTCCGCTTCATCTGCGGCGAGATCACCGAGGTGCAGGCGCTGACATCGAACAACGTCCGCGGCTTCGCCGTTGAAGACACCGCCGCCCTCCTGATGCGCTTCGCCAATGGCGCGCTGGGAACGGTGACCGTGTCGGATGCGACACCGGCGCCGTGGAGCTGGGAGCTGGCGTCAGGCGAAAACCCGGCCTATCCGAAGCAGGACCAGCCCTGTTACATCTTCTCGGGCACCGAGGGCTCGCTGTCCGTGCCGAATATGGAGCTATGGTCCTATGCGCAACGGCCCGGCTGGTACGCGCCGCTGTCGCGCGCGACCATCGCGCCGGCTACGTTCGATCCGCTGGCCGAACAGCTCCGGCATTTCTGCGCGGTGATCGCAGGTCGCGAACAACCTCTGATCTCGGCCGAGGATGCGATGGGAACGCTCGCCGTCGTCGAAGCCGTCAGCGAGGCCGCGCGCACGGGCCAGACAATCTCACCGGGGCGAATCTTGGAGCAGGCAGCATGAACAAGCGCTCGATCGCGACCGTCTCTCTCTCAGGTGCGCTTGACGAAAAGCTTCGAGCCATCGCATCCGCCGGATTCGAGGCGGTCGAGATCTTCGAGAACGACCTGTTGTCGTTCGGCTCAGGCCCGCGCGATATCGCAAAGCTATGCCGTGATCTCAATCTCGAGATCTGCGCATTCCAGCCGTTTCGCGATTTCGAGGGCATGCCGGAACCGCAACGTTCGCGCAACTTTGCCCGGGCCGAGCGAAAGTTCGATCTGATGCAGGAACTCGGGACTGACCTGCTCCTGATCTGCTCGAACGTGTCGCCGGCCTCGCTCGGCGGCATCGATCGCGCCGCGGATGACTTTCGCGAGCTCGGCGATCGCGCCGCGAAGCGCGGCTTACGCGTCGGCTACGAGGCGTTGGCATGGGGACGGCACGTCAATGATTACCGCGACGCCTGGGAGATCGTGCGGCGCGCTGACCATCCGGCGATCGGCGTCATCCTCGACAGTTTTCACGCGCTGGCCCCCGGCTTTCCAGTCCGCGCAATGGCCTCGATCCCCGGCAACAAGGTCTTTCTGGTGCAGCTTGCCGACGCGCCGAAGCTCGAGCTCGACATTTTGTCGTGGAGCCGGCACTTCCGCTCCTTTCCCGGTCAGGGCGATCTGCCAGTCGGCGAATTCATGCAGGCGATCGCGGCGACAGGCTATGCCGGGCCACTGTCGCTGGAGATCTTCAACGACCAGTTCCGCGCCGGCTCGGCCACGCAAACCGCGATCGACGGGCTGCGCTCGCTGATCCTGTTGCAGGACCAGCTTGCACCGGATTGGCCAAAACTCATCGGCGAACCGCTGGCGGCCAAGGCCAAGAGCGGCGGCACCGGGTTCATCGAATTTGCCGTCAACGAGACCAAGGCGGGCGAGCTCGCGCATCTGCTCTCACAACTCGGCTTCCGCAGAAGCGGCAAGCATCGCAGCAAGGCGGTGGAGCGCTGGTCGCAAGGCAAGGTCGAGCTCGTGATCAATAGCGAGACCGACGGCTTTGCGCATTCGCACTATGTCACGCATGGCCCGGGCGTCTGCGCCATCGCGCTCGATGTCGACAATGCCGGCCTCGCCATGCAGCGGGCCGAGACGCTGAAGGCACGCACCTTCTATCAGCCGGTCGGGCCGGGCGAGCTTGAGATCCCCGCCATCCACGGCGTCGGCGGGAGCTTGCTGTATTTCCTCGACCAGGCCGGCAAGAACTGGGACACTGATTTCGCGCCAGTCGCGAGCGATTCCAGCGCGGACGCGCTGCTCGCCGTCGATCACATCGCGCAGTCGATGCCCTACGACGAGATGCTGTCCTGGCTGTTGTTCTACACCGGCATCCTTGATCTCACCCGCCTGCCGCAGATGGAGATCGCCGACCCCAGAGGGCTGGTGCAAAGCCAGGCCGTCATCAACGGCGACCAGAGCCTGCGCTTCGTGCTCAACGGCTCCTCCGCCAACCGCACTTTGCCGGCCCGCTTCATCTCGGAGTTCTTCGGCTCAGGCGTGCAACACATCGCGTTCTCCTGCCGGGACATCTTTGCAACGGTCGCCGCGATGCGCGCCCGCGGTGCGGATTTTCTGGATATTCCCGACAATTACTACGACGACATCGAAGCCAAATATGACCTCGCGCCGGAACTGATGGCGCAACTCCGCGCCAACCACATCCTCTACGACCGCGAAGGCGACGGCGAGTTCTTCCAGGTCTACACGCATATTTTCGACGAACGGTTCTTCTTCGAGATCGTCGAACGGAAGAGCTATCAGGGATTTGGCGCGGCCAATGCCGGGATCAGGCTCGCCGCGCAGGCGCGCGAGGTAAGGCCCGTGAGTATGCCGCGGGTTTAAACTCTATCCACGCCGTCATTGCGAGCGCAGCGAAGCAATCCAGAATCCCTCCGTGGAAAGACGCTGGATTGCTTCGCTGCGCTCGCAATGACGACGAGGGAACGCGCGAGTACGGCGATAGGGTTGCCTGTGGAGATAACCGCTCACCCCTGCCCTCTCCCCGTAAGAACGGGGAGAGGGAGCAGCAATCAGCTCACTTCATCGGGCACTTGTCGTGAAAGCGATCCTGATCGTTCTCCACGATGGTGGCGACCGTCTTCAACGCGAGCTGGCCTTCGGCATCCTTGACGACGTCCTGGAGATAGAAGCTCTGCACCGGGATGTGGTTGTTGCCGAACTTGAAGGGGCCGCGCAGCGACTTGATGTTGGCCTTTTCCATCTCGGCCTTCATCGCGTCCTTTTTGCTGGTGTCGCCCTTCACCGCGACCACCGCGCTGTTGATGAGCTGCGCCGCATCATAGGCTTGCGCACCGTAATAGGTCGGGCGGAGACCCGTGTACTTCTTGCGGTAGTCGGCGACGAAGCGCTTGTTCTGCTCGTTGGGGAGATCGTTGACCCATTCCTGCGCACCGGGCACGCCGAGCGCGTTCTCCTTCTGAAGCGGCAGCGACAGCTCGTCGACGGTGAAGGCGGTGTAGAGCGGCATCGTGCTCTTGAGGCCAGCCTGCGCATATTGGTTGAGGAACTGCACGCCGGCAGCACCCGGGTAGAACACGAAGATCGACTCGGCGCCGGAGGCGCGCGCCTTGGAGAGTTCGGCGGAGAAGTCGAGCTGGCTCGGCCACACCGTGTATTCCTCGCCCTTGATCTCGCCCTTGAAGGTGCTCTTGACGCCCGCGAGCATGTCCTTGCCGGCGGCGTAGTTCGGGCCGATCAGGAAGACGCTCTTGACGCCCTTCTGGTTCATGTAGAGGCCCATGGCGGCGGGCGTCTGGTCGTTTTGCCAGGAGGTCGAGAACACGTAGGGCGAACAGAGATCGCCGGCGATCTGCGACGGGCCGGCATTGGCCGAGATCAGGAAGGTCTGCGAGTCCACCGCGGTCTTCAGCGAGGCGAGCAACACGTTGGACCAGATGTAGCCGACGATGAAATCGACCTTGTCGGACTGCACCAGCTTCTCGGTCTTCTGCTTGCCGACGTCGGGCTTCTGGCCGTCGTCCTCGTAGATCACCTCGACCGGCTTGCCGTCCATCTTGCGGCCGATGTGGTCGAGCGCCAGCTCGAACGAGTTGCGCATGTCGTTGCCGATCACGGCGGTCGGGCCGCTGAAAGTCGAGACGAAACCGATCTTGATGGTGTCGCCGGCGAATGCCGGACTTGCCAGCACGAGCGCCGCTGCGCCCGCCAGCCAGAATGCCGTCCTCATAACCACTCCCCTCCTGATTTATTGCCCCGGAAACGGGGTGATCGCCGCCCCCGGGTCTATCTTACTAAAGCGCAAAATCTGTCGAGCCACCAATGGCTCAGCGCCTGTCCCTGCACCATATTTCGCGCCAATCGTGGATGGCAAGAAATATAATTCTACTCACTTCGGCCAAGGGCTGGTCCAAGGTCTGGTCCAAGGCTGCGGCGCTTTTTCGCAGGGTCGATGCACTCAGCCTATTCCCCGATTGATGACGGCTATTGGACCGCGGCGCCCAATACGCACTTAAATGAGGGAGTAGAGCAGCGAGATTCGGGGATACATCATGACCACGACACCGCATCGCGTCGTCATCGTCGGAGCCGGCTTCGGCGGCCTGGAGACGACCCATCGGCTTGCAGGCAGCCCGGTCGAAATCACGCTGATCGACCGCCGCAACCACCATCTGTTTCAGCCGCTGCTTTACCAGGTCGCGACCGCCTCGCTCGCCACGAGCGAGATCGCCTGGCCGGTGCGCCATCTCATGCGCAACCGGCGCGAGGTGACCACGCTGTTTGCGACGGTCAGCGGCGTCGATGCCAGCAGGCGCGCGGTGCTGCTAGATGATGGCAGCGAGGTACCGTATGACACGCTGGTGCTCGCGACCGGCGCGCGCCATGCCTATTTCGGCCATGACGAATGGGAGCAATTTGCGCCGGGCCTGAAGACGCTGGAGGACGCGACCACTTTGCGCCGCCACATCCTGGTGGCCTTCGAGCGCGCCGAGCGCGAGACCGATCCGGCCAAGCGGGCGGCACGGATGACGTTCGTCATCGTCGGCGCCGGCCCGACAGGTGTTGAGCTGGCCGGCACCATCGCGGAGATGGCGCATGACACCCTGCCGGAAGATTTCCGCAACATCGATACGACCAAGGCGCGCGTGGTGCTGATCGAGGCCGGCCCGCGCGTGCTCGCGGGCTTTGCCGACGATCTCTCGGCCTATGCGCAGGCCTCTCTGGAAAAGATCGGCGTCGAGGTCGTGCTTGGTCAGGCCGTCACCGAGATCGACCGCGACGGCGTGGTGTTTGGCGGACAGCGGCTGGACGCCAAAACCAAGATCTGGGCCGCCGGCGTGCGCGCCTCGCCCGCGGCCGAATGGCTGGGCGCACCGGCCGACCGCGCCGGGCGCGTGCAGGTCGAGGCTGATCTCACCATCCCCGGCCATCCCGAGATCTTTGCGGTCGGCGACACCGTTTTGATCAATGCCTGGGAGGGCAAGCCGGTGCCCGGTATCGCACCGGCCGCCAAGCAGCAGGGGCAGCATGTCGCCGAAACCATCAAGGCGCGGCTGCGCGGCGAGAGCAAGGGCGCGTTCCGCTACAAGCACGCCGGCAGCCTGGCGCAGATCGGCAAGCGGCTCGCCGTGATCGACTTCGGCCGCATCAAGCTGCGCGGCACGATCGCGTGGTGGATCTGGGGCATCGCCCACATCTACTTCCTGATCGGCCTGCGCCACCGCCTCAGCGTTGCGTTGAGCTGGCTCTGGATCTACGCCCGCGACCAGCGTGCCGCGCGGCTGATCACGCAGGGCAGTAGCAAAGTGGTGGGGTGATGGTTCTTCTTTTCCTTCTCCCCGTTGTTACGGGGGAAGGCGAAAGCAGCAACGCTCGCGGCACCTACTTCACCAACGCGCACCCGCCCTCCGCCATCGGGCGAAACGCCTGATCCGCCGGGATCGTCGAAACCAGCTTGTAATAGTCGTATGGATATTTCGATTCCTCCGGCTTCTTCACCTCGAACAGATACATCGGATGGACGACGCGGCCGTCCTGGCGGATCGCGGTGTCGCCGAACAACTTGTCCTTGCCTTTGAACTTCTTCATCTCCGGCACGACGTCCTTAGCATTGTCGCTACCGGTAGCGGCGACGGCGTTGAGATAAGCGAGCGTGGAGGCATAGACGCCGGCCTGGTTGCCGCTCGGCATCTTGCCGTTCATGCCGGGACGCGCCGCGAACCGCTTGGCAAACGCGCGGGTGTCGTCGTTCATGTCCCAGTAAAAGGCTTCCATCAGCTGAAGGCCCTGCGCGACCTTGATGCCCATGCCGTGGACGTCGTTGATGAAGAGCAGGAAGGCCACGAGCTTCTGCCCGCCCTGCTGGATGCCGAACTCGGCCGCCTGCTTCACCGCGTTGATAGTATCGCCGCCGGCATTGGCAAGCCCGATCACCTGCGCCTTCGAGCCCTGTGCCTGCAGCAGGAAGGAGGCAAAGTCGGAGGTGCCGAGCGGATGCTTTGAGGAGCCAAGCACCTTGCCACCGTGGCCCTCGATGTATTTCTGCGCCTCCGCCTCGATGCCCTTGCCGAGCGCGTAGTCGACCGTGAGGAAATACCAGTCCTTGCCGCCGCGCGACATCATCGCGGCAGCGGTGGTGTTGCCGGTCGCCCAGGTGTCGTTGACCCATTGGATGGTGTTGGGCGAGCAGGCCTTGCCGGTGAGATCGGCGCTTGCCGTCGATGACGCGAGATATGTCATGCGGCTATCGCGCAGCAGCGTGTTGATGGAGAGGCCAACGGCCGAGTTCGGCACGTCCACAATGGCATCGACGCCTTCGACGTCGAGCCACTTGCGCGCGATGGCGTTGCCGACATCGGCCTTGTTCTGGTGGTCGGCATAAACGATCTCGACCTTGATGTTCTTGCCGCCGCCGTTGAAATCTTCCGCCGCCATCCGCGCGGCCTCGACCGAGCCCATGCCGTTGGTATCCTGGAAGATGCCGGAGATGTCGTTGAGCACGCCGACGCGTACGACGTTGTCGGATATCTCGGCGCTCGCCGCGCTGCTCACGAGGCTCGCGGCCAATGCGAGCGTCCACTTCAGTTGTTTCATGATTTCCCCCTTAAGCCGGCGTGATGGCGACCGGCAGGCTATCAAGCCCGCGCAGCGTGTTGTTGAAGCGGCGCTTCGGCTCGCCCGTGATCTCGATTTTCGCTACACGACGCGCGAGCGCGGTGAGCATCGTTTCGCCCTCAAGCCGTGCCACGAGCTGGCCGACGCACATGTGGATACCCGAGCCATAGCCGACATGGCCGGAGGTGCGGCGGGTGATGTCGTAGCTGTCGGGCTTGTCCCACCGCCGCGGATCGCGATTGGCAGCAGCAAGGAACATCAGCACCTTCTCGCCCTCGCCGACCGTCGCGCCGGAGAGCTCGACATCGCGCGTCGTGGTACGGAAGAAGGTCTGCACCGGGCTTTCGAAGCGAACCGCCTCCTCGAACGCGTTGCGCGCCAGCGTGAGATCGTCGCGCAGGCGCTGCCATTGCTCTGGAAAGCGCGCGAGGCAGTAGATTGCGGCGCCGATGCCGTTGACGGTGGTGTCGAGGCCGGCCGATAGCAACGATCGCACCAAGAGTGGCGCTTCAGTCGCGGTGATCGCGCCCTCGTCGACATGAGCATGGATGCAAGACCCGATGCCGCCGGGCGTGAGATGATCGCGCTGGCACTGCTCGGTGACGTAGGCCTGGTGCGGGGCCGAGCGCTCGATCGCCTCCTGGCGCAACGCATTCGGCGGGCCGAAGGCGTTGAACACCAGGCTGGCATAGGGAATGAGGTGATCGCGGCCCTCCGGCTTCAGCCCAAGCGCATCCGGGAAGATCGAGAGTGGATAGGCCTCGGCGAGATCGGTAATCGCGTCGAAGCTGCGCTTTTCGAGTAGCATGTCGACCCGCTCCTCGGCCGCTGCGGCAAAGCGGTCGCGGAGCCCTTTCATCACGGTCGGCGACAACACCTTTGACAGCACCGCGCGGGTGCGGCCGTGCGCGGGTGGGTCGGCCTCCAGGATCAGGCTCGGCGGCCGCCACGGCGTCTCCTTCTTGAAGTCGCCGAGGCCCACGCCGCGGCTGGAGCAGAATGTTGCCGGGTCGTTCAGCACGGCATGAACCTCGGCATAGCGCGCCACGCCGTAGACCTTCCACTTGTCGAGATAGACAACCGGCCCCGTCTCGCGCAGCAACTCATGCGTGGGATAAGGATCGGCAAAAAAATTCATCGCGAAGGGGTCGACGTCGAGATGCGGGACGCTCGCGACAGGGGAGCCGGGTGCACTCATTGAAGTCCTCCCTCATTTTGATCTTGTGAAAGGGCAGCGCTTGCCCTTAGGTCTTCCGGCACGCCGCGATTAAGAAGCCCGATATGCCGCCTTCGACCAGATCCCGCCAAAAGCCTGCGCCCGCCGACGTCGGGCCGACGCTCGATCTCGACCGTTACGTGCCGGCGTTCATCACCTTCATCGCGAACAAGCTCTCGAACAGCGCGACCGCGTTCTATCAGCGTCAGTTCGGCGTCAATGTCACCGAATGGCGGATCATGTCGCTGCTCGCGATCGAGCCGGGCATTCCGGCCTCGCGGATCTGTCACGTCATCGGCTTCGACAAGGGGCCCGTGAGCCGTACGCTTGCTGGGCTGGAGAAGCGCGGGCAGGTGTCGATCCGTACCGATCCGAACGACGGCCGCACCCATTCGATCTCGTTGACGGCGCGCGGCCGTGCCACCCATGACAAGGTCATCGTCGCGGCATTCGAGCGCGAACGACGGCTGCTGTCTTGTCTGAACAAGGACGAGCGCGAGGTGTTGGTCGACCTGCTGCGCCGGCTGCACGAAAATTTGGGCGCGGTGACCGGCGGCACTGAGGCCTGACAGATCGCACGTCAGGCGCGCGTGCCTGTTGTCATATCCAGGCATGCGCAGGCATTTGCCCGCGGCATCCTCTCTGCCGAGCATCGTTTCCTCCGAGATCAGGCGCAGCAGTTTCCCCGCCGTCATCCTAGGTTGGAACGGTTCGCATAAATTAGTTGCTTAAGCAACAAAAGAATCATGCAGAATATTGCGGCAGACTGGCTGGCCCATTGGGCGAGCTACCCGCTCCATCCTCCGTCATTATGAGAACCCGCTACAGCCCGATCCACTCCGCCGACGCGTCATCATTCAACCGCCTCACCGCGTCCGCGCGGCGCGTCAGCACAGCGCGCTGGTTGATGTAGCCCTTGTCCGTGATCTCGCCGCCGTCGACCGACGGCGGCTCGGCGAGCAGCAGCGCGCGCGTCGCATGGCCGGAGGAATTGGCACTCTGCTGCTTGAGCTTCACCAGGCCCTGCGCGAGAGCGATCCTGACCTTGTCGTGCGTCAGCGCATCGTCCACTCCGGCCGTCTCGGGAAGGCCCGCATGTGCACGGCAGGCGGCGATGTTCGGAAAGACCAGGAAGCGCACCTCGTCGCCACCATGGCCGGTGACGACGATATCCTGCGCGAGCGGCGCCAACGCGGCGATGCCGGCGACGCGCAGCGTGCCGACGTTGACCCAGGTGCCGGAATTCAGTTTGAAGTCTTCCGCGACGCGCCCGTCGAAGAACAGGCCGCGCTCGGGCCGTCCGCCATCGGCGAATTTCACGGCATCGCCGATGAAATAAAAGCCCTCGTCGTCAAAAGCCTGCTTGGTCAGCTCCGGCGCCTTCCAGTAGCCGGGCGTGACGTTGGGGCCGCGCACGCGCACTTCCAGTTTGTCGCCGGAGGCGACGAGCTTCAGCTCGGTGCCGGGAATCGGCACGCCGATATTTCCCGAACGTTCGGCGAAGAAATGGCAGTCGGTTGCCAGCGGTGAAGTCTCGGTCGAACCCCAGGCGGACACCATCGGCAGTGCACGGCCAACGGTCTTGAGTGAAAGCTCTTCGAGCGCATCCCAGAGATTCTGCGGCAGTGCGGCGCCAGCATAGAAGGCGAACTTCACCTCGCTGAAGAAGCGGCGGCGCAGCTCCTCGTCGCCGCGCAGCGCCGCGATCAGCATGTCGAAGCCGCGCGGCACATTGAAGTAAACGGTCGGCATCACGCTTTTGAGGTTTGCGAGCGAGGTCGCAAACAGGCCGGGCGCGGGCTTGCCGCCGTCGATATAGAGCGAGCCGCCGTTGCGCAGCACGAGGTTGAAATTGTGGTTGGCGCCAAAAGTGTGGCTCCAGGGCAGCCAGTCGAGGATGACGAGATCGCCGTCGCTTTGCTCGAGAAAGGTCCAGGTCTGCGCTTTGGCCTGCTGGCTCGACGTCAGCATGCGCTGGGTGTTGATCACCGCTTTCGGTGTTCCGGTCGAGCCTGACGTGAACAGGAATTTTGCGATCGTGTCGGGCGTTACCGCGGCAAAGGCCGTTGCAACGGCAGGAGTCTCGGGCGTTGCAACAATGGTACGGAAGGCCAACGCATCGGCATCATCGGCATTTCCGCTGATGATGTGCGCCTGGTGCAGCGGCTGGATCGCAGCCAGCGCCGCGGCAAATGGCCTCGTCGCGGAGACATAGATCGCGCCGGGCTCAAGCAACGCGACCATGTCCTTGAGCTTGTCAAAGTCCTTTGACATCAGCGAATAGGCCGACGAGATCGCGGCCGAGGGCACGCCGACATGCTGCGCCGCGAGCGCGAGCAGCGCGTGATCGATGCTGTTGTCGGAGAGAATCACAAGCGGTCGTTCCGCGCTCAGCCCCTGCGCGAGGATCCAGGACGCGACCCCGCGCACCTGCCGCAGCGCCTCCGCATAGGTGACGGTGGTCCAGCGTGCCTCGGCACTTCCGCGCTCGGCGAGGAAGACGGTATCGGGCGATTCTCGCGCCCAATGCTCCAGCCAGTCGCCGACGCAGCGCGCGCTATCGCGCAAGGGCTCGGGCGAGCGCAGCACGATACTGCCGTCGGCGCGATGCTCGACGACTGTCTTTGGCGTTGCGAACAGGCTTGAAGCGTCACCGCGTAATGCGGCTGCCATATGTTTCCTCCTCGCCCGGGATCCGGGATCGGCCGCAGCCTCGTTCCGGGCCGCTTTCGCCATAATGTTGGGCGGGACAATTGTTGTCGTCAACAACAATCTTCCGTCTGGCCGGCGAGGAGGCTACAAGGATCCGATGGCAGGAGACGCGACGTGACAGCTACCGGAGCCCGAACTCCCCCGCGCAAGCGCACCACCAACGGCGCGGCGCGGCAACACGACGCGGACGAGATCGGGCTTGATGCGCTGGTAGGGCACGCCGGCTATGCGGTGCGGCGCTTTCAGATCTGGATTTTCCAGGACTTCATCAAGACGCTCGGCGCGGTCGACATCCGTCCGACGCAATATTCGGTGCTGACGGTGATCGGCGCCAATCCCGGTCTCTCCCAGATGGCGGTAGCCAAGCGCCTCGGCATCGAGCGCGCCCGGCTGGTGCACCTGCTCGACAGCCTCGAACAGCGCAAGCTCGTGAAGCGGATCAAGTCAAAAGAGGACCGGCGCTCCCACGCGCTGCACCTCACCGCACAGGGCCAGACGGCGCTGACCAAGTTCAAGCGGCTCGCCGACGAGCACGAGCGGCATGTCGAGGAGAAGATCGGCAAGGCGAACCGGGAGCGGCTGCTCCAGATCCTCGCTGGCTTCACCTGATCCGGACTGCTCATGATTTGGGCAGATGCCCCTAACAGGGCGCTGGCGAGACGACCCTCCCGATCATCGAAATATCCCCCAACCCACTGATAGCGCGATAATATCCAAGGCATTCGCTCTGCCCGGATTCTGTACACAATGGCACATCGCTTGCTTCAATCCGGGTGAGGACAAGTTGCCGGAGTTTTGTCGCCATGAGGGCTGAAATGGGGGCTGAGCAGCCTGAAACGATTGCCGCGATTGTGGCCGCGCATCGCGCGGGCACGCTCACGCCGGCGCAGACGGTCGCGCGCACCTACCAGCGCATTCGGGACCACAACGATCCCGCCATCTTCATCAGCCTGCGCGACGAGACGGATGCGATCACGGAAGCCGAAAAGCTTGCCGCGCGCGAAGATGCCAGCAACCTGCCGCTCTACGGCGTGCCGGTCGCGGTAAAGGACAATATCGACGCGCTCGGCTTTCCGACCACGGCGGCGTGCCCGGCCTTCTCCTACACGCCAACGCATGACTCCACCGCGGTGCAGCGGCTGCGCGCCGCCGGCGCCATCATCATCGGCAAGACCAATCTCGACCAGTTCGCAACCGGCCTCGTCGGCGTGCGCTCGCCTTACGGCATTCCCAGGAATTCGATCCGCGAGGATCTCATTCCCGGCGGGTCAAGCTCGGGTTCGGCGACGGCCGTCGGCGCCGGACTCGTCCCGCTGTCGCTTGGCACCGACACGGCCGGCAGTGGGCGCGTGCCGGCGATGCTCAACAACATCGTCGGGTTGAAGCCGAGCCTCGGCATGATCTCGACCGCGGGCCTCGTGCCGGCCTGCCGTACGCTCGATTGCATCTCGGTGTTTGCGCTGACCGTCGACGATGCCGCACTCGCGCTGTCGGTGATGGCTGGCCCCGACCAGGCCGATCCGTTCTCGCGCGACCGGCCGCTTGGCGCGATGACGCCGTTCCCGGCCAATCTTCGTCTTGGCGTACCGCGCAACGGGCAGCTGATCTTCTTCGGCGACAAAAAATCGGAAGCAGCTTACGGCGAGGCGCTGAAGCGCTGGACCGCGCTTGGCGCTGAGCTGGTCGAGTTCGACCTTGAGCCGTTCTACGAGACGGCGCGGCTGCTCTATGAGGGTCCCTGGGTTGCCGAGCGCTATCTCGTGATCAAGAATCTGCTCGCCTCCGCGCCGGACTCAATCCATCCGGTGACTCGCGAGATCACCGCCGCCGGCGCGCGGCTGACGGCTGCAGAAACCTTCTCCGCGCTCTACCGCTTGCAGGGCCTGCGCAAGATCGTCGAGCGCACTTTTGCAAACATCGACGCGCTGGTGCTGCCGACGGCGCCGACGGCCTATACGACCGCGCAGGTGCTGGCCAATCCGATCGAGCTTAACAGCCGGCTCGGCACCTACACCAATTTCGTCAATCTGCTCGATCTCTGCGGTCTCGCACTGCCGGCTGCGATGCGTGTCGACGGCATTCCGTTCGGCATCACGCTGCTCGCGCCGGCCGGCCGCGATGCGCTGCTTGCGAGCATCGGGCGCGTGTTTCATGCGGATACGAAGCTGAGCGTGGGCGCGAAGGGCACGGCACAGGCGCCGCTCGCACCGCTTCCCGCAAGCAGCGGCGACGAAATCCCGATCGCAGTGGTCGGTGCGCACCTCTCCGGCATGGCGCTGAACGGCGAGTTGAAGGCGCTGAGCGCAAAGCTGATCGAAGCGACCAGGACCGCGCCGGACTACAAGCTCTATGCGCTCCAGACCACGCCGCCGAAACCCGGCATGCTGCGCGTCGAAGCGGGCAAGGGCGCGTCGATCGAGCTGGAGATCTGGTCGCTGTCGTCGTCGGCGTTCGGCAAGTTCGTCAACGCGATTCCTGCACCGATGGCGATCGGCACGATCCGGCTTGCTGATGGCCGCAGCGTGAAGGGCTTTCTCGTCGAGCCCGAGGTGCTCGGTGAGGCGCGTGACATCACGAGCTATGGCGGCTGGCGGAAGTTTATGGCGGAAGCGGCGACGGCGTAGGTCTCGGAGGGTGGGCAAAGCGCAGCGTGCCCACCATCCTACTTAAACCGACACCGCGTAAATCTCGTATTCCCCGCGCACCAGCTCGATATGCGCGCGCATGGCTGCGGCCGCGCCCTGCTTGTCACCGCGCATGACGGCGACGACGACGCGGTCGTGTTCGGCTTGCGATTTGGCGAGACGGCCGAGATTGCGGAACTGGGCGCGACGGAACGGCTGCACACGCACGCGGGTGGCGAGCGTGATCTCGGCGATGTAGCCGTTCTGCGAGCCGGCATAGATCGCGTTGTGGAAGCGCTCGTTGACTTCGTGGAAGCGGTCGGGATTGCCGGCGTAACTCAAAACCCGCAGCTCTTCATGAATGGCCTCCAAGCCGTGGCGCTCAGTGGCGGTCATGCGCTCGGCGGCGAGGCCGGCGCACATCGCCTCGAGCTCCGCCATCGCCTCGAACATGCTCGTCAGCCGCTCGAACGAGGGCTGCGCCACCACGGCGCCGCGGTGGGCGCGCGATTCGACCAGCCCGCTTGCCACCAGCTGGCGCAACGCCTCGCGCACCGGAGTCCGAGAGACGTTGAAGCGCCGCGCGATATCGGTCTCGTCGAGCGGCGCGCCGGGGGCTAGGGCACCACGCACGATCTCGTCGGCGAGTTGAAGCCGCAGTTCCTCGGCGCGCGTGACCTTGTGCACGCTGGGTTGCGCCCGGTCGACGCGGGGCACCACCGGCTCGGCCGGCAGTGTTCCCTGCGGAAGATCGTCAAGCGTCATACGGTCAGGTCTCTTTCGACTCGTCGATGATGCTGACATGGGCAGCGGCGACGCGCCAGCCCTCCGGGAATCGAATCCAGGTTTGCATCTGCCGGCCGACCTTGCCGGGAGCCGTGTCGCGATAGAACAGGGTGGAGGCGACAGCCGTGTCGCGGCCATAACTGGTGATCACGGTTTTCGCGGTGCGCCGGTTCAGGCCGACCGGCGAGCGCCCGGCGCGGAAACCGGAGATCGCCTCATAGCCATAGAGGTTCTCGCCGATGCCGTAACGCAGCGTGCGGGGATCGTCGCGGAAGAGTTCGCCGAGCACGGCGACGTCGTTGGTGACCAGCGCCTGCTCATAACGGTCGAATGCGGCTTTGACTTCCGCGATCACGTCGGGGAGATCGATCTCCATCTCAAAATCCTCTCAAAGTCCCCTTGGCGCGGGCGCCGCGGCGACACCCATTTTTTCCAATGCGTAAGCGACGCGGAGCGCGATGTCCTCGCGCCAGGGCGCGGCGATGATCTGCACGCCGATCGGCAGCGGTTCGAGCGGCACCGGGACTGCGACCACCGGCAAGCCAATGAACGAGATCGGCTGGGTGTGGATGCCGATATTGGCGCGCACCGGCAGTTCGACGCCGTCGAGATTGAAATTCAGCTGGCCGAGTTTTGGCGCGGTGCAGGGTGTTGCCGGCGCGATCAGCACATCGATCGATTTGAAGATCTCGGCGAATTGCGCACGATACCAGCGGCGGAATTTTTGTGCGCGATCAACCAGCGGCGCCGGCACCATGGCGCCCGCGATCAGCCGGTCGCGCACGGCGGGATCGAAATCGTTCGGGCGCTTGCGCAGGCGATCGAGATGCAGCGAGGCGCCTTCGGTGGTGCTGATGACGTAGGCCGCCGCACGGGCGCGCGCGGCTTCGGGGACCTCGAGCACTTTCGTCGCGCCGAGCGCCTTGGCGACACGGCTGACGGCTTCGACCGCTTCCGGAAACACGTTCTTCTGGAAGTAGCCACCGGCGATCGCAATGCGCAGGTCCGAAACCGGATTGGCGAGCAGCGGCGTCGTCGGCTCCAGACCACGCGTGGTGGTGCAGGCGGCATCATCCGCATCCGGCCCCTGCATCGCGTCATAGGCGAGCGCGAGATCGGTGACCGAGCGCGCGAACGGACCGAGATGATCGAAGCTCGCGACGAACGGAAAGGAGCGCGCGCGCGACAGCCGGCCATAGGTCGGCTTCAGGCCAAAAATGCCGCAGAACGAGGACGGCACGCGGATCGAGCCATTGGTGTCAGAGCCGAGCGCAATCGGCACCAGCGCACCGCCGACGGCGCTACCCGAGCCGCCCGAGGAGCCGCCGCTCATCCGCGTCGTGTCATGCGGATTGCGGGAGGGGCCGTCATGGATGTTCTCGCCGGTGAAGTCGTAGGCGTATTCGCCCATGTTGAGCGCGCCGACCAGCACGGCGCCGGCCGCTTCCATGCGCTCGATCAGCGTGGCATCGCGCTTGGCGGGCGCGCGGTCGCGGTTGATCTTCGAGCCGGCGCGTGTCGAGAGGCCTGCGACGTCGAACAGGTTCTTCACCGCGAAGGGCACGCCTGCAAGCGGGCCGACCGTCTTGCCGGCGGCAATGTCGGCATCGATCGCGCGCGCCTTGGCCCGCGCGCGATCGGCGGTGACGTCGGTAAAGGAATTGAGGATGTTGTCGTGCTGCTTGATCCGCGCGAGGGCTGCTTCGGTGGCATCGAGCGCGGACATTTTTCCGCCGGCCACCGCCTTGGCGATGTCGGCAGCCGCCAGATCTGGCTTGATGGTCATGGCGAGGTCAGACGGCGAAGATGGGCGCCGGCTCGGTCTCGTCCGGCAGCGCGAATTCGTCGACAAGGCGGCCAAGCCGCAGCGAGACTTCCAGGTTGGCACGCACCGCCGGTCTCCAGGCGTCCTCGATCGGCAATGCCAGCGCTTTCGATACGGCGTCGATATAATCGTCCAGCGGCTCGGCCATCACGCTCCCAAACAATCGCTCAGTGAACCGGCAGCGGCGGATGCGGGATCGCCGTCAACAGCTCCTTGGTGTAGTCGTCCTGCGGATCGCTCAAGACCCTCTCCGAAGAGCCCTCTTCGACGATTCGACCCGACCGCATCACAATGACACGATCGCACAACAGGCGCACTACATTCAAATCATGCGAGACAAACAGATAGCTCATACCTAGCCGCGCCTTGAGGTCCTGGAGCAGGTTCAGGACCACGGCCTGGACCGAGACGTCCAGCGCCGCCGTCGGCTCGTCCAGGATGACGAGTTTTGGATGCAGCGCAATCGCACGGGCAATGCCGACGCGGGCCTTCTGGCCGCCGGACAATTGGTGCGGGAAGCGATCCAGCAGGTTGAGCGGTAGTCCGACCATGGTGGCCAGCTCCTCGCAACGGTTGCGGAGCGCGTCGCGGCCCCTGATGTCGCCGAGTTGCATGATCGGGTCGGCGATCGCGCGCACGGCGGTGAAGCGCGGGTTGAGGCTATCGGTCGGGTCCTGGAACACCATCTGGATGCGGCTGCGCTGCGGCAGCCGGGCAAAGGAGGCAGGCTGGATGGCGCCGATGTCCTCACCGTCGAACTGGATCAGCCCTGAGGTCTGGTCCAGAAGTCTCATCACCATCATCGACGTGGTCGATTTGCCGCAGCCGGATTCACCGACCAGGCCGACGCTCTCGCCGTGGCCGATCGAGAAGCTGATGCCGTCGACCGCGCGGAACACGTCCGGCTCGACCGGCGGCTTGCGGCCAAACAGCTTTCCGAGCGTGGCGGTGGCGCCCTGGCGGGGATATTCCTTGATCAGCTTTTCGATGAGCAGGAGGGGCTTCTGCTCGGCCGCGACGCTCGGAGCGGATTCCACAGACGCGGAACTCGCGGCGGCGAGCGTAGCGCCCTCCTCCTCCGGCAACAGATCCCGCAACGACACGCCGAGCCGCGGCGTCGCGCGCATCAGCTTTTTCGTATAGGGGTGCTGCGGGTTGGCGAAGATGTCGGCGGCTTTCGCGGTCTCGACCACCCGGCCCTTCTCCATCACCACGACGCGGTCACAATAGGCGGCGGCGAGGCCGAGATCGTGGGTGATCAGGATGGTCGACATCGCCTTGCGCTTGGTCAGTTCGACGATGAGGTCCATCACCGCCTTCTGCGTGGTGACGTCGAGGCCGGTGGTCGGCTCATCCGCGATCAGGAGCTGCGGGTTGCAGGCGAGTGCGAGCGCGATGACGACGCGCTGGCACATGCCGCCGGAGAGCTCGAACGGATAGGCATGGTAGCGCTCGCGCGGGCGGGCGATCTTGACCTGCTCCAGCGCCTCGATCGCCTTTTCTCCGTGGTCGGAAACCATGGCCTGCTGCACATGGGTGCGCAGCACGTCTTCGATCTGGTCGCCGACCTTGCGGATCGGGTTCAGTGCCGCCCGCGGGTTCTGGAAGATCATTGAGACTTCGCGGCCGCGCAGATCGCGCATCTGGTTTTCGGTCGCGGCCTTGACGTCGATGCCGGAGAACATCACCGAGCCCTCGGCGATCCTGCCGGCGCGATCGAGGATGCGCATCACCGCGTAGGACGTCACCGACTTGCCGGAACCGGACTCGCCGACGATCGCGAGCGTCTCGCCCTTGGCGACGGAGATGTTGACGTGCTGCACCGCCTTGACGATGCCGCGGCGGGTATTGAATTCGACGGTGAGATCCTGGACGTCGAGCAAAGGCTGGACGGTCATGGACGGCTCCCGCTCAAAAAGGTCGAAAACAACCCCATGCACAGTAGAATGGCATTGAATTCATTGGAGAATTTTCGCGGAAAACTTGCCATCACGTCCTCCGCTGCGGATCGACGATGTCGCGCAGGCCGTCGCCGAGTAGGTTGAAACAGAACACGGCGATCATCAGAGCGAGGCCCGGGAATAGCGCGATCCACCATTCGCCGGAGACCATGAAGCCCGCGCCCTCGGCCACCATGATGCCCCATTCGGCGGTCGGCGGGCGGACACCGAGGCCGATGAAGGAAAGGCCGGCGGCATTGAGGATGGCGTAGCCCATGGTCAGCGACATCTGCACGATCATGATCGGCATGATGTTCGGCAGAATGTGCACCAAGAGGATACGGAACTCGCCGTTGCCCGATAGACGTGCCGCCTGCACGAAGCCGGCGTTGCGGCGGACATTGGCCTCGGCGCGCGCGACGCGGGCGTAGAGCGGGAAGTTGACGATGGCGGTCGCCAGAATGATGTTCTGCACGGTGTTGCCGAGCGCGGCGACGATGCCCATCGCCAGCACGAACAGCGGGAACGCCATGATGGTGTCGGCGATGCGGCCGACGATGCGGTCGGTCCAACCGCCGAAATAACCCGCCGCAATGCCGGCGAGCCCGCCCATCAGAAACACCAGGACGACGGAGGCGACCGCAATGAACGTATCGAGCCGCGTCGCCACGACGACCCGGCTGAAGATATCGCGGCCCAATTGGTCGGTACCGAACCAGTGTGCCATCGAGGGCGGCTTCAACGACGCGGCGGTGTCGGACGCCAGCGGATCATACGGCACCACATAGGGGCCGAAGATCGCGGCAACGAGGATCAGGACCAACAGGCCGAAGGCGAAGCCCGTGACCTTGTTCTCGCCGAGCACATAGCGGGTTTGCTCGATGATCGCTGCGAGTCCCGACGTGCGCGCGGGACCGGCGGGTTCAACAGCAGGCGCAACGGAGCTCATGGTTCAGCCCTCCAGCCGCACGCGTGGATCGATCACGCCATAGAGAATGTCGATCACGAGGTTGAGCAGCACGTACATGACCGCCATGGTCAGCACGAAGCCCTGCACCGGCGCGAAATCCGACGAAATCAGCGCTTCCACCGCGTAGGAGCCGATGCCGGGCCACGCGAACACTTTCTCCACCAGCACGTTGGCCCCTAACAGGAAGGAGAACACCATGCTGAGCGTGGTGATGACCGGCAGCATCGCATTGCGGAAGGCGTAGGTGACGATGACGGTCGCCGGCGACAGGCCGCTGGCACGCGCGGTGCGCACGAACTCCGACGACAGCACCGCCAGCATCGAGGCGCGCGTCATGCGCGCGATCGGCGCCAGCGAAAAGATCGCCAGCGTCGTCGCAGGCAGAATGAGCTGGCTCAGCGCTGAACGAAACGCCTCGAAGTCGCGCGCGATCAAGGTGTCGATCAGATAGAAACCGGTGACTGTCGCCGGGGCGCTGTAGAACACGTCGAGCCGGCCGAGCGGCGCGGGCGACCAGCCGAGCCGGAAATAGAAGACATAAACGAGAACGAGGCCGGTGAAGAACACCGGCAACGACACGCCGGCTGTCGTTGTCACCCGACAGAGATGATCGACCCATGATCCAGGCCGCGTCGCCGCCAGCACGCCGAGCGGAATGGCGATCACGATCGAAACGATGAGACCGATCAGCGTCAGTTCAGCGGAGGCCGGCAGGCGATTGCGGATTTCGGCCGCGACCGGCTGGCCGGTGGTGAGCGAGTTGCCGAAATCACCATGCGCGAGGTCGTTGGTGTAGCGGAAGAACTGCTCGATCAGTGGCTTGTCGAGGCCGAGTTTCTTGCGGATCTGTTCGACGGCTTCCTTGGTCGCGGCGGGACCGGCGAAGTAAGCGGCGGGATCGCCCGGCAGCGCGCGGGTGAGCAGGAAGGTGACGATGACGACGCCGATTAGCGAGGGGATCGCGAACATCAGGCGCTTGCCGATCATGGTCAGCATGGGGTGCTCCTCGCGCGCGATGAATAAAACCGAGGTGGTGCCGCGCGCTCTACTGTGCCCCCGCTCCCCTTGTGGGAGAGGGTTTGGATAAGGGGTCGCCCCAAGCGAGGTCGGAGTTCGTGGCTACCCCTCACCCTGCCCCTCTCCCACAAGGGGAGAGGGAATGAGAGAGCCCTGCTCACCTCACTCGAGTCCCAGGAACCGACAGATGCCGATGCGTCGCTGACCATCAGCATGACGCCTCACCCCTTCGCCATCGCGCGGTAATCCAGCCTGCGGTGGAACCAGTATTGGTAGCCGCTGATGTTCTTCTGCATCGCGACGTTGACGAAGGGCTGGTACAGCGGAATGCGCGGGACGTCGGCGTAGGCGAGATCGACGAAGCCCTTCACGTCGGTGTCGTAGGTCGCCGTGTCGCCGGTCGCGGCCGCATTGCGCGCGCCGTCGATCAGCTTGTCCATCTCCGCCGACTTGTAGCTCATGGTGTTGAAGACGGAATTGTTGCCGTGATAGCACCAGTAGAAGAAGTATTCGGGGTAATCGAGCCAGCCCGAGAACACGTTGGTGAAGAGCGGCATTTCCTTCTTGTTCAACTCGGTGCGCCAGTTGGCGCCGGGCACCTTGTTGATGGTGGTCTTGATGCCGATCTGCGCGAGGCTCTCTTGCACCAGCACGCAGAGCGGCTCGTTGACGCCGGCAAAATTGAGGTCGAACGAGATCGTGGTCTCGAAACCGTTGGCGTAGCCGGCTTCCGCCATCAACGCCTTCGCCTTCTCCATGTCGGTGTTGTATTTGTGCTGCTGTGGCCAGGCGACTTCGGTCGGCTTGTCCTTTGCGGCGCCGAACATCGGGTTCGCCAGCCCGAACATCACCGCGTCCATGATCTTCTGATAGGGCAGCGCGTAGGCGACCGCCTGACGGACCTTGAGATTGTCGAACGGCGCCTTGGTCACGTTCATGCCGATGTACTGGATGCCGTTGGAGAACGGCAGCGACACCACGTTGAGCTTGCCGCTCGCCTTCATCTCCTGGAAATCCTTGAACGGCAGCTCGTAGGAGATGTCGGCATCGCCGCGCTCCAGGAGTGCGCGGCGGTTGCCGGCCTGCGGCACCATGCGCCAGATCACACGCTTGATCTTCGGCAGGGGACCGCCGACCCAATCCTCGTTGCGCTCCATCACCACTTCGGTGCCGGCGGTCCACTTCGTCACCTTGTAGGCGCCGGAACCCGCGGTCTGCTGCTTGGTATATTCGAGGCCCCAGGGATCCTTCTCGCTGGCGTTCTTCTTCACGAGTTCTGAGTTGATGACGCAGGGCACGATCACGGCGAGATCGGGAATCGTCAGCCGATCCTTCTTGGCGAAATCGACTCGCACGGTGCTATCGTCGACCACGACGAACTGCTCGGGCTTTGTCAGCGAGCCCGCGCTCATCTGGAAGGTCGGGAAGCCGCCGACGGTGACGGCGCGATCGAGCGACCACTTGACGTCCTTGGCGGTGACCGGTGTGCCGTCGTGGAATTTGGCGTTCTTCTTCAGCTTGAAGGTGACCGACATGTCGTCGATCTTCATGTCGTCGGCGAGCTCGCCCTTGAACTTGTCGCGGTCGTAATAGGGCACGCCGCCGGGGCCGCTCTTCATCTCGTGGCTGATCAGGCGGTCGTAGCAATTCCAGGACACCTCATAGCCGGGCACATTGGTGCCGACGCCGTGGATGTCGAGATTGTTGGGGCCGCCTTCGGAGACGATCAGCAGCGTCTCCGAGCGCGCATCGGCCTTGGCCGAAGAGATCACCGACGGCATGGCCGGGAGCGCCGCGCCGGCGGCCAATCCGGACACGGACTTGAGGAATTCGCGGCGCTTCATGAGGATGCTCCAACGCAAAAAGTTTCTGGTTGGAACTGGATTCGCAAGGTTCGTGCCAAAGCTTAATGGGGCTTTATACTTCGGCTAGTCGATTGATTTCGTGAATAAAATCGCGATCAGGCGCGCCAAAACGTCAACACTGACGCCTTGAGCATTGCATACAAAGATACGTATATGCCCATTAATTAGACTGGACTTGATCTCGGCTTATTTGGTGGGCGCCCCTCACTCAGTGTCGTCCTGGCGAAAGCCGGGACGACGGTGTTGATGAGGTCGCAGGCCTCACTCCGCCCAGATCAAATCCTGAAGCCCCAAGAGATCATCCGCCTTGTCCTGCCAGCCCTCGATACAGATGTGGCTGTTGAGATCGCTGGCCTGGTGCAGAAGCATCAGGGCCATCAGGCGGCGCTTGAGCGCGTAGTCGAGCTTCGCATAGCCAAAGCCTCCGAGCAGGCTGCGCACCCGGCCGGGCCGGCCCGCTGCCATGAAGGCGCTGGGGCCGAGCAGATCGTAGTCGCGCCATCCCGCCTTCACATCGCCGAAGTCGAACAGGCCGGCGAGCGAACAGTCGCCGTCGTGGCAGGCGAGCAGAAAATTTTCCGGGATGTATTCGCCGATCAGGATCACCGGCGGCGCGTCCATCGGAATGAGTTCGGCTGCATCGCGCAGGAGATCATCGAGGCCTTTGAGAAATTTTGGCGCAAGGCCGAGACGCGTGTGCCGCGCGCGACAACCCTCTATCTGACCGCGCAGAAACGTATCCCAGCGCGGCTCGATCTGCGCAAGCGGGCCGAGCGGCGCGCGCTGCACGGCGGCAATGGTCTCGCCGATCTGGCGCAGCACGCGCTCCTTCTGCGCTTCCGGCAATGACGGCCACACCTCCGAGCCGAGCGTGCCGGCGAGGCGCGAGATGATGAGATAAGGCCAGCCGTCGCGCATCCCCTCCGCGACGATCTCCGGAATCGGCAGATGAAGGCGGCCTTTGAGCTGCGTCAGCGAACCGCGCTCGGAGACGAATTGCGCGTGCAGGAGTGGCGGGAAAATCTTGAGGATCAGCTTCTCGCCGAAGCCGACCACGAGATTGGTGCCGGTCGAAAGCACCTGCGGCGAGCGCACGTCGAGGCGGTGGCTGCGCGCGATGTCGAGCGCGATTCCCAGCCATTGCTGCGGATCGGAGCGCCAGGCGCGAAAGGTTGTCGCATCGGCGAAAGCCGGCATCTTTTGCGATGGAGCGATGGTCATTCGCGTTCGCTTATCCAAGGTTTGGTTGATTCAGTGCAAGCCAAGGACACGGTGTACCTCTCCCGCTTGCGGGGAAGGTCGGCGCGAAGCGCCGGGTGGGGGCTCTCTCGCCTTGGGGATTGTCCCGTTGCGGAGACACCCTCTCCCCAGCCCTCTCCCGCAAGCGGGAGAGGGAGCGCACCAACGTCGCGGCGACATCCAAAGCTAATCTCATCCGCCGCTACCGATCGGGGCTGGCGCGTTCGAACTGGCGCAGCAGCTTGTTGCCGCGTTCGACCGCGGAATCGAGCGCGGCTTGCGCGCCCTTCTGGCCGGCAAAGGCCTGCTCGAGCTCCTCCTCGATCGCGCCGCGGATCAGATTGAAGGAGCCGAGCCGGATGCCCTTTGAATTCTCGGTCGGCGGATGCAGCGTGATCTCCTCGAACGAGATCGCCGAACCCGGATTGCGCTCGTAGAAACCTTGCGCGCGTGTCAGCTCGAACGCGGCGCGGGTGATCGGCAGATACCCGGTGTTCTGGTGCCAGGCGGCCTGCACGCCGGGCTGCGACAGGTAGGCGAAGAACCGCGCCACGCCCATGTATTCCGCGCGCGGACGGTCGCGCAGCACCCACAGCGTGGCGCCGCCGATCAGCGAGTTCTGCGGCGCGCCCTTCACGTCGGGCCAGTACGGCATCATCCCGTAGCCGATCTCGAATTTCGAATTCGCCTTGATGTCGGCACGCGTCGCCGACGAGCCGATGAAGATGCCGCATTCACCGTTCTGGAAGCGCGGCTCGGCCGTCTGCCCGCGGCCGCTATAGTCGAACAGTTTTGTCTTTTGCCATTCGGCGAGCTGGGCAATGTGATGCGCTACCACCGCATTGTTGATGGTCAATTCAGCATCCAATCCGGCAAAGCCGTTGGCGCGGGTCGCAAGCGGCAGATTGTGAAAGGCCGAGAGATTTTCGACATGGATCCATGACGGCCAGGACGTGGTGAAGCCGCACACCGCGCCGCGATCGCGCAGGCGTTTTGCAGCAAGCGCCAGCTCCGGCCAGGTCTTCGGCGGCGCCTCCGGATCGAGGCCCGCATCGCGGAACATGGTCTTGTTGTAATAGAGGATCGGCGTCGACGAATTGAACGGGAAGGACAACAGATTGCCGGCTGCATCGGTGTAATAGCCGGAGATCGCGGGAAGGTAATCGTTGAGCGAGAACGGTTCGCCCATGTCCCGCATCAGGCTGTACACCGGATAGATCGCGCCCTTGGCCGCGGTCATGGTCGCAGTGGCGACCTCGTTGACCTGGACGATCGCAGGCTGGCTGCGCGAGCGGAAGGCGAAGATCGCCGCCGTCACCGTCTCGGTATAAGTGCCCTTGTAGCTCGGCACGATCCGGTAATCGGACTGCGCGGCATTGAAGTCGGAGGTGAGCTTCTCGAGCTGCTTGCCAAGCTCGCCCGACATGGCGTGCCACAGCGCGATGTCGGTGGCGGCGCGCGCCTCGCAGCTCAGCGCGAGGGCCAAGACGGCGGCGACGACCTGCAGAAGGCGCAATGCTGAGGTCACGATGGCACTTCCCGTTTCGTGCGGCAAAAGGCGACGATACCCTGCTTAAGGCGCGGCATTGGCGGTTTCAACCGGGAATGATGGCGGTCGCGCCGCACAATCGCGCCGGCGCGCGGAGCGGGATGGCCTTCCCTTTGCCATCTGCTAGATTGCATTGAACCTTTTCCTCCCGCCTTAGACTTCATCACTAAGGGGTTGAGTGTGCCAGTGTGAACCGTGCCGAACTCTCACGGACCGGGGTGATTTTCGTCGCGCTTCTGCTCGCCGTCTGCGCGACGGGCGGCTACGCGCGCGAATTCCGCGTCGCCGACACCCAGACCGAAGATTACCCGACCGTCCAGGCGCTGCGCTACATGGGCGCCCTGGTCGCGGAGCGCAGCGGGGGCCGGCACGAGATCAAGGTGTTTCACTCCCGCCAGCTCGGCGAGGAGAAGGAGACGATCGAGCAGACCCGGGCCGGCGCGATCGATCTCAACCGCACCAATGTGGCGCTGATCGGCAACTTCGTCCCGGCGATGAATGTGCTCGCCATGCCGTTCCTGTTTCGCTCTATCGAACACATGCAGAAGGTCCTGGACGGGCCGATCGGCAATGAAATCCTCGGCAGCTTCGAGCCCTATGGCTTCGTCGGGCTCGCCTTCTACGATTCCGGCGCACGGTCGATCTACAATGGCGTCCGGCCGGTGAAGAGCGTCGCCGACCTCAAGGGCCTGAGGATCCGGGTGCAGCAATCGGAATTGATGAGCCAGATGGTCCGCTCGCTCGGCGCCGAGCCGGTCGAACTGCCCTATGGGCAGGTGCTCACCGGGCTTGCGACCCATCTGGTCGACGGCGCGGAAAACAACTGGCCATCTTTCGTGACCACGGACCACTACAAATATGCCGGTTACTACACCCTGACCGAGCACACGATGAGCCCGGAGGTGCTGGTGATCTCACTCAAGGCCTGGCGCAGCCTGTCGGCCGACGACCAGCAGATCTTCAGGGAGGCCGCGGCGCGCTCCCGCAATTTCATGCGCGAGAAATGGCGCGACCTCGAGGAACAGTCGCAGCGCAAGGCCGAGGCCGCCGGCGTCACCATCGTCAGGGATATCGACCGCAAGCCGTTCGAAGATGCGATGGCGGCGATCTACGCCAAAGCCGCGGACGACCCCGCCGCGGCCGCGCTGATCGAACGCATTCGCAAGGTGGAGTGACGCTTCTTGGCCGCGCCCGGACACAGCGAGCTCGCAGACAGGCCGTCCGGCCCGATCGGGCGGCTGCGCGCGCGGCTGGTCGGCGCGCTGCGCGCGGTGCCGATCCGCTGGCGCATCCTGTCGATCGCGGCGCTGAACTCCGCCGTGGTCATCGTGCTGGTGGCAATGATCTGGAACGGCGCGCAGGTGCTGGGCTCGGCCTGGGACGACGTGCGCCAGGTCCGCGAGTCCGACCGGATCCTGGCACTGCTCGAAAGCGAGACCGGCCGGCTCCAGAACCTGATCCACCGCTATATCAACCAGCCGAGCCCGGACCTGTTCGCCGAGATCCTGCTGCTGCGCGAGGCCGTGCTGGGTACGCTGACCAACCGCGCCGCCAAGGACCCGATGCTGGCAGGCTCGGTCGAGGAGCTGGAGCGAACCACCGACCGCTTCCTCAACGGCTTTGGCGAGCTGCGCGGCGTACAGGCGACCATCGCCAAGACCTATGAGGAGCAGGTCCAGGGCCCGGCCAAGGACATGGCGGGGCTGTATTCCATCATCGAAGGCGCCACCGGTCACCGCGATGCGCTGATCTGGCCGTCGCTCGGCAAGTCCCGCGAGGCCTTCACCGCGATGCTGGTCGCGGCCAATTCCTATTACCTGTCGCTGTCGCCGGGTGCGGCCGACGACGCGCGGCGCAACACCGAGACGATCGAGACGACCATTCCGGTGATGATCGACCTCGCCGACAACGACCTCCAGCGCATGGCGCTGCAAAAGCTCGGGGCCCGCACCATGGCGCTGCGCGAAGGCTTTGCAAAGCTCTCCGAGCAGCTGACCAGCCGTACCGAGCTGCTGCGCAACACCATTGATGCCAGCCAGGCCGAGGCGATCGGCGCCATCGACGACCTCTCGACCAAGATGCGCCAGCGCGAGCAGAAGGCGCAGGAGACGTTTGACCGCACGCTGGCGGACATTTCCCGGCGGGTGCTGTCGATTGCGGTGATCTTCCTCGGCATCATCCTCACCGCCGGCGTGCTGATCGCGCTGTCGATCCGGCTGCCGCTGCAGCAGATCATGGCGGCGATGCGCGCGATCACGCTCGGCGATCTCGATCGCGCGGTGCAGGGCACACGCGCGCGAGACGAAGTCGGGGCCATGGCGCGCGCCGTGGAGGTGTTCCGCGAGAACGCCATCGCCAAGCGCGAGACCGAGGACGAGCTGCGTGCCTCGAAGGAAAAGGCCGAGAGCGCGCTGATCGAGCTCAACACCGCGCAGCAGAATCTGATCGACGCCGAACGGCTCGCGGCGCTGGGCGGCCTCGTCGCCGGCGTCGCGCATGAGGTCAACAATCCGATCGGCATCAGCCTGACCGTTGCTTCCAGTTTTGCCCGGCGCAGCGAGATCTTCGAGGCCCAGCTCAAGGGCGATGGCGGCCTGCGCCGCTCGCAGCTGGAGGAGTTCGTGCAGTCCTCGCGCGACGCCTCGCAGCAGCTCGTCGCCAACCTCACGCGCGCCGGCGAGCTGATCCAGTCATTCAAGCAGGTCGCGGTCGACCGCTCCCACGCCGAGCGCCGGCAGTTCTCACTCAGCGAAGCCACCGACCAGATCATCGCGAGCCTTAAGCCCGTGCTGAAGCGCTCGCCGATCACGCTCCAGGTCGACGTGCCCGAGGGCCTGCTGCTCGACGGCTATCCGGGCTCCTATGGCCAGATCCTGACCAATCTGTTCCTCAACGCCGCCAACCACGCCTTCGCCGACGGCCGCGCCGGCACCATCACGATCTCGGCGCGGCCACGCGGGACCGACGACATCGAGATCATCTTCGCCGATGACGGGGCCGGCATGACCCCCGACGTGCAGCGCCAGGCCTTTGACCCTTTCTTTACCACCCGGCGCAATGAAGGCGGCACGGGACTGGGCCTGCATATCGTCTATAACCTCGTCACCCAACAGCTCGGCGGCCGGATGATGCTGGAATCCAAGCTGGGACAAGGCACAACTTTTCGGATTATCATGCCGCGGATCGCCAAGGGCGGCGCGCAAAGCACAGAAAGTGACGGGACTTCGCAATGGCCGAACAGGACGATGTCCTCCACCTGATCGACGACACCGGTACCGCGTCGGAGGATACGGACACGAGGAAGTGGAAGATCGCCGTCATCGACGACGATGCGGCGGTGCATGACGGCACCCGCTTCGCGCTGTCCGACTACAGCCTCAACGGCCAGGGCCTTGAAATCCTCTCCGCCTATTCCGCGGCGGAAGGTCGCAAGCTGATGGCCGCGCATAGCGACATCGCCGCGGTGCTGCTCGACGTCATCATGGAGACCGATGTCGCGGGCCTCGATCTGGTCGAATTCATCCGCAACGAGCTCCACAACGAGACCGTGCGCATCATCCTGCGCACCGGACAGCCCGGCCAGGCGCCCGAGCGGCGCGTGATCGTGCAGTACGACATCAACGACTACAAGGCCAAGACCGAGCTCACCGCCGACAAGCTGTTCACTTCGCTGACCGCGGCGCTGCGCTCCTATCAGCAGCTCGAGCGGATGGTGCAGACACGTCGCGGGCTCGAGATCATCATCGATGCCGCCTCGACGCTGTATGACTTCAAGTCGATGCAGCGGCTCGCCGAGGGCGTGCTGACCCAGCTCGCCTCGCTGCTCAATGTCGATTGCGCCGGTATACTGGTTTTGCGCGACAATGGCGGCGTCGATCCCGAACTCTCGGTGCTCGCCGGCAGCGGCTGCTACAGCCGTTTCATCGGCACGACCTCGTCGAAGGCGCTCGACCCGGATTTGCGCGCGCTGGTGGAGGATGCCTTCCAGCGCCGCAAGAACGAATTCGCCGACCATCGCAGCGTGATCTATCTGCGCACCGGAAGCGGCCGCGAGGTCGTGGTGCTGCTGCAGGCCGAGCGCGAGCTGTCCGAGACCGACCGCTCGCTGGTCGAGATCTTCTCCAGCCGGCTTTCGATCGCCTTCGACAACGTCATCCTCTATCAGCAGCTCCAGGACGCCAACACCCAGCTCGAGGACCGCGTCGCCCAGCGCACCCGCGCACTGATGCAGGCCAACCGCCGCCTCTCGGCGCAATGGCTGCGGCTGCAGCGCGCCAACGGCTTCAAGAACGAGATCCTGGGCACCGTCGCCCACGACCTCAAGAACCCGCTCGGCGTCATCCTCGGCCGCACCGAAATGCTGAAGGAGCTGATCTCGACCGGCGCGTCCGCGAGCGGCGTCGTCGCCCAGGTCGACCACATTCGCGATGCGACCAAGCGCCTGACCACGATGGTCGATCATCTGATCTCGGATGCGATGGCGGACGCCTTCGACATCACCATCCGCCGCGAGCCGGTCGACGTCGCGGCGCTGGTCAAGGAGGTCGCCGAGGCCAACCAGCCGCTCGCCGTCAACAAGCAGCAGGCGATCAGCGTCACCGCGCCGTCGAATATCGTCACCATGTGCGACACCGACCGCATCCGCGAAGCCATCGACAACCTCATCAGCAACGCCATCAAATACTCACCGATCGCCGGCAAGATCATTGTCGCGGTCACCCATGAGGCCAACGACACCGTCATCCGCGTCAGCGACGAGGGCGCCGGCCTGTCGCCGGAGGATCTCGGCCGCCTGTTCGGCCGGTTCCAGCGGCTGTCGGCCAAACCGACCGCGGGCGAGAGCTCGACGGGGCTTGGGCTTTCCATCGTCAAGCGTATTATCGACATGCATGGCGGCGAAGTGACCGCCGACAGCGACGGTCCCGGCAAGGGATCGACCTTCACCATCACCCTGCCCGCGACCGAAGCGCCGTAATTCGAGTACCGAGATCTGAGTGATATGACCCAAAGCCAGCACATCATGATCGTGGACGACGAGGCCCCGGCCCGGGAGATGGTCGGCGATTACCTCAAGATGCACGGCTTCACCGTGACGCTGTGCGACGGCGGCAAGTCGCTACGCACCGCGATCGACGGCAGCATGCCCGACCTCGTCGTGCTCGACCTCAACATGCCCGAGGAAGACGGCCTCTCGATCATCCGCGACCTCAAGAGCCGCATCAACGTGCCGGTGATCATGCTCACGGCGACCGCAAGCCCGATCGACCGCGTAGTCGGCCTCGAGCTCGGCGCCGACGATTACGTGGCAAAGCCGTGCGAGCTGCGCGAATTGATGGCGCGCATCCGCTCGGTGCTGCGGCGGAGCGCGCCGGTGAAGGTCGTGGCGGCGGAAACGGCGGCGGCGAAATCGGACAAGGACCAGCTAGTACGCTTTGGAACAAAATGGCTCGATCTCGAAGCCCAGGCCCTGCGCGACGACGAGGGCAACGAGCATCCGCTGACCGCGTCCGAGTTCGGACTGCTCAAGGTGTTCGCGGCCAATCCGAAGCGCGTGCTGTCGCGCGAGCGCCTGCTGGAATTGGCCAACGCGCGCGACGCCGAAGCGTTCGACCGGGCCGTGGACCTGCGCATCATGCGCATCCGCCGCAAGATCGAGCCCGATCCGACCAAACCGGCCGTGATCCGCACCATCCGCGGCGGCGGCTATCTGTTCTCGCCGGCGGGCGAGAAGGCGTAGGGATTTCCAATGTCGTCCTGGCAAAGGGCCAGGACGACCCGAGGGCGGAAACGCAAGACCCCGAAATACGTTCCAGGCTGTTCCGTCCAGTCCAAACCCGCCACCCCGTATTTTCCGTACATTGAAATTCCACGCCTTTTTGCTCCGAATGTTTCGTCGCGGCCGTTCCGACGAAACAATTTGGCAGCGCACGAAACCATTTTCCCCTTTTCGTGCAGACGTCCCGAAACGTTGGCTCATTAACAATTTGATCCAAGGAAACGCCGCTCGGTTGCGGCGCTACGGGGAGCTAAGTCAATGCCGAACGTCATCGCCATCAACGCCCAAGCCAGCCAGAGCATCGTTGCCGCTCAGGCGACCTCGGACGACATGCTTCTCGAAAGCATTGCCGACGGCAACCGGACGTCCATGCACATCCTCTATTGCCGTCACAACGTGCGCGTCTATCGCTTCATCCTGCGTATCGTGCGTGATGCCACCACGGCGGAAGACCTGGTCAGCCAGGTGTTCCTGGACGTGTGGCGGACCGCCGGCCAGTTCCAGGGCCGCTCGCAGGTGTCGACCTGGCTGCTCTCGATCGCCCGCTTCAAGGCGCTGACCGCGATGCGCCAGCGCCGCTTCGAGGACATCGACCAGGAAGACGTGCGCGAGATCCCGGACGGGTGCGATACGCCCGAGACGTCGCTCGACCGCAGCGACACCAGCGCTATCCTGCGCGCCTGCGTCGCCAAGCTGTCGCCCGCGCATCGCGAGATCATCACCCTCGTCTACTATCATGAGAAGTCGGTGGAGGAGGTCGGGCAGATCATCGGCATCCCCCAGAGCACGGTGAAGACCCGGATGTTCTACGCCCGCAAGCAGCTGGCCGATTTGCTTAAGGGTTGCGGCGTCGACCGTTTCGCCGCCTGAAATATAACAATTTCAATGGGATAGGACCGAATTTCCGGCCCTATCCAAGGACACAAAAGTGTTACCGCCGACGAAACAATTGAAACAAACCACAACATCAGGCGGAAAAACTTCGTCCCTATAAAGATCACATACGGTTTTGTTAAACCTCCCAGAGACCTCCAGCGACCCGGACGGGATGCCCCCCTCCGGGTCGTTTTGTGTTTGGGGCCCGCGAGGCCAACCACGGGCTCCCGCCTCTCCCCTTTGCGGAAGAGAGGGCGCACCGCTGATGCGACAGCAGCCTCCCCGTCACGAACGTGTGATGCGCCGTAACGACTGCCCCACCACGCCCGAACAGCCCTCGTGACCCCATTCACGAGGGACTTGATGCTCGATCTCGTCTTCGCTCTCCTTGCCGGCATCCTCACCATCGCCGCGCCGTGCACGCTGCCGATGTTGCCGATCCTGCTCGGCGCCTCGATCGGGCGTACCTCGCATGTCCGCCCGGCGATGATCGCGCTCGGCTTCGTCGTCTCGTTCTCGGCGACTGCACTGCTGCTCGGCGCCATCACGCGGCTGTTCGATTTTGATCCGAACGTGCTGCGCTCGGCGGCTTCGATCCTGCTGCTCGGCTTCGGCCTGCTGATGCTGTGGCCGGCGCCGTTCGAATGGCTGTCGATCCGACTCAATGGCTGGCTCGATCTCAGTGCTGCCGGCGGCGTACAGCGCGAGGGCGCGCTCGGCGGTCTCCTTCTCGGCACCACGCTCGGCCTGGTCTGGACGCCCTGCGCCGGCCCCGTGCTCGGCTCGATCCTGACGCTGGTCGCGACCTCGAAGAACCTCGCCTGGGCCGGCGTCCTCCTGGTCGCCTACGCGATTGGTGCTGCGATCCCGATGATCGCAATCGCCTATGGCGGGCAGGCCGCGACCACGCGCGTGCGCAGCCTCGCGCGCATCTCGCCGCGCCTGCAGCAGGGCTTTGGCGTCGTCGTGATCGCTTTCGCGCTCGCCGCCTATTTCCAATACGACACGCTGATCGTGGCGTGGCTCACCGGGTTCTATCCCACCGGCCAGATCGGCCTGTGATCATCCCTGACTTTCAACGGAGGACGCTTTCATGACCTTAAAACTGCTCGCCGTCTCTGCCGCACTGATCGGCTTCGCCGTGACCGGCGCTGTCATCCCCGGCATCTGCGACGAAGTTTCGCGCGCAGCACCGATCACCGTTGCGGCCGTCACGCAGGGCACAGCGCCCGACTTCGCCGGCATCAGCAACTGGTTCAACTCGAAGCCGCTGAACATTGCTGATCTGCGCGGCAAGGTCGTGCTGGTCGACTTCTGGACCTATGGCTGCGTCAACTGCGTCAACACGCTGCCGCACGTCACCGACCTCTACGCCAAATACAAAGACAAGGGCCTCGTCGTGGTCGGCGTGCACACGCCGGAATTCCCGTTCGAGCGCTCGGCTTCCAACGTTCAGGCCGCGCTGAAGCGCCACGGCATCACCTATCCGGTGGCGCAGGACAATGATTCTGCGACCTGGAACGCCTACCGCAACCAATATTGGCCGGCGCAATACATCATCGACCAGAACGGCAAGATCGTGTTCCAGCACGAAGGCGAAGGCCGCTACGACGAGATCGACCGGACGGTGGCGCGACTGCTGAACGCCAGCAGCTAGGTCGCATGCGGGGGCTGACGTTGTTGCTTGACTCCATGGACCCGTCCGTGGAGGTTCGCGCGAACACAATCAGCCGCCCGCAATGGACGACGCGACCACCAGCAACGACATTCGCCTTCGTGAAGGCGCCTCGATCGCGCAGCGGCTGGTCATGGCCGCCTCTGCGGCGGCGGTTGCCCTCTGCTTCACGCCGGGCCTGTTCACGCACGATCCCCTGGAAGTGATCATTTCCGTGGTCGCGCTCCTGTCGGGCGCCGCGTTCGTAGGTGCCGTCATGCTGGCGCCGGCGGTGGTGTGGATCATCACGCCGGATGAAATCCTGATCGGGCGACAGCGCCCGTTCGGGAAACTTCAAACCAGGATCGTCGCGAAAGACGACATTACGGGACTTCAAGTTCCCGGCAGCAAAACCGTAAAAGCCCGCTTCCAGCTCGCCTTCACGCTGGCCTCCGGGGAGCGCCTGACATCACCGCCGATCTCCGACGTCACGCACGTTCATGAAACGGTGGCACGGATCGCGGCGCAGTTCGGCGTTGCCGACGTCGAAGCACCGGTCAATCCGCTCGATGCCAGCAATCCCGAGATGCGTCTTGGCGAGCCCGTCGAGCCGTTTTCCAGCAGGGACATCCGGATCGCGGCATTGATCGTCGTCGCACTGAGCGCCGCACCCTACGCCTACAGGCTCTGGCGCGGGCTATCGCCCAGCCATGTCGACATCCTGCTGCTGCCGCTTGGCGCGATCGCTGCGTTCGCGGTTTACAGACTAGCCAACCTCGTGACCGGCGCCTTCTGGATCATCCGGCAAGGGGATATTCGCGTTGAACGGCTGTCGGGCAGCGGCGAGCTACGCGCGAACCATATCGAAGGGCGCGACGTGAAAGCGATCACGGTCGAGCGCCGCGGCCGGTCTGAGGACGAGCACTGCATCGTCGTGATCAGACTGCAGTCCGGAGAACGATTTCGCAGCCCCCGCATCGGCTCGCGGAACGAGGCGCGCGCCGTAGCGGCCGAAATCGTCCAGCGGCTCGGGATTGCGCCCCACGCCAGCCAAATCTAGGGTATCTCAACCCGCGGGCGAAGCCGCGACTACTGCTTTTCGCGCCATTCCTGGTTTGGGGCATGGCCAGGCCCCGTCAAAAAACCAAAGTATTCTCGTGACATACCAGCCGGGCACGCCATGAACTTGCCACGAAGCTGCCCCTGAGTTCAGATGGTTCCTAATGATTTGCGCTGTGGCAGCGGGGAGAGCTTGAAATGACGGATTTTCGTCGCCTGACCGGGGCGTTTGTGGCTGCGATCGGCCTGATCCTGTCCGCGCCGCACGCCTACGCCCAGCAGCCCGACCGCGGCGACGAGCCCGGCCTGGTCGCTGACGACAGCTACGAGCTCGATCCGGAATGGCAGAAGCAGGTCGTGTACTACCGCACGACCGAGACGCCGGGCACCATCATCATCTCCACCACGGAGCGCCATCTTTATCTGGTGCAGCCCGGCGGGCGCGCGATCCGCTACGGCATCGGCGTCGGCCGCGACGGCTTCCAGTGGCAAGGACTAGTGAACATCACCAACAAGAAGGAATGGCCGGACTGGACGCCGCCGCCCGAGATGATCCAGCGCCAGCCCTATCTGCCGCGCTTCATGGCCGGCGGCCCCGGCAATCCGCTCGGCGCCCGCGCCATGTATCTCGGCACCACCGTCTACCGCATCCACGGCACCAACCGTCCAGACACGATCGGAACCAAGGTGTCCTCGGGCTGCTTCCGTCTCGTCAACAATGACGTCGCCGATCTCTACGGTCGCGTCCCGGTCGGGACCAAGGTGGTCATCCGGCAGAAGCCCGAACTCTAAAGCTTATCGTTCGAGCATGATCTTTTCGGAAAACCGCTTCACGCTTTTCCGGATCATGCTCCCCGCCCTCGTCCAAATTCCTTTTCCCGATTATTTCGAGAGAGCAACATGATGCGCACATTTCGAGGCGGCCTGCTGATCGGGCTCGCGGTCGCCGTGCTGGTCGGCGCCTTGGCCATCACCTACGAATTCTACGATACCCGCACCTTGAAGCGCACCGTGCGCCGCGGCGAAGTGTTGTGCGGCGTCAACAAGGGCCTGCCGGGCTTCTCGAACCCCGACGACAAGGGCAACTGGAGCGGCTTCGACGTCGATTTCTGCCGCGCGGTGGCCGCCGCGATCTTCAACGATCCGAGCAAGGCGCGGTTCGTACCGCTCGACGCCAGTGAGCGCTTCAAGGAATTGCAGAGCCGCAAGGTCGACATCCTCTCCCGCAACTCGACCTGGAGCATGGCGCGCGAGCTCGACTATGACCTCTATTTCCCGGCGGTCGCCTATTATGACGGCGCAGGCTTCATGCTGCCGCGCGCGCGCAACAAGGAGACCGCGCTGGACCTCAACGACAGCAAGGTCTGCGTGCAGTCCGGCACCACGACGCTGCTCAACGTCGCCGACTACTTCCGTGCCAACAATATGAAGTATGAGGAGATGAAGTTCGACAAGCTGGAGGACGTGGTGAAAGCCTACGACACCGGCAAGTGCGACACGCTCTCCGCCGACGTCTCCCAGCTCTATGCGCTGCGGCTCAACCTGTCCAAGCCCGGCGACAACATGATCCTGCCGGACATGATCTCCAAGGAGCCGCTCGCCCCCGTGGTACGCCAGCGCGACGACGACTGGATGATGATCGTGAAGTGGACGCTCTATGCGATGATCAACGCCGAAGAGCTCGGCGTCACCTCGGAGAATATCGACGAGGCCCTGAAGTCGAAGAAGCCGGAAGTGATGCGGCTGGTCGGCACCGAAGGCAACTACGGCGAGCAGCTCGGCCTCACCAAGGACTGGGTCGTCCGCATCATCCGCCACGTCGGCAATTACGGCGAGATGTACGAGCGCAACATCGGCGAGAAGTCCAAGCTGAAGATCCCGCGCGGGATGAACCAGCTCTGGAACGCCGGTGGTGTGCAGTATGCACCGCCGATTCGGTAACGCGTCTCTCCGCCGTCATTGCGAGGAGCGCAGCGACGAAGCAATCCAGACTACCTCTGCCGAAAGACTCTGGATTGCTTCGCTACGCTCGCAATGACGAGTTTGGGGCTGGCGCATTTCACTACAACAGCTGCCGTAGCCCGCCTCAATACCCCCGCGCCCGCGCAAGCTGCTCGGTGTGGTAGCTCGCGTCGCCGAACAGCTCCTCGCACACCCGTGCGCGCTTCATGAAGAAGCCGATATCGAACTGGTCGGTCATGCCCATGCCGCCGTGCATCTGCACGCCTTCCTGCACCGCGCGGGTGGCGGTGGTGCCGGCGCGGGCTTTTGCGACTGCAATGGCTGAGGCGGCCTTGGCCACATCGCCATCCAGCGCCTGGAGCGCCTTCATCACCGCGGCGCGGGTGATCTCGATGTCGACATAGAGCTCGGCGGCGCGGTGCTGCAGCGCCTGGAATTCGCCGATCAGCTTGCCGAACTGCTTGCGGCTCTTCAAATACTCGACGGTGCGGTTGAACACTTCCTCGCTGAGACCGACCATCTCGGATGCGACTGCACCGCGGCCGATATCGAGCACGCCGTCGAGCAGGCCAGCGCCCTGGTCGACCTCGCCGAGCACGCTGTCGGCATTGACCTCGACATTGGCGAGCTCGATGCGCGCCGCATTGTGGGCGTCGACCATGATGGTGCGCTCGATCGCGACGCCCTTGGCCTTGGGATTGACCAGGAACAGCGTCAAGCCCGCGCGCTCGCCGGCGGCGCCCGCAGTGCGCGCGGCGACGATGAAGAGATCGGCGACGTGGCCGTCGACGACCAGCGCCTTCGCTCCGGAGAGCTTGAAACCGTTGCCGGCGCGCACGGCCTGGAGATTGGTTTGAAGCGGGCGATGCTTTGCGCCCTCGTCGATCGCCAGCGTCGCGAGCAGCGAACCGTTGGAAATCTTCGGCAGATATTCCGACTTCTGCGCGACGTTGCCGCCGCGGTTCAGCGCCGAGGCCGCGACCACGCTGGTGGCGAGAAAGGGCGACGGCATCAAGGTGCGGCCGATCTCCTCCATCACCACGCCGGCCTCGACAAAGCCGAGACCGCTGCCGCCGAATTCTTCCGGCACCAAGAGGCCGGCAAAGCCCATCTCGGCGAAGGAGTGCCAAAACTCCTTGGAGAAGCCCGTGGGGTCCTTGGAGTCACGCAAAGACCGCAGGTGAGACACCGGCGCCTTGTCGCTGATCAGTCCGCGTGCAGAGTCGCGGAGCATCGATTGTTCTTCGGTGAGGACGAGGGCCATGTGCTTGTTTCCGATTCGAAGTCTATTTGATCTTCGTCATTCCGGGATGGCCCGAAGGGCCAGGCCCGGAATCCATCAGGCCGCATGTATGCTGTGAAATGGATTCCGGGCTCGCGACTTCGTCGCGCCCCGGAATGACAGGTGGTTAGGTTTCGCCTTAGGCCCCCGGCAGATCGAGGATGCGCTTGGCGACGATGCCGAGCATCACCTCGGTGGTGCCGCCCTCGATCGAGTTGGCCTTGGTGCGCAGCCAGGCGCGCGGTCGGGCGCCTTGCCGCGAGCGTTCGCTCTCCCATTCCAGCGCATCGACGCCGCCGGCCGACATCAGGATCTCGTAGCGGCGCTTGTTGAGCTCGGTGCCGTAATATTTCATCGCCGACGAGAACGCCGGATGTGCCTGACCTGCCTTGGCGAGATCCACGGCGCGCTCGGCGCAGGCCGCAAGGGCGGCTTCATCGACATCGAAGCTCGCGATCCGGCCACGCAACATGGAATCATCGAGCTTTCCTTGCGCATCAGTGCCGACGGAATCCGCCGCGATCTGGCCGAGCGGACGGCCGACGCCGCGCTCGCCCATACCCGAGATCATCGCGCGCTCGTGCTGGAGCAGATATTTCGCGACATCCCAGCCACGGTTGACGGTGCCGACCACATGCGATTTGGGCACGCGGACGCCGTCGAAGAAAGTCTCGCAGAACGGCGAATAGCCGGAGATCAAAAGGATCGGCTTGGTCGTCACGCCCTTCGAGGTCATGTCGAACAGGATGAAGCTGATGCCGTCGTGCTTCTTCGCCGTGGAATCGGTGCGCACCAGACAGAAGATCCAATCGGCGTAATTGGCGTAGGACGTCCAGATCTTCGAGCCGGTGATGACGAAATCATCGCCATCGCTCTCGGCGCGGGTCTGGAGCGAGGCGAGATCGGAGCCGGCATTCGGCTCCGAATAGCCCTGGCACCAGCGAATCAGGCCCGCCGCGATTTTTGGCAGATGCTCCTGCTTCTGCGCCTCGTTGCCGTATTTCAGCAGCGCCGGCCCGAGCATCCAGATGCCGAAGCTCGACAGCGGCGGACGTGCGCCGATCTTGGCCATCTCTCCGCGCAGAACCTTGTGCTCGGCAGCGCTTAAGCCACCCCCGCCATATTCCTTCGGCCAGTCCGGCACGGTCCAGCCCTTGTCGCGCATGCGCTCGAACCAGATGCGCTGCGGCTCCGACGAGAATTTTGTATTGCGCCCGCCCCAGAATACGTCGGCGTCGGAAGCCGCGGGCTTGCGCATCTCCGGCGGGCAGTTGGCCTCGAGCCAGGCGCGCGTTTCGCTGCGGAATGTTTCGAGATCGGCGGTCTCAGTTTCGCTCATGGTCGTTTCCATCAATCAAAATCGACTTGTTGACGGCGACTCTGAGCCATCGTCTCGTGGAATTCAACCACTTCCGTGCCGCATAACAATCGGCATTCAGCTATAGTCGCCGCCACGGCGGTGCTTGAAAACAAAGAGGAAACGAGAATGCGCCTGAAACTTCTTTCGCCTGGCGAAATGAATGAGAGCCAGCGGCAGACCTATGACGAGTCGATTGCCGGCAAACGCGGCAAGCCGCCGGCACCGATGATGGCCTGGCTCAACAGTCCCGACATGGCCCGCCACGCCACACGGCTCGGCGAGGTCCTGCGCTACGACACGATATTTCCCGCAAAGCTTTCGGAGATTGCGATTCTGGTGACGGCGCGGCACTGGACCGCGCATTACGAATGGTATGCGCATAAGCGCCTGGCGCTTGCGGGCGGCATGAAGGTGGAGATCATCGACGCGATCCGTGATCGCCGCACGCCGGAGTTCGACGATCCCAAGGGGAAGATGATCTACGACGTCGCGAAGTCGCTGCATGAGGGCCACGGCGTCGAGAAGGGCCTCTATGACGAGGCGGTCAAACTCCTCGGCGAGCGCGGTGTGGTCGAGGTGATCGGGCTGTGCGGATATTACACGATGGTGTCGATGACGCTGAACACGTTCGAGTTCGAGCTGCCCGAGGGAGAGGTGCCCGAGCTCTCTTAGTTTCCGGTCTGGATGCGCCATTGCGCATCTGGAAACGCTGGGTTTCGGGACAGGCCCGTAGCGCTGTCCCGAACCCCGCCTTATGTGGAGTTCGACAACGGAGCAACCACATGTCGCAGACACCAGCCGTCAACGCCGGCACAAGGATCGGCCACGTTCATCTCAAGGTCGCCGATCTCGATCGTGCGCTCGGGTTCTATTGCGGCGTGCTCGGCTTCGAGCTGATGCAGCGCATGGGCTCGGGCGCGGCCTTCATCTCCGCCGGCGGCTATCATCACCACATCGGGCTCAACACCTGGGAGAGCAAGGGCGGCTCGCCGCCGCCGCCGGGCACGACCGGGCTGTTCCACACCGCGATCCTCTATCCGACGCGGCCGGCGCTGGCGGATGCACTGCACCGCGTGCTCACGGCCGGTATCGCGCTGGATGGCGCGAGCGACCACGGCGTGTCCGAGGCGTTATATTTGCGCGATCCCGATGAGAATGGCGTGGAGCTGTATTGGGACAAGCCGAGGGAGCAATGGCCGTTCGGAGCGGATGGGAAGCTCGCGATGTTCACGAAGCGGCTGGATGTTGAGGCGTTGCTGAAGCAGCGGGAGGGATAAACTCCATTCTCGCCTCGTCATTGCGAGCGCAGCGAAGCAATCCAGAATTTCTCCACGGAGACAGTCTGGATTGCTTCGTCGCAAGGGCTCCTCGCAATGACGGAGTTTGTTGAAGCGCTGTCGCGCGTCTATGAAGTTCTCGCCCGCGGCGTTCCACGCACCATGATCAGCGCGGCAGCGGCCACCTCCAGCGCAATGCAGAGATAGAACGGCAGTGTGTAGCCGCCGGAGAAATCGCGCAGGACACCGACGACGCCCGGGCCGAACGCGTAGGTCACCTGGTTGATCGCCGTGTTGAGGCTGATCAGCACGCCGAACGAGGCGGAGTCGAATTCCCGCTGCACGATCAGCGACGGCATCGTGATGAGATTGCCGACCGAGAAACCGAACACCGCGCAGGCCGCGATCAGCACATAATCGTTGTGCAGATTGATAACGACAAGAAGCGCCGCCGCCTGGCTCAGGAACGACAGCGCGGAGGCCAGGCGCTGGTTGAGGCGGTCGATCACCATCGAGAACAGCACCCGGCCGATCACCGCCATCGCCGTCAGCACGGCAACCGCGACTGCGGCGCGCTCGCGGCCGATGATGGGGTCGAGGAACGAGATCAGGTGCACGATGAAGCCGACCTGGGCGAACAGTACCAGTGCAAAGGCAATCGTCACCGCGAGGAAGCCGACGTCGCGCAGCGCCCACGCGCGAACCTGCGCGGACGATTGCGGCTTCACTTTCGCGGTTCCCTGCCAGCCATGGAGATCCGGCGGCCGGCCGACGACGAACAGGATCACCGGCACGAGCAGCACCAGCATGGCGCCGGCGACGGTAAACATCGCGCTCTCGAAGCCGATACGGCCAATCAAAGTCACCAGCAGCGGCACGCCGACGATGCCGCCAAAACTCGCGCCGTTGAGCGCCAGGCTGATCGCCATGCCGCGCTTCTGGTCGAACCACAGGCTGATCGTATTGGTGATCATGGCCAGACTCGTGCCGGCCCAGCCGAAGGCGAGCACGGCATCGGCCAGATAAAGTTGCCAGGGCTCGCGCACCGCGCCGATCGCGACCGCGGCAGCCGACATCGCCAGCGTGCCGGCGATCAGGCAGATACGCGGGCCATATTTCCTGACGGCTTCACCGACGAAGACGACGAGCAGCGCGCCGAACAGATAGAAGAAGGTGGTGCCCGACGAGATCAGCGACGTCGGCCAGCCCCGCGCGCGCTGAAGCTCGGCGACATAGACGCTCTGGCCGTAAAAGCCGAGCCCCCAACCGAAGGTCGCCAGCAGGAAACACACCGCGACGATGTGCCAACCGTCGTAGCGGAGGGAGGATTCGTCGATCGGAGCAGCCTGCCGGGGATTGTCGAGCATTTGCGCTTCTCCTTCGTGTTCCCCGCGTTGCGATCTTCTGTCCATGACGACCATCATGTAGCGATGTGGGACCAGAAAATCACTTCGACGGCGATCGAAGTATCAACGTTGCTGACAGCCTCCTGCCAACCTGTTGAGCATAATCTTTTCGGAAAACCGCTGCGCACTTTTCCGGATCATGCGTCAGATCGCGTCCGGGAACTCGCCCATCGCGGCGTCCAGCCGCGCCTTGCGACGGCGGTCAAAGGAGGCGAGCGAGAGCACGGCGAGACCTAGCACGACCGGCGGGAACACCACCATGTTCACCGCGGACCAGCCGTAATTCGCAAGCAACTGCCCCGACGAGAACGAGCCGATCGCCATCATGCCGAACACCAGGAAATCGTTGAAGGCCTGGACCTTGTTGCGCTCCTGCGGCCGGTGCGTCTCCAGCACCAGCGCGGAGGCGCCGATGAAGGAGAAGTTCCAGCCGATTCCGAGCACGATCAGCGTGGCCCAGAAATGCATCGCGGTGATACCGGAGAGACCGATGGTGGCAGCTCCCGCCTCCAGCAGCAGGCCGGCGGCGACGATCTTGGGCGCGCCGAAGCGGGCGATCAGCGCGCCGGTGAAGAAGCTCGGCCCGTACATCGCGACGATGTGCCATTGAATGCCGAAATTGGAATCGCTGAGACTCAGCCCGCACATCTTCATGGCGAGCGGCGCCGAGGTCATCACCAGATTCATCATGGGATAGGAGATGACGCCGCACAGCGCGGCCGCGATGAAGCGCGGCTGCGATACGATCGTGAGCAGCGGCCGGCCGCCGTGAAGATCGGCGGGCGCCGGCTTCGGCATGTCGACGCCGGTCACGATCCCCATCGCGACCAGCGCCACGGCCGCCTGCACCAGGAAGCTGAAGGCGAACAGATAAGGCGACCAGACATCCATGGTCCATTGCACGAGCTGCGGACCGAGCACGCCGGCGAATACGCCGCCGGCCATCACCCACGACACCGCCTTGGGCCGGTACGCCGTGCTGGCACCATCGGCCGCGGCGAAGCGATAGGATTGCGCGACCGCGCCGTAGAGGCCGCCGAGGAAGGTCGCGAGGCAAAACAGCGGGAACGAGGCGTGCAGGATCGCGAACGAGCCGAGCACGCCAGTGAGGACACCGCAGCCGGTACCGATGACGAAGGCCGCGCGACGGCCGAAGCGGCGCGAGATCGCGCCGGTCGGCAGCGTGCCGGCGGCAAGCCCTACGACGTACATCGACAGCGGCACCGTCGCGAGCGACATGTCGGGCGCGAGCGTGGCTCCGACGATCGAACCGGTGGCGAAGATCACCGCCGAGTTGGCGCCGGTCAGCGCTTGCGCCGCAGCAAGGCGCACCACATTGGCGCGCGCACGGGCGTCGTCGGCGATCTCATTGGCTGTCGTCACGTCTAGCATCGGCACTTCCGCCCGAAAGGCTTTGTTGATTCCCGGCACTATGGAGGGGTGCGGGAGGGGGAGCAACCGGCGCAAACGGGCGCAGGCCATGCCTCTGACGCAATCGGACCGATGATAGCGGGCCGCGCTCTTGACGGCTTGCGCTCGATCAAATCCTATCCGCGGCGATCTCCAGGAGTTTCGTTCATGTCCGTCGACGACCGGCCCACGCTCAGCGCTCCCGACGATGATCCCTGGCTCTGGCTGGAGGATGTCGAAGGCGCACAGGCGCTCGATTTCGTCGAGCGGCAGAATCAGCTCACGCTCGCTGCGTTTGGCGGAAAGGCCTTCGCGCGCGACCGCGACATCCTCGCCGCGATCTACGACCGGCCCGACAACATTCCCTATGTCGGCCGGCGCGGCGACGATCTGCACAATCTCTGGAAGGACGCCACCAATCCGCGCGGCCTGTGGCGGCGAACGACGCTCGCGGAGTTTCGCAAGCCCAATCCGGCGTGGGAGATCGTGCTGGATATCGACCAGCTCGCGGCGAGCGAAGGCGAGGATTGGCTGCTGGGCCAGATCACCACGATGCCGGGAAACTCGCGGGCGATTCTGAGCCTGTCGCGCGGCGGCAGCGATGCCGTCACCCTGCGAGAGTTCGACCTCAACACAAAGAGCTTCGTTGCCGACAGCTTTACACTGCCGGAAGCGAAGGGCGGTGCGGACTGGCTCGATACCGACACGCTGATGCTGTCGAGCGCCCATGGCGAGGGCATGGCCACGAGCTCGGGATATGCGCGAACTGTCCGCCTGTGGCGGCGCGGCCAGCCCGCCGACCAAGCGCAGGTGATCATCGAGACCACGGCGGATCACATGGGGATCTACGGCGGCACTGATGACACAGGTGCCGCTCCTCGTACCTGGATCATCGACCAGATCGACTTCTTCAATCATGCGATCTGGCTGCGCGACGCGGCTGGCACGATGACAAAGCTCGACCTGCCGACCGGCATCTGGATGCAGGCGCATGGCGACTGGTTCGCGATGAAGCTGCGCAAGGACTGGTTGGTCCAAGACCGAACCTATGCCACCGACACCGTGCTCGCCATGTCGCTCTCGGCGTTCCTGGCAGGCCACCGCGATTTTGCGGTCCTGTTCGAGCCTGAACCTCGGCGCGCCCTGCAAGGCCTGTTCTGGGCAAGCGGCAAGCTGGTGCTGTCGATCCTCGACGAGTTGAAGCCGCAGTTCGAAATCTGCACGCCATCTGCCAATGGCTGGAGCCGTGAAACACTCGGCGGCCTGCCCCGGATCGGTGTCGTCGATATCTGGCCGCTCGATCGTCATCCCTCCGAGAGCAATGGCGACCTGCTCGCCAATGTGCAAGACCCGCTCACGCCGCCGTCGCTGCTGCTGATCGAGCGCGGTGTCGCAAGCCCGACCCTGCTGAAGCAGGCGCCGAAGACGTTCACCGCCGACGGCCTCGTGGTGACGCAGCACGAGGCGATCTCGATCGACGGCGAGCGCATTCCCTATGTACAGACCGGTCCGGCGACCGAGACCGGCGATGCGCCGGTGTATATGAGTGCCTATGGCGGCTTCGGACTTGCTGTGAAGCCGCATTACAATCCATCACTTGGCAAGCTGTGGCTCGAGCGCGGCGGCACCACGGTGCAGGCGAATTTGCGTGGCGGCGGCGAGTTCGGCACGCGCTGGCACGATGCCGGCCGGCTTGCCGGCAAGAAGCTGTCGCATGACGATTTCGCGGCCGTTGCCGCCGATCTCGTCCGCCGCGGCGTGACGACAGCAAAGCGGATCGCCGCACAAGGCGGATCGAACGGTGGCATCCTCATCACCAACATGCTGACGCGATACCCTGAGCGTTTCGGCGCGCTGTTCTGCACGATCCCGCTGATCGACATGCGCCGCTACACAAAACTGCTCGCGGGCGCGAGCTGGATCGCGGAGTATGGCGACCCCGACAAGCCGGACGAGTGGAACTGGCTGAAGACCTATTCGGCCTATCACAACGTCAAGGCCGGCCAGGCCTATCCGCCGATCCTGATCGCCACCACGCGGCGCGACGACCGCGTCCATCCCGGCCACGCGCGCAAGATGGCGGCAAAGCTCCAGGCGATGGGCTACGAGGCTTGGTTCTACGAACCGGCGGCAGGCGGCCACGGCTACGGCAAGGACAACAAGGAGCGCGCCGGCTTCGAGGTGCTGGGCTTTCAGTTCCTGAAGGAGAAGATCGGCTGGCGGGATGGCGAGGCCTGACGGCCTCGCGGCCTCAGCCTCGCGAAAACACCAGCGTGAGATTGTTCGCAGGCATATCGATCGCATCGACGAGAAGGCCCACCGCTCGCGCCAGCGTCTCGACATCGCCGATATCACGGACGCCCCAATCGGGATTGCCTTCGCGTAACGACGTGTCGAACACCGCGTTGCTCAGCGCGGTGTGCTTGCCGTCGCGCTTGAACGGGCCGTAGAGGAACAGCTTGCCGTCGGCGCGCAAGTAGCGGCCGGCGCCGGCGAACAGGCCCTCGGCCACGGCCCAGGGCGCAATGTGGATGACATTGGCGCAGAACACGGCCGCGAGATCCGTCGGCCCCTTCCCGCTCTTCATCTCCGGGCACCAGTCGGGATCGGAGAGATCGATCCGCAGGGGGGTGCGGACGTTCTGCAGGCCCGAATGCACGCGCCAGGCCTCGATGCTCTTCACATGCCGCTGGTTGAGGTCGCTCGGCCACCAGACGAGATCGGGCGTGTGGCGGGCGAAGTGGACCACGTGCTGGCCGGTTCCACTGCCGACCTCGACCACGTCTCCCGCGCATCCGGCGAGGTGCTTTTCGAGCGCCGCCCAGAGCGGCTCGTGATTGCGATGGAAGGCCGGCGCATCGAGCCGACCGTCGGACTCGACCCGACCGCCGTCTCTGCCAAATTCAACGACATATTCAGCCAATTGACGTCCCCGGAAAATGAATAAGCAGACGAAAACACGATCAGGGCCAAACGCCCCAGAAGAATTGACAAGCCCCAACCGATTATACGGACGAGCTAGCTGTTCAGTTGCAATGCGGAAGATATTAACGCCATTTCGCGGCCTGCATAGTCTTGATTGTCAGGGCATGTCCTTTGTGCTTTTGAACACTATCTTTTGCTTACATCATAAGCCCCGGAACGACGCCGTGACCGCCTTTCCCCGCAAGCCCGCCCTGCTCCTCGCGCTGGTCGCCCTCACCGGCGTTGCCGCGAGCCCGGCGCGGGCGCAATCGGCTATCTCCGACGGCGAGAAGCTCGCCTTCGACCGCGGCAAGGGCAATTGCCTGACCTGCCACGTCATCAAGGGTGGCGATCTGCCGGGGACGATCGGGCCGGAGCTGAAGGACATCAAGGCGAAATACCCCGACCGCAACGAGCTGGTCGCAATCCTGTTCGACGAGACCAAGCGCAATCCGCAGACCATGATGCCGCCGTTCGGCCGCAACCGACTTTTGACCAACCAGGAGATCAGCGCGATCGTTGATTTCCTGCAAACGCTGTAACGGTGGGCCAAGGAGAGCTCAGATGACCACGACCACCGGCCCTCATCCGACGCGGCGCCTGATTCTTCAGGGCGCGGCCTCGGTCGCGCTGATCGGCCTCGGCAATCTGCCGTTCGCGCCCGCGGGCGCCGCGGCCAATGACAAATATCCGGAAGAGGCGTTCAAGCAGAAGAGCGAAGCGGACGCGATCAAGGCGCTCTACGGCAAGACCGCCGAGCCCTCCGACAAGGTCAAGCTCGATGCACCCGAGATCGCCGAGAACGGCGCCGTGGTGCCGATCGCGGTGACGACGACGCTGGACAAGGTCACCTCGATCTCGTTCTTCGTGGCCGAGAACCCGAACGCGCTCGCGGCTTCCTACAAGATTCCGGACGGCACGCTGCCGAGCGTCGCCAACCGCCTGAAGATGGCGAAGACCACCAACGTGGTTGCGATCGTCGAGGCCGACGGCAAGCTCTACAGCGCGACCAAGGAAGTCAAAGTCACCGTCGGCGGCTGCGGCGGCTAGGAGAATCCAGATGGCATCCAGCATTCGCGTCCGCGCCACCGCCAACGGCGGCATCACCGAGGTGCAGGCGCTGATCCAGCACCCGATGGATTCCGGCCTCGTCAAGGACGCCAAGGGCGAGTTGATTCCGCCGCACTTCATCCAGGAGCTGAAGTTCGCATGGAACGGCAAGGACGTCTTCGTTGCCGATTGGGGCGCGGCCGTCTCCAAGGACCCCTACGTCAAGTTCAGCTTCAAGGGCGCCAAGAAGGGCGACGATCTCAAGATCTCCTGGACCGACAACAAGGGTGGGTCCGACGAAACCACCGCGAAGATTGCGTGATGAAGGCCCGCATCTCCATCCTGCTTGGCTCCGTCTGCGCTGCGCTTGTCGCGCTCGCGCTTGCATCTCCGCGCGTCATCGCGGCCGACAAGGTTGATCCCGCCGCTGATGCAAAAACGTTCCAGAATTTCTTCTTCAAGAAATTTCCGAACGTGAAGTTTGAGGATTTCGTCAACGGTCCTTATTCCATGAACGAGGACATGAAGCGGCAGTGGCAGGAGAAGGAAGAGTTTCCGCCCTACGAGTTCGCACTCGACGCCGGCAAGGAGATGTTTGCGACCCCGTTCAAGAACGGCAAGACCTATGCCGATTGCTTCCCGAACGGCGGCATCGGCATCCGCCAGAACTATCCTTATTTTGACGAGAAGGAAGGCAAGGTCGTCACGCTGGAGCTCGCGCTCAACCGCTGCCGCGAGGCCAATGGCGAGGCGCCCTACTCCTACGTCAAGGACGAGATGGCCTCGCTAACGGCGTACATGGCCTTCACCTCGCGCGGCAAGCCGATGGACATCAGGATTCCCGACGACCCGCGCGCGCTCGACGCGTTCGAGAACGGCAAGCGCTATTTCTACACCCGCCGCGGCCAGATGAATTTCTCCTGCGCCAGCTGCCATGTGCAGAGCCCGGGCGAGCGCATCCGTGCCGAAGTGCTGGCGCCAGCGCTCGGCATTCTCAACGCGATGCCGATCTATCGTTCCGAATGGAGCGGCATGGGTACGACCAGCCGCCGCCTGGTCACCTGCAACAGCCAGACCCGCGCGGTTCCGCTGGAGCCGCAGGCGGATGAATACCGCGACGTCGAATATTTCCTGTCCTACGTCGCCAATGGCCTGCCGATTTCCGGCCCGGGAGCGCGGCCATGAAGCGGTCACTTCCCCTCGCCATGCTGCTGGCATTGAGCCTTGCGCCAGCAGCGCGCGCGGCAAATGAAGCGGACTTCAAGGCGGCCTATGCGGCCGCGGAGACCGCATCCAAGGAGGCAACCGGCTTGCGCAACCAGTGGACCACCACCGTCTCGACGCTGGCAGCAGCCAGGAAGGCCGCCGACGGCGGCGATTTCGACCGTGCCGTCGCCGCAGCCAAGGAAGCCGAGGCGCTGGCGAAGGCCTCGATTGTCCAGGCTACCTCTGAAAAAGAGGCCTGGAAGACGATGGAAATTCGCTAAACTAGATACAGTGGAACCGTCGAACTGCCGAAATAGGCGCGGAGAAATATGGGATGGCGATCCGCCGCCGCGATTTCCTGAAGGGCACAGCTGCGGCTGCCGCCTCGCTCGGCCTGCCGCGGCTCGCGCGCGGCAACGAGACCGCGAGCATTTACGACATCGAGCGTTTCGGCAAAGCGCGGATCCTGCACCTCACCGACACCCATGCGCAGCTCAACCCGGTGTATTTCCGGGAGCCCAGCGTCAATATCGGCATTGGCGAGATGGCCGGACGGCCGCCGCATCTGGTCGGCCGCGCCTTTCTGGAGCGGTTCGGCATCCGGCCGGACAGCGCGGATGCCTATGCCTTCACCTGCTCCGAGTTCGAGAAGTCCGCGACACGCTTCGGCAAGCTCGGCGGCTTCGCGCATCTGAAGACGCTGATCGACCGTCTCCGCAGCGATGCCGGAGAGAAGCACTCCGTATTGGTCGACGGCGGCGACCTCTGGCAGGGCACGGGACTCGCCAACATCATGCAGGGCCGCGACATGGTCGAGGCCGCCAATCTGCTCGGCATCGAGGCGATGACCGGACATTGGGAATTCACCTATGGTGAGCAGGCGCTGCGCGGCAATCTCGAGCGCTTCAAGGGCGAGTTTCTGGCGCAGAACGTTTTCCTGTCCGAGGAAGCCGCGTTCAACGACGCCCGCGCCTTCGACAAGGCCACGGGCCGCGTGTTCAAGCCGTCGACCATCAAGGAGCTCGGCGGCTATCGCGTCGCGATCGTCGGCCAGGCCTTTCCGTACGTGCCGATCGCGCATCCGAAACGCTTCACGCCGGACTGGACCTTTGGCATCCGCGAAGAAGAATTGCAGAAGCACGTCGACGCCTTGCGCGGCGCCGACAAGGTCGATGCGGTCATTCTGCTGTCGCATAACGGCATGGATGTCGACCTCAAGCTCGCCAGCCGCGTCACCGGTATCGACGTCATCCTCGGTGGCCACACCCATGACGCCGTGCCGCAGCCGATTGCGGTGAAGAACGCTGGTGGCACGACGCTGGTCACCAATGCCGGCTCCAACGGGAAATTCCTGGGCGTGCTCGACCTCGCGCTCGACAAGGGCAAGGTCAGCGACGTCAAATATCATCTGCTGCCGGTTTATTCCGAGCTGCTCAAGCCCGATCCGGCGATGGCCGAATTGATCGGCCGGCTACGCGCGCCGTTCGTGACGGACTGGTCGGAGAAGATCGCAACGCCGGACCGCCTGCTCTATCGCCGCGGCAATTTCGCCGGCCCTGTCGACGAGCTGATCTGCACCGCGCTGCGCAACGAGCTCGACGCCGAGATCGCGCTGTCGCCGGGCTTCCGCTGGGGCGTCACCGCGCTGTCCGGCCAGCCGCTGACCATGGAGGATTTGCTGGCGGAAACCGCGATCAGCTATCCCGAGACCTATGTGCAGGAGATGACGGGCGAGCAGATCAAGGGCGTGCTGGAGGATGTCTGCGACAACCTCTTCAACGCCGATCCTTATTACCAGCAGGGCGGCGACATGGTGCGCGCCGGCGGCCTCGGCTACACCTGCACGCCGACGGCTGCGATCGGCAGCCGCATTTCCGAGCTGAAGCTCGACAACGGCAAGGCACTCAACGCAAGCCACCGCTACAAGGTCGCGGGCTGGGCTTCCGTTAACGGACAGCAGGGCGCGCCGGTGTGGGATGTCGTCGGCAAATATCTGCGCTCGGGCCGGATGCTGCCGGAGCGGCTCGGCTCCGGCGTCACGCTCAGGGGTGTCGAAGGCAACCCGGGCATTGCGGGACAGGGATGACGCATTTGCGGATATGTCGCGCGATAATGCTGGCGGTGTTCGCCTGGGCCGCGATTCCGCTGGCGTTGAGCCAGAAGGTTTGGGCGCAGCAGGTGCCGCTCCAGGACAAGCCGTTCGCGGAGCACAAGATCGTGCTCCAGCTCTCGGACGGTGATGCCAGGAAGCAGGCGCTGGTGCTGAGCGTCGCCAACAATCTCCTGAAAGCCTACGACCCCGACAAGGTCGCGATCGAGGTGGTGGCGTTCGGCCCCGGCATCGACCTGCTGCTCGCCGGCAACGACCGCCGCAGGCAGGTCGAGAGCCTGATCGCGCAGGGTGTGCGCTTCGACATCTGCCTCAACACCGTCGATACGATCGAACGGGAGACGGGCAAGCGCCCCGAGTTCATCCCGGCTGCGACGCCGGTACAGGTTGGGGTGGGACAGATCCTGTTTCTGGCGGAGAATGGGTACACGCTGGTGAGGCCCTGAGCCTTCTGCCGTGGGGCATCGCGTCACACTCGGTGTCATTCCCCGCGAAGGCGGGGAATCCAGTACGCCGCGGCCCCTCCGAACCCCTCTCCGTCTCGGAATACTGGATCGCCCGCCTTCGCGGGCGATGACCGCGGAGGGCGAGGCGGGCTGCGCTGAGCCAGGGGCCCTCGCGCCACAACAAAAATCTTCTAAATATTCTTATTTCAACAGTACATTACTTCTCTTTCCGGCCCCAGGCGTAGTAGAATTTGGAATCACTCCTCGCCGGGCCTTGCCATGATCTTCCGCCAGCTCTTCGACAGCGTTTCGGGCACCTACAGCTATGTCCTTGCCAGCCGCCCCGGCGGCGAGGCTCTGATCCTGGATCCCGTGCTGGAAAAGGTCGACCGCTATTGCCAATTGCTGCGCGAGCTCGACCTCAAGCTGGTCAAGGCGGTCGACACCCATCTGCATGCCGACCACGTCACCGGCCTCGGCGAATTGCGCGACCGCACCCATTGCATGACAGTGATGGGCGACCAGACCAAGGCCGACGTGGTAGCGATGCGGGTTGCCGACGGCGACAAGGTGACGATCGAGGGCCTGTCGCTCGACGTGATGTACACGCCCGGCCACACCGACGATTCCTATTCCTATCTAATGGGCGACCGCGTCTTCACCGGCGACACGCTGTTGATCCGCGGCACCGGCCGCACCGATTTCCAGAACGGCTCGTCGCGCGCGCAGTACGAGTCGATCTTCAATCGCCTGCTCAAGCTGCCGGACGAGACGATGGTGTTCCCGGCGCATGACTACAAGGGCGACACCGTCTCCACCATCGGCGAGGAGAAGCGCTACAATCCGCGGCTCCAGGTGCGTTCGGTCGACGAATATATCGAGCTGATGGCGAATTTGAAGCTGCCCAATCCGAAGATGATGGATGTGGCGGTGCCCGCCAATATGCATGTCGGCCTTCATCAGGAGGAACTGGAGAAAGAGGGCCGCGCGCTCAGCGCGGTCGACGCGATCCGCATCCTCGGCCGGCCGGACATGCTGCTGGTCGATCTGCGCGAGAGCAACGAGCGCGCCAAGCACGGCATGCTCGAGGGCGCGCTGCACACGCCCTATCCGTCGGTCGAGGAGAGCCTCAAACCCGGCGGCATGCTGCGCGAGGTCGCCGCCGCGACCGGCCGCCGCGTCGTGTTCTTCTGCGCCTTCGGCGAGCGTTCGGCGATGGCGGTGGCTGCGGCCAAGGACGCCGGGTTGTCCAACACCGCGCACATCGCCGGCGGCATCGATGCCTGGAAGAAGGCGGGCGGGCCGGTGGTGTACGGCTGATAGTCGCTTGAGATAAGTCAGGAACCGCACATATTTTGCGGGTAGAATCGGATGCAGCATCACCATCCGGGATCAGCCATGGCCAAGACCGCCAAACCGAGCGAGCCGCCCAAGACGAAGACGGCTGACGACAAGGCGAAGAAGCCTCCGCCGCCGCGCGACACCGACGATGACGAGGACGGCGACATCGCAACGCCGAAGCGTGATCGATATGGCGAGGATGACGAGCCATTGTGAGGGGTGTGAAGCGTGCCCCACGAACGGTGCGTTCCCTCCCCCCTTGCGGGGACCTTGCGGGGGAGGGAGCGCAGTGTGCCCCACCCCACCATCGAGCAATTATTGAGACGGAAACACCCCACCCGCGCTAGCTGCCATGCGCCTGCGTTCATGGACAAATAACCGCTCTCCCCGATAGTTTCCGCTCCTTCAGGGAGTGAAACGGAACTGCAATGGTCGACGTTCTCGCCGCACCGCAACAAGGCAAGGCGGACAGTGCGCTACGCACGCTGACCGGGATCTCGATCGCGCATTGGGTCAGCCATTTCCATCTGCTGGTCCTGCCGATGCTGTTTCCGTTCCTCAAGAGCCAGCTTGGCGTCGGCTATGTCGAGCTCGGCTTCGCGCTGACCGTGTCTGCGGTTGTCTCCGGACTGACGCAGGCGCCGACCGGCTATCTCGTCGATCATTTTGGCGCGCGCAGGATTTTGCTGGGTGGGCTGACGCTCGGCGGGTTCGCGCTGATCCTGCTCGGCCTGCACCTCAGCTACGCTTCGCTGATCGCCTGCGCCGTGCTGCTGGGCCTCGCCAACAGCGTCTATCATCCCGCCAACTACGCGATCCTGGCCGAGCACATGGATGAGGCGCGGATGGGCCGCGCATTTTCGGTTCACACTTTTGCCGGCTATCTCGGCGGTGCGGTGACGCCCGCCATCATCGCCGCGCTCGTCACCGTCTCCGGCGGCGTCGGCGCGCTGATCGCATCGGGCGCGATCGGCATTCTGGTGGCGCTGCTGCTGGTAACCATGAACATTCCCGATGCCGGCGCGCACAAGCACAAGCCGGGCAACGCGAACGCGCCGAAGCAGGCGGTCATCACGCCAACGCTGATCACCCTGACCGCGCTGTTCATGCTGCTGAGCCTGTCGGTTGCCGGCATCAATAATTTCGGCGTCGTGGCGCTGATGAGCGGCTACGGCGCGACCTACTCCGCCGCGAATGTCGCGCTGACCGCGTTCCTCGCGTCCAGCGCCGCCGGCGTGCTCGCGGGCGGCTTCCTCGCCGACCACACCGAGCGCCATGGCTACGTTGCCGCCGCCTGCTTTGCCGCGAATGCGGCAATCGTGCTGCTGATCGCGCTGGTCACGCTGCCGGGCTGGGCCTTGACCGCGACAATGGCGACCGCAGGCTTCCTCTCCGGCGTGATCGCGCCGTCGCGGGACATGCTGGTGCGCAACGCGGCGCCTCCCGGTGCTGCCGGCCGCGCCTTCGGCATCGTCTCCACCGGCTTCAATCTCGGCGGCATCATCAGCCCGCTGCTGTTCGGCTGGATCATGGACCAGAGCGCGCCGCATTGGGTGTTCGGCGCTTCGGTAATCTTCATGGTGGCGACGGTGGTGTTGTCGCCGTTCACGGAGCGGCGGGCGCGGCCACAAAGCTAGTTGTCGTCCCGGCGAAGGCCGGGACTCATGCTCACGAAAGTAGTTGTGGCGCGAGCTGGTCATTGCCAGTCTTCGCCAAACTGAAAGTCGTGGTTATGGGTCCCGGCCTTCGCCGGGACGACGAAAAGAAACAACAAATCGGGAAGAAACCACATGACCAACCCTGATCTCGTGATCCGCGGTGGCACCGTCGCGGATGGCCGCGGCGGCGAGCTGTTCGAGGCTGACGTCGCCATCACCGGCGGCAGGATCAGCGAGGTCGGGAAAGTCTCGGCCAAAGGCCGCGAAGAAATCGATGCGCGCGGCAAGCTGGTGACGCCGGGCTTCGTCGACGTGCATACCCATTATGACGGCCAGGTCACCTGGAGCCAGGACATCACGCCGTCGTCGCAGAACGGCGTCACCACCGCGATCATGGGCAATTGCGGCGTCGGCTTTGCGCCGTGCAAGCCGGCCGACCACACCCGCCTGATCCAGCTGATGGAGGGCGTCGAGGACATTCCCGAGCCGGTGCTGAGCGCCGGCATTCCCTGGGCCTGGGAGAGCTTTCCCGACTACATGAACTGGCTCGCCAGGCGCGATTTCGACATCGACGTCGGCGCGCAGCTGCCGCATGCGGCGCTGCGGGTCTATGTCATGGGCGAGCGCGGTGCGCGCCGCGATCCCTCGACGGCGGAAGACAACGCGGCCATGGCGAAGCTCGCGGGCGAGGCAGTGCTTTCCGGCGCGCTCGGCTTCTCGACCTCGCGCACGCTCAACCATCGCACATCGACCGGCGACTTCACGCCGACCTTGAAGGCGGGCGAGGACGAGCTCACCGCGATTGCCGGCGCTATGCACAGCCAGGGCCGCAGCGTGCTGCAATTCGTGCTCGATCTGTCGACCCTGCATGAAGATCTGCCGATGATGTTGCGGGTGGCGGACGCAACGAAATGCCCGATCTCGTTCTCGATCACACAGAACGACAAGGCGCCGCAGCGCTGGCGCCAGACGCTGGACGAGATCAATGCAGCCGCCAAGCGCGGCCTCTCGATCACCGCGCAGATCGCCGCGCGCCCCGTGGGCCTGCTGCTCGGCCTCGAACTGTCACGCAATCCGTTCCAGACTCATCCGAGTTATAAGGCGATCGCACATCTGCCGCTGAAGGAACGGCTGGCGCGGCTGCATCAGGACGACGTGCGCAAAGCTATTCTGAGCGAGTCGGCGACTTCGACAGACGATCCGCTGTTCTTCCGGCCCAACTACGACAAGATGTTTTTGCTCGGCGATCCCCCGGATTACGAACAGCCGCCGGAGAACGCGCTGGGGCCGCAGGCGCAGAGCCAGGGCCGGCAGCCGGAAGAGCTTGCCTATGAGGCGATGCTGTCGGACGAGGGGCGCGGCATGCTCTACGTGCCGTTCCTCAACTATGCCGACGGCAATCTCGACGCGACGCGCGAGATGCTGATCGATCCGCAATCGGTGCCCGGCCTGTCCGACGGCGGCGCGCATTGCGGCATCATCTGCGATGCCAGCTTCCCGACCTATCTGCTGACGCACTGGACCCGCGACCGCAAGCGCGGCGAGAAGCTCACGATCCCGTTCGTGGTCGCGGCGCAGTCGCGCAAGACCGCGCTCTCGGTCGGCCTCACCGATCGCGGGCTGATTGCCGCCGGCTACAAGGCCGACGTCAACGTGATCGACTACGACCGGCTGCACCTGCATCCACCGAAGGTGCATTACGATTTGCCGGTCGGCGGGCGGCGGCTGTTGCAGGATGTCGACGGCTACGAGACGACGATCGTGTCGGGCGTGGTGACGCGGCGGCACGGCGAGGCCACGGGGCAGAGGCCGGGGAAGCTGGTTCGGGGCGCGCAGAGGGTGCAGTAGCGGCGGCGATTGCCGCTTACCCTCCCCCTCCAGGGGAGGGTAAGACAGCGCCCGCCAACCTTACGTCGGCGAGACCATGCCCTTCAGTTCGGCGGCCTTCGGAGCCGCACCACCCGTCAGCCTCGCCCGCTCGGTGTTTGGCCAGAGCAGGAGCAGGCCGAGCACGCCGGAGCCAACCATGATCACGGCGTTGATGGTAAAGCCGGTCATGTAGCCATCGACCATGCTGCCAGCACGCTGGATCACGTTGCCCATCACCCATGGCGCGATGATGCCCGAGAGCGTGTAGAGCGCGCCGTAGATCGCGAGGATCGCGCCGCGCTGCGACGCCGGGGTGAACTCACCGAGCATCGGCGGGCAGACGACGTAGATCGCGCCGCAGAGCCCAGGGCCAACCACGAGCATCACGATCTTCAGCCCGATGCCCGGGACGTACGGCATCGTGGCCAGGATCAGGCCGCCGATGATCAGCGGCACCGAGCCGAGCACGCCGCGGGAGATCCGGGTGGTGTAGCCGCGCGCCATCATCATCTGTGAGATCCAGCCGGTCAGGATCACGATGGTGGCGCCGAACACCCAGGGCAGGATCGAGATCCAGCCGGCGTCCGATTGCGAGAAGCCGAGCCCCTTGACGATGAAGGACGTGAACCAGGTCAGCCCGAGCGACAGCGCCCAATAGGCGCCGAAGGTCGCGGCCACGCAGCCGAGGAAGGTGCGCGAGGTGAGAAGCTGAACGTAGGGAATTTTCGTCTCTGTGGCCGCGAGGACCCGGGTGTTCTCGAGCGGGCCTTCCTTGCCGAAGGTGAGCCAGGCGCAAACCCACATCAGGCCGACCACGCCGAGCGCGCCGAAGGCATAGTGCCAGGAATGGTTGACGATGATCCAGTTCAGCATCGGCACTGCGAGGATGACGCCGAAGGCCGAGCCCTGCGACAGGATCGCGGTCGGCAGCGTGCGCTTCTCGTCGGGGAACCATTTGTAGATCGCGTGCATCGCCACGGAAGCCGCCGGACCTTCGCCGGCGCCGAGCACGATGCGGCAGATCAGCAGCGTGGTGAAGGAGACGGTGCCGACCATCGGAAACTGCGCCAGCGCCCAGATCACGGCGAGCGTCAACAGCACCCAGCGCGTCGCCACCTTGTTGACGATGAAGCCGACCACGATGGCCGAGATCGAGAACAGGAAGAAGAACGACGAGCCGAGCAGGCCGAACTGCTCCGGCTCGAGCTTCAGATCGGTCATGATCGGAACGCCGGCGAGGCCGACGACGATCTTGTCGGCGAAATTGACCAGCATGAACAGAAACAGGAGGAATGTGACGGTCCACGCGCCCTTCGGCGTTTCCGCAACTGTCCCCGTCGTCTTGCCCGCCGCCGTGGGCGTTCCCTGAGCGCTCATCGTTCTCCCCGTATGTCTTTTTGGCACTTTTATGATTTGGCCGTTGCTGGAGCTAACAACGGCTTGAACGGCAACGCAACCCCGGCATTTCCGCATCAACTGTGCTACGCAGCATTTCCACTAATTCCGTCCGGCGCCATTCATCGTGCTGAGCATCAGAAATCTCTCAAAGACCTTCTCGTCGGCCGGCGAGCCCGCCCATGTGCTGCGCGGCGTCGATCTCGACCTCAAGGCCGGAGAACGCGTCGCGCTGACCGGCGAATCCGGCAGCGGCAAGAGCACGCTGCTGCACCTGATCGCCGGGCTGGATGCCGCCGATGGCGGCACGATCCGGCTGGAGGACACCGAGGTGACCAAGCTGTCGGACGCAGGGCGCGCAGGTTTGCGGCGCGACAAGGTCGGCCTGGTTTTCCAGCAGTACAATCTGATCCCGAGCCTGTCGGTCGCGGATAATCTCGCCTTCCAGGCCAGGATCGCCGGCCGGCACGATGCGGCCTGGCACAAGGAGCTGGTCGAGCGGCTCGGGCTCGGCGGCCTGCTCAAGCGCTATCCCGAGCAGCTATCCGGCGGCCAGCAGCAGCGCGTCGCGATCGGCCGTGCCTTGGCGACAAAGCCGTTGCTGCTGCTCGCGGACGAGCCGACCGGCAATCTCGATGAAGCCACCGCCGACGACGTGCTGGCGCTGACGCGCGACCTCGTTACGCGCACCGGCTGCGGCTTCCTGATGGTGACGCACAGCCTGCATCTGGCCGGCACGCTCGACCGCCACGTCATTCTGCATGCGGGGCGGATCGCATGAGGCGCGCGCTGTGGGTCCTCGCGGTGCTACTCAGCCATTGGCGGCGCCACAAGATGCAGTTCGCGACGCTGTTGATAGGATTGATCGCGGCGACCGCGCTGTGGAGCGGCGTGCAGGCAATCAACCAGCAGGCCCGCAATGCCTATGACCGCGCAGCAGTGACATTCGGCGGCGTGCGCACGGCGATGCTGATCGCGCCGAATGCAGCGACTTTTCCGCAAGGCCTGTTCGTCAAGCTGAGGCGCGCGGGCTGGCCGGTCTCGCCGGTGCTGGAAGGACGGGTCCAGATCAGCGGTCGTTCGGTGCGGCTGCTCGGCATCGAGCCGGTGACGCTGCCGATCGATGTCGGCAACGCGCCGCGCCTCGGTGCCGCGGATTTGAGCAGCTTCGTTACCGCGCCGGGCCAGACTCTGGTGGCGCGGGAGACGCTGGCAGATTTGCAGGAGCAGGAAGGCGCGGTACCCCTGATCAGCAGCGGCGCAAAACTGCCGCCGCTGCATGTGCAGCCACAGCTCGTGCCTGAGGTGCTGGTGGTCGACATCGGCGTGGCGCAGCGGCTGCTGAACAAACCGGATCAGGTGTCGCGGCTTTTGATCGGCAAAGCGAAGGGCAGGCCCGCGCCACTCGCAAGCGTCGTCGGCGACCAGTTGCGACGCGTCGAGCCGACCGCGGAGACCGAGCTGGAGCGCCTCACCGACAGTTTTCATCTCAACCTCACCGCGTTCGGATTGCTGTCGTTCTTCGTCGGTCTCTTCATCGTCAATTCGGCCGTCGGCCTTGCCTTCGAGCAGCGGCTGCCGATGCTGCGGACGTTGCGGGCCTGCGGCGCCTCGGCGCGGCTGGTCAACACGGTGCTGGTGATCGAGCTGGTGGCGCTGGCGCTGGTGGCCGGATTGATCGGGCTCGTCTGCGGCTACTTCATTGCGGCCGCGCTGTTGCCCGATGTCGAGGCGTCGCTGCGCGGGCTCTATGGCGCGCAGATCCCGGGACAGCTCACGCTACGGCCCGAATGGTGGCTTGCCGGCATCGGCGTCAGCGTCACGGGCGCGATCGTGGCTGCAGCAACCAGCCTGATCAAGGCTGTCAGGATGCCGGTTCTGGCGACCGCGCAGCCGCAGGCGTGGCAGCAGAGGCAGCGCCGCTGGCTGATCCTGCAAAGCGTCGCGGCCTGCGCCGTGTTCGCGGTCGCGCTGCTGCTGCTCCATTACGGGCAATCTCTGATCGGGGGCTTTGGCGTGCTGGCGGCGCTGATGCTGGGTGCAGCGCTGATCCTGCCGGCCTTCCTCGAGATCATCCTGCTGTTGGGCCAGCGCACCGCGCGAGGCCCGCTTGCGCAGTGGTTCTGGGCGGACAGCCGGCAACAGCTCTCCGGATTGTCGCTGGCGCTGATGGCGCTGCTGCTCGCGCTTGCCGTCAATGTCGGAGTCTCCACCATGGTGGAGACCTTCAGCCAGACCTTTGTCGGCTGGCTGAACGGGCGGCTTGCCGCCGACGTCTACATCAGCGCCTCCGACAATGCGCACGGCGTCGAAATCCGGAACTGGCTGAAGGATCGCAACGAAGTCCAGGCAATCCTGTCAGGCGGCCGCGCGGAGACGCAGGTCCAGGGCCAACCGGTGGAGTTGCTCGGCCTTCCCGATCACGCGCTCTATCGCGAGCGCTGGCCGCTGCTGGAGACGGCGCCGCGCGCATGGACCCAGCTCGTACCGGGCAACGCTGCCTTCATCAGCGAGCAATTGAGCCGACGGCTGAACGTTCGCGTCGGCGATGTCCTCGAAGTGCCTGCGCCGGGCGGGACCTGGGAGCTCGACATCGTCGGCATCTATGCCGATTACGGCAATCCCAAGGGACAGCTTGCGGTAAACGTCGCGGCGCTGATCCGGCATTTTCCGCAAACGCCGCAGACGCGGATCGGACTCATCGTCGCGCGTGACAAGCTTCCGGGCCTGATAGCGGCGTTGCAAAAGCAGTTTGCGCTCGACGATCGCAGCGTTGCCGACCAGGCGACGGTGAAGGCGGAATCGATCCGCATCTTCAACCGCACCTTTGCGGTGACGTCGGCGCTGAATGCCTTCACGCTCGGCGTCGCCGGCATCGCGCTCTTGACCAGCCTGCTGACGCTGGCGAATTCGCGCCTGCCGCAGCTCGCACCGCTCTGGGCGATCGGCATCACGCGGCCGCGCCTTGCCGCGATCGAGCTGACCAAGACGCTGTCCGTGGCGCTGTTCACATCGCTGCTGGCGGTGCCGCTGGGTCTATTGGTGGCATGGTGCCTGATTGCGATCGTGAACGTGAAGGCGTTCGGCTGGCGGCTGCCGTTCCATGTGTTTCCGCTGCAACTGGTCGAGCTGGTCGCAGTCGCGCTGGTTGCCTCGCTGCTTGCGGCGCTGCTGCCGATGGTACGGCTGGCGCGGATGCAGCCGGCGAGCCTCGTCAAGGTGTTTGCCAATGAGCGCTGAGAACATCTCGCGGCGCGCCTTCGCCGGCGGCATCGCCGCGCTCGCGCTCGCGCGCCGCGTAAACGCACAGGGCTATGCCGGGCTCGGCGAGAAAGCCGACGGCTTTGCGCAGGTGACACCGGGAAAGATGTTTTCCTTTCCCGCCGATCACGGGCCGCATCCGGAATTTCGCATTGAGTGGTGGTATCTCACAGCGAATCTCGTCGACAGCAGCGGCGCGGCATGCGGTCTGCAATGGACGCTGTTTCGCCAGGCGGCGCAGCCGGGTCCGCAAGGCGAAGGCTGGGCCAATCAACAGATCTGGATGGCGCATGCCGCGGTGACGCGCGCCGACACGCATCTTTTCAGCGAGCTGTTTTCACGCGGCGGCGTTGGACAGGCCAGTGTCGAGGCAAAGCCGTTTGCGGCCTGGATCGACGATTGGGAGATGAAGGCAACTGATCGCACCGATGATCGCACCTTGTCGCCAGTGACACTGAAGGCATCCGGCACCGATTTCAGCTACGCGCTGACGCTCGAGGCTGATCGTCCGGTGCTGTTGCAAGGCGATGGCGGCTTCAGCCGCAAGTCGGAGCGCGGGCAAGCGTCCTACTATTACAGCCAGCCGTTTTTTCGCGCGCGCGGCACGCTCACCATCGACGACAAGCCGGTCGATGTGACAGGGCAGGCCTGGATGGACCGGGAATGGAGCAGCCAGCCGCTCGATGCCGACCAAACCGGCTGGGACTGGCTGTCGCTGCATCTGGCCTCCGGCGACAAGCTGATGCTATATCGGCTGCGCCAGAAGGATGGCAGGGATTATCCGTTCGGCAACTGGATCAGTGCCGACGGCCGCACGCAGATGATTTCGGGCAGCGACATCCAGATGGCACCGAAGGCCACGGTGGACATCGCCGGGCGCAAGCTGCCGGTGGAGTGGCAGATCGCGATCCCGTCACGGTCGCTCTCGATTGCCTGCAAGCCACTCAATCCAAAGGCCTGGATGGGGACCGGCTTCTCCTATTGGGAAGGCCCGATCAGCTTTGCCGGCACGCATGACGGTGTTGGCTATCTCGAGCTGACCGGCTATTGAACCGCGACCTGTTCATAAGGATTTGCGATGTATCACCTCACCGCCCTCGTCACCCTGCTGGCGATCCTGTTCTTCTTCTTCACCTGCATGAACGTCTCGCGGTCGCGCACCAGGACGGGCATCAAGGTGCCGGCGATGTCGGGCCATCCGGATTTCGAGCGCGCCTTCCGCATCCAGATGAACACGCTGGAATGGATGCCGATCTTTCTGCCGTCGCTCTGGCTGTTCGCGGTCTATATCAGCGACTCGATTGCGGCGGCGATCGGCGCGGTCTGGATCATCGGCCGCATCGTCTACTTCATCGGCTATTCGCAGGCGGCCGCGAAGCGCGGCCCGGGCTTTGCGATCCAGGGCATCGCCGCGATCGCGCTGTGGGCGGGCGCACTGGGAACGGTGGTGTTGCGGCTGGTGTGAGGAAACTGCGCCTCCACTCATTCCGCCGTCGTCCCGGCCTAGTGCACAATTGCGCACGGGGTGCCGGGACGACATGGGGGTTATAGGCGCGGTCCCCGACTCACTTCGTCAGCGGGCAGCCGCTGTCCTTGGCGGTGAAGAACGCCTTGTCGCCGGGGACGGTCGCGAGCTCCTTGTAGTAATCCCAGGGCTTCTTCGATTCCGACGGCTTCTTGACCTCGAACAGATACATGTCGTGGACCATGCGGCCGTTCTCGAGCACCTTGCCCTTGGCGAAGGCGTCGTCGACCGGCAGCTCCTTCAGCTTCTTGGCGACCGCGTCGCTGTCCTTGGTGCCGGCAGCCTTCACCGCCTTCAGATAGCTCAGCGTCGCCGAATAGGTGCCGGCGTGGATCATACTCGGCATCCGGCTGGTGCGTTTGAAGAAGCGCTCGGCGAAGGCGCGCGTGGTGTCGTCATGGTCCCAATAGAAACCTTCGGTCAGAACCAGGCCTTGCGCCGCCTGCAAGCCCAGACCATGCACCTCGGCGAGCGTCATCAGGAGGCCGGCGAGCTTCTGACCGCCCTGGACGATACCGAATTCAGCTGCCTGCTTGATCGAGTTGGTGGTGTCCTGGCCAGCATTGGCGAGGCCGACGATCTTCGCCTTCGAGCTCTGCGCCTGAAGCAGGAACGAGGAGAAGTCCGACGAATTGAGGGGCACGCGGACCGAGCCCACCACCTTGCCGCCATTGGTGGTGACAATCTCGCTGGTGTCTTTCTCCAGCGCGTAGCCGAAGGCGTAGTCGGCCGTCAGGAAGAACCAGCTGTCGCCGCCGGCCTTGGTCAGCGCGCCGCCGGTGCCGACCGCGAGCGCATGGGTGTCGAAGGCCCAGTGGAAGCCGTAAGGCGAACATGCCGAACCCGTGATGCTCGACGTGGCCGCACCGACCACGATGTCGATCTTCTTCTTTTCTTTCGACAGATCCTGCACGGCCAAAGCGACCGACGACGTCGTCAGCTCCGTGATCATGTCGACATTGTCGGCGTCATACCAACGCCGCGCGATGGAGGTGGCGAGATCGGGCTTATTCTGGTGATCGGCGGTGATCATCTCGATCTTCTGGCCGAGCACCTCGCCGCCAAAATCCTCGATCGCCATCTTGGCGGCCTCGACCGAGTATTTTCCGCCGTAATCGGCATAGACGCCGGACTGGTCGTTGAGGATGCCGATCTTGACGCCTTGCGCGGAGGCCGGCGCGGCCAGCAACAACGCCGACGTTGCGACAGCGGCCAAAAGTGCTGATTTCATCTGTTAGCTCCCAGCAGTGTTCTGTTTTGAAATCGCGCGGATAGTAGTGAAGAACGGTGGGCCTGCCCATCGATTTTGAGTAGGCCGTTAGTATGGAGGTGGGCCTACGAAAATGGTGTCGTCCGGCCTTCGCCGGGACGACACTGTGATTGTAGATGCGCCCGATCGCCACAGAGGCAGCACTAAGCCTTGGCCTCCGGCTTCCCCTCGTTCCGCCCCTCGGCCAGGTTCCGCACCACCACATAGAAGATCGGCGTGAACAGCAGGCCGAACAACGTGACTCCGATCATGCCGAAGAAGACGGCGACGCCGACGGCTTGCCGCATCTCCGAGCCGGAGCCGGACGAGATCACCAGCGGCAGCACGCCGAGGATGAAGGCGAAGGAGGTCATCAGGATCGGCCGCAGACGCAACCGACACGCGTCGATCACGGCCTCCAGCCTTGGCTTGCCTTCCTTCTCGATGTCGCGCGCGAATTCGACGATCAGGATGGCGTTCTTTGCCGCAAGCCCCACCAGCACAACGAAGCCGATCTGGGTGAGGATGTTGACGTCCTGGCCCATGATGCGCACGCCGATGGTGGCGGCGAGCAGGCACATGGGCACGATCAGGATCACCGCGAACGGCAGGGTCCAGCTGCCATATTGCGCGGCGAGCACGAGATAGACGAACAGCACGCAGATCGGGAACACGTAGAGGCCGGCATTACCGCCGGTGACCTGCTGATAGGACAGGTCCGTCCATTCGAAGGTGAAGCCGCTCGGCAAGGTGTCGTCAGCGAGCTTCTTGATGGTGTTGAGCGCGGTGGTCGAGCTGGTGCCCGGCGCCGGCTCGCCCTGGAGTTCGGACGACGCGTAAAGATTGTAGCGCGCGACGCGGTCGGGGCCGGAGACATCCTTGAAGTCGACCACGCTGCCGAGCATCACCATGTCGCCGGAGGCATTTCGCGTGCGCAAGCGCGAGAGATCGGCGGGCTCCTTGCGGAACGGGAAGTCAGCTTGGGCTGTGACGTGATAGGTGCGGCCGAACAGGTTGAAGTCATTGACATAGGTCGATCCGAAATAGGTCTGGATCGTGTCGTTGATGCTGGCAACGGGCACACCGAGCTTCTGCGCCTTGGTGCGGTCGATGTCGACGAAGAGCTGCGGCGTGTTGGCCGAGAACGGCGAGAATACCGTGGGAGCGAGCAGCGAGGGCGATTTGCGCGCCGCGGCGACAAGCTCGTCGGTGGCTGCGGCGAGCAGCTCCGGCCCGCGGCCCTGGCGGTCCTGGATGCGGATGGTGAAGCCGCCGCCGGTGCCGATGCCGGGCACGGCCGGCGGTGGAATGACGATGATGAACGCGCCCTGGATCGCGGCGAGCCGCTTGCGCAACTCGGCCGTGATGGCGTTCGCCGTGAGCCCCTTCTTGATACGCGCCTCGGGCTCATCGAACACCGGGAACAGTGCGGCCGCGTTGCCGGCCTGCGTGCGCGTCGCGCCGGAGAAGCCCGCGAAAGCGGCAACACGGATGATGCCTGGCGTATCCAGCGAGATCCGCTCGATCTCGCGCACGATCTCCGTGGTGCGCGCCAGCGACGCCGCGCCCGGCAATTGCGCCGAGATGATGACGTAGCCGCGGTCCTGCGCCGGAATAAAGCCTTGCGACGTGGTCCCGATCAGCCAGCCGGCACTGCCGATCAGCACGACGTAGATCAGGATCATCACCACCGAATGCCGGATCACGAAATTGGCCACACCAGCGTAGCCATGCGCCAGCCGGTCGAACACCCGGTTGAACGCGCTCGTGAAAGCGTTCCACCCACGCGCAATCAGATTCCAGGCGGCGGGTGGCCGCTTCTCCTCATGCGGCGTGAGGATCAGCGAGGCCAGCGCCGGCGATAGCGTCAGCGAGCAGAAGCAGGAGATTGCGGTCGCCACCGCAATGGTGACGGCGAATTGCTGGAAGAACTGCCCGGAAATGCCGCCGATGAACGCCGTCGGTACGAACACCGCACAGAGCACCAGCGCGATCGAGACCAGCGCGCCGCCGACCTCCTCCATGGTCTTCAGCGCTGCGTCCCGCCGACTGAGGCCGTGCTCAAGATGCCGCTCGACATTCTCGACCACGACGATGGCGTCGTCGACCACGATGCCGACGGCGAGCACCAGTCCGAACAGCGTAAGATTGTTGATGGAGAAGCCGAGCGCCGCCATCACCGCGAAGGTGCCGACCAGCGACACGGGGATCGCGATGATCGGAATGATCGCCGGACGCCAGCCCTGCAAAAACACCAGCACGACGACGACCACGAGCAGCATGGCCTCGTAGATGGTCTTGATCAGCTCGTGGACGGACTGCGCGATGAACTCGGTCGGATTGTAGCCGATATTGAAGTCGAGGCCCTTCGGAAAGCTTTGCTTGAGCGTCGCCATCGTGTCGGAGATGCTCTTTGCCGTCGCAAGCGCGTTCGACCCCGGCCGCTGCGTCACCAGCATGGCGACCGCGGATTTGCGCAGCAGGAAGCTGTTGGTCGAATAGGCGAGCGCTCCGAGCTCGATGCGGGCGACGTCGCGCAGGCGCACCGTCCGGCCGTCGGAGCCGGCCTTGATCAGGATGTCCTCGAACTGCTTCTGGTCTTTCAACCGTCCCGTGAACACGAGGTTCGGTTGGAAGGCGCGATCGGCAATCGGCGGCTCGGCGATCTGGCCGCCCGCGATCTGCACGTTCTGGGCACGGATCGCGGCCAGCACCTCGTCCGAGGTCAGGCCGAGATTGGCGATGCGGTCGGGGTCGAGCCACAACCGCATCGAATAATCGCGCGCGCCAAACATCTGGATGTCGCCGACGCCGTCGATACGGAGCAGCTGGTCACGGACCTGGAGCAGAGCGTAGTTGGAGATGTAGAGCTGGTCGAAGCTGTCGTCGGGCGACAGCATGAACACGACCATCAGAATGTCGGGCGAGTTCTTGCGGGTGACGACGCCATTGCGCTGCACTTCGTCCGGCAGTTGCGGCTGCGCGATCGCGACGCGGTTCTGCACCAGCACCTGCGCCTTGTCGAGGTCGGTGCCGAGCTTGAAGGTGACGGTGATGGTGAGCTGGCCGTTCGAGGTCGCCTGGCTGTAGAGATACAGCATGTCCTCGACGCCGTTGATCTGCTGCTCGATCGGAGCGGCGACGGTGTCGGACACGGTTTGCGCGGAGGCGCCGGGATATTGCGTGGTGACGACGACGGTCGGCGGCACCACTTGCGGATATTCGGAGACCGGCAGCGTGGTATAGGCGAGCACGCCGACGATCAGCAGCACGATCGACAGCACCATCGCCAAAATGGGCTGGTTGATGGAGAGGCGGCCAAGGTTCATGATTTGCCACCAGCCGGCGCTTGCGCGGGAGACGGAGCGACCTTGGCGCCGACGCGGGCGCGCTGGATGCCGTTGACGATGACGCGGTCCTCGGCCTTCAGTCCTTCACGGATCACGCGCAGGCCTTCATCCAGGGGGCCGAGCACCACGGGGCGCGCTTCCACCGTGTCGTCCGGCTTGACCACGAAGACGATCTTGCGGGATTGGTCGGTTGCGACCGCAACGTCCGGAATCAGCAGCGCCTCATAGGGCGCGCTGCCGATCAGGCGGACGCGGCCGAACTGGCCGGGCAGGATCGAAAGGTCGGTGTTCTTGATCACGGCGCGGCTGCGCAACGTGCCGGTGGAGACATCGAGGCGGTTATCGAGGAAGTTGATGGTGCCGTCATGCGACGGCTTGGTCTCGCCGGCCAGCGTCACCTGCACCGGGTTCGCCGTATCGCGCGAACTCGGCCGCTTACCCTCGAACCACAGCTTGCTGTATTTGATGAAGGTGGTCTCATCCATGTCGAAATAGACGTAGATCGGATCGAGCGTCACGATCGAGGTCAGCAGCGTCGACGTGCCGCTATCGCTGCCCTGCACGAGGTTGCCGGGACTGACGAGATGGCGGCTGACCCGACCTGCGATCGGCGCGGTGACATGGGTGAACTCGATGTTGAGCCTGGCAGCCTTCAGCGCACCTTCGGCCTGCGTCTCCGCCGCGTGCGCGGCCTGAAGGGCCTGGCGGCGCTGATCGACGACCTGCTCGGAGACCGCGCTGGTCTGCACCAGGCTCAAGCCGCGGTCGAGCTCGCGCTTGGCGAGTTCGACCTTGGCGCGCGCGTCGGACAACTGACCGTCCGCCTGCTCCGCCACCGCCTCGAACGGGCGCGAGTCGATCACATAAAGCAGATCGCCGGCGCGCACGATCGCGCCGTCCTGGAATTCGACGGAGTTGACGTAGCCGCCGACACGGGGCCGCACCTGCACCTCCTCGACCGCCTCGAAGCGGCCGGTGAACTCGTCCCAATCGGTGACAGTGCGCTTGACCGGCTGGGCAACTGTCACCGGGGGAGGCGGAGGCGCGGCTGCTTGCGAGGTCGGCTGTCCGCAACCAGTGAGCGCGAATGCCGCGGCAAGAAGCCCCGCGACCACGCGAGGCCGCGGTTGGACGAAATCGTGCGTTTTGACAAATTGCTCGTTTCCGTCCGGTCCACTCATCGCAGGTCCTCGCATAAAAACCGCAGAAACAGCAGGGTACGCGCCTACCCGCGGGCGACGCAAGATGGGTCGCCACGATGAAATCTGCAAGACGATAGCGCACGCAATGCTCGGATGAATGCCCTAGCCGGATGATGGGTTGACAGGCACGCAGTCGACTGCGCCTCAACCGCATTGAAGGTACCACCCTCCCCTGGAGGGTGGGCCTTAGGCCAGCGTCTTCGCACATGACGGACGCGGCGGGCTCGGCTAGATTAGCCCAACAAAACAAGACGAATTGTCCGGGAGGACAGACGTGCATCAGGGACGTGTCGTTTACGGCGCGATCGAGGAGGTTGTATTCGGCCATCCTGCGGCCGAGGCCGTGGTCGGGCAGATGGACCGGCTGGGGACGCGCCGCGCGTTCTTGATGGTCTCCGGCACGCTGAACCGGCAGACCGATGAAATCGCAAAAATCAAAGCCGCACTGGGTGCGCGCTGCGCCGGCCTGTTCGACGCCATGCCCGCGCATACACCGCGCGAGGCGGTGATTGCGGCGACCAATGAGGCGCGTGAAGCGGGCGCCGATTTGATCGTCACGGTCGGCGGCGGGTCGATCACCGACGGCGCCAAGGCGGTGCAACTCTGCCTTGCCAACGGCATCGACGATATCGACGGCATCGAGCGCGTCCGCGTGCACAGGGGCGTTGCGCCCGAAATGACGGCGCCGACCGTACGGCAGATCAGCGTGCCGACCACGATCGCCGGCGGCGAGTTCAGTTCGATCGCAGGCGTGACCGACCGCAGCACGCATGTGAAGCAGATGCTGCGGCATCCGCTGACGGTGCCGCGCGCGACCATCCTCGATCCCGCCATCACCGTGCACACGCCGGAATGGCTGTTCCTGTCGACCGGCATCCGCGCGATCGACCATTGCGTCGAGGCGATCTGCTCGCGCGAGACCCACCCTTATGCCGACGCGCAATCGGTGAAGGGCCTCGCTATGCTCGCCGACGCGCTGCCGCGGGTGAAGGCCGATCCATCCGATCTCGACGCGCGGATGGATGCGCAGATCGGCACCTGGCTGTCGATGGGCGCGCTCGCCGCCGGCGTGCCGATGGGTGCGAGCCATGGCATCGGCTACGTGCTGGGCGCGGCCTTCGACGTGCCGCATGGCTACACGTCCTGCATCATGCTGCCGGCGGTGATGCGCTGGAACGCGCGCGACAATGCCGAGCGGCAGATGATCGTCGCCGCCGCGATGGGCTTTCCCGGCCACAACGCCGCCGACGTCCTCGATGCCTTCATTCGCTCGCTCGGCATGCCGCGCAGCCTCGCCGATGTCCGCGTCTCGCCCGAGCATTTCGACGCCATCGCCGAACAAGCGATGCGCACGCCCTGGGTGCCGCGCAACCCACGCAAGATCGATGCGCCTTCGCAAGTGCGCGAAATCCTGCTTCTCGCCGCATAATTTTGAGCCGGAGGACTGATGTACCCAGGTCAGCATGCTCGTCTACGCCCGTTGCAGCCCGCCTTCATCATGGCTGCGACGGGCGAGACCGTCACCTATCGCGAGCTCGATGCGCGCAGCAACCGGCTGGCGCATTTGTTTCGCAAGCACGGCCTGAAGCGGCTCTATCATTATTCGATCTTCATGGAGAACAATTCCCGCTATCTCGAAGCCTGCGGCGCGGGCGAGCGGTCCGGCCTCTACTACACCTGCATCAATTCCTTCCTCACCGCGGGTGAGCTCGCTTATCTCCTCGTCAACAGCCAGTCCAAGATCCTGATCACCTCCGTTGCGAAGCTCGATATTGCGCGCGAGGCGATCCAGGCTTGTCCTGACGTCAAGCTCTGCATCGTCGCGGACGGCCCCGGCGAGAGCGATCGTATCGTCGGGCTTGCGGAGTTGACGGCTAATCTGCCGAAGACACCGATCGCGGATGAGTGGCTCGGCACGGCGATGCTCTATTCATCCGGCACCACAGGACGGCCGAAAGGTATTGTGCGGCCGCTGCCGGAGGAGCCGCCAAAACACAATCTGCCGCTGTTCGAATTCCTGACGAAACTTTGGCACTACCGCGAGGGCATGATCTATCTGTCGCCGGCCCCGCTCTATCACTCCGCGCCGCAGGCAGCCGTGAACCTCACGATCCGCATGGGCGGCACCGTGGTGATCATGGAGACATTCGATCCCGAGCGTTATCTCCAGCTGGTGCCGCAATGGGGGATCACCCACAGCCAGCTCGTGCCGACGATGTTTTCGCGCATGCTCAAGCTGCCGGAGGAGGTTCGCCACCGCTACGATTTGTCCTCGCTCGAAATCGCGATCCATGCCGCCGCACCCTGCCCGGCGCTGGTCAAGGACGACATCATCAAATGGTGGGGACCGATCATCCACGAATATTACGGTGCGACCGAAGGCCTCGGCTTCACCGCCTGCAACAGCGAGGAGTGGCTCGCCCATCGCGGCACGGTCGGCAAAGTGCTGCTTGGTGATTTGCATATTCTCGACGAGAACATGAAGCCATGCCCAACCGGTACGCCGGGGCAGGTCTGGTTCAAGACGGCATCGCCGTTCGAATATTTCAGCGATCCGGAGAAGACCAGGGAGGCGCGCTCGGCCGACGGCAGCATGAGTACGGTCGGCGACGTCGGCTATGTCGACGAAGACCGCTTTCTCTATCTCACCGACCGCGCGACCTTCATGATCATCTCAGGCGGCGTGAACATCTATCCGCAGGAATGCGAGAATTTGCTGATCACCCACCCAAAGGTTGCGGATGCGGCGGTGTTCGGCGTGCCCAATCCCGATCTCGGCGAAGAGGTGAAGGCGGTGGTGCAGCCGATGCGGGGCGTCGTTCCCGGGCCTGCGCTCGCCGAAGAGCTGATCGCCTTCTGCGGCGCCTCGCTGTCGCGGCAGAAGGTGCCGCGCTCGGTCGATTTCGAAAAGGAATTGCCGCGGTTACCGACGGGAAAGCTGTACAAGCGGCTGCTGCGGGACCGGTACTGGGGGAACAAGACGTCGCGGATTGTGTGAGCCCGCTCGACAGGTGCCACACCCTCGGTGCCGTCCCGGCCTCCCGCGCGCAATTGCGCAACAGGCCGGGACGACGGTGGAGTTTATTGAGACAGTCGAGGTCAACACACCTGCGCTGGAACTCGACGGCGTCCCGCATTCTCACAGTGTGAGAGAAGAGCCCCTGCGGCTTTCCGTCATCCGAATTGTCGAGAGAGTAGCTGGCCTTGCCGGTTGCCTCACCCCGCGCGCGTCGCTATCGTCCTGACAAACAGGCCATAAATGGCTGATGTCCAGGGAGGACCGAGGATGCGGAGCGTGCGGGCGCTCGCCGCGATGGCGGCGCTATCTATGCTGGCGTTTTCAACCACAACATTCGCCGGCGAGCCCAAACAGGGCGGAATTTTGCGGATGTACCACCGCGACAGCCCTGGCAATGCCTCGATCCACGAAGGCGCGACCTACTCGCTGAACGTTCCCTTCATGCCGGTGTTCAACAATCTCGTCATCTACAAGCAGGACGAGGCCCAGAACACGATGGACAACATCGTCCCGGAGCTCGCCAAGAGCTGGGCCTGGGTCAACGACAACAAGACGCTGACCTTCAAGCTGCGCCAGGGCGTGACATGGCATGACGGCAAGCCGTTCACCTCGGCCGACGTCAAATGCACCTTCGACATGCTGATGGGCAAGTCGCAGCAAAAATTCCGGCAGAACCCGCGCAAGAGCTGGTACGATCAGGTCAACGACATCTCGACCAACGGCGATCTCGAGGTTTCCTTCAATCTCAAGCGGCCGCAGCCCTCGCTGCTGGCGCTGCTCGCCTCCGGCTATACACCGGTCTATCCCTGCCACGTTTCACCCGGTGACATGCGCACGCATCCGATCGGCACCGGGCCGTTCAAATTCGTCGAGTTCAAGGCCAATGAATCGATCAAGCTGACCCGCAATACCGACTATTGGCGCAAGGGCCGGCCCTATCTCGACGGCATCGAGTTCACCATCATCCCGAACCGCTCGACCGCCATCCTCGCCTTCGTCGCCGGCAAGTTCGACATGACCTTCCCGACCGAGGTGAGCATTCCGCTGCTGAAGGACGTGAAATCGCAGGCGCCGAACGCGATCTGCGAGGTCGAGCCGAACAATGTCGCGACCAACATCATCGTCAATTCATCCGCGCCGCCGTTCGACAATATCGACATTCGCCGCGCCATGGCGATGTCACTGGACCGTAAGGCCTTCATCACCATCATGTTCGAAGGCCAGGGCGATGTCGGCGGCACCATGCTGCCGCAGCCGAACGGGCTGTGGGGCATGCCCAAGGAGATGCTCGAGAGCATTCCGGGCTATGGCCCGGATGTAAATGCCAACCGCGAGGAAGCCAAGAAGCTGATGCAGAAGGCCGGCTACGGGCCGGACAAGCACCTCGCCGTCAAGGTCTCGACCCGCAACATCCCGGTCTATCGCGATCCCGCGGTGATCCTGATCGACCAGCTCAAGAGCATCTATATCGACGGCGAGCTCGACGTGGTCGAGACCGCGAACTGGTTCCCGAAGATCGCGCGCAAGGACTACATGCTCGGGCTCAACCTCACCGGCAACGCCGTCGACGATCCCGATCAGTCCTTCTACGAGAACTATTCCTGCGGTTCCGAGCGCAACTACACCAACTACTGCAACAAGGAGATCGAGAAGCTGTTCGACGTGCAGTCGCAGGAGACCGACATCGCCAAGCGCAAGAAGCTGGTGTGGGACATCGACAAGAAGCTGCAGGAAGACGTCGCCCGCCCGATCATCTTCCACGCGCGCACCGGCACCTGCTGGCAGCCCTACGTCAAAGGTGTGACCGTCATGACCAACAGCTCCTATAACGGGTATCGTTACGAGGACGTCTGGATGGACAAGTAGCAGGCGGCCGACGGGCTCGGGAGGGCGCGACATGTTTGCCTATCTGGTACGGCGCCTGTTCCTGATGCTCGTGACCCTGTTCGGGATCTCGATCGTCATCTTCTTCCTGCTGCGCATCGTGCCCGGCAACATCGTCGACATCCTGTTTGCCGCGGCCGGCTATGTCGATCCTGCCGACAAGGCCACTCTGGAGAAGGAGCTCGGCATCGACCAGCCGCTGGTCGTGCAATATTGGCACTGGATCAGCGGCTTCCTGCGCGGCGATTTTGGTTATTCCTATGTCTCCGAGAAGCCGGCACTTCAGGAGATCCTGCCGCGGATCCCGATCACGGCACGACTGGCCGGGCTGGCACTGCTGTTCTCGGCCTCGATCGGCATTCCGCTCGGTGTCATCAGCGCGGTCAAACAGGGAACAAAGCTTGATTACGCATTGCGCGTAGTCAGCTTGAGCGGATTGTCGCTGCCATCGTTCTGGCTCGGCCTGCTCATCCTCACCGCGTCGGTGGCGCTGTTCGGCCAGATGCCGATCTTCAATCCCAATCCAGCCACCTGGCTCGAAGCGTTCGCGACCTATGCCGTGCCTGCCGCCGCCGTCGGCTTCCGCAGCGCCGCGCTGACCATGCGTATCACCCGCTCCTCGATGCTGGAGGTGCTGCGGCAGGACTATATCCGCACCGCACGGGCCAAAGGCGCGTCCGACGCCGCGGTGAACTATCAGCATGCGTTGAAGAATGCGATTTTGCCCGTGATCACCGTGATCGGCATCGAGGCCGCGTTTTTGATCGGCGGCCTCATCGTCACCGAGACCGTGTTCAACATCCCCGGCGTCGCGCGCTTCCTGGTCGAGGCGATCCGCTGGCGCGATTATCCGATCGTGCAGAACCTGGTGATGCTGATTGCGGTGGTGGTGGTCAGCGCGAACTTCATCGTCGACATGCTGTACGCGGTGTTCGATCCGCGCATCCGATATACGGATTAGGAGAGCTGTTTGGCCGCGATCGACTATGACGTTGAACTGAGACGCGCCGGCGCGCATGCGCCCGGCGGGTGGCGGCGCGTGCTGTTCCTGGCGCAGCGGCATGTGCTGGGCGCGGCCGGGCTCGTCATCATGATCGCGTTCGTGCTCACCGCGATCTTCGCAGATTTCATCGCGCGCTATGATCCCCTGAGCATCGACGCCGCCCATGCGCTGGCCCGCCCAGGCCTGACGCACTGGATGGGGACGGATTCCTTCGGCCGCGACGTGTTCAGCCGCATCATCCACGGCGCGCGGATCTCGCTCGCGGTCGGGATCGGCTCAACGGCGCTCGGCGGCTCGATCGGCGTGATCGTTGGGCTGACCTCCGGCTATCTCTCCGGCTGGGTCGATCTCGTGTTCCAGCGCGTCTCCGACGTCCTCCAGGCGCTGCCGCTGCTGGTGCTGGCCCTGATCATGACGGCAGCACTCGGTCCGTCCCTGCCCAACGTCATCATCGCCATCGCCATTCCGCTAATCCCGACCGTATCGCGCGTTATCCGCGCCAACACGCTGGCGCTGCGCGAGCTCCCCTTTATCGAGGCCGCCAAGTCGATCGGCATGAGCGAGGTGCGGATTGCCCTGCGCCACGTGCTGCCGAACACGCTGGCGCCGCTGATCGTGCTGGCAACCGCCCAGCTCGGCTCGACCATCCTCACCGAAGCCTCGCTCTCCTTCCTCGGCCTCGGCATCCCCGAGCCTTATCCGTCCTGGGGCCGCATGCTGTCGGAATCCGCCGCCGAATATGTCCGCACCGCGCCGTGGCTCGTGATCTTCCCGGGCATTGCCATCAGCCTCGCCGTGTTCGGCGCCAATTTGTTCGGTGACGCCTTGCGCGACATCCTCGATCCCCGGCAGCGCGGCTGATGGCTGACACAACCGATCTCGTGCTCGACGTGAAGAACCTGAAGACGGTGTTCTTCACCAATTCGGGGCTGTTCAAGGCGGTCGACGACATCTCGTTCACCGTGAAGCGCGGCGAGACACTGGCGATCGTCGGCGAATCCGGCTGCGGCAAGAGCGTCACCGCGCTGTCGCTGATGCGGCTGGTGCCTGATCCGCCCGGCCGTATCGTCGGCGGCTCCGTGTCGCTCGAAGGCACCGATCTGCTCGCGCTCAGCGAAGCAGAGATGCGCAAGATCCGGGGAAATCGCATCTCCATGATTTTCCAGGAGCCAATGACGTCGCTCAACCCAGTGATGCGGATCGGCGACCAGATCGTCGAGGCGGTGCGGCTGCACCGGAACATGTCATCCAAAGAGGCCCGCGACATCGCGGTCGAGATGCTGCGGCTGGTGCGGATTCCCGAACCGGCACGGCGCGCCCGGGAATATCCGCATCAGCTCTCCGGCGGCATGCGCCAGCGCGCGATGATCGCGATGGCGCTGGCATGCCGGCCGGCGCTCCTGATCGCGGACGAGCCGACCACCGCGCTCGACGTCACCATCCAGGCGCAAATCCTGGCGCTGATCCTCGACCTGCAGAAGGAACTCGGCACCGGGCTGGTGCTGATCACGCATGATCTCGGCGTCGTGGCGCAGACGGCGCAGCGCGTGATCGTGATGTATGCCGGCAGGAAGGTTGAGGAAGCCAGCGTCGAGGCGTTGTTCGCGGCGCCAAAGCATCCCTACACGCGCGGACTGATGGCGTCGATTCCGGCGGTACCTGCGCCCGGCGTTGCGGCGCAGGCGCGGCTGAACGAAATCCCCGGCACCGTGCCGTCGCTGGTGCGGCTGTCGCCGGGCTGCGCCTTCGCACCGCGCTGCAAGCTCGCGGTCAAGCGCTGCCAGGACGAATATCCGCCGCTAGCCGATTGGGGCGGCGGCCATCTCGCCGCCTGCTGGCGCGCGGCTGAAGTCGCGGAGGTGGCATGACCGAGCTGCTTCTCGAAGTCACCGATCTGACAAAACATTATCCGGTGCGCGCGGGCGTGTTGCGCCGGCAGGTCGGCACCGTACATGCAGTCGACGGTGTCTCGTTTTCGGTTGGCGTCGGCGAGACGCTGGGGCTGGTCGGTGAATCCGGCTGCGGCAAGTCGACGGTCGCGCGCAGCGTGCTGCGGCTGGTCGAGCCGACCTCGGGCCAGATCCGGCTCGAGGGCAAAGACATCACGCATCTCTCCAAGACTGCACTGCGGCCACACCGCCGCTCGATGCAGATCGTGTTCCAGGATCCATTCGCCTCGCTCAATCCGCGCATGACCGCAGGCGACATCGTCGGTGAGCCGCTGGCCGTGCACGGGCTCGCGACCGGCAAGGCGCTGGCGGCGCGCACCGCAAAACTGTTCGAGCAGGTCGGCCTTCGGCCCGACCAGATGCGCAATTTCCCGCATCAATTCTCCGGCGGCCAGCGCCAGCGTATCTGCATCGCGCGAGCGCTCGCGCTCGGGCCGCGTCTGATCGTCTGCGACGAGCCGGTCTCGGCGCTCGACGTCTCGATTCAAGCGCAGGTGATCAACCTGCTGATCGATCTACAGCGCGAGCACGGCTTCTCGTATCTCTTCATTGCGCACGACCTCGCCGTGGTCGCCCATATCAGCCACCGCGTCGCCGTGATGTATCTCGGCCGCATCGTCGAGATCGCCGACAAGGACGAATTGTTTCGCAACCCGCGCCACCCCTACACGCAGGCGCTGCTGGCCTCGGTGCCGGTCGCCAATCCTCTCGCGAAAAAGCTCGCGCCGATGGTCGATGGCGACGTGCCGAGCCCGGTCAATCCGCCGCCGGGATGTGCGTTTCACACGCGCTGCCGGTTTGCGGTGGAGCGTTGCAGGACGGAACGGCCGGCGCTGGTGGATGCGGGCGATGGGCACCGGGTGGCGTGTCTGCTGAATGACGGGACGGGGCGCATCAACGCGATCCCGTAAGGTGGGTTAGCCTTGCGACTGCGGCGCTTGCCGCGCTAACCCGCCCCGATCTCCGCCACGATCTTCCCCGTCGTCACCTGCTCGCCTTCGGCGACGTCGATCGCCGCGACCACGCCGTCGATGCCGGCCTTGTGGACGTGTTCCATCTTCATCGCTTCCAGCGTCAGCACCGGCTGGCCGGCGCTGACGCGGTCACCCGGCTTGACCAGGACAGCAACGACGCGGCCGTTCATGGCGGCGCGGACTTTGCCGTCGCCGCCGTTGGTTGCGGCGGCCTTGGGGGCCGCGAGGGTAAGATCGGTGACCGCAAGGGGGATGCCGCGATGCTGGACGTAGAGACGGTCGCCGTCGCGCAGGAATTTCGCGCTGTCCATCACGCCATCATGGCGGAAGCGGACGGCATCGGGATCGAACTGGTCGATCTCGAACTTGTCCTGGCGCCCATCGCCAGCAACGATGTAGCTGCCGTCACGCCCGCGGGTGATTTCGAGCTCGTGGGCGTGGCCGGCGATCTCGATCTTCGCAGGCAGAGGGAACGTTGCCGCGAGGCTTCGTCCGCTGCGCCACGACGGTGCCTGCGGGTTGGTGACGTAGAGCAGAAGGCCTGCGAGCGCGGCGCTGAACGCGCTGTTCGCTGACGGCGCCAGCAACTCGTCACGATGCGCGCCGATGAAGGCCGTCGTCGCCTCGCCTTTGGCAAAGCCGGAGTGACGCAGGCAGGACATCAGGAACGCCTGGTTTGTCGTCACGCCAAAAGCGGTGAGCTGCTCCAGGCCAACGATCAGGCGTCCCCTCGCCTCCTCGCGCGTCGCGCCATGGCTGATGAGCTTGGCGATCATGGAATCGTAGAACGGCGGGATCTCCGAGCCCGATTGCAACGCGTGCTCGACGCGGATGCCTTCCGGCACCTGCCAGCGCGCCATGCGGCCGGACTGCGGCATGAAGTCGTGCGCGGCGTCCTCCGAGCACAGCCGTACTTCGATGGCGTGACCGGAGAAGCGGATGTCCTGCTGCTTCACCGGCAATGGCTCGCCGCGCGCGACGCGCAATTGCAACTCAACGAGATCGAGCCCGGTGATCGCTTCGGTCACGGGATGCTCGACCTGGAGGCGCGTGTTCATTTCCATGAAGTAGAATTCACCGCTCGCATCGAGCAGGAACTCCAGCGTGCCGGCGCCCTCATAACGCAGCGCCTTGACGGCGGCGACGGCAACCTCGCCCATTTTCGCGCGCAATTCCGGCGTCACCGCGGGCGACGGCGCCTCCTCGATCAGCTTCTGATGCCGCCGCTGCACCGAGCAATCGCGCTCGCCGAGATGAATGGCGTTGCCATGGCTATCGCCGAACACCTGAATCTCGATGTGACGGGGATTCGGGATGGCGCGCTCGAGGATGACCGTGGGATCCCCGAACGCCGCCTTCGCCTCCGACCGCGCGCTGCGCAGCGCATCCGGAAACGACGCCGTATCGGCCACAAGCCGCATGCCGCGGCCGCCACCGCCGGCGACCGCCTTGATCATCACGGGGAAGCCGACCTTTTTGGCTTCGGCGAACATGACCTCGTCGCCCTGGTCGGCGCCCTGATAGCCGGGCACGCAGGGCACGCCGGCCTTCTTCATGATCTCCTTGGCGCCGGCCTTGTTGCCCATGGCTTCGATCGCCTGCGGCGACGGGCCGATGAAGACGAGGCCGGCCTCCTTGCAGGCCTGCGCGAACTCCTCGTTCTCGGCGAGGAAGCCGTAGCCGGGATGGACAGCATCAGCGCCGCTGGCTTTCGCCGCGGCAATGATGGCGGGGATGTTGAGATAGGATTGCGCCGGCAGGGCTTCGCCGATGCGCACGGACTGGTCGGCCTGTCGCACGTGGAGTGCGTCGCGATCCGCATCGGAATAGACCGCGACGACGCCGAGGCCGAGCCGCCGCGCGCTGCGCATCACACGCAGCGCGATCTCGCCGCGATTGGCGATCAGGACCTTGAAGAACGGCCGGTGCTGCACTGATCCGTTCCTCATGGCCGGGCCACCGAGAATTGCATGCGCTGCGGCGTGCGCGCATCGCCCTCGCGGCAGATCGCCAGCACTTCGGAGAGGACGGCGCGGGTGTCGCGCGGATCGATCACGCCGTCGTCGAGCACGCGGGCGCTGGTGGAGAACACGTCCATCTGGCCGTCGAACACGCCGATGATCTGCGCCTTCATGGCGTCGAGTTTCTCCTTCTCGACCGGCTTGCCGCGGCGCGCCGCGGCGGCTTCGGTCACGATCGCCATCGTTTCGGCTGCTTGCTCGCCGCCCATCACGGCGGTCTTGGCGTTGGGCCAGGAGAAGCAGAAGCGCGGATGGAAGCCGCGCCCGCACATGCCGTAATTGCCGGCGCCGAACGAGGCGCCGCAATAGAGGGTGATCTGCGGCACCGTCGCCGAAGTGACCGCCTGGATCATCTTCGAGCCGTGCTTGATCATGCCGGCTTCTTCATAGGCCTTGCCGACCATGTAGCCGGTGGTGTTGTTGAGATACAGCAGAGGCGTGCGGGTCTGGCAGCAGGCCTGGATGAAATGCGTTGCCTTGTTGGCGCCGGCAGGATCGAGCGGGCCGTTGTTGGTGATGATGCCGATGGCCTGGCGCTCGATGCGGGCATGGCCGCAGACAGTGGCAGGCCCGTAGTTCGGCGCCATCTCGGTGAAATCGGAATCGTCGACGATGCGCGCGATCACCTGCTTCATGTCCACGGAGCGTTTGTGGTCCATCGGCATGATGCCGAGCAATTCGTCCTGATCGTAGCGCGGCGGCTTGAATTGATTGGCCGCCCTGCCCGGCCGCTCCCATTCCAGCGCCGCCATGATCTCGCGCGCGATACGCAGCGCGTCGCGGTCGTCCTCGGCAAGGTAGTCGCCGAGACCGGAAACCTGCGTGTGCATCTCGGCACCGCCGAGCTCTTCTTCGGTCGCGATCTCGCCGGTTGCGGCCTTCAGCAGCGGGGGACCGGCGAGGAAAGCACGGGTGCGGCCGCGCACCATGACGATGTAATCGGACAGGCCAGTCTGGTAGGCGCCGCCAGCCGTGGACGAGCCGTGCGTGACCGTGACCACCGGCAATCCCGCTGCCGAGAGACGCGCGAGATTGCGAAAAATGTTGCCGCCACGGACAAAGTCTTCGACGCGGTAGCGCAGGAGATTGGCGCCGGCGCTTTCGACGAGTTGCACATAAGGCAGCTTGTTCTCCAGCGCGAGCTCCTGCACCCGCAACGTCTTGTCGAGGCCGTAGGGCTGCAGCGCACCGGCATCGATGCCGGCATCGTTGGCGCTGACCATGCAGCGGATGCCCGAGACGAAGCCGATGCCGGCGATGACGCCGCCGCCCGGCACGCTCTTGTTCGCATCGGGAACATCGAACATGTAACCGGCGAGCGTCGACAGCTCGATGAAGGGCGCGCCGGGATCGAGCACCAGCGCGACGCGCTCGCGCGGCAGCAGCTGGCCGCGCTTGTGGAAGCGATCCTTTGCTGCGGCAGATGCCGCGCGCGTGCGCTCTTCCAGCGCGCGCATGCGGTCGATCAGACCGAGCATGCCGTCGCGATTGGCGTGGTAGGCGGCGCTGCCGGAGGAAACGGTGTTTTCAAGAATGGACATAATTTGATCCTGCCCGTCATTGCGAGGAGCAAAGCGACGAAGCAATCCAGTGTGCGTCTGCGGAGAGATTCTGGATTGCCTCGCTTCGCTCGCAATGACGATTGAGGCTGCGCTCAGCGATTCGTCCCAAAGATCTTCCGCGCCTCGGCGGGGCTCGCGATCTCGCGGCCGGCGCGACGGGCACAGGCGGCGATGGCCTCGATCAACTGGCCGTTCGACGTCACCTTCTTGCCGTCGGCAAGATAGAAGGCGTCCTCGAGACCGGTGCGTAAGTGACCACCGAGTTCGGCGCAGCGCTGATGCAGCGGCCAGATCTCTTCACGGCCGATAGCGGTGACCTGAAAATGCGCCTCGGGACGCTTCAGCTTGATCAGGATCGGCAGCAGGTCCGGGTCCGACGGCATGCCGGACGCCACGCCCATCACAAAATTATATTCGAGCGGGCCTTTGTACATGCCGACCTGGGTGTACATGCCGACGCAGCGCACGATACCGACGTCGAAGCATTCGAACTCGGGGATGGTGCCGACCGCGTTCATGACGTCGAGATAGTCCTTCACCTTCTCGACCGCATTGTCGAACATCATCGGCGGCCAGGCCCAGCTGTTGTCGGCCTTCACCTTCAGATAATTCAGCGAGCCGGCGTTGCAGGCCGCGATCTCCGGCTTCGTCTCGCGGATGCAGTCGAGCGCACCGCCGTAGTTCGGCCCGGAAACGCCCGAGGTGTGGTTGATGATCACGCCAGGACAGGCTTCGCGGATCGCCTGCTGGATCTCCTTGCTGACGGCGACCTCCCAGGACGGCAGATGCCCCTTGTTCGGCGCCTGCTGGCGCAGATGGATGTGCATGACGCTGGCGCCGGCGTCGAACGCGGCCCTGGCCTCACGCGCCATCTGCTCGGGCGTGACCGGCACGTTGTGCTGCTTCGGGTCGGTGAGCACGCCGTTCAGCGCGCAGGTGATGACGGCCTTGTCGCTCATGCGTCAGATGTCTCACAGGTTGATCATTCAACGCTTGCGATCATGTGACGCGCGGCATGCGGCTTCTTGCGCGGAGAAGCTGGAAAGCGAGATGCCGTAGGGCGGCTTAGCGAAGCGTAACCCGCCAACGTTTTTCACCGCGGATGCAGAATTGGTGGATTGCGCCTTCAGCTATCCACCCTACGAAGCGCGCTAGCTCGCTTCCGCGAGCCGCACCGTCTCGCTGCTGCGATAGATCGCCAGATCCCGCGAGCCGACGAAGATCGCGCGCGGCTTCAATCCGTAGAAGCGGCGGATCGAGTGGCTGAAATGGGTTGAATCGGGATAGCCGATGTCCTGCGCGAGATGAGCGAGGTTGAGATCCTGGTTGGCGAAGTGCAGCAGGTGTCGCGCACGCTTCCAGGCGCGGAAGGAGCGGAAGGAGATGCCGGTCTCTTCCTTGAATAGGTGCAGGAAGCGCGAGGCGGAAAGGCTGGCTTCGGTCGCGCACGTGTCCGCCGTCACCGGCTCGCCCGTGAAGCGCCCGATGCGGGCGACGGCACGCATCACGCGCGGATCGAGCACGCGGCGCGGCAGCGCTTCGCCAAAGCACGTCTCGTCGAATTCGGCGGTGGTGATGTCGCCATAGCGGTGCTGCCGCAGCAGCGCATAGGCGGCGAGGATCTTGCGGGCATAGACGGCTCTGTCGGGTCCTGTCAGCCGCTCGGCCAAGGCCTCGATCACGCCGTCCGGCATGCTTTCCGGCTCGAGCGTCACGCTGATTGCAGTGCGGTAGTCGCTGGCGATGGAGTGTCGCTGGTTCGGCAGGGTGACGAACAGCTCGCCGGTGGCTTGGGTTTCGTCGATTGTCAGATGCAAATTGCCCTTCACCGCGACATAGACGTGGCAGCAGCCGGGGGTCCGCTTGCGGGGGCGGCCGAGCAGGCCGGCATAGAACACCCGCTCCGGCGTGATCAGCATCAGATGGTCGGATTCGCGACCTTTATCTTCCATTGGGATCCTCCTCGCGCGGCTCTATGGCCGCTGCGGACGGAAGTCACCTTAGCGGAAATTGGGGCGCTGTCACGACGGGATAGCGCTGTCATCAGGCGCAAAAGATTACTATTCCGGGACGATCGCAAGACGAACCCGGAACCCGTCGTGTTGTCGACCCGGCGAAGGCCGGGACGACAACGGAAATTACGCCCTTACCCGCGGCGCAACATTCTGCTCTGACCCGGCCTTCTGTTCCGCGGCAACCGCCCGCTTGAACCCGTCACGCTGCTGCAAACGCGCCCAATAGGCTGCGACATTTGGCCCAAAATCCTTGGCGAGCCCGATATTGTCGGCGAGCCGAAGCGCGTAGCCGATCACGATATCGGCGGCGGTGAAGCGGCCGGCGCACAGGGTTTCAGTATTCGCGGTCGCAGCCTCAACAGCGCGCAGCCGTCCCAGGAACCATTTGGCGTAGTCGGTGGCGACCTGCGGATTGCGGCGCTCCTCCGGCTCGAGCTGGGTGTAGCGGAGCACCAGCGTCTGCGGGAAGGTTAACGTCGCGTCGCTGAAATACATCCAGTTCAGGAAGGCGCCATAAGCGGGATCTTCGGGCCCGACCATCAGCGGCGTCGGCCCGTGCTTGATGCCGAGATAATGGCAGATGCCCGAGGACTCCGTCATCTTCGTCTCGCCGTCGACCATGAAGGGAATCGTGCCGAGCGGATTGAGCGCGAGGTATTCCTTGGCGAAGACCCGCGGCGGGAATGGCAGCATCTTCAGCTCATAAGGCAGCCCCATCTCCTCCAGCATCCAGAGCGGACGAAACGAGCGCGCGGCGTCGCAATGATAGAGCGTGATCATCAGGAAGTTCCTTTGCTGCCGGGCAGCGTGCCCATCATCTTGCACAGGACCATCAGCATGACCTCGTCGGCGCCGCCGCCGATCGAGGTCAGGCGGCTGTCGCGATAGGCCCGGCTGACCGGCGTCTCGTTGGTAAAGCCCATTCCGCCCCAATATTGCAAGCAGGCGTCGGTGAGCTCTCGCCGAGCCGGCCGGCCTTCAGCTTGGCCATGGTCGCAAGCTTTGTGACGTCCTCGCCCGCGACAAGCGCCTCGGCGGCGCGATAGATCAATGCACGCAACAGCTCGACCTCGGTCTGCATCTCCGCGAGCTTGAAGTGCACGACCTGGTTGTCGAGGATCGACTTCCCAAACGCCTTTCGGTTGCGAGTGTATTCGATGGTCTCGTTGACGATGTATTCGTGTGCCTTCAGACACGCAGCGGCGCCCCAGAGCCGCTCCTCCTGGAACTGGATCATCTGGTAGGTGAAGCCCTTGCCCTCCTCGCCGATCCGGTTGCGCTTGGGCACGCGGACATTGTCGAAGAAGATTTGGGCGGTATCCGACGAGCGCATGCCCATCTTGTCGAGCTTTCGCGCGACCGTGACGCCCTTGCTCTTCATGGGAACACAGATCAGCGACTTGTTGCGATGAACGGGCCCGTCGCCGGTGTTGGCGAGCAGGCAAATCCAGTCGGCCTGGGTGCCGTTGGTGATCCACATCTTGCCGCCATCGATGACGTAGTCGTCGCCATCGGAACGCGCATGGGTCTTGATCGAGGCGACGTCCGAACCCGCGCCCGGCTCGGAAACGCCGATGCAGGCGACGAAGTCGCCGGCAATCGACGGGCTGAGGAATTCGCGCCGCACCTCGTCCGAGCCGAACCGCGCCAGCGCCGGCGTCGCCATGTCGGTCTGCACCCCGATCGCCATCGGCACGCCGCCGCAGGTGATGGCACCCAGTTCCTCCGCCATCATCAGCGCGTAGGAATAGTCGAGGCCCGAGCCGCCGAACTCGACCGGCTTGTTCAGCCCGAGGAAGCCGAGGCTGCCCATTTTCTTGAACAGTTCGTGCGCCGGGAAGATGTCAGCCTTCTCCCAGTCATCGACATGAGGATTGATCTCGTTGGCGATGAAGTTTTGCAAGGACCGGCGGATATCGTCGTGGTCGGCGGTGAACAGCATTTCTTTCCTCGTCACAACCCCATCTGCCGGCTGGCGAGATCCTTCATGATCTCCTCGGTGCCGCCGCCGATGGCATTGACCTTGACCTCGCGGTAGATGCGCTCGGCCTTGATGCCGCGCATGAAGCCGGCGCCACCAAAAATCTGCACGGCTTCCGAGGCGCAGAACGCCATGGTCTGGGTCGCCTGGTTCTTCATCATACAAATTTCTGCGACCGGGCTCTCGCCCTGCTCCAGCCGCCAGGCCAGCATTTCCAGCATCGCCTGGCTCGCAGCGACCTTCTGCGCCATGTCGACGATCTTGTGGCGGATCACCTGGTGCTGGGCGAGCGGCTTGCCAAACGTCTTGCGTTCCTTGGCATAGGCGACAGCCTCGTCGAGGCAGACGCGGGCAAAGGCGGTGCAGCCGGCCGCCATGCCCATGCGCTCGCTGTTGAAATTCTGCATGATGATTTTGAAGCCTTGGCCCTCCTCGCCGATCAAATTCCCAGCCGGTACGCGGCACTCGTCGAAATGCAAGGTCGCGGTGTCGGAGGCCCACCAGCCCATCTTCTTCAATTTTGTCCGCGACAAGCCCGGCGTATCGCCCTCGATCAGGAGCAGGCTGACGCCGCCGGCGCCTTCGCCGCCGGTGCGCACCGCAACGGTCAGATAATCGGCGCGGACACCGGAGGTGATGAAGGTCTTTTCCCCGCTCACGACGTAGTGATCGCCGTCACGGCGCGCCTTGGTGCGGAGACCCGCGACGTCGGAGCCGCCGCCCGGCTCGGTGATCGCGAGCGCGGAAATCTTCTCGCCTGCCAGCACCTGCGGCAGCACGCGTGCCTTGACCTCGGGGCGCGCCGCGCGCGCGATCGGCGGCGAGCCGATGGTGTGGCTCATCAGGCTGGCACTGATGCCGCCCGCGCCCGCCCGCGCCAGTTCCTGGCTGGCGACGATCTTCATGAACTGGTCGGCGGCGATCCCGCCATATTCCTCGGGGAATCCGAGCCCCAACAGTCCGATCTCCGCCGCCTTGCGATAGAGCGCACGGGGGAATTCGCCAGCCTCGTCCCATTCATGGGCGAACGGGGTGATCTCCTTCTCGACGAATCGCCGCATGACGTCGCGAAAGGCGTCGTGCTCGGCGGTGTAGAACGGGCTCTTCATTGCAATCTCGCCTTCGACGACTCCTGTCGTTCCACCATGGCGGGAACATGGGTGGCTCACTTGCGCGGAGTGGCTGGACGGGAACGCCGCCTCCGACAGGTCAAATGGCTAGCAACTCAACGCAAGACGATTTTCGTCCCTCGCAGGCCAACTCCAAATCAAAAAAGAGTTGCTGCACAAAACTCCGGCTGGCCTCCCAGGGCCACGCCGGGCATGGTGCACGGCAATATGAAGGCAGGCGGCACAAGACCGCCACGGGAGGGATTTTTGGCCGTTCGTTACTACGACTGGATCGCCCATCATGGCCGCCGCACGCCTGGCAAGGTCGCGGTCATCGACCTCGCGAGCGAGCGCCGCTTCAGCTATTCGCAGCTGGACGCCCGGGTCTCGCGCCTCGCCTCACTCCTCCGCGAAGCGCTGAAAATCTCGCGCGGCGACCGCGTCGCGGTGCTGGCGCTGAACACGACCGATACGCTGGAGGTGCAGTTCGCTTGCGGGCGGCTTGGCGCCGTCTTCGTGCCGCTGAACACCCGCCTCACCGTACCCGAGCTTCAGTTCATCACCAGCGATTGCGCGCCGAAGGTGATGATCCACGATGCGGATCTGGCCGAGACCGCACTGACAGTGGCGAAGCTCTGCGGTGTTACGTCGAGCCTGCTGCTTGGCCCCGGCGGCGCCTACGAGGCCGGCGTTGCCGCTGCAAAACCGCTTACGGCAATCGAGGAGGTCACGCTCGATGACGTCTCGACCATCATGTACACGTCGGGCACCACGGGACATCCGAAGGGTGCGACCATCACCCACGGCATGACCTTCTGGAATTGCGTCAATCTCGGCGGCCCCGCCTGTATCGGGCCGTCTTCGGTACTGCTCACCGTGCTGCCGCTGTTCCACACCGGCGGTCTGAATTGCTACACCAATCCGGTGCTGCATGCCGGCGGCACCGTGCAGATCATGCGCGCCTTCGATCCCGGCACGGCGCTCGGCCTGATCAACGATCCCGCGCAGGGCATCAACGTGTTCTTCGGTGTGCCCGCGATCTACCAGTTCATGGCGCAGCATCCGGCCTTCGCGACGACTGACCTTACCCGGCTGATCGTCGGCGGTGTCGGCGGCGCGCCGATGCCGGTGCCGCTGCTGAAGGTCTGGGAAGCCCGCGGTGTCGCGCTTCAGCAGGGCTACGGCATGACCGAGACCTCGCCGGCCGTACTGGTGCTCGACCGCGAAGATGCGGCGCGCAAGGCCGGTTCTGCCGGCAAGCCGGTGCTTCACACTGAGGTGCGGATCGTGCGCCCCGACGGCAGCGATGCCGCTACCGGCGAGCTCGGTGAGCTCTGGGTCAAGGGGCCGAACATCACGCCGGGCTACTGGAACAGGCCGGAGGCGAACAAATCCTCCTTCACCGACGGGTGGCTGCACACGGGCGATGCCACCCGCGTGGACGAGGAAGGCTTTTACTACATCGTCGACCGCTGGAAGGACATGTACATCTCCGGCGGCGAGAACGTCTATCCGGCCGAGGTCGAGAACGTCCTGCACCAACTCACGGCAATCGCGGAAGCTGCCGTGATCGGCATTGCCGATCCGCAATGGGGCGAGGTCGGCCTCGCCATCGTCGCGGTCAAGCCGGGCCAACGGCTGACCGAAACCGATGTCTTCGCGCATTGCGCCGCCAATCTCGCGCGGTTCAAATGCCCGCGCCAGGTCCGCTTCGTCGATGCACTGCCGCGCAACGCTACCGGGAAGATCCACAAGCCGACCTTGCGCAAGGAATTTTCTGTGACCTCGGAAGTCGACAAGAAAGTCGCCAACGCCTGATCCAAGCGCCCCTCGCGGGCGCTTTTGTTTTTCGACGTGCCTGTCTCCAACCAAGAAACCCAAGGAAATTTCATGACGAGGAACCTCTCCCTGCTTGCTGCTGCAGCGGCCATGACATTGCTCACGGCCCAGGGCGCCCAGGCACAGAAGAAATACGACACCGGCGCGACCGACACCGAGATCAAGATCGGCAATGTCGAGGCCTATTCCGGCCCCGCCTCCGCCTACGGCATCATCGGCAAGACCGAGGAAGCCTATTTCAAGATGATCAACGACCAGGGCGGCATCAACGGCCGCAAGATCAACTGGATCTCCTACGACGACGGCTATTCGCCGCCGAAGACCGTGGAGCAGATCCGCAAGCTGATCGAGAGCGACGAAGTGTTCCTGGTGTTCAACGCGCTGGGTACGCCGACCCAGACCGCCGTGCAGAAATATCACAACGCCAAGAAGGTGCCGCAGCTGTTCCTGGCGACCGGCGCGAGCAAGTGGAACGACCCGAAGGGCTTTCCCTGGACCATGGGTTTCCAGCCAAGCTACCGGGTCGAGGCACGGGTCTTCGCGAAGTACATTATGCAGGCGAAGCCCGATGCTAAGGTCGCGATCTTCTATGCCAATGACGATTTCGGCAAGGATTACGTCGCCGGTATCAAGGAGATCTTCGGCGACAAGGCGTCTTCGCTCATCGTCGCTGAGGAAAGCTACGAGACCACCGAGCCCTCGATCGATTCCCACATCGTCAAGCTGAAGGACACCGGCGCCACTGTGTTCGTGAACATCGCGACGCCGAAATTCGCGGCACAGGCGATCAAGAAGATCGCCGAGCTGGAATGGAAGCCGATGCAGGTGATGACCGACGTCTCGATCTCGATCGGCGCGGTCATGCAGCCTGCGGGCCTGCAGGCCTCCGAAGGCGTACTGTCGGCGACCTATCTCAAGGATGCATCCGACTCGCAATGGAAAGACGATGAGGGCATGAAGAAGTTCATGACCTTCATCGACAAATACATGCCGGGCGCCAATGTCTCCGACCTCAACCTCGTCTACGGCTACGCCGCCGCGCAGACCATGGTGCAGGTGCTGAAGCAATCGGGCGACGAACTGACCCGGGAGAACGTGATGAAACAGGCCGCAAGCCTGAAGGACTTCGCGCCCGACGTCATGATTCCCGGCATCAAGATCAACACGTCGCCCAACGACTTCGCCCCGATCGAGCAGCTCAAGATGATTCAGTTCAAGGGCGGCAAGTGGGACCTGTTCGGCGACGTCATCAGTGCCGAGACCGGCGGCTAACGCCGCTCGACGTATCCGTTTGAAGGCACCGAATAGCGGCCGAAGGGCCGCTATTCTTTTTCGTCCTGCTCCACCTCGATCGCCACGATGGACAGGCCCAGACGGCGCGCATCGCCGACGCCTCTGAGCACGGGACATGCCCAGGCAAGCGTAGCGATGCCTGAGCGCGGCAGGTCGAGGCTCAGAGTATAGCTGCCGCGGCCGATCGCGATCGCGGCGGGATCGACGCGCGCGCCGTCGAGATAGAAATGCGCACCGATCTTCTCCAGCGGCGCGCGGAGGGCGGGACTTTGGATGCAGACCGTGTTGCGTCCCGGAGCGCCCGTGATGCGGACCGCCGCCTGCGGCTCGCTCCAGCGAAATGTGCAGCCGACTGACGATTCCACGGCGTGGAAGCCGGCCTGCGCGACGACGTTGTCGCCGAGCAGTCCCGTGGCAGGTCCGCGAGCGCGACGGATGCAATCGAGCCGCTGAAGCCGGATCAGCGATGCGATGTAGCGCTTCATCCCTCCTGCGATGGCTTCGCTCGACCCGACCACTGTCAGTATGGCCAGGACCGTGTGCGCATGCGCGACGGCGAGGCGCGCCGTGGCGCGCGCACGGACATCGCCGCACAGCAAGACCTCCGTCCAACGCCAGAAGGCGCGCAGCTTCTCGCCGGGCCGCTTCCAGCCTCGGCCAGCGAGGCTGTAGCGCACGAGCGCATTCAACGCATCGTGGGCAAGCGATACATCGAAATTGCCTCGTGTGCTCCACTCGACGGGAATTTCGAGCAGCTCGCTGCCGGGGTCGTGGCGCGCCTCGCTGAGATAGCGGATCTCACCCTGCACGAAATCGAGTGTGAACGCTTTCAGCTCGCCGATCCGGCCGGTGTAGTAGTGGTGGAAACGCGCGTCTTCGAGATAACCGATGGAATAGCCCCGCGCAAAATATCCGGCGGCGAGCACCCATTCGGCGAAATGGCCGAGCTCGGCGCGCAAGCCGCCGCATTCCTCGTAGACATCGCGCCGCGTCACGAAGCACTGGTCCAGCACCTTGCGCCAGGGATGCTGCGTCATGCCGAACTCGATGTCGGCCTGGTACATCGCAGCCTCTGCTTCCGAGAGACGGTTTTGGCAGATCGGGACCGACCGGCAGGAAAAACCCGCCCAATCCGGATGCGCGTCGATCGCGCGGATGCAGAGCTCGATCACGTCGGGCTCAGGCCGGCAATGCGATTCCGTGAAGAACAGATATCTGCCGTGGGCTTTCGCGGCGCCGAATGCGCAGAGCCCGACGTCGTGATCGGAGTTGGTGAATTCGAGGCGCGCTCTGCCGCCGGCGAGCGCCGTCAGCTGCTCGCGCGCCGTGAAATCGGGTGGCACGACCAGGATGATCTCGTAGAGAGATTGATCCGCGATCTGCGATGTCCAGCCGAGCCAGGACTGCTCCCACTGCCCGCGGTGAAATTCAAGCGGGATGATGATGGAGAACAGCGGAGATTCACCGCCGGATTTTGCGGGTAGGTCCAGCATGATCGCCTTATAGACGGATGTGCGGCGGATGCTGGACTATTCTGTTCGGATAATTAACTATCCCGGCAGGAACAACGCAAACGGTTCTTCCACCGTGCGGCGCAGGTGGCTTCGATACAATGCGTAGTTGACGTTGCCGGGCGCAATTCGCCCAAGCGTCGGCTCCGGAACGTTTCCAATCGGCACATAGGCGATTGGCGCGGCGATCGGCGTCAGCTGCGAGCCGGGGCCGGCACGCAACGACGAGATGATGCCGTACATCTCGCCAGCCACCGTCGGCCGCGACACCGTGATCACGCGATGCTGGCCGTGCTTGTTGATGACGAGATAAATGAAGCCGGACTGATGCGGTACCGCAACCTCGCCGGTGTGCTCATAGGCCGCATCCGTCCGCTCGCCCTCGCGGAAGACCAGCGCGGAGACCTTCGGCTCCCAGACGATCTCGGTGCGATAGGCGAAGATCGCATCCTTGTCGCCGAACGACGGCCTCAGCGTGATGTAGACATCCTCGATCCACGTCACCGCGCGATGCGAATAGGAGCCGAGGCTGTCGGGAGCGACATCGTTTCCGGCCGCGGGCGTCGGCGCAACCATACTCTTGCGCAAGGACACACCCAGCGCCTGCTCCAGCCGGACCGTGGTTGCCAGCGTGAACGGACGGCGGCCGCCGAGCGCCTTCTCCAGGGTCGACAGGCTGAGCTTGGCCTGCTCGGCCAGCGCCTGCCGCGAGATCCGGCGTCTGGCAATCTCTTCGCGGATCGTCTCCGCGACCTCGCGGCTTTGCTCGTCTGAAAGCTGCCCGTCGTTAAGTTTATCCGGCGTCTGCATCGTTAGCCCTGCTCCACGGACGCCAGTCTAGCAGGGCGGACAAGTCAGCACAAAACCGGACGTGACCGCCCGGGCGGCGGCCCGCCCAGGCCAGCCACGGCGGAACATTGCCGATCATTCTGCTCGCGAAAGCGGCCCTTCCCGACGGATGCTCCGTGTCGTCAACCACCCTTCGGGAGCAGGCCAAATGGACAATTACGACGCGGTCGACAGCAGCGAGCACCCTCTGCTGGGCAGGCTGATCAAGCTCGGACTGTTTCTCCTGGTGCAGGGCGTTGCCGTTCTGCTGGTCAGCTTCGTGGCGCTGCTGGTCAGCTTTGAGCCGGGCTGGTCGGCGACGACGGAGCAGGCGAGCCTGCTCCAGCCTGGCGATGCCAAATCCGGTAGCCTCCTGCTGAAGGAGGACGGCGCCTACACCGAAGCGATCCGCCTCGGCATCGACGTCGACATCACGGTGTCCGGACCGACGCTGCGTACCCGCGTCACGCAGGTCTTCCGCAACCCGACCAAGGACTGGGTCGAGGCGACCTACGTCTATCCGCTTGCCACCGGCGGCGCGGTCGACACGCTGAAGATGGTGGTCGGCGACCGCGTCATCGTCGGCGACATCAAGGAGCGCCAGCAAGCGCGAATCATCTACGAGGAGGCCCGCCGCGCCGGACAGAAGGCCGCACTCACCGAGCAGAAGCGGCCCAACATCTTCACCAACTCCGTCGCCAATATTGGCCCCGGCGAAACGGTGCTGGTCCAGATCGAATATCAGGAGCCGGTGCATCAATCCGGCAACGAATATTCGCTGCGCGTGCCGCTCGTGGTCGCGCCACGCTACAATCCGGCGCCGATCGTGCAGAGCGTCGACTTCCGCCGCGACGGCTCCGGCTGGGGCGCCACCAATTCGGACCCGGTGCCGGATCGCAACCGCATCTCGCCGCCAGTGCTCGATCCCGCCAAGAATCCTCCAGTCAATCCGACCAGCATCACGGTGCACCTGAAGGCCGGCTTCGCGCTCGGCGAGGTGAAAAGCCACCATCACAACGTCGAGATCGAGAGCCCGGACAACGCGACGCGCGTCGTCACGCTCGCCGACGGCACCGTGCCCGCGGACCGCGATTTCGAGCTGACCTGGAAGCCTGTCGCAGAGAAGGCACCATCGGTCGGCCTGTTCCGCGAACATGTCGGCGACGCCGATTACCTACTCGCCTTCGTCACGCCGCCCGCCGCCGAGCAGGCGACGCAGAAGGCCTTGCCGCGCGAGGTCGTGTTCGTGATCGACAACTCGGGCTCGATGGGCGGCACCTCGATCGAGCAGGCCAAGGCGAGCCTGCTTTACGCGCTCGGCCGGCTCCAACCGAACGACCGCTTCAATGTCATCCGTTTTGACGACACCATGGACGTGCTGTTTCCGGCATCGGTGCCGGCCGACGCCGCGCATCTCGGCGAGGCGACCTCGTTCGTCAGCGCGTTGCAGGCGCGCGGGGGCACCGAGATGGTGCCGGCGATGCGCGCGGCGCTGACCGACAAGCTTGGCGAAACCGGCATGGTTCGCCAAATCGTATTCCTGACCGACGGCGCGATCGGCAACGAGCAACAATTGTTCGAAACGATCACGGCGATGCGCGGCCGCTCGCGCATCTTCATGGTCGGCATCGGATCAGCGCCCAACACCTATCTGATGACGCGTGCCTCCGAGCTCGGCCGCGGCGCCTTCACCCATATCGGCTCCGTCGAGCAGGTCGAGGAGCGCATGCGCGGCCTGTTCGCCAAGCTGGAGAACCCCGCGGTGACCGGCCTCACCGTAAAATTCTCCGAGGCCAAAGCCGACGTGACGCCCGCGATCATTCCCGACGTCTATCGCGACGAGCCGCTGGTGCTGGCGGCGAAACTCGACAAGCTCGCGGGTTCGCTGGAGATCAAGGGACGTGTCGGAGACCGCCCGTGGTCGGTGACGCTGCCGCTGCAAAATGCCGCCGAAGGCAAAGGCCTGTCAAAGCTCTGGGCCAAGCGCAAGATCGGCGATGCGGAAGTGGCACGCACCCTGCGCGAGATGACGCCGGAAGATACCGACAAGGCGATCCTCGCGCTGGCGCTCGACCACCAGATCGTCACGCGGCTGACCAGCCTCGTCGCGATCGACAAGACGCCGAGCCGCCCCGAAGGCGCGCCGCTCAAGCTCAGCGAGCTGCCGATCAACCTGCCGGCCGGCTGGGATTTCGAGAAGGTGTTTGGCGAACGGCCGCAGCAGGCACCGCAGCTGCGCGAACGCCGCGCTGATGCAGGCCAGCCCGCGACAAGGCGGCCGGCACCTGTCGCGCCCGACACGATCCGTCTGCCCAAGACCGCAACCTCGGCCGAGCTGAAGATGATCGCAGGCCTGATCCTGATCGTGCTCGCCCTGATCCTGTTCGTATTCAACCGGCGTCAGCCCTTGCTCACTGACGCCGCTTGAGAGAGGAGCCTCCCCGAACTCCTCTTCTTCAGCGCGCGCGGCTGCCCGTCCCCATCCAAACAGCCGCGCGCGCCTTTTTTGTTGTCATTGCGAGGAGCGAAGCGACGAAGCAATCCAGACTGCCGCCGCGGAGACAGTCTGGATTGCTTCGCTTCGCTCGCAATGACGGAAGACATCATGCCCCGCTTCATCTCTCCTCTCGCTCTCGCGCTCATCGGCACGATCCTGTTCGGCGACGGTGCTCATATTCACGCCAAGGCGTGGCTCGCGCAGGTGCTGCTAGAGCGCGCGTTCGACAGGAGCGTGGCGAGCGGCGAGGCGGTCAAGCCATGGTCCTGGGCCGATACATGGCCGATCGCGCGGATCGAGGTGAGGCGGATCGGTGCCAGCGCCATCGTGCTCGCGGGCACGAGCGGCCAGGCGCTTGCCTTCGGGCCCGGCCATATCGACCAAACGGTTGAAGCCGGCGAACGCGGAATTGCTGTATATGCCGCGCATCGCGACACGCACTTCCGTTTCTTGCGGGATGTTGCCATCGGCGACGTGATCGAGATCACACGCGCTGACGGCAAGCATTTTCGCTACCGCGCGGACGCCTCAAGCGTGGTCCGTTTCGACGCATCGGGCATTGACCCGGCAACGCCGAACTATGAACTGGTGTTAACAACCTGCTGGCCGTTCGATGCCGTCACGTCCGGTCCTGAGCGCTACATCCTTCATGCCACGCTGATTGGAACCGGCAGCTAAGTTGTCCGTCGCGTCTTATCAAATCGCGCACAAATGCCGACTACATTCCGCAGGAGACGATGTTCCGGCGCAAGCGCGTGTGGGACAGCATTGGACCGATCGACGAAAGCTTCCACTACGCGATGGACTGGGACTTCATCCTGCAGCATCCTGCGGCGCAGGCCGGCGGGTTCAAGTTCGTGCGGATGCCGCGGTTTCTGTCCTCCTTCCGAATCCATGACGCTCAGAAGACGGCAGCGACTTACGCGGTCGGTGTCAGAGAGATGGGCATCTTGCGGCGCCGCGTCCTCGGATTCGACCCGACGCAGATGCAGATCCGGCGCGCCATCGCGCCTTATCTCGTCCAGCAACTCGCCTATGGCTACAAGTGGGGCGTGTTGCGCTGCTGACAGGACAACGCGAGACGGAGATTGAATCCATCGATTGCGATCAGCGTGCATCGCTGCGCATTCCGCCATACGGCATGCAGCCGTGCTGGTTGCCACTCCACGCAACTCGCCATACAACCACGTGACGCACCACCAAGAAGAACAACAGGTGAGGTAACACCATGGAAGCCCAGGTCTCTGCCAAGTCCGCTTCTTCCCGCCCATGGTCTCCCCCGCCCGATGCCAGCGACATCGTCAAGGGCATTCACGCCATGCTGCATCCGCACAACATCGTGCTGGTGGGCGCGACCGACAAGCCCGGCAACTATGCCGAGCGCATCTGGAACAATCTGGTCAAATACGGTTTCGAGGGCGGGCTCTATCCGGTCAACGCCAAGCGCGAAACCATCTGGGGCGTGCCGTGCTTCAAGGATTTCGCCAGCCTCCCGGAAAAACCTGATCACGTTCTGGTGCTGGTGCCCGCGCGCTTCGCCGTGCAGGTGATTCGCGATGCGGCTGCGGCCGGCGCGCGATCCGCCACCATCGTCACCTCGGGCTTCAGCGAGTTGCAGGACGAGGCGAGCCAGAAGCTCGCCGCCGAGCTGCAACAGGCTGTGCGCGAGACGGGCCTCGCCGTCACCGGCCCGAACTGCCTCGGCAATCTAAGCGCCGGCGAAAAGCTTTTCACCAATATCGACGACCGCATCGTCACCATGGAACAGGGTGCCGTGGCGATCGCCGGGCAATCCGGGGCCATCGTCATGGCGATCCGCCAGGCGCTGGAGGATCGCGGCGTCGGTGTCGGATACATGGTGACGACCGGCAACGAGACCGGGCTCGAGACACCGGATCTGATGCGCTATTTCGCCGAGGATCCGAGCGTCAAGGTGATCGTGGTCTATCTCGAAGGCGTGCGCAACACCAAGGCGTTTCGCGATGCCTGCAAGGCGGCGCGTGCCGCGAGCAAGCCGGTAATTGCGCTCAAGCTCGGATCGTCCGAGGGCGGCCGCGCCGCCGCAATGGCGCATACCGGCGCGCTCGCAGGCTCGATCGAGACATTCGACGCGATCGCAACCCGCGAAGGCGTGATCCGTGTCGGCGGGCTCGATGAGCTGATCGAGACCACCGAATGCTTCGTCCACGCCGCGGTGCCCAAGGGCGACCGGCTTGCGGCGGTCACACTGTCCGGCGGCAAGCGCGGCATGCTGATCGACGCCTTCTACGCGGCGGGCCTCAACTTCGCGCCGCTGAGTCCGCATGTCAGCTCCGAGCTTGCAAAGATGCTCGGCCCGGGCTCGATCGTCGGCAACCCGCTCGACGCCGGCTTTGCCGCAGTGGTCGATCCCTCCGTCTACATGAAATCGATCGAGCTGATGATCGACGATCCCGACATCGACATCGTCATCGTCGATGCCGAGCTTCCGAAGGCGCCGCATGAGCTGCGCGAGCGCAATTTGCGCATCGTCGACGAGATGGCGAGCAAAGCCTCGAAGCCCGTGATCTATATCAGTGCGATGTCGATCGGCTTCACCGACTTCACCAAGGGCTTGCGCAAATCGCTGCCGCATCTCGCGGTGATGCAGGGTATGGACCGCGCGGTGACCGCGATCAAATCGCTGCTAGCCTATGCGAAGCTGCGTAAAGAGGTGCCCGACATCGCTTCGAGTTCGAAGCCCGCCGCCCGCGCCGTGCTGGAGAAAGCGCTGAAATCGGCGACTGGAGCCGCGCTCGACGAGGTCGCCTCGAAGAAACTCCTGAAGGCCTATGGCATCCCGGTCTCGAAGGAGGGAATCGCGCGGACGGCTGCGGAGGCGGTGACGATTGCCAAGCAGATCGGCTATCCGGTCGTGGCGAAAGTCGTCAGCGCCGAGATTTTGCACAAATCCGATATCGGCGGCGTGGTGCTGAACCTCAACAGCGCGACTGAGGTGAAGAAGGCATTTGCCGACATCACCGCGCGGGTGAACAAGCTGAAGGGTAAGCCAAAGCTCGACGGCATCCTGATCGCACAGCAGGTCAAGGCCGACCTCGAGCTCGTCGTCGGCGCCTCGCTCGATGCCGAGATGGGACCTGTGGTACTGTTCGGCACCGGCGGCATCGACATCGAGCTGATGAAGGACGTGGCGCTTGCCGGTGCGCCGCTGGACGAGGCCGAGGCGCGGCTCCTGATCGGCCGCACCAAGGCCGGCATCAAGATGCGCGGCTATCGCGGCAAGCCGGCGTTGCACGAGGCCTCTGCGGTGAAGGCGCTGGTCGGCCTGTCCAATTTGATCGCGGATGCCGGCGACCGGATCGCCTCGATCGACATCAATCCGTTCCTGATCAACGCCAGGACCGGTGTCGCCGTCGACGCGCTCATCGTGCTGAACAATGCTGCGGCAAAACGTGCCGCCGGTCATTGACGTCGCGCAGGGCTGATTGGCGCGGCGTGATCCGCACTACTTACCATTGCGAACTGCTTCCAACTTTCCCGCTTTGGTCGTAGAAACAGCCTGCATGGCACGCGCGAGCAATCTGGTGATTGGAACGGCGACGCTGGCGGTGATCGCCGTGGCGTTCGGCGGCCTGCTCGGCGTGCAGAAATGGCGCTCCATCCAGAGCCGCAGCCAGTTGCGCGTGGTGTTCGAAGGCGGTTCCGCGAGCGGCCTGCGCCGCGGCGGCCCGGTCAATTTCGACGGCGTGCCGGCCGGCCAGATCCTGTCGATCAAGCTGGACAATCCCCGCAAGGTCGTGGCGCTGGTGCTGCTCGACAATTCCGCGCCGATCCGCAAGGACACCGTGGCCGGCATCGAGTTCCAGGGCCTCACCGGCGTCGCCGCAGTTTCGCTGATCGGCGGCGCGCCCTCCGCGCCGCCGGTGCCGCTGGACGAGGATGGCATCCCCGTGCTGACCGCAGATCTCAGCGACGCCGAAACGATCGTCGACACCCTGCACAGCGTCGACCGCACGATCGTCAGCAACGCCCCCGCAATCAAGGACGGCCTGCGCACGTTCGAGGACTACACGGCCGACCTCCGGAGCAAGGGCGCCGAGATCGATTCCGTGATGGCCAAGGTCGACAGCGCGTTTGTAGGATTCGACAAGGCGGTCACGAAGATCGAGGGTGTGGTGCCCGGCTTCGTCGACGGCAAGGCCGACGAGCTGTTCGAAAAGATAAAGGGACTGCGCGAACTCGCCGACACCATGAAGAAGAAATCGGCGAGCTTCCTCGAAGACGGCCGCAAGACCCTGCTCGACCTCAGCGAGGCCGCCAACAAGATGAGTGGGACGCCCGCGCCCGCCGTAGCCCCGCGCCCGCCACGCAAGCCTGCGCAGCCGAAGCGGTAGGGCCTACCACGCGTAGCGCACGACGCCCTTGCCGGCATAGGAGCGGGTGACGTTCGAGAACTCGCCCTCGAAAGTCAGTGCCGTGGACCAACCGTTCATCCAGTTCATTTGCACTGACGCCGTGGTCAGCGCGGAATCGTGCGCCTGCGCCGCGCCGTTCACAACGAAGGCCGCACCCGGCAATGTCTGGAACACCGCGCCAACGCTGCGGTCCGGATTGAAATCATGCGCCCAGGCGACACGACCGCGCAGCGTCACCACGCCGCCGGCGGCCGCAAACGCCTTGTCGGCGCGCAGGCCGAGCTCGGTACGGGTGTCGGTGACACTCTTGGCGGCGTAATTGAGCGCGAAACTGTTGTTGCCGACCACAGCGAACTCCGAGTAGCTCGGCAGGCTGAACATGGTGGCCTGGAGCGCGGCGTAGGGCGTCAGCCCAATCCACTGCGTCGCCTGGCGATAACCGCCCTCGATGCGGCCGGAGACGGCGTTGGCATTGAACTGCGCCCGCAGCTGATCGATGCCGGCCGCCGTGACGATGCGGTTGGTGGTAACGTCCTGCCAGCCATAGGCCAGCGCCGCCGTGAGATAGGCAGGTCCCGCGTTGTGACGCACGAAGGCACCGGCCTGGAACAAATCCGAGCGGCCCCAGCCGAGCCCGTTGACGCCAAAGCCGGTGCCGCCGCCGGCAAGCGCAAAGCCCGCGATCGTCGACGGCGAGAAGCGATAGTCGAGACCGACCGCGGTGCCGTAGACGCTGCTGGTGGTGTTGTTCGAACCGAGCGCCGTATTGCCGTCGGTGGTCTGCGAGCCGCCGAAGCCGGCAGCCCAGACGTTCCAGCGCTGCTCGAATGTCGGCGGCGGCGCCTTGCGATAGATCGAGGCGAAAGCGTCGCTGGGGCGCTTGCCGGTCGCGGCATAGGCCGTTGCGCTCGTCTCGTCGGCATATGGCGTTGCGCCCGGTGTGCCGCTGCGACCCGCGCTGAAGACATCGGTCAACAAGCCGATGAACTGATTCATCGCATTGAACGTGGTCTGCTGCGATCCCGTCGCGGATTCGCCCGAGGCCTGTGTCAGGCCGGCGGGACCAAGACCCGCGAATTCGGCCGGCAGGACGCCCTTGGCGTTGAAGAAATTCTGCAGCGTCGTGGCAACGTTCTGCTGGTTGATGTTGAGCGCGTATTTCGCGCGATAGTTCAGCGTGAAGTCGAGAAGGACCTCGTTCGACCCGACGGTCGTCGTGCCGATAAGACCACCCGGCGCCGCAACGCCGGTAAAATTGCCGGTGGCGGTGCCGAAGAAGTCCATGATCGAGTAGTGCTTCATCACCATGCTGCCGGGATACAGCGAGACGCCGACCGTGCCGTTCAACGTGACATTGCCGGTGACGAGCGCGTGGCTCGTGCTGGATCCGCTGCCGACCTGCACAACATAGACCGAGCCGGGCTGAAGGGTGAGATCGCCCTGAACCTGCATGCTCGAGCCCGGCCCGCCGTCGCCGGGCGCGTAAATGCCGCCGTTGGCGATGAATGTGTCGCCGACGATGCCGGCGCCATACAGCGCGGCGCCCGCATTCACCGTGGTCAGGCTCGACTGGGAGATGTCGCCATCGACGCGGAGGATGCCGCCATTCACGGTCGTCGTGCCGGTGTAGGTGTTCGTGCCGGAGAGGACCAGCGTTCCGCTGCCGACCTTTTCAAGGGAGCCCGGTCCGGCGGGACCGCAACCGCAGGGATTGAAATCGCCGATGACGCCGCTGACTTCGGTCGACAGATTGTTGCCGCCGACGACCAGCGTGTTGCCGCCACCGATGTAATAGAAGCCGCTGCCTTGGATCGATCCGGCGGTGATGCGGCCGTCGCTGTTCAAGCCGATGCTGCTGCCGAAATCGACAACGCCCGTACCGCTGGTGATGAAGCGCGCGTTGCCGCCGGTAGAATTGTCGAAGAACGAGGTCTGGCCGCCGCTCTTGGTGATGATCGTGGCATTGCCGGCCGTCGAGAAGGCGCCGAAATCGGTAATGCCGTTGGCCTCGTTGATGATGGTTGCGTTGGCGGCGGTTGCGGTGCTTCCCGGCACTGCGCCGAAGGTCGTGCCGCCAAAGTCCTTGTTGACGATGGTCGCCGAGCCCGCCGAGGCTTGATCGATGAACGCGGTGGTGCCGCTGTTCTGGTTGGTGATGCTGGCCGAGCCCGCATTGGTCTGGGTAAAGAAGGCGATCAAGCCGCCGTCATTGGTGATGGTCGCGCGTCCGGCCGTCGCGGTGTCGGTCCCGCTCCCGGTCGGATCGCCGAAATACAACTGGCCATTGTTGGTGATCGCCATGGAGCCGGCGGAGGTCGCATTGAGGAACATTGTCACGCCGGAGAAACCGTTCGTGAGCGACGGGACACCCGACATGTCCGCGTTGACGATCTTGAAGAGACCCTCGTTGGTGACCGCGCCGATGATGCTGGCGGTATGGGTCGCGTCACCAAGCTGCAATGAGCCGCAGGTGCAGATGAAGGTGTCACCGGTATAGGTATTGGCGCCGAGCAAGGTCAGGAAACCGGGTCCCTGTACGGAGATGCCGCCGGTGCCGACGATGCGGGAAGAGATCACGGCCGAGGGATCCCCCGTGCCGGTCACATCGTTGGTGACGAACGTGGTGCCACCCGGGGCCAGCCTGAGGTCACCGCCCTGGATGGTGTAGATCGAGCCGTCGGCGGTGAGGTCGAAGCCCACGAGGCTGGTCAGCTGCACGCCGCCTGGCGTGACCGTCACAGTGCCGCCTGTCGCAGGCGTCGAGGGACCGCTGCTGCCGAACTGCGTGCCGGCTGACGCGGGATCGTAAGCCGTGCTGGTCGAGCCGAAGAAGTCTGTCCAGTTGGTCGTGGTGTTGTCCCAGACGCCGCCTCCACCGTTGACGGCGCCGTTAGGTGTGGTTTGCGATCCGTTGAAGACCTGCTGCGCGGCCGTGGGGCTCGTCACTGCGGCCGCGCTCAAGGCGAGGCCAAGCCAGAGAGCCGCGCGAACCGCGGCTACACTCCGGCGCGAGCAACCCTGCCCGCTCGATGGCGACCCAGCCCCCACACTCTGCCCCTTACCCACGGCGCTCTTAGCAGCGCCGGGCGGAACGTAAGTCATGAGGGCGGTCAGTAGAACTAAGGCCGGGCGAGAATCCGCCAATGAGGCTGCAACTTAGGCAGATTCAATGGCTTATGTTGCAACCGAGCCACGTTTCGACACGGTCGCCTCCCATTCCGCGCATGCGAGGATGCGTCAGAATGTCCGACCATACGGACGGCCATTCACATCGCCGGTCATCCGATGCTCCGCTGCCTGCTCCGCGCGCGGACGACCCTGCAGCATCCAAACTGACTCAGTAATTGCTGGCCGCAGCTTCATTCGGAATCCCGTCGATCGGGCACTCATCGGTCCCCGGGGTCGAGCGGGTCATCGCCTCGACCAAGTCGCGCGTTCCTTCCGGATCGGCGATCCAGTTCTTGTAGAAATCATAGGGACAGGCCGCGACGCCGCGCGGGCTCTCGCCGGAATTGATCATCCCGGTGTAGCCGCGATGGACCAGCTTGTAGAGATGGTTCTGCGACTGGCCATTGCGGCGCGCGTCGCGGATCAGATGTTTCGACAGCTGGGCGTACTGGATGCCGTAGTCCTCCTCGCCGCATTCGCCGAGCGTGCGGCCATCGAAGCCGATGATCGCGGAATGACCGAAATAGGAATAGACGCCGTCGAAGCCGGCGGCATTGGCGACTGCAACGTAGACGTTGTTGGCCCACGCCATCGCCTTGGAAATCAGGATCTGCTGCTCCTTGGCCGGATACATGTAGCCCTGGCAGCGCACGATCAGCTCGGCGCCCTTCATGGCGCAGTCGCGCCAGATCTCCGGAAAATTGCCGTCGTCGCAGATGATCAGGCTGACCTTCATCCCTTTCGGGCCTTCGGAGACATAGGTGCAATTGCCGGGATACCAGCCCTCGATCGGCACCCACGGCATGATCTTGCGGTACTTCTGCACGATCTCGCCCTTGTCGTTCATCAGGATCAGGGTGTTGTAGGGCGCCTTGTGCGGATGCTCCTCGTGGCGTTCGCCAGTGAGCGAGAACACGCCCCACACCTTCGCCTTGCGGCACGCCTCGGCGAAGATCGCGGTCTCTTCGCCGGGCACAGCGCAGGCGGTCTCGTACATCTCCTTGGAGTCGTACATGATGCCCTGGGTGGAGTATTCCGGGAATATCACCAGGTCCATACCGGGCAGGCCGGTCTTCATGCCCACCAGCATGTCGGCGATCTTGCGGGCGTTGTCGAGCACCTCGGCCTTGGTGTGCATGCGGGGCATCTTGTAGTTGACCACCGCGACGCCGACGGTGTCATTGCTGCTGGAAATGTCGCCGTGAAGCATTTGGGCCGCTCCTGTTTTATTCGTTTGATGTTGGCGCGTGGCGCTAGTGGCTGATCATCCAGGGCCGCGCGGTGGGAAAGCCCTTGGCGCCGCTCTTGGTCTTGGTCACCAGCCGCGCCGGCTTTTTCTTGTCCGACGCATTCTTTGAATTCTTGCCCGACGAGCAGCAGCCGCAGCCGGGGGCGTGCGAGGCCTTGTATTGCGCAACCGTCTGCGGCGCATGCGAGCTTCGCTCGTTGACGGCATGCGCCTTGCGCTTCTCCGCCGGCATGCAGAAGAAATTCGGCGCGGTGAGGATCACCCGCGGCGCCATGGTTTCGCAGTGCGGGCAGGATTGGGGATCATCGCATTCCGCCATCGGGCGCAGATCCTTGAACGGACCGCAATCGTCACAGAGATATTCATAGACCGGCATCGCATCATCCCTACGCTGTTGCCTGTGAGAGATTGTCGCGCGGCGGATGCGGGGCGGCAGATACGCGCCGTCCCGCATCCTGTCGCGCAGGGATCATTTGTCCGGCGAGATCGGCATCTGGATGTCGCCCTTGATGTGCTTGATCGGGCCGGCCGACGACGGCATCACGTCGAAGTCGAAGATCTCCGTCGGCAGCCATAACGTGGCGCAGGCGTTCGGCACGTCGACCACGCCTGAGATGTGGCCCTGAACCGGTGCGGTGCCAAGGATCGAATAGGCCTGGGCGCCGGAGTAGCCGAACTTCTTCAGATATTCGATCGCATTCAGGCAGGCTTGGCGATAGGCGATAGTGACGTCGAGATAGTGCTGTTTGCCGGCTTCGTCGACCGAGATGCCCTCGAAGATCAGATAGTCCTTGTAGTTCGGCGTGATCGGCGACGGCTTGAAGATCGGATTCTTGACACCGTACTTCGCCATGCCATCCTTGATCACCTCGACCTTGATATGCAGCCAGCCAGCCATCTCGATCGCGCCGCAGAAGGTGATCTCGCCGTCGCCCTGGCTGAAGTGCAGATCGCCCATCGAGAGACCCGCGCCCGGGACATAGACCGGGAAGTAGATCTTCGAGCCGCGCGACAGATCCTTGATGTCGCAATTGCCACCGTGTTCGCGGGGCGGCACGGTGCGCGCGCCTTCCGCGCCGATCTTGTCCTTGACGTCGCCCTTGGCGCGGCCGCCATGGGCGGTTGGCGCGAACGGCGGATTGGCGAGACCGGGCACGCGGGTCGGGTTGGTTGCGATCAGCTCGGCCTCACGCTTGTTCCAGGTGTCCAGCATCTTCGGATCGGGCAGACAGCCGATCAGGCCGGGATGGATAAGCCCCGCAAAGTTCACGCCGGGAATGTGGCGCGAAGAGGTGTAGAGACCCTTGATGTCCCAGATGGACTTCTGCGCCAGCGGGAAATGGTCGGTGAGGAAGCCGCCGCCATTTTGCTTGGAGAAGAAGCCGTTGAAGCCCCACAGGCTCTCCTTCAGCGGACCGACGTCGAGCAGGTCAACGACGAGAAGATCGCCGGGCTCGGCGCCCTTGACGCCGATCGGGCCGGAGAGGAAGTGCACGATCGACAGGTCGATGTCGCGCACGTCATCAGCGGAATCGTTGTTCTTGATGAAGCCGCCGGTCCAGTCATAGGTCTCGATGATGAAATCATCGCCGGGATTGACCCAGGACACGATCGGGATGTCGGGGTGCCAGCGGTTGTGCACCATGTCATTTTCGTAAGGCGACTTGGTGAGATCGACCTTGATCAGTGTCTCTGGCATCGAGAAGCTCCCCTTTTGCACGGTTGGTTAGACGGACAGATATTTCGAGACCTGCGCGGCATCGACGGCGTCACGCGGATCGTCGCGCACGATTTCGCCGTTCTCGATCACCAGCACGCGGTCGGCGATATCGAGCGCAAAACTCAGGACCTGCTCGGACACGACGATCGACAGCCCCTTTTCGTCACGGATGCGCTTCAAGGTGCGCGCCATCTCCTTGATGATCGACGGCTGGATGCCTTCGGTCGGTTCGTCGAGCAGCAAGACCTTTGGCTTGGTCGCGAGCGCGCGCGCGATGGCGAGCTGCTGCTGCTGGCCGCCGGAGAGATTGCCGCCGCGACGGCCCTTCATCTCCAGCAGCACCGGGAATAATTCGTAGATATCAGCCGGCACCTCGGTCCCGCCGGAGACGACGAGACCGGTCTCGATGTTCTCCTTCACCGTCATGGTCGAGAAGATCATGCGGCCCTGCGGCACATAAGCGAGGCCCTTGGCCACGCGCTCGTAGCTCGGCAGGCCGCCGAGCTCGGTACCGTTCATGCTCACCGAGCCGCTCTTCGTCGGCAGGATGCCCATCAGCGATTTCATCAGCGTGGTCTTGCCCATGCCGTTGCGGCCCATGATCGCAACGATCTCGTTCGGCGCGACCTTGACGTTGAGTCCGTGCAGCACCTCGCTCTGGCCGTAGGCGACGTGAAGATCTGAAATAGCCAGCATGCGAGGCTCCTTAATGGCCCAGGTAAACTTCGATGACCTTGGGGTCGTTCTTCACCTTCTCCATGGTGCCCTCGGAGAGGATCTGGCCCTGGTGAAGCACGGTGACCTTGTGCGCGATGTCCTCGACGAACTTCATGTCGTGCTCGATCACCAGCACGGAACGGTTCTTGATGATGCGGTTGAGCAGTTCGGCAGTCTTGGCGCGCTCTGAGACACTCATGCCGGCGACGGGTTCATCCAGCATCAAGAGGTCCGGGTCCTGGATCAGCAGCATGCCGATCTCGAGCCATTGCTTCTGGCCGTGGCTGAGCAGATCGGCGTTCACGTTCAGCCGGTCCTTCAGGAAGATCATTTCGGCCACTTCATGCACCCGGTCGCGCACGGCGGCGTCGCGGGTGAAAGTCAATGCGCCGAACACCGAGCGGCCGCGGGGGTAGGAAATCTCCAGATTCTCGAACACCGTGAGATCGTCGTAGATCGACGGGTTTTGGAACTTGCGGCCGACGCCAGTCTTGACGATCTCGTTTTCCTTCATCCGTGTCAGCTCCTTGCCGCGGAACTGGATCGAGCCGGACGTTGCTTTGGTCTTGCCGCAGATCAAATCGAGCACGGTGGTCTTGCCGGCGCCGTTCGGGCCGATGATAACGCGGATCTCGTTCTCGTCGACGTAGAAGGAGAGATCGTTGACGGCCTTAAATCCGTCGAACGACACCGTCAGCGCAGAGACCGCGAGCAGGAATTCCTTGGGCTGGTGACCTACGAGCATGATGATCTCCTCACTCCGCCGGGGCGCCGTCGGCGACCGAGCCGTCGGTCCAGCCTTCGGGTTTTGGTTTGCGCGACGAGATCAGGCGATCGATGCGCGGCTGCACGTAGTCGCCCCAGATCCCGGCCAGGCCGTTCGGGAAGGCCAGGACGACGGCGATGAACAGGCCGCCCAATCCGAACAGCCACAATTCAGGAAACGTCTCCGACAGGCTGGTCTTGGCGAAATTAACCAGCAGCGTGCCGTAGACCGCACCGAGGATCGACAGCCGGCCGCCGACCGCGGTGTAGATCACCATCTCGATCGACGGCACGATGCCGACGAAGGACGGAGACATGAAGCCGACATTGAGCGCGAACATGGCGCCGCCGATCGCGGCGAACACCGCGGCGATGCAGAAGGCGAAGATCTTGAAGTTCGCGACGCTGTAACCGGAGAACCGGACACGGTCCTCCTTCTCGCGCATCGCGACCAGGATGCGCCCGAGCTTGGAGTGCCGGACGAACTGCGCGATCATGATGCAGACGAACAGGCATCCGACCTCGAAGAAATATAGTACGATTTTGGCGTGATCGGGTCGGATGTCCCACCCCTTCAGCGTCCGCAAATCGGTCATGCCGTTGATGCCGCCGGTGTAGCCCTGCTGTCCCACGATCAGGATGGTGAGGATGGCCGCGACCGCCTGGGTGATGATGGCGAAGTAAGTGCCGCCGACCCGGCGCTTGAACATCGCCGTGCCGATGATCAGGGCGAAGATGCCGGGCACCAGAATAATGGCGGCGATGGTAAAGGTGAGGCTGTGAAATGGTTTCCAGAACAGCGGCAGCGAGGTGATCTGATTCCAGTCCATGAAATCCGGGATTCCCGGCGTCGACTGGATCTTGGTGTTCTCGACGCTGGAGGCTTCCAGCTTGAGGAACATCGCCATGCAGTAACCGCCGAGCCCGAAGAACACGCCCTGGCCGAGGCTTAAGATGCCGCCGTAACCCCAGCAGACCACCAGCCCCAGCGCGACGAAGGCATAGGTCAGATATTTGGCGACCAGATTGAGCCTGAAGACATCGAGCGTGAGCGGAAGGATCACCACCAGGAAGACCGCGAGCAACAGAATTCCGATCAACTCCGATCGATTGAAGAAGCGATTGTCGGTCATTGCATCAGCCTTCCGTTTCTCACTTACGGACCTTGAGGGCGAACAGCCCTTGCGGCCGCAGCATCAGGATTCCGACAACAGCGAGCAGCGTCAGCACCTTGGCCATCGAGCCCGACAGGAAGAACTCGAGGGTGGATTGCGTCTGCGAGATCGAGAAGGCCGAGGCGATGGTGCCGAGCAGGCTCGCGGCGCCGCCGAACACGACCACCAGGAATGTATCGACGATGTAGAGCTGTCCCGACGTCGGCCCGGTTGAGCCGATCATCGTGAAGGCGCTGCCGGCGATGCCGGCGATCCCGCAGCCGAGGCCGTAGGTATAGCGATCGACTTTTTCGGTGTTGATGCCGACGGCACCGGCCATAATGCGGTTCTGCACCACGGCGCGGACCTGGCGGCCCCAGCGCGATTTGTACATCACATAGGCAACGCCGACGGTGATCAACACAGTAAGGCACATCACGAAGACGCCGTTGATCGGCACTTCGATGCTGTCGGTGACGTGCAGCGACCCGAGCATCCACTGCGGCAGCTCGACGCCGACCTCGCGCGCCCCGAACACGGAGCGATAGGCCTGCTGCAAGATCAGGCTGAGTCCCCAGGTGGCGAGCAGCGTGTCGAGCGGGCGCTTGTAGAGATGCCGTATCAGCACCCATTCCACCAGCATTCCCAGCGCACCTGCTGCGACAAAGGCCAGGATCATCGCGAGGAAGAAGTAGCCGCTGAACAGGCTCGGCAAATAGGTCTGGAAGAGATTCGAGGTCATCCAGGTGACGTAGGCGCCGAGGATCATGAACTCGCCATGAGCCATGTTGATGACGCCCATCTGGCCGAAGATGATCGCAAGCCCCAGCGCCATCAGGACGTAGACCGAGAACAGGATCAGTCCTGCAAAACCCTGCATGACGAAGATGGAGCCAAGGTCACCAAGCGAATAGTCGCCGAACATCGATGTCCTCCGTCAGGGATAAGGGTCCCGCGTCGCGAGCAGGTTCGCGACGCGGGGGTCTTGGGCGTGGATTTGCTGTCCACGCCAGGGAGCGGCTTGGTTTCTAAGAAGATCGCGGCAGATGCCGCGACTTACTGGTAGCCCTTGGGGAACGGATCCGGCTCGACGAGATCGGCAGTCTCGAAGATCAGCTCGAACTGGCCATCGAGCTTGGCGCGTCCCACCCGGGTCTTCGACCAGAGGTGATGATTTTCGTGGATGCGCACATAGCCTTCCGGAGCGCCCTTGAACTCGACGCCGGGCGAAGCCGCCGCGATCTTGTCGACGTCGAAGGAGCCCGCCTTCTCCACCGTCAACTTCCACAGCCACGGGCCGAGATAGGCAGCCTGGGTGACGTCTCCGATGACGGTCTTTTCGCCCCACATCTTCTTGAACGCCGGCACGAACGCCTTGTTGTTCGGATTGTCGAGCGACTGGAAGTACTTCATGCAAGCATAGGCGCCCGCGATGTTCTCGCCGCCGATGCCGTCGATCTCGTCTTCGGTCACCGAGATCGTCAGCAGCGCCTGCTTGGAGAGGTCGATGCCGGCAGCCTTGAGCTGCTTGTAGAAGGCGACGTTGGAGCCACCAACGACGTCGGTGAAGATCACGTCGGGCTTGGTCAGCTTGATCTTGTTGATGACCGAGTTGAACTGGGTGTTGCCGAGCGGATAATACTCCTCGCCGACGACCTTGCCCTTCAGCACGTTCTCGACATGCTTGCGCGCGATCTTGTTCGAGGTGCGCGGCCAGATGTAGTCGGAGCCGACGAAGAAGAACGACTTCGCGCCCTTTTCCTTGGCGATCCAGTTCAGGCCGGCGAGAATCTGCTGGGTGGCTTCCTGGCCGGTGTAGATCACGTTCTTGGACTGCTCGAGGCCTTCGTAGAAGGTCGGGTAATAGAGCATGCCGTTGTACTGCTCGACCACCGGCAGCACCGCCTTGCGCGAGGCCGAGGTCCAGCAGCCCATGATCGCTGCGACCTTGTCGTTGACCAGCAGCTTCTTGGCTTTCTCCGCGAAGGTCGGCCAGTCGCTGGCGCCGTCTTCCTGGATGAACTTGATCTTGCGTCCGAGCACGCCGCCCATGGCGTTGATCTGCTCGATGGCGAGCTTTTCGGCTTCGATCGAGCCGGTCTCGGAGATGGCCATGGTGCCGGTCGCCGAATGCAGGATGCCGACCGTCACCTCGGTGTCGGTGACCGCCAGACCCGTGGTGTTGACCGTCGAGGTCGCCGGAGCCTGTGCAAAAGACGCCCGCGGCAGCATCGTGATAGCGGGCACGGCCGCCATTCCCATCAATAGTTTGCGCCGGAGCGGCGACAATAGGCCCTTGGTTTTTTCGTCTGACATGAGCACCCCACTTTTGTTCGAGGACACGCGTTTGGTCCCGTGAGGATGGCTCGAATTTGTGCACCGCAAGCATACGCAAGATCGCGTATACTGCACCGCAAAATACCGACGTAGGCTTTTGGTACGGGATTTGCGAGTTGGCGAGAGGTTCTGAAGAGTTCGGGAGTGGGGTTAAGTGGCAGGGCGGCAGCGAATAGACCGCGTCAGGCGCCAGTACAATCAATGGGTGGCCAACCAGACGCTGGAAGACTACGCGCTGCGCTTCACCGCCAAGAGCGCGCGCCGCTGGTCCGCCGCCCGAGTTGCCAACACGGCGCTGGGCGCGATCTCGTTCCTGGCGATGGAGGCGATCGGCGGCACCATCACCCTCAATTACGGTGTCACCAACGCCACCGCTGCGATCCTCGTGGTCTCGACCATCATCTTCTGCTGCGGCGTGCCGATTGCCTATTATGCAGCCAAATGCGGCATCGATATTGACCTACTCACCCGCGGCGCCGGCTTCGGCTATATCGGCTCGACCATCACCTCGTTGATCTACGCCTCCTTCACTTTCATCTTCTTTGCGATCGAAGCCGTGATCCTGGCCTCCGCGCTCGAGATGTGCTTCGGGATTCCGCGCCCCGTAGGCTATCTCATCAGCGCCGTCGTCATCATCCCGCTGGTGGCCTACGGCATCACGCTGATCAGCCGCTTCCAGCTCTGGACGCAGCCGCTCTGGATCATCCTGCACATCATGCCGTTCGCGGCGATCGCCTGGCACAACCCGCACTCGTTTACGGAGTGGCGCAAGTTCTCGGGCGAGCACGGCGATCTCAACGGACATTTCGATCTGTTGCTGTTCGGTGTGGCGGCCTCGGTGGTGTTCTCTCTGGTGGCGCAGATCGGCGAGCAGGTCGACTTCCTGCGATTCCTACCGCGCGACAGCCGCGCCTCCAAGGCGTCATGGTGGATCGCGCTGATGAGCGCGGGTCCCGGCTGGATCGTGCTTGGCGCGCTGAAATTGCTGGCCGGCTCGTTCCTCGCCTTCTTTGCGCTCAGCCACGGAGTGCCGCCCGAGGAGGCCGCCGAGCCGGCGCATATGTATCTCGAAGCATTCCGATACGTGCTGTCGCAGCCCGACCTCGCGCTGGCATTGACCGGCACGTTCGTGATCCTGTCGCAGGTGAAGATCAACGTCACCAATGCCTATGCCGGCTCGATCGCCTGGTCGAACTTCTTCTCGCGCTTGACGCACAGCCATCCCGGCCGCGTCGTCTGGCTGGTCTTCAACGTCATCGTGGCGCTGCTGTTGATGGAGATAGGCGTCTACAAGGCGCTGGAGCAGACGCTGGCGCTCTATTCCAACGTTGCGATTGCCTGGGTCGGCGCGCTCGTCGCCGATCTCGTCATCAACAAGCCGCTTGGATTGCGGCCGCAGCAGATCGAGTTCAAGCGCGCGCATCTCTACGACATCAACCCGGTCGGCGTCGGCGCGATGACGATCGCCACAATTGTCTCCATCAGCGCCTTCTACGGCCTGTTCGGACCCACTGCGAAGGCGCTGTCGGCGTTTATCGCGCTGGCGGCCGCCTTCATCGCCGCACCCCTGATTGCCTGGGCCACCGACGGCAAATATTACATCGCGCGCAAACCGAAGCGGAGCTGGCAGAACATCGAAGCGATCCAGTGCTGCATCTGCGAGCACTCGTTCGAACCGGAGGACATGGCCTCCTGCCCTGCTTACGCCGGACCGATCTGCTCCTTGTGCTGCTCGCTTGATGCGCGCTGCCACGATCTCTGCAAGCCACACGCGCGCATCCAGGCGCAATTCTCCGAGACGCTGGGCAAGATCCTGCCGCAGCCGATTTACGCGCGGATCAACTCGCAGCTCGGCCACTACCTCGGCGTGTTCGTCGTTTCCGCCGGCCTCGTCGCGCTGGTGCTCGGGCTGATCTATCTCCAGACCTCGGCGAGCGTGCATGGCGAGAACATGCTCGTCTCCAACGTGCTGTGGAAGGTGTTCTTCTCGCTCAGCATCATCATCGGCGTCGTCGCGTGGCTGTTCGTGCTGGCGCAGCAAAGCCGCCGTGCGGCCGAGGCCGAGACACGGCGGCAGACCACGCTGCTGATCCAGGAGATCGACGCCCACAAGCGCACCGACGCCGAGCTCCAGCGCGCCAAGGAGGTTGCCGAATCCGCCAACCTCGCCAAGAGCCGCTATGTGGTGGGCCTGAGCCACGAGCTGCGTTCGCCGCTGAACGCGATCAGCGGCTATGCCCAGCTCCTCGAACAGGATTCGACGCTGAACACCAAGCCCCGCGATCAGGTCCGCGTCGTCCGCCGCAGTGCCGATCACCTCTCCGGCTTGATCGACGGCATCCTGGATATTTCCAAGATCGAAGCGGGACGGCTGTATCTCTCTCGCGACGAGGTTCGTCTCAGCGAATTCCTCGATCAGCTCGTCGGCATGTTCCGCCTCCAGGCCAGCGCCAAAGGCATCGACTTCGTCTTCAGGCGTCCCGCGACATTGCCGACCGTGGTCTATGCCGACGAAAAGCGGCTGCGCCAGGTCCTGATCAATTTGCTCTCCAACGCCATCAAGTTCACCCAGACCGGCAGCTTGCAGTTTATCGTGCACTACCGCAGTCCCGTCGCCGAGTTCGAAGTGACCGATACCGGCCCCGGCATCCGGAGCGACGACCTCGAACGCATTTTCGCACCGTTCGAGCGCGGCGCGCTCGGGGTTTCGCAGCCGCAAACGGGTACCGGCCTGGGGCTCACAATCAGCCGGCTGCTCGCCGGCGTGATGGGCGGTGACATCAAGGTCACCAGCACGGTTGGCCGCGGCAGCACGTTCAAGGTCAAGATGCTGCTGTCTGAAGTCGCCAACCCCAGGCGCATCGCGCCGGTGGAGGCACCGGTCTCCGGCTATCACGGTGCACGCAAGACCATCCTCATCACCGACGACGACCCCGTGCATCGCGATCTCTTGCGCGAGGTGCTAACCCCGCTGGGATTCATCCTGCTCAGCGCCGCCGACGGACCGGGCTGCCTCGCGCTGGCGCAGCATTGCCGGCCCGATCTGTTCCTGCTCGATATCTCGATGCCGGGCATGGATGGCTGGACCGTCGCGGAGCAGCTGCGCGCAGACGGCCATCATCAGACGCGCATCCTGATGGTGTCGGCGAGCGCGCTGGAGGCGCATGGCACGCCGCTGGCACAGCCTTTCCACGACGGCTATTTGATGAAGCCGATCGACATCCCGCGGCTGCTGGAAACGATCCGTCAGCTTCTGAAGCTCGAGTGGCAATACGGCTCCGACGAGATCGTAGTACCGCTGTGGCAGCCCGAGAGCGGCTCGCGGCCGCCGGTCAGGCACGTCGAGGCGTTGATCGGGCTCGGTCAGATCGGCTACGTCAGGGGCATCCAGTTGAAGCTCGACGAGATCGGCAGCGAGCATCCCGAGCACGCCGACTTCGTCGCCGAAATGCGATCGCTGGTCGATCGCTTCGATCTCGACCAATACATGACCACATTGAAAACACTGCATGCTTATGAGCATTGAGACGAAAAAGCGCGACGTCGCGCTCGTTGTCGACGATTCCCCGGAGACGCTGCGGCTGCTGACAGACGCGCTCGACGGCGCAGGGATGACCGTGATGGTGGCGCTCGACGGCGCATCCGCAATGCGCATCGTCGAGCAGATCACGCCCGACATCGTGCTGCTCGACGCAGTGATGCCCGGGCTGGACGGGTTCGAGACCTGCCGTCGACTCAAGCGCGACGCCGGTCTCGCCAACGTCCCCGTGATCTTCATGACGGGCCTCGCCGAAACCGAGCACATCGTGCGCGGATTGGAAGCCGGCGGCGTCGACTATGTGACCAAGCCAATCGTGATCGAGGAGATGCTGGCGCGCATCCGCGTCCACCTTGGCAATGCCCGGCTGACCCAGAGCGCGCGCACAGCCCTAGATGTCTCCGGCCGTTTCCTGTTCTCGGTCAACCGCCAGGGCAACATCCTCTGGGCGACGCCGCAGGCGCAGAAATTGCTGAGCGATCATCACGGCGCGCAGGTCGACGACTTCGTCCTGCCGCCATCGCTGCTGCAATGGCTGGAGCAGGTTAAGGGCAAGGGCAGCTCGAAGTCTCAGGCGGCCTCCTTGCCCGACAATCCGCAACTCCGGTTCTACTACATGGGCGAAACCGGGCCGAACGAGTTCCTGCTGCGGCTCTCCAAGGAATCCGGCACCGCGCTGCCGCCCGAATTCACCAGCGAGCTCGGCCTCACCACCCGCGAGGGTGAAGTGCTGGCATGGCTCAGCAAGGGCAAGACCAACCGCGACATCGCGCAGATCCTGGGATTGAGCCCGCGCACGGTCGACAAGCATCTGGAGCAGATTTACGCAAAGCTCGGCGTGGAGAACCGGACGGCGGCAGCCGCGATTGCGACGAATGCGACGCGGCGGAATTCGTAGTCATGCGCGAAATGAATCGAGACATTGCCCACCCAATAAAAGGTGTCGTCCCGGCCAAGGCCGGGACCCATAACCACAAGACGTAGTTTGGCGAAGACCCGTTATCGTGGGACTACCACCGTCCGCGATCGATAGATTCCGCGGTATGGGTCCCGGCCTTCGCCGGGACGACATTGTAATATGCGGCTAGCGCTTATCGCCCCTCACCCATACACAAACGCCCCATCATCCAGATCCGTCTTCGGGATCTCGTCCTTCTCGGTCCAGTAATCCTGGCTGTGCTGCCATTCCGGCTTGTCGCCGCGCTTGGGCAACAGATTCATGTCGCGCATAATGTAGCCGGGGTTGAAGTTTTCGGGATCGATCCAGGGCAGGATCGGCATGTTGTGGTCCTCGGCGCGCAAGCTCACCTCGACCTTCTTCGTCCCCTTGGCTTTCATGTGGCCGAGCAGCCGGCAGACAAAATCCGCGACGAGGTCAACGCGCAGCGTCCAGCTCGCGCGGAAATATCCGAACACCCACACCATGTTCGGCACGCCCGTGAACATCATGCCGCGATAGGTCACGGTGTCGCCGAAGGCGAGCGGCTTGCCGTCGATCTCGAAGGCGATATCGCCAAGCGCGGCCAGGTTGAAGCCGGTCGCGGTGACGATGACATCGGCCTCTAACAGCTTGCCGGATTTGAGCTGGATGCCGTTCTCGACGAAGCATTCGATCTCGTCGGTGACCACGGAGGCCTTGCCGCTGGCGATACCCTTGAACAGATCGGCATCCGGCACGAAGGCAATGCGCTGCCGCCACGGCCGGTAGCTCGGCGTGAAGTGGGTCTCGACGTCGTAGTCCGGCCCGAGCACCGCGCTGATCTGGCCGATCAGCTCTTTCTTCACCTGCTCGGGCTTGGAGAGGCAGAGCTTCGTAAACGCATCCTGCTCGAACAGGATCTTGCGCCGCACGATCTCGTGGATCCAGGCCTCGTCGACCTGGAGCCGGCGTAGCTCCTCCGCGATCTCGATGGCGTTGCGGCCAAGTCGGAAATAGGTCGGCGAGCGCTGGAGCATGGTGACATGCGCGCATGTATCCGCGATGTTCGGCACCAATGTCGCCGCGGTTGCGCCCGAGCCGATCACGACGACCTTCTTGCCGGCAAGGTCGATATCATCCGGCCAGGTTTGCGGATGGACGATGCGGCCCTTGAAGCGGTCGGCGCCCTTCCATTCCGGCGTATACCCTTCCGAATGGCGATAATAGCCCTGGCACATCCAGAGGAAGTTCGCGGTGAAGGTCTTCGCTTCGCCGGTGTCCGTCGTCATCGCCTCGATGGTCCAGAGATTTTGCTCGCTCGACCAGCTCGCGGAATTGATCTTGTGCTTGTAGCGAATGTGCCGAGCGATATCGTTGTCGTCGATCACCTCGTTCATGTAGGCGAGGATTTCCTCGGCGGACGCGATCGGCGGGCCGACCCAGGGCTTGAAGCTGTAGCCGAAAGTATGGAGATCGCTGTCGGAACGAATGCCGGGATAGCGATGCGTGCTCCACGTTCCGCCGAACGTCGCTTGCGTTTCCAGGATGACGTAGCTCGTGCCCGGTAGCTGCTTTGTGACGTGATAAGCGCTGCCGATGCCGGAGATGCCGGCGCCGACGATCAGCACATCGAAATGTTCAGAAGCCCGTTTGGTCGTGGCGTGACTGCGAACAGCGACATTCATTGTTGCTTCTATGCCTTGTCTTTTTCAGGCCGCCCTTGATGGGCGGCGCGTTTCCTCCGCGACGGGCATGGTCGCCCATCGCGCTTCCGCTTTAAAATGACATAGATCAAGTCGCGATCAAATCACAGAGCCGCACCCCAGCTCCGCGCGGTCTGCAAGATCCAGTCGCGATAAAGCGTGAGCGGCGTGACGCCGGTCAATCCGCCGCAGCCGGCGGCGCCATTCGGCCCGGTCGACCAGCTGATCACCCCGACGAGCACGGCGCCATTGGGCTTGTCCTCGAACACCGGACCACCGGAATCGCCGGTGCAGGCGCCAATTCCGTCGCGAACACCGTTGGTTACGGGATCGACGAGGCGGATCTGAAGGGTGCCGGGCTGGCCGGTGGCGACGAGTGCGGCCACGCGCGTCGTGCCACCGCTCTTGCCATCACCGCGCACGGTGACGCCGATGCCGACGATGGTGAAGCGGCCTCCGACCTGAATTGGAATATTTGGTGCACCGACCGGCACCGCCGATTTTCCCTTGAGTGGAATATCGAGTTGCAGCAGCGCCACGTCGGCCGTGGCGCGATGCGCCTGCATGGCCTGCATGTTGAAGTTTGGATGGATCGCGACGGAGCGGACGTTCAGCAACTGTGGCTGACCGTCGGCACCGCGATCGACGATCTTGTAGTCCGCCCCCGGCTGCACGCAATGGGCGACCGTCAAAACCAGCTTGGGCGCGATCAGGCTGCCGGTGCAGAAATTGCCGCGCGAACCGACGATGGTGACGATAGCGCGCGCAACGCCGTCGGTCTGCGGCGTGCCGCCGCCGACGATGGCGTGAGCGGGTGTGGCGAGTAGCAGTGCGGCTGCGATGAGTGTCGCGGACTTCTTCATGGGAACATGTCTTTGCGGTCGAAACGGTCAGGCCTGAGATGGGCTGGCCCTTACCGATATCGCATGCTAGCCGTTTTGGGAAAGCATTGGCGAGGGCAGGACATTGGCGATCGAAGCTGTGATCTTTGATTTTGGCGGCGTGTTGACGAGCTCGCCTTTCGAGGCCTTTGCGCGGTTCGAGCGGGAGCGCGGCCTGCCGGTCGACATCATCCGGCGCACCAACGCCGCCAATCATCTTGAAAACGCCTGGGCGAAGTTCGAGCGCGCCGAAGTCGATATCGATGCCTTCGACAAGCTGTTCGCCGAGGAATCTCGCGCGCTCGGCGCGGAAGTGCGCGGCCGTGACGTGCTGCCGCTGCTTCAGGGCGACCTGCGCCCCGAAATGGTCGAGGCTTTGAAGCGCATCAAGGCGCAATTCAAGACCGGCTGCATCACCAACAATCTGCCCGCCAATGCGATCGGCAGCATGACAGGACGCTCCCTCTATGTCGCCGAGGTGATGGTGCTGTTCGACCACGTCATCGAATCCGCGAAGATCGGCCTGCGCAAGCCCGATCCGCGCATCTACCGCATGATGGTCGAGACACTGAAGGTCGATCCGAAGGCTTGCGTTTATCTCGACGATCTCGGCGTCAACCTGAAGCCCGCGCGCGAGATGGGCATGACCACGATCAAGGTCGCCAGCGGCGCCCAGGCGATCGCCGAGCTCGAGGCGGCGACGGGATTGAAGCTGGGGTAACGTCAGCTACTCCGCGGCGGCGGCGATCCGTTCGGGAAAGGCGGCGGCGAGTGAGGCGCGGTCGGGCTTGAGCACGCCGCGTTCGGTGATAAGGCCGGTGACGAGGCGCGCCGGGGTCACGTCGAACGCGTAGTTCGCGACCGGTGAGCCCTCAGGCACGATACGCACCGTCTCGAGCCGGCCATCCGCGGTGCGGCCTGTCATATCGGTGACTTCAGCGCCGCTACGTTGCTCGATCGGGATGTCGCGAATGCCGTCATCGACCGCGAAATCGATCGTCGGCGACGGCAGCGCGACGTAGAACGGCACGTTGTTGTCGTGCGCGGCGAGCGCCTTCAGATAGGTGCCGATCTTGTTGCAGACGTCGCCATTGGCGGCGACGCGGTCGGTGCCGACGATGGCGAGATCGACCATGCCGTGCTGCATCAGATGGCCGCCGGTGTTGTCGGGGATCACGGTGTGCGGCACGCCGTGATGGCCGAGCTCCCACGCCGTGAGCGAGGCGCCCTGATTGCGCGGGCGGGTCTCGTCGACCCAGACATGGATCTTGATTCCGCGCTCATGCGCGAGATAGATCGGCGCCGTCGCCGTGCCCCAATCAACAGTGGCGAGCCAGCCGGCGTTGCAATGGGTCAGCACGTTGACGACCTCGCCCGGCTTCTTCTTCGCCACGATCGCCTCGATCAGCAACAGGCCGTTGCTGGCGATACCGCGGTTGATCTCGACGTCCTGCTCGACGATCTCGTCGGCGCGGGCGTAGGCCGCTTCCGCCCGTTCGAGCGGATCGATCGGCGCGAGCGTCGCGCGCATCTCGTCCAGCGCCCATTTCAGATTGATCGCGGTCGGCCGTGCCACGACGAGCGTCTCGTAGGCGCGCTTCAGGCCATTATCGGAGGCATCCTCGCGCATCGCGAGCGCCATGCCGTAAGCGGCGGTCGCGCCGATCAGCGGCGCGCCGCGCACCAGCATATCGCGGATCGCCACGGCCGCATCTTCGCACGAGGTCAGCCGAGCGACCACAAACTCATGCGGCAGCCTGCGCTGGTCGATGGCGCCGACCGACCAGCCGTCGCGCTCGCGCCAGATGCTGCGAAAATGTTTGCCGTCGACCTTCATGGCGTTTGCCTTTCGTCTCAGGCGCGCAGGATACGGCCCGCCACGGCGTCGAGCTTCTTCAGGAGCTCCGGATCGCGTGCCTCGGGCGCGGTGATCAGCGCGGTATCGAGCGCACGGTCCGAGCCGATCGGGCACGGTTCATGCTCGCGCGGGAACTCCTTTGCCAGCCGTGCCACCAGCGCCTTGGCCTTGTCGGCGTTTGTGGTCAGCACACGGATGATATCCTGCACAGTGACCGCGTCGTGATCGGGATGCCAGCAATCGAAATCCGTCACCATCGCAACCGTGGCGTAGCAGATCTCCGCTTCGCGCGCGAGCTTGGCCTCGGGCATGTTGGTCATGCCGATCACGGAATAGCCCAGTGTCTTGTAGGTCATGCTCTCCGCATAGGTGGAGAATTGCGGCCCCTCCATGCAGACATAGGTGCCGCCGCGTGCGACCGCGATGCCCTCGGCTTCGGCTGCGGCAGCAAGATGGATGCGCAGCCGCGGCGAGACCGGATGCGCCATCGACACGTGCGCGACACAGCCTCTGCCGAAGAACGAGCTCTCGCGCTTGTGGGTGCGGTCGACGAACTGGTCGACGAGAACGAACGTTCCGGGCGGCATCTCCTCCTTGAAGGAACCGCAGGCCGACAGCGAGATCAGGTCGGTGACGCCGGCGCGCTTCAACACGTCGATATTGGCGCGATAATTGATGTCGGAGGGCGATAGCCGATGACCCTTGTCATGGCGCGGCAGGAACACGATCGGCAGGCCGGCGATGGTGCCACGCCGTACCGGCGCCGACGGCTCGCCCCAGGGACTGCTGATCACCTCTTCGCGCGCGCCCTCGAGTCCCGGCAAATCATAAATGCCGGAGCCGCCGATGATGCCCAATACCGCCTGCGTCATGCCTGCTCCACCCGTTCGCCACCTGCGACATGGTTAAGCTATGCCAGTTTTGCTGCGGTTTTGGAACTGGGGTGGTGGGCTGGATGGCGGTGTCGTGAAGAGCGCAAGGCACTTGCCACAACGTCGTCCCGGCGAAGCGCTTAATTAAGCCGCGGTCGCGGGCTGCAACTGGCTTGCGACCATCCGCTCCAGCGTCTCAACCGACTGGAAATTCTCCGGCGTGATCTCGGACTGCGGGATGGTGAAGTCGAACTCGGCTTCGACACCCAGCATTAGATTGACCATGTCCATCGAGGTCAGGCCGACGTCGACCAGCTTGGCCTGTGGCGCGACATTGGCCGAGAGCGAATTCTGCTCGAGGATGCCCTTCACCAGCTTGATGATGCGATTGCGCACGTCTGTATCGAAGGCCTGCATCGGCAAATTCCCATATGTCTATCAAGTTCGGACCGGACTGCCGGATACGATGGGCAGGGCGAGCCGATCCCGCAATGGGCTCGACCAATACTTCGCGCTTCTTAGTAAACGATGACTCACGTTGATTAAAATTAGCGGCACTGCCAAATCGCTAATCGGACAATCGGAGTTTGCGAGGTCGGAACAACCGGACCTTAACTGTCCATTTGGAATTGGGGCGCGTTTACCCTGAATTTAATCGACTAATTTGAGTCAAATCCCTAGCCTCGCTTCAAACGTAAATAGGGTCGGATGGTCGTAAACAGCATCAATGCCGATGCCTGACGATCTCGAACGGCGAACCGGAGGCGGACGAGTATGAACGTGCGTGAAGCAGCTCTCACTGTCGACGAAACGCAGGCGAGCCTTCTCGAACAGGGCCCCTTCTTGATCGAGCGCGCAGCCCGTACCGCCACCGTGGCGGCGGCCGACGCCGACGGGGTCGACCGCGACGCCCGCTTCCCTCACGAGGCTTTCGACGCTGCGCGCGAGCAGAAGCTACTCGGCGTCATGATCCCGGTCGAGTTCGGCGGGCTCGGTGCCTCGATCTACGACGTCACCGATATCTGCTACACGCTCGGACGCGCCTGCGCCTCGACCGCGATGATCTACGCGATGCATACGACCAAGGTGGCCTGCGTGATCCGCCATGGCCACGGCATTCCCTGGATGGAAACCATGATGCGCCGGGTCGCTCGCGACCAGTGGCTGCTCGCCTCCTCCACCACCGAGGGCCAGAACGGCGGCAACATCCGCGCCAGCGCCGCCGCCGTCGACAACGCCGGCGACACCGTTTCGCTCGTGCGCGACGCCACCGTGATCTCCTACGGCGCCGAGGCTGACGGCCTCGTCACCATCGCGCGCCGCGCCACCGACGCCGCCGCCTCCGACCAGGTGCTGCTGGCGCTCGCCAAGGACGACTATTCGCTGAAGCGGACGCTGGGCTGGGAAACGCTCGGCATGCGCGGCACCTGCTCGACCGGCTTCGAGCTCAGGGTCGACTGCCCCGCCGACCGCGTCTTCCCGGAATCCTACGACAAGATCCATTCGCAGACCATGACGCCGTTCGCGCATCTGTGCTGGTCCTCGGCCTGGGCCGGCATCGCTGCAGCCGCAGTGACCCGCGCGCAGGCCTTCATCCGCAAGGCAGCCCGGAGCTCCGGCGGGCAGATGCCGCCGGCGGCCGCGCATTTCACGGCCGCGAAAATGTCGCTGGCAAAGCTGCGCGCGCTGATATCGGCCAATCTCGACGCCTTTGCCCGCGCCGAGCATGACGAGCGCGCGCTGGGCTCGCTCGACTTTCAGTCCTCGATCACGCTGTTGAAGGTGCAGGCCTCGGAGCTCGCGGTCGAGACCGTGATGCATGCGATGCGCACCACCGGCCTCTCCGGCTACCGCAACGACGGCGAATTCACCATGGGCCGCCACCTGCGCGACGTGCTGTCGTCGCCGATCATGATCAACAACGACCGCATTCTGGCCAACGCCGCCACATCGACGCTGATGAGCGGCATTCCGGCAAGTCTTCGGGACTGAGAAGTCTTCGGGACGAACAAGCCTTCGAGCTAACAAGAACAATTGCCGATAACAGGAAGTCGAACATGAACATTGCTGTTCTCCCCGATTCGCCCGAGACCGCGCCGCAGGCTGCCGATCCGCTCGATCATCTCGCCGATACGCTGTTTCATCCCATGGGATCGGACGGCGTCTATGCACGCACCGCGCTTTATGAGGGAATCGTCGAGCGACTCGCCGCGCTGATCACAAGCAATCGCGAAGCCGGCACCGAAGTGATGCGCTTTCCGCCGGTGATGAGCCGCGCCCAGCTGGAAAAATCCGGCTATCTCAAGAGCTTTCCAAACCTGCTTGGTTGCGTCTGCGGCCTGCATGGCACTGAGCGCGAGATCAACGCCGCGGTGAGCCGCTTCGATGCCGGCGGCGACTGGACAACGTCGCTGTCGCCGGCCGATCTCGTGCTGTCGCCGGCCGCATGCTATCCCGTCTATCCGATCGCGGCGAGCCGCGGCCAGCTGCCGAAGGGCGGCCTGCGCTTCGATGTCGCCGCCGACTGTTTCCGCCGCGAGCCGTCAAAACAGCTCGACCGGCTGCAATCGTTCCGGATGCGCGAATATGTCTGCATCGGCACCCCCGGCGACGTCGCCGATTTCCGCGAACGCTGGATGGTGCGCGCGCAGGGGATCGCGACCGATCTCGGCCTGACCTTCCGCGTCGACTATGCCAGCGATCCCTTCTTCGGCCGCGTCGGCCAGATGAAGGCCGTGAGCCAGAAGCAGCAGCAGCTCAAGTTCGAGCTCCTGATCCCGCTGCGCTCGGCAGAGCAGCCGACCGCCTGCATGAGCTTCAACTATCACCGCGAGCATTTCGGCGTGACCTGGGGCATCCAGGACGCCAATGGAGAGCCCGCGCACACCGGCTGCGTCGCTTTCGGCATGGACCGGCTCGCGGTCGCGATGTTCCACACGCACGGCACCGATCTCTCCGCCTGGCCCGCCAAGGTGCGGGACATTCTGGGTATGCAGCCGCTAGCTCCGGCTGACGCCCACGGCGAAGGCTGGCGCTAAGGTAAGAGGTCGACCATTTCCACGGGTAAGACGAGCGTGATCCATACCAAGGTCCGATGCCGCGAGATTACCGAGTCCGATGTCGAAGCCATCGCGGACTTGCTGACGCGTGGCTTCGTCGGCCGCTCGCGCAATTACTGGATCCAGGGCCTGCGCCGACAGGCCTTCCGGCCGGTGCCGGAGGGTTATCCGCGCTTCGGCTACATGCTCGACAATGACGGCACGCCGGTCGGCGTGCTGCTGCTGATCTACACCACGCGCAAGGACGGCAGAGAGACCGCCATCCAGTGCAATCTGTCGAGCTGGTATGTCGAGCCGGCCTATCGCAACTACGCGCCGCTGCTGACCAAGATCGCGCAGCGGCACAAAGACGTGACCTATCTCAACATCAGCCCGGCGGTCTGGACCTGGCCGATCATCGAGACCCAGGGTTTTCGCGCCTATTGCCGCGGCCTGTTCTTCTCGGTGCCCGCGCTGTCGCGCGCCCCGCGCTGGAGCAAGATCGAGGTCATCTCGCAGCATACCAAGCAGATCGAAGGGCTTTCCGACGAAGAGACCGAGCTTTTGACGCGACATGCGCGCTACAATTGCCTGAGCCTGGTCTGCCGCACGCCGAAGGGCACCTTCCCCTTCATCCTGCAAGCGGTGCGCATCCGCCGCGGTTTCATCGCACCGCCAGCGATGCAGCTCATCTACTGCCGCAGCGCCGCCGAATACGCCGCTTGCGCCGGCCGCATCGGCCGGCTGCTGCTGCGGCTCGGCAAGATCTCGGTGATCGTCGATGCCAACGAACCGATCCCCGGCCTTGTCGGTATTTATACCGAGCGCCGCGGCCGCAAATATTTCAAGGGCCCGCATCGGCCGAAACTGGCCGATCTCACCGATACGGAATTGGTGCTGTACGGTCCTTGAGGGTCGACGCGCCGGGGCGGTCATCGCTCCCCTGCGGCAAGATCCTCGCAATCGCGGCAAATGACCGGCGGGCACAGACACGGCTCGCTCCGCCATCGCAGAGCAACAATTCATCCCGCAACAGCGAACGTTTTAATTTGCGCCCGTGAGACGAGAGCTGAAAACTCTTTCTCCTTGTCAAAGCGGCCGTCGCGGAGTCAGAGTTCCACCACACCGCGCAATATTCGGCCGGTTAAAACAAAACAATTATTGGGGCGGATGGATGAATAGACTGTCGATCGGCGGCTACGCCGCGCTATTTGGCTTGGCTTGTTTCCTGCCAGCCACCGCTTACGCACAACAGGAAGTGAAGCAGGACTCCGTCGGCCCGGTGGGCACGGCCAACGTCACGCCAGTGACGCAGGCGATGCTCAATGCCGCCGACAAGAACGCGACCAATTTCCTGCTGACCAACGGCAATTACGCGCAGACCCGGTTTCACCCGGCCAAGCAGATCAACCAGAAAAACGTGAAGAACCTGCACGTCGCCTGGATCTACCAGACCGACGTCAAGGAATCGCTGGAGACCTCGCCCATCGTGGTCGACGGCGTGATGTTCGTGACGACCTCCTACAGCCACGTCTATGCGCTCGACGCCAAGACCGGACGCGAGCTCTGGCACTACAATCACAAGATGGGACCGATCACGACCTATTGCTGCGGCCCGAACAACCGCGGCGTCCAGGTCCTGAACGACATGGTCTATCTCGCAACGCTTGATGCAAAGCTGATCGCGTTGAGCGCCAAGACCGGCGACGTGGTCTGGAAGACCGATATCGCCGATCCTGAGCTGGGCTACAGCGAGACGATGGCGCCGACGGTGGTGAAGGACAAGGTGCTGATCGGCACCAATGGCGGCGAGTACGGCATCCGCGGCTTTGTCCGCGCCTATGATGCCAAAACCGGCAAGCAGGTCTGGAGCTTCAACACCATTCCGGACAGCACGGTCGGCGTCTGGGCCACCAAGGATGCCACCGGCCGCGACATGCATCGCGACATCGCCGCGGAAAAGGACGCGCTCGCCAAGAACGGCGATCCCTTCGCAAAACTCGGCGGCGGCGTCTGGCAGAATCCGGCCGTCGATCTGGCCTCCAACCGGATCTATTTCGTGGTCGGCAATCCCTCGCCTGACCTCGACGGCTCGACTCGTCCCGGCGACAATCTCTACACGGACTCGCTCGTCGCGCTCGACCTCGATACCGGCAAGTATGTCTGCCACTTCCAGTATATCGCACACGACGTCTGGGATCTGGACGCGGTGAGCCCGCCGGTGCTGGTCGATGTGAAGGACAAGAGCGGCAAGACCGTCCCCGGCGTGCTCCATGCCGGCAAGACCGGGCACATCTATGTGCACGATCGCAAGGATTGCAGCCTGATCCGCTTCTCCGAGGCGATGGTGCCGCAGGAGAACATGTGGGTGCTGCCGACCAAGGATGGCGCCCGCATGCTGCCGGGTGCGAACGGCGGCGTCGAATGGTCGCCGATCGCGACCGATCCGAGCCAGTCGCTGGCTTATGCCATCAACCTGCATCAGCCGATGACCTATCGTGTCGAGAGCTCGCCCTATCCGAATGGCAAGCTGTGGCTCGGTGGCGCCTTCACTGCCATTCCCAGCGAAAAGCAGTCCGGCAACATCACCGCCGTGAACTACGACACCGGCAAGATCAAATGGCAGGTGAAGACGCCGGAGCCGATGATCGGCGGCATCCTGGCAACCGCGGGCGGGCTCGTCTTCACGGGTGAAGGCAACGGCAAGTTCGCCGCCTACAACTCCGCCGACGGCAAGGAGCTCTGGAGCTTCCGCGCCGGCGCAGGCGTCAACGCACCGCCGTCGAGCTACATGGTGGGCGGCAAGCAGTACATCGTGGTCGGCGCGGGCGGCAATACCCAAGTCAATTTCAAGCGCGGCAACAACATCATCGCCTTTACGCTTGATTGAGCCGACAGCAATCCTATCGTGAACCAGGCGGGGCCGCACGCGGCCCCGCTTTCGTTAGAGCATATGGATTTATGGATTGATGCCATGGCGATGAAATTGCGTTCGGTCATTCTGCTCGGACTAGCGCTCTGCGCAGGCGCCGCACCCGCGATGGCGGACAACATCGCCGAGAAAGTCGAGGTCTGCGCCGGCTGCCACGGCGCCGACGGCAAACCGATCGACAAGACGATTCCGGTGATCTGGGGCCAGCTGACCGGCTACGTCTATATCCAGCTTCGCGACTTCAAGCGCGGTGACCGCAAGAGCGAGATCATGCAGCCTATCGCATCAGCCTTCGAGAGGGACGACATGCTGGCGATCGCGGAATATTTTTCGCAGAAGAAGTGGCCGGACCTTGGGCAGCCCCGCGCGCCAAAGGACGTTTCGAAGAAGGCGACCGACGCCGAGCATTCGGTCGGCTGTACCGGCTGCCATCTCGAGCAATTCCAGGGCTCCAGCACCACGCCACGGCTGGCCGGCCAGAGCCGCGAATATCTCGAAAAGACCATGGCCGACTTCCGCACCCGCGCCCGCGGCAACAATCCCGGCATGTCGGACCTGATGATCGCGACGCCGGAGAGCGATCTCACGGCGCTGGCGGAGTTTCTGGCGGGGTTGTGAGAGGCCGCGCCTTCTCCCTCAATGCGTCAACAGGCGCTCGCGCAGCGCTGTCAGCGCGGTGAGATCGGCAGCGCGCTTGCCGGCGTTGTCGCGGAGCGACGGGTCGGCGCCCCGCGCGAGCAAAATTGTCACGACGTCAGCCCGGCCGCCCTCCGCAGCGATCATCAGCGCGGTGCGGCCGCGCGCGTCGCTGTCATCGATATGCGCGCCGCCGTCGAGCAGAAAGCTGACGACCTTCACCACCTCGGCCTGCTCGACCTTCTCGTCGGCTCCAGCCGCCCACATCAGCAGCGTCAACTCGTGCGGATAGCGTGCATTGACGTCGACGCTGCGCGCGAGCAGCCGCTTCACGATGTCGAGCCGACCGCCGGCCGCGGCATAGACGATCGGCGGCTTGCCTGTTTCGTCCGCGGCGCGCTCGTCGGCTCCGTGCGCGAGCAAAATCTCGACGGTCGCATCACTGCCGGCATAGGCCGCCGCAGCTATGGGAGAGATGCCGCTGCGGCCGGCGAGCTTGACGTCGGCGCCGCGCTCGATCAGGCGCGCCACCACCGCGGCATGGCCGCGTTCGGATGCGGCATAGAGCGCGGTCGCGCCGGCGAGATTGCGCGCGTCGATCGGCGCGCCACGCGCCAGAAGCAGGTCGACCACATCAAGGTTACCAAAGCGTGCCGCGTGGCCGAGCGGCCGAGCCCCCAGCCGGTCGCGCGCATCGACGGAGGCTCCGGCGTCGAGGAGTTCGGTCTCTAGCGTAAGGCACCCGGAATCGGCGGCCGAAAACAGCAACAGCGACACCTCGATGGCCGTGATCTGCGCTTTGGTGCTCTGAAACTGGCGGGTCAGCTCCTGACAGCGCACGGCATCAGCGGCAGCGGTCGGCGAAACGGCGGCGAAGGCGGCTATCACAACTCCCAGCAAGACGGCGCGGCGATACACGGCAGTCACCTCCCTTTAAGATATCCCGGGACGCAAACGTGACACGGTACCGGGCCACTGCCAAGTCATCGCAATGCCAGCGGCTGCGGTTTGGCTCGCCTCGCGCAGGCTGCAGTCACCCTCCGTAAACTACGGCGCTTAAGGGAATTTTCCCGCCTCTTCGCTACGCTCAGTGGCTGAATTACGTTGCGTTAAGTCTATTGCCCGCCGAGATCCACCGATCCCATGATGTCGACCGACGACAACGAGCCTGGTCCACGCCGCGAGCAGGGTCCGCAAGCCCTGGTCGCGCTGAGCCAGCTTGCGCTCGATCGGATGGAACAGGGCGTCTGCGTCTACGATGCAGACAACCGGATCGTGCTGGTCAATCAGCGCTACCTCACGCTGTTCAACATGTCGGCCGAGATCGTGCGGGTCGGCACGAGCTACCGCGACGTGCTCGCCCACAGCGTGGCGCTCGGTAACATCCCGGCCGGGGAAGTCGACGCGCTCTACGCCGCGCGCATGGCGCGGATCGCTGCTGGCCAGCCGTTCCGCACCGAACAGCTCGCGGGCGGCCTCGTGATGTCGCTCGAACTGAAGCCGCTTCCCGACGGCGGCTGGATGACGGTTTGCGACGATGTCAGCCGCCTCGCCCGGCTCGAAGCGGAGCTGCGCCTGCAGACCGAGCGCAGTCAGCACGCGCTCGCCCACATGTCGCACGGCCTCATCATGTACGACGCCGACAACCGCGTCGTCGTCTGCAACGAGCGCTTCCTGCACCTCTACAACCTCGACGCCAACATCGTGAAACCGGGCGTCACGCACAGCACGGCGATCGACCATTGGCTCTCGCGCGGTAATCGCGCGGACATGTCCGGGGAAGAATTTCGCGATGCCCGGATCGACGATGTCCGGACGAGGAGTCCGAAAACCGTCCACGTGACGCGCTACGACGGCCGCAAGGTCCAGGCGATCTCCCGGTTCATGCCCGACGGCGGTTGGGTGACGGTGCATGAGGACGTCACCGAGCGGCTGCAATATGAGGAAACGCTGAAGCAGCAGAACTTGATGCTGGACGCCGCGCTGGAGAACATGGCGCACGGGCTCGCCTTCTACGACGGCGACATGCGCCTGCGCGTCTGCAATACCACGTACCGGACGATCTACCGGCTGTCGCCGGATGAGAGCAAGCCCGGCACGCATCTCGGCGAGCTGATCGAGCGGTCGATGGCGAATGGCGCCTTCGCTTCGGAATACAGCCCGCAGCAGATCCTCGAATCCGCCCGCGCCCAGATCGCTCGCCGCGACTCCTCGCCTATGCGACGGAGCATGTCGAACAACACCGTGGTCTCGGTCCGCTACTGCGCGCTGCCCGAGGGTGGCTTCGTCGCCACCTACGAGGACATCAGCGAGCGCGAGCACGCGGTCGAGGAGCTGAGCGAACAGTATCGCCGCTTCGACGCCGCACTGAACAACATGAGCCAGGGCCTGTGCATGCTCGATTCGAGCCTGCACGTGATCGTCTGCAACCGCCGCTACATCGAGATGTACGGGCTATCACCCGACATCGTGAAGCCTGGCATCTCGATGCGCGAGATCATGGAGCATAGCTGCGACCTCGGCATCCATCCGAACACGACCGCGGCCAAGCTCTATGCCGACTATGTCGAACGGCTGCGCGAGGGCGAGCACACCCTGCACCGCCACTTAAGCGACGGCCGCATCATCAAGCTCAATCACAAACGGATGGAGCATGGCGACTGGGTCGTCACCTATGAGGACGTCACCGAGCGCCACAAGGCCCAGGCCCGCGTCGCACACATGGCGCGGCACGATTCGCTCACCGACCTGCCCAACCGCACGCTGTTCCGCGAGAAAATGAGTTTCAGCCGCAGGTGCGGCTCGACGCAACCGAGCTCACCGGCTTCGAGGCGCTGCTGCGCTGGAAGCATCCGTCGCGCGGCCTGGTTTCGCCGGCCGAGTTCATTCCGATCGCCGAAGAAACAGGCCTGATCGTTCCAATCGGCGAATGGGTGCTGCGCACCGCGTGCGCGACGGCGGCATCCTGGCCGGACCTCACGATCGCGGTCAACCTGTCGCCGGTGCAATTCCACTCCCGCGGACTGGTGGCGATGGTGACAAGCGCGCTTGCGGAGGCCGGCCTGCCGCCGCAACGGCTCGAGCTCGAGGTCACCGAGACGGCACTGCTCGACGACAGCGAGGCGACGATCGAAATCCTGCATCAGCTGCGTTCGCTCGGCGTGCGCGTCAGCCTCGACGATTTCGGCGTCGGCTATTCCTCGCTGAGCTATCTGCGCAAATTTCCGTTCGACCGCATCAAGATCGATCGCTCCTTCGTCGGCACGCTGGGCGAAAGCCCGGAAAGCATCGCGATCGTCCGAACGATCGCAAGCCTCGGCGCAGTGCTCGGCGTCGAGACCACGGCGGAGGGCGTCGAGACGATCGAACAGCTCGACTTCGTGCGCGAATGCGGCTGCACCGCGGTGCAGGGCTATTATTTCGGCAGACCATGCCCGGCGGCGGAGGTCGGTCCTACCATCGAGCGGCTGAGCGCGGTCCGCCGCGTGGCGTGAGGGATTTCCGCCCAGTTTCCTGAAAACAACCCCATGCAAAGTAGAACGGCGTTGATTTCAAAAGGAAAATCGCAGCGTTTGCGACGCTGCGCGCACCCCACTCAAGCGGCGACGAAGCTTTACCCCGCTGCCGGCAGCGCGCTATCCGGCGATGCGACCCAAGGGCGGTCGGCCGACGCTAGCCCGATCAACCTGCCCTGGATGTAGTCGCAGCCCCAGTCGCGCAGCATGTTGGCCGCTTCCTCGTCCTGCACCCATTCGGCGACGGTCTTGATGTCGAGGCGGCGGGCGAGGTCGATCAGGGTCTGCACGAAAGCGCGGTCGTCGGCGGAATGGGTGATGTTCTGCACGAAGGCGCCATCAATCTTCACGATGTCGACGCCGAGCTTGCGCAAATTGCGGAACGAAGTGTAGCCGGCGCCGAAATCATCGATGGCGATGCGGCTGCCGAAATGCTTGAGGCGGCCGACGAAGGCGCGAACGTCGTCGATGTCCTGGATGGCGACGGTCTCGGTGATCTCGACGATCAACCGTTCGGCGACGCCCGGATGCGCGTGCATCAGCGATTCGATTCCGGCCCACCAGTCCGGATCCATCGTCGTGTCCGGCGAGATGTTGAGGCTGAGGCGGATGTCGGGCGCAGCCGCAAGCTCAGCGACCACGAGCTCGAGCACGCGATGATCGACCAGGCGAATGAGGCCGAGCCGTTCTGCGACCGGCACGATGTCGGGCGCGAGCAGCACCTGGCCGCCGCCCTGGTCCATCCGCACCAGGCATTCATGGAATGCGCCCTCGCGCGATCCGGCCGCCACCACCGGCTCATAGGCGAGCTTGATGCGGCGCTCGTTCAACGCGGTGACGATCTCGTCGGTGACGCGGATGTTGACGCGGCGCTGCGCATCGCGCGCGGCGTCCGGGCGCCAGGCGGCGAACGAGCCAGAGCGGCGTTTCTTGGCGGCGTCCAGCGTTTCATGGGCGCGATTGACGGCTTCGTCGGTGTTGCGAGCATAGCGCGGCACGCTGACCGCGCCGATCGAGGCGGTGACCGAGACCGGGCCTGATTTGGTCGGCACCACCTCGTCGCGGATGCCGGCAAGGAAGCGCTCGGCGGCGACGTTCATATCGTCGACGGTGCAGTTCTTCAGGATCAGGCCGAACTTGTTGCCGGAGAAGCGGCCGAGCACGTCGCCGCCGCGCAGTCGCAGGCGGATGCGCTTGGCGACGTCGAGGATCACGGCGTCGGCAACGTCGAAGCCGAAAGCATCGTTGACGCGGGCAAGGTGATCGATACTGACCAGCATGAAAGCTGCGGTCGAGCGGAAGCGGGTCGTCTCCTCGATCGCCTCGGCGAGCGCCGCGATCAGGTGGGAGCGGTTGAGCTCGCCGGTCAGGGGATCGAGCCGGGCGAGCTTGGTCAGCTCCTCGTCGCGGGCGTGGCGCTCATTGTTGATGCGGACGGAGCCGATCGCGCGCACCGGGCGGCCGTCGGCGCCGGCGAACCAGCGGCCGGTTTCCTCGATCCAGACCACAGGGTCAGAGGCGCTCACGCGGACGCCGTACTCGACCCGGTAGGGCGTGCCATCAGCGCCGTGCACGGCGACGGTCTGCGCCAGCGCGGCGGTCCGCAGCGTCTGCGCGGGCTCGATCAGCTTGGCGAACTCAGCGCCGGTCGCAAGCCGCTCAGCGGGAATGCCGGGGAAGACGGCGCCGGCCTGCTCGCCCCAGACGATGGCGTCGCTGGCGATATCCCAGACGAAAACGGCCTGGCCGAGGGCGGCCAGGATTTCGGCAGCTTGCGGCAATGCGGGGGTCAAAATCGCCTCGTTTCGGGACAGTGAAGAGTCCTGAGCCGGCACAGAATACGGCCAGATTCGCCCCCGACCCTAGGCAAAGTTCATAAACAATTTGGAAACCACGTTCCGAAACCGCTCGGGAACCAAACCGGCTCGGCCGGCATAGACCTTGCGAGTACATGACACGCACCGGCGCCAGCGTCTCGAAACGCGACAGGCTCCGCCGGATCAACGGTGATTGCGATGTTGAGTACCGATCGATCGGACGAAGCGGAAAACGGCACAGGGACAGCCCTGGTGCCGATGCTGCCGACGCTTGCGTGGGCTCACAAGGCGCCGCTGCCGCGCCCCGATCCGAGCTTCGTCGCCCAGCTGATCGCCAATGCCGAGCACCTGCCCCAGGCAAGCCGGCTGCGCCGCGGGTCTTCCGAGGACGCGCGAATGGCCTATGGCGGCAAGCGCCCGCTGGGAAGCGTCACCGCGCGCACGCGGCAGGTGGCGTAAAACCCGATCAGCGCGGCTCTCCAGGCGAGGACGGCGTGCCGTTGCCCGGCTGCAGATGCGGCGAGGGAATTTCCGGCGACGGCGCGATGCTCTGCACGGGCTTCGGCGCTGGGTGATCCATCAGCACCGATTCGGCGACCGATTGCGCTGAGGGCGCAGGCGGGACCGGCCCGGGCGGCGGCATAGGGACGGGATCAAGCTTCGGCTCGAACATCGAATTTCCAGCCGGCGCCTCGGGCTGCCGCTTGGCCTTGCGCGGCACCGGCACGGTCTCGGCGGCGACATAAGCGATGCGGCGGCGTGCGCGTTGGGCGATGCCGCCGAGGAAATCGGCCATCGCGAGCAACACCAGCAGGAAATAGGTGGAATTGCCGAATTTGGGCCAGATCACGAATTCGGTGGCAGCCGCGCCGAACAGGATCAGCGACAGCAAATGATCCATCAGGAATTTCGCGCCGGGCCGTGCGCCCTTGACCACTTCGAGCAGCAGCAGCACCACGCCGAGCGCGAGCAGGAGGTCGGCGAGCGTCACCGGCCAGGTCTCGCCGGTGATCATCGGCACCTTGAACAGCACGTCCGAGAAGGACACGCTGGGCATTAGGAAGGCGATGATGTTGTAGACGGCAAGCGGAATCAGAAGCAGCGGGAAACCGACCATCGGTAAAGCGCCTTCTCGATCAAGATGTCCGGGCAAGACAATGCGACGGCGAAGCAGTCGCTCCGCCGCCGTCACCGTCATATCTCATGTATTGGCCGAAATCAGGCAGGTCACACCATCCTGATTGAGGATAAGCCTGCCCGACGAAAAGTCCTGACTCAGGACTCTTTCTTCTTCAGGACCTGACGGCCCTTGTACATGCCGGTCTTGAGGTCGAGATGGTGCGGACGGCGGAGCTCACCGGAGTCCTTGTCCTCGACATAGGTCGGCTTCTTGATGGCGTCTGCCGAGCGGCGCATGCCACGGCGCGACGGCGAGGTTTTTCTTCTCGGAACGGCCATTTCAATATCCTCTAGGGATTGGTGTTGTCCGGGCATCGTCCGCAGGACGGCTCAGCACCCAAACGGGGCGAGCGAAATGCCGATCAAGGCCGGGCTTATAGATGAAGGCTGGCCGCAAAGCTAGGGTTTTGGACCGGAAAATGCGCCCGGAAATGGTTCAAAATCCGCGATTTTCCCGCCAGCAGGTCGAAAGCGAGGGGGCCTGGGCCCGCGCCACATAGGTTCCGGCCAGCCGCCGGACGCCTGGCCCGGGGGTCCTGGCGCTGCGTTTGACCGGATTCGGCAGGATCGACGCCAGAAGTGCCGCCTCCCGGGGGGAGAGGTTCGCGGCCGATTTGCCGAAGGCAAAGGTGCTGCCCGCCTCCACCCCGAACTGGCCCTGGGGGCCGAGCTCGGCGATGTTGAGGTAAATTTCCAGGATCCGCGCCTTGGGCAGGACGAAGTCGAGCCACAGCGCCAGCGGGAATTCCAGCGCCTTGCGGACAAAATCCCGCCCCTGCCAGAGAAACAGGTTTTTGGCCACCTGCTGGGTGATGGTAGAGGCGCCACGAAACGGCGTGCCGTCCTCCTTAGCGTCGTCGATCGCCTCGCGCAGGGCACCCCAGTCGATGCCGTGATGCTTGCAGAAATGGGCGTCCTCGGCTGCCACGACTGCGCGCGGCAAATAGGGCGACATGGCCGTAAGATCGATCCATTCCCGCTGCATCGGCGCGCCGCGGAGCGAACGCCAGGCCATCAGCGTCGAAACAGGATGGCCGGTGCGGTAGAATGGCGCGATCACATAGGGCGCCAACAACGCCACCGCGAGCATCACCAGCAGGATTTTGACGATGCGCAAATCGACCTTTCCGGCGCAAACTGAAACACGGCCACGGGGCCGGCCATTAAGCCTGTGATAATTCGGGCATTTTCCAGCACTTTTTAGGCCTTCCAAACGATTGACTGAGGCGGGCTCATAAAGGATTGTCCCGCCGAATTTTAGTTCTGGAGCCTTTCTTGATGACCGGCACGTCCCCGTCCGATTTCGCCAAACGTCTGGACAAGACCGCTGATGACACCGAAGCCCTGCTCGGGCGCCTCCTGGCGGATGACATTCTGCCCGATGAGATCGCGCGGCCCAAGCGGCTCATGGACGCAATGCGCTATTCGAGCCTGAATGGCGGCAAGCGCCTGCGGCCGTTCCTGGTAGTCGAGAGCGCGGCCGTGTTCGGCGTGCCCCGCGAGGCGGCGCTGCTCGCGGGCGCCGCGCTGGAGTGCATCCACTGCTATTCGCTGATCCATGACGATCTGCCGGCGATGGACAATTCGGACCTGCGCCGCGGCCGCCCCACCCTGCACAAGAAGACCGATGATGCGACTGCCATCCTCGCCGGCGACGGCCTGCTGACGCTCGCCTTCGACATCATCACCCGTGACGAGATCCATCGCGACGCCAATGTGCGGCTGCTGCTGACGCGCGCGCTGGCACGCTGCGCCGGCATCGGCGGCATGGTCGGCGGCCAGATCCTCGATCTCGCAGGCGAAGGCCGCTTTGGCGACCGCGAGCCGGTGGACGTGGCGCGCCTCCAGCAGATGAAGACCGGCGCGCTGCTGCGCTATGGCTGCATCGCCGGAGCGATCCTGGGCCAGGCCTCGCAAAAGCAATATCAGGCGCTCGACGATTACGGCCGCGCGCTCGGCGAGGCCTTCCAGATCGCCGACGATCTGCTCGACGTCGAGGGCGATGCGGCGGCACTCGGCAAGCCCGCGGGCCAGGACGCAGCGATGGGCAAGACCACTTTCGTCACCCAGCTCGGCATCGAGGGCGCCAAGCAGCGCGTGCGCGATCTCCTGGCGCGGGCCGACAGCGCAGTGTCGATCTTCGGCGACCGCGCCGCCGTGCTGCAAGCCGCCGCGCGCTTCGTCGCCGAGCGGAAGAGCTGACGGTGCGATGACGGGGATCGACAAAGAAGATCCCGTCCTCGCGCGCTTCCAAAAAATGTCGCGGCCGATGCGGCTGCTTTATGCGCGGCCGCGGACGTTCATCTCGCTGGCGGCCGGAATCCTGGTCTGCCTGCTGTTGCCAGGCTCGCACCGGCTGGTGACACGGCTGCTGTTCGGCTGGGATGCGCTGATCGCGGTTTATCTCGTGCTGGTCTACAGCATGATGCTTTGCAACGACCATCAGCACATCCGCCGTAGCGCCGCGATGCAGGATGACGGCCGTTTCGTGATCCTGCTGGTGACGGCGATCGGCGCGTTCGCGAGCATCGCGGCGATCGTCTCCGAGCTCGGCGCTCATCGCGGCGCCGCGGACCTGACGATCGCAATCAGCACCATCGCGCTGTCCTGGGCCGCCGTGCACACCATCTTCGCGCTGCATTACGCCCATGATTATTATCGCCCCCCGGTGGGCGGATTGCAGTTTCCAAGCGGCGACAAGGCAGACCACGCCGACTATTGGGACTTCGTCTATTTCTCTTTCGTGATCGGCATGACCGCGCAGGTCTCCGACGTCGGCATCACCGACAAGACCATCCGCCGCACGGCGACCGCGCACGGCATCGTCTCGTTCATCTACAATACTGCGCTGCTGGCGCTGACGGTGAACATTGCGGCGAGTGCGATTGCTACTTGACCGCCGTCCCGGCGAAGGCCGGGATGGCCGCGCGGCCCTAGTAACAAACCTCGGCATTGGCATCGTTGCCGGGGCCGCCACCGCCGCGATATTCAAGATGGCAGCCGCGGTTGACTGGACGGCAGCCGGTGTTGTTGCAGTACATCTGCCCGCCGCCTGAGGCGCGACCCGCACGAGCGGCGATGCCGCCAATGCCGGCACCATAACCGCCCGCCGCGCCCGTCTGCGGACGTTGCCGGGCCGGACGGTCGTCGCTGTCGTCGCGCCGCGAGGTCGCGGGCTTCGAGGTCGCAGGCTTGGCGGCACGCTGCTTCTCGCATTCATTGTCGTCGTTGATCGCATAGCCGTCGCGGCAGACGATCTTGGTGCAGCTGCCACCGTCTGCCTTGAAGCCGTGATCGCAGACCAACGGGCAGACGCGCGACGGTTTCGACTTGACCGCATCGAGTGCGTCGCTGCTGGCGACCTTCACATCGAGCTTGGTGCCGGCATAGCGGTTGAACTGCGACAGCGACCGCTGCGAGGACGTATTCCAATTGCCGTCGGCAGAGCCGGAGAAGCAGCCGACGCGGCCGAGCTCGGTCTGCACCGAGCGGCTGAGATCGGCAGGCTGCGTCGCGGGCGTCAGCGCGGCGACGTTGGTGCCCGCTGGGCTCGCCGTGCTTGCCGGCGTTGCACTCGGCACTGCTGCGGCGAGGTTGACGCGCTGCTGCTCGGCGGCGGCAGCCTGCTGCTGCGCCTGTTCCTTGGCCTTCTGCGCGACGAGCTGCGCCTGCTCAGCGGCCTTTGCATCGGCCGCAGCCTTGGCTTGCGTGTCCTTTTGCGCGCCAAGCGCGGCGAGACGATCGCGTTCGGCATCGGCCTGCTTCGCTTTCTCGATCGCCGCCGCATGAACCTGCTCGGCCTGGATCTTGTCGAGCTGGAGCTTGGCGAGGTTCGCATAGAAGCCGTCCGGATGCTGGGCCAGGAAGGCTTCCCACGCCGGCCTGTTGCCGACCTGGAGCGCAAGCTCGTAGTCGCGGCGCATATCGACCTGGGGATTCGGCGCGGGAGCCGCCGCAGTCGCGGCCTTGACCGGCACCAGCGGCACATCCTCGCCGCCGAGCGAGCCATAGACGAACGGTTCCTGCTTGTTGCCGGTCGACTTCAGCACGTCGTCGCGCACGAAACCGAAGGCGCGGCGGACGTCGAGGCCCGGCGTCGTCAGATGCTTCGACAGCGCGATGGTGAACGGACTGTTGGCGCCGTCGCCGTCTTGCGCGGTAAAGCCGGCCTTGGCCGAATAAGCAATCAGCGTGTTGGAGCTGGCCGGCTCGACCTGGGCCAGACCACGGCCGATGCCACGCGAGGCAAGCGTGCGCTTCATGGTCCTGCCGAAAGGATTGTCACGACAGGCGTCGAGGATCACCAGGCGAAGCTGCTTCGCAGGCTCGACTGCGACCAGGACGCGATCGAGCGAGAGCGCCTCGTCATAGACATCGGTGTCGCGCTCGAGCTTGGCATCGACCGGGATCAAATAGTTGGAGCCTTCGACTTCGATGCCGTGGCCGGCGTAATAGACGACAGCGATGTCGGCATCGCGGGTTGAATCGGCGAACTCGCGCAGCACGCGTCGCGTATCGAGCGCGGTCAGATCGTGGCGGGATTCGACGACATCGAAGCCGGCATCCTTCAGCGTCTTCGCCATCACCGCACCGTCGTTGACGGGATTCGTGAGCTGCGGTGCGTTCTGATAGGCGGAATTGGCGAGCACCAGCGCGACGCGTTTTCCGGCAAAGGCGGGGTCCGCGCCGAACAGCAGCACGAGGGCAAGGAGAAGCGGGCAAAATCTGAACAAGTTGCGCATGACACGACTTCCAAGAGTTCGGGGCAGTTCACACCCTCTGGAATTGCCTTAGCAAGATCCGCCGTCCGGGCTTGTGATGGAGGTCACGAAGACCGCGCCGACCACATGCCAAGCAACCCCATTTGTTAGTCGCGCCAGAGCGTTGGCGGTTCGCTGGCAACGGCTTGCTAGCCGGATTCCCCCTAGCCATCCCCGATGTGCCCCCGATACTGCGGCAGATTGTCCGTGATCTCGTGCCAAGGGGCCTTGGAGCCGACGAAAATATGGGCGCTCGGCCGGATCGAGGGGGCATCGACCAGGGTTCCCATGGCGACATGGACCCATTTTCCGTCGCGGACCCGGGAGTAGAGAAGCGAGCCGCAACGGGCGCAGTGCGCGTCATGGGTGACATCGTCGCCGAAAACGATCCGCTGGTCCTCGCCTCTGACGAGGCGGAGCTTGCTGTATTCGATGCCGGCGAACGGCTTGAAGGCGGCGCCGGTGGTGCGGCGGCAGTTCGAGCAATGGCAATTCATCGCATAGGAGAATGCGTCCGCCACCTCGTAGCGAACCGCGCGGCAGTAGCATTCGCCGGCAAGGATACGAGCGTTCGATTGTTGTGAACCTGTCATGACGCCGACCTCGCGCAAATGGCGGAGACAGCCATAGCGCAATTTGATGTCTACGACTAAGTTCGTTGTGCGCCATCGTTCAAAAGGATGACCCATGAGCCAGAATCGTTCGAGCGTCGAAGCCGTCGTGCAATCCTATTTTGACGGGCTCTACGAGGGCGACGCCGAAAAGCTGGGCGCCATCTTCCATCCCTCCGCCGATTTGCGCTGGATCGAGAAGGGCGAATTGCAGGTGCTGACCGTGCCGGACTGGCTCGACCGCGTGCGCAAGCGCGCCTCCGCCAAGGCCGAAGGCAAGCCGCGCGAGGATTTCATCGTCACTATCGACCGTTCCGATGACAAGACCGCCTTCATCAAGGTCAGATGCCAACTGCCGCCGCGCTTCTTCACAGACTATCTGGTCGCGATGAAGCTCAGCGACGGCTGGCAGATCGTGTCGAAATCATACCGGTATGACCTGAAGGAGTGAGGGGGCGCGTCTCGACCCCCTGCTGCCCGAAATTGAGCGCACTCGCCACCCACTCTCCGTCATTGCGAGCGTAGCGAAGCAATCCAGAATCTTTCCGCGGAGGCAGACCGGATTGCTCCGTCGCTTCGCTCCTCGCAATGACGATGCGAATGGGGCACGCCTCCATTCCGTCGACTCCCGCCCAAAGGCCCCCCATGCATCTCGATCGCCGTTCCCTGCTCGCTTCGCTGTGCTGGATTGCCGCTTCTCCCGCGCTCGCCGCAGACGCGCGGCCCGAGCTCGAATCCTATGAGCGCGAGAGTGGCGGGCGGATCGGGGTCTATGCGGAAAATCTCGCGACCGGCGCCAAGCTCAGCTGGCGGGCCGACGAACGCTTCGTCATGTGCTCGACATTCAAGGCCTCGCTGGCGGCCTGTGTGCTGGCGCGGGTCGACCGCGGCGAGGAGCAGCTTGCGGCGATGATCCCTTACGGCCAGACCGATCTGCTGCAATACGCGCCGGTCGCGAAGCAGAATCTTGCCGCCGGCGCGATGTCGGTCACCGACATGTGCAAGGCGATCGTCGAGCTCAGCGACAACACCTGCGCCAATTTGCTGCTGGCGCGGATCGGCGGGCCCGCCACACTCACCGCGTTCTGGCGGACGCTCGGAGACACCACCTCACGGCTCGACCACAATGAGCCCGAGCTCAACCGCTCACCGCCCGGCGATCCCCATGACACCACGACGCCGGCCGCGATGGCGAACAATCTGCGGCGGCTGGTGACAGGCGAGGCATTGTCGCAAGCCTCGCGCGCGCAGCTCACCGGCTGGATGGTGGACTGCAAGACCGGCGCGAACCGGTTGCGCGGTGGCCTGCCGGGACATTGGAAGATCGGCGACAAGACCGGCAACAACGGCAAGGACGCATCGGGCGATATCGCGGTCGTCTGGGCCAAGCCCGATACGCCGATCCTGATCGCGGCCTACACCCAGGGCGGCACGCCGACGGCCGCGCAGATCGAGGCGGTGTTCGCGCGCATCGGGCGCATGGTGACTGAACGGCTGGCGTGAGCCGTCGCGCATTGACCTGTTGGCCGCTTCCGGGCCAAGACAGGTCATGATCGAAGCGAAATTTCAGACCTTTCTCATCCTGCTCGCGGTGCTGGCCGGCACGGCGCTGGCCGCGCGCCGTCTGAATGTCGCGCCAGCCATTCTCCTGATGCTGGCCGGCGTCGGCCTCGCCTTCGTGCCGGGCATGCCGCCGGTGGAACTGCCGCCGGAGCTGGTGCTGCTGATGGTGCTGCCGCCGCTGATCTATTCGGCGAGCGTTGCGATGAGCTGGCGCGAGTTCAAGAACAGTCTGCGCCCCATCGTGCTGCTCGCGGTCGGCGCGGTGATCTTCACTGCGGCGCTGGTGGCGGCCGCCACCCACTACCTGATCGGCCTGCCCTGGACCATCGGCTTCCTGCTAGGCGCCATCGTCGCGCCGCCCGACGTGGTGGCGCCGCTCGCGATCGCACGCCGGCTGAACATACCGCGACGGATCCTGATCGTCCTCGAAGGCGAAGGGCTCGCCAATGACGCGACCGCGTTGATCCTCTACCGCTTCGCGCTCGGCGCGATCATGGTCGGCCATTTCTCGCTGCCGATGGCGGCCGGCGAATTTTCCCTCATCGTCGCCGGCGAGATCGCATTTGGCATCGGCGTCGGCTGGCTCTCCCTGCGCGCACGCAAATGGGCTCACGATCCGCAGGTCGAGCTGACGCTGTCGCTGATCACGCCCTACGTCTCCTATTGGCTGCCCGAGCATTTGGGCGGCTCCGGCGTGATCGCCACCGTGGCCTGCGGCCTCTATGTGAGCTGGAACGGTCCGCTGTGGATCTCCTCATCGACGCGGCTGCAAGGCATCTTCTTCTGGGACCTCATCATCTACCTGATCGAGGGTCTCTTGTTCCTGCTCACCGGCTTCCAGATGCGCGCGCTCTACGAGAAGTCGAAGGCGTTTCCGCTCGACGACATCATGATCGCGACCGCCATCGTGATGGTGATCATCGTCATCGCACGCTTCGCCTGGCTCTATCCCGCGGTCTATCTGCCGCGGATATTGAGCAAGTCGCTGCGTGCGCGCGATCCGGCGCCGCCCTGGCAATGGGCGTTCGCGCTCGCCTTCACCGGAGTACGCGGCGCGGTGTCGCTTGCGGCGGCGCTGGCGCTGCCGTTCACGCTGCCGGGCGGCGAAGCCTTTCCATATCGTGACCTGATCCTGTTCGTCGCCTTCGGCGTCATTTTCATCACGCTGGTTGGCATCGGCCTCACGCTGCCGCCGGTGGTGCGCTGGCTCGGCATCGCGGAAGCCGGCCGCAACGAACATATCGCCGAGCACGAGGCCGAGATCGCGGCACGGCGCCAGGCTCTCGACGCCGCGTTGAGGTCGCTGGACGCGCTGACCGAGAAGAAAGACGTATCCGATGAGGTGGTGAGCCTGCTGCGCGCGCGCCACGAGATCCGCACTAACCAGCTTCCGGACTCGCTCGACCCAGGCCGCCACGACGTCTCCGCCGCTGGCACCGCATTGACCCGCAACCTGATCTCCGCCGAGCGAAAATTCATCCACGACCTCCTGCGCGATGGCCAGATCACCGACGAGACGCGGCGCCGGATCGAGCGCGATCTGGATCTGGAGGAGGCGAGCTTGGCGAACAGGGAGTATCGGGGGGTGCCGTTGTAGCCCCGTCGTCATTGCGAGCGCAGCGACGGTTGTTGAAACGGCGGAGCAGACTACCGCCTCTCGCAGAACTCCCGCATCGCGGCCGTCACAGCCGTCGCAATCAGCTCCTGCCGCCGCGGCGAGTTCATCGCCATCTCTTCGTCGCGGTTGATGATGGAGCCGGCCTCGAGCAGGACCGCAGCGCTATTGGTCTGCGAGAGAACGACGAGCCCGTCATAGCGGTAGATTCCGACATCCTTGTCGAGCAATTGGTGCCGGTAGCGACCCATCAGCGGCAACGTGTATTGGCTGGCATATTGCAGGCCGCGGTCCTTCAGCTCCCTGCCCAGCAGCCGGGCGAAGGCGAGGCTTGTGCCGAAGTGCGGATTGCGCTCGGACACGAACAGCGAGTGGCCGCCAAAACGATCGCTGAAATAGCTCTTGGCACCTTCGAACTCCCATGGCTCGAGCATCTTGTCCGGCACGGAATCGTGGTGGATCGACAGGAAGAAATCGGCATGGGCAGCATTGGCGGTGCCGACGCGCTTGAGCAAGCTTGCTCTCGCCTTGCCTTCGGTCACGAGCACGCGGGTTGCGGCAAAGCCTGCGGACTTCAACCTCTCGCCGACGAGCCGCGCCAGGTGCAGGTTGAAGCCGAATTCCACGTCGTTACGCGCGCTCGTCGCGCCCTGCGATTCAGAGGTGTGTCCGACATCTAGGATGATCCGGAATTTGCGCGGCTCGCATATCTCCGGCGCCGGTGGCTTCGGCCTTGTTTTCGCGACCTTGCGGGCCGGCACGGCGCGGCCCGCGTCGACCCGCGCGAGCGATGATGCGACAAGCGACACCACAAGAGTTGCGACGATGCCCCGTGCCAGTGACAAGCCCTACTCCGCCGCTGCAATCCGGGGACGGCCGACGAAGCCCGCGGTATCGCCAAAGCGTTCCAGCATCACCGCGGGCAGATCCTTGATCTTGCTGGTGACGCAGGCGCCGGAGCGCACGGCGTAACGATCCTGATGCGCGGCTTGCGGCGGCGGCTCGCCTTGCTGAAGCGCGCGCGCCAGATCCATCACGACTTTTCGAAAATGCATGATGCCGAGATCGGTCGGGCCGAGATGCTCGCGGGTGCGGTCGGCGATCGGACCCTGGCTGTCCTGCACGGCGGCGTCCTGCTCGGATACGCCCTTGATGCCGGTGTAGCTTTTGGTCCTCTGGAGCTTGCGGTCGATCAGATAGTCGTTGCCCTTGTGACGCAGCGGCACGTAATTGTCGTCAACCTCCGCGATCACGCCGTTGCCGCGGTCGTAGGCGTCGCGCTCTCCCTGCTTCAGCGGCCGCTCGGGATTCCAGGCATAGGTATAGATCCAGCAATTGGTGTCGGTCACAGGCACGAAAGTCTGGCCGAAGATGTTTTCGCCCGGCATCGCGCTCGGCGCATAAGCGTGGAACGGCATCAGGAACTGCGCGATGCGCCAGTAGATGCTGTCGCTGCCGCTGAGCCGGCCGCCAGCTATGGTCAGCCCCGCCTCGTGCGGGGCGATCTTGATGACCGGCCGCGGGTCCTCGGCGATCCAGCGCATGTGGTCGCTCGACATCCGCGCGATCGGATTCACAAAATGCTTCTTGATGTCCAGAATCTCGTTCTCCTCCTTGTCGAAGGAGAGATGCGCGAAGGTGAAATGGGCGGTGTCGATCGAGCCTTCCAGCGCCTGCACCCAGTTGCAGTCCTGCCATTTCTTGCTGACGTAGCGGTGCGAGGCCGGCAGCAGCGCCATTTCGAGATCGGGCAGTTCGGGCATGACGTCCGCCGGACCCATATAGGCCCAGATCATCTCGCCCCATTCGCGCACCGGGTAGGACTTGATCCGGATGAGGTCTTTGGCGTCGAGATCGGGATAGGAGGTCGGCATGTCGACGCACCGGCCGTCGGTATCGAACTTCCAGCCGTGATAGACGCAGCGGATGCCGCATTCCTCAACGCGCCCAAGCCAGAGATTGGCGCCGCGATGCGGGCAGTACTGATCGATGATTCCGACCACGCCGCGGGAGTCGCGGAAGGCGAGCAGCTCTTCGCCGAGAACTGTGATCTTCTTGGGCTCGCCGTCGGGCTCGGGCAACTCTTCGGAGAGGGCCACGGGAATCCAGAAGCGCCGCAAGAGTTCACCCATGCCCGTTCCGGGGCCCGACTCGGTCAGGAATTTGTTGTCCTCGGCGCGGAGCATGCCAGATCCTCCCGATTTGTTTTTGGGAAGATTGGCGCGGGCGAAGGAGGACGTCAACGCAGGACAACCGCGAGATCTTGCCCTGGCGGTCCGTAACCCTCCCCCGCGGCCGGCCGGGGAGCCCACGGTCGATTTTCGGACACTGTTGCGAACGGGTGACGGAAGAGGGCCGCGACCGAGGCTAAAATCACGGTGGAAGTTATTGCCGTCGCAGACAATTTTTAATGGATTGCAAATGAGCAGACTCGCTCTGTTGGGAATCGCCGTCTCCTTGATGGGTGCAAGCTCGGCGTCCGCAGCCGACCTGGCTGCGCGGCCCTACACCAAGGCGCCGCCTCCGGTGGTTGCTGTTTATGACTGGACCGGCTTCTACATCGGCGGTCATCTGGGCGGCTCCTGGACCAATGAGCGGTGGATCAACACCGCGGACACCACCGCGTTCGGCGATCTCGCGCCGGGACAGGGCTTCGCGCAGCGCGGATCTGGCGTGATCGGCGGCGGCCAGCTTGGCTACAACTGGCAGGTCAGGAACTTCGTGCTCGGCCTGGAAGGCACGGTCTCCGGCATGAGCAACAGGGGCAGCGTGCTCAATACCGTATTCGGCGCCGGTCTCGACGACGTATTCAGCTGGCGGACGAATTGGATGGCGACCGTGGTTGGCCGCGCCGGCGTCGCCTTCAACAACAACCTGTTCTATGTGAAGGGCGGCTATGCCGGCGTGAACAACAAGCTGTCGGTCTCCGACACCGTTCCCCCCAATGTCGGCTCCGGCTCTCAGGCCACATGGCACAACGGCTGGACCGTCGGCGCCGGCTGGGAATACGGTATCACGCGTAACTGGATCGTCGGCTTGGAATACGATTACTCAGCCTTCGAGACCAAGAGCTATCAGCTCGCCGGCGCCGCTGCGCCCGCGGTCTATACGTTCGACGTGAAGCCGAAGGATATCCAGTCTGTGGTCGCCCGGGTGAGCTACAAGTTCGGCGGCCCGGTCGTCGCCAAGTATTGATCGAGCACTGACCGCACAAAAAAGCCCCCGGCATTGCCGGAGCCTTTTTCTTGGCCATCAAGGGCCGTGCCTAGACCGGCCGCTCCCCCTTCACGGTCACCCGCGTGCCCGAGCGCGTATGCGGCCAGTAGTCCCACATCGCGCGGTGCTGGGCGCAGCGGTTGTCCCAGAACGCGATGGCGTTTTCGGTCCAGCGGAAACGGCACTGGAACAGCGGGTTTTCGGCGTGCTGGTAGAGATAGGCCAGCATCGCATCGCTCTCGTCGCGCGGGATGCCGTTGATGTGACGGGTGAAGCCGCGGTTGACGTAGAGCGCCTTCTTGCCCGTGACCGGATGCGTGCGCACCACGGGATGCTCGGCGTTCGGATAGGACGGACGGTCGGCAACGCCGTAGTTCGCATAGAGCCCGCGATAGATCGGCTCGCCGTCATGCTGCGCGGTGAGGCCGTCGAGATAGGCCTTCATACGGTCGGACAGCGCCTCATAGGCCGCATACATGTTGGCGAACAGCGTATCGCCACCGCGCGGCGGGCACTGCTTGATGTAGAGGATCGAACCCATCGGCGGCTCGAGGTCGCAGGACACATCGGAATGCCAGCCTTCGCCATTGGCTCGCGGTGAGTTCGCATCCGCGTAGATCTTCATCAGCGCCGGGTCTTCATCCTCGTGGGGAGCCGCGGGATGAAAATGCAGCTCGCCGAACTTGCGGCCGAAGGCGAGATGCTGCTGCGGCGTGATGTGCTGGTCGCGGAAGAAGATGACGAGGTTTTCGGCGAGCGCGCGGTGGACCTCGTCCATCTGGCGATTGGAGCGCGCATCGTCGGAGACGAGCTTGCCGATGTCGACGCCGGAGATCTCGGCGCCGATGATCGGCGTCAACTTTTCGACCGCGATGGTCTCGTAAGGCGCGCCGTCCTCAGCCGTGTGGCGATAGCGCGGGCCCTGCTTGCCGGCGAGTGAGCTCATGGCATGTCTCCCGATCATTCTGATTAGGAGCATCGTAGCAATGTAGGGCGGCTTAGCGAAGCGTAACCCGCCACTTCGCGCACGCAAAAAAATAAGGCGGGTTACGCTACGCTAACCCGCCCTTCGATTTCAATGTTTGGAGACGCTTACTCCGCCGCGGTCACCGGCACCTTGGCGCCCTGGCCGTAGCGCTGGTCGATGTAGTCGATCACCAGCGCCTTGAAGTCGGCGGAGATGGTCGGGCCGCGCAGGGTGCGGAACTTCTTGCCGTCGACGAACACCGGCGCGGCGGGGGCTTCGCCGGTGCCGGGCAAGGAGATACCGATATTGGCGTGCTTGGACTCGCCGGGGCCGTTGACGATGCAGCCCATCACCGCGACGTTGAGCTCTTCGACGCCGGGATACTTCGTCTTCCAGTTCGGCATCTCGTCTCGGATGAAACCCTGGATCGATTGGGCCAGCTCCTGGAACGTGGTCGAGGTGGTGCGGCCGCAGCCGGGGCAGGCCGCAACCAGCGGCACGAAGGTGCGGAAGCCCATGGTCTGAAGCAGCTCCTGGCCGACCTGCACTTCGCGGGTACGGTCGCCACCGGGCTCCGGCGTCAGCGAGATGCGGATGGTGTCGCCGATGCCCTGCTGAAGCAGGATGCCGAGCGCGGCAGACGACGCCACGATGCCCTTGGTGCCCATGCCGGCCTCGGTGAGGCCGAGATGGATGGCGTAATCGGAACGGCTGGCGAGAACCTCATAGACCGCGATCAGATCCTGCACCGCCGAGACCTTGGCCGACAGGATGATGCGGTCCTTGGGCATGCCGAGCTCTTCGGCGCGCGCCGCCGAGAGCAGCGCCGACTGCACCATGGCTTCGCGCATCACCGCGCGCGCATCGCGCGGATTGGACGAGGCGGTGTTCTCATCCATCAGCCTGGTCAGCAGCTCCTGGTCGAGCGAGCCCCAATTGGCGCCGATGCGCACCGGCTTGTTGTTCTTGTTGGCGATCTCGATGATGTCGGCGAACTGCGTATCGCGCTTGTCCTTGAAGCCGACGTTGCCGGGATTGATGCGGTACTTGGCGAGCGCTTCGGCACAGGCCGGATAGGCCGCGAGCAGCTTGTGGCCAATATAGTGGAAGTCGCCGATCAGGGGCGTGGTGAGACCGAGCTTGAGCAGGCCGTCTCGGATGTGCGGAACGGCGGCTGCCGCCTCCTCGCGATCGACGGTGATGCGGACCAGCTCGGAGCCGGCGCGCGCGAGCGCTGCGACCTGGGCGATGGTGCCGTCGATATCGGCGGTGTCGGTGTTGGTCATCGACTGCACGACGATCGGCGCACCGCCGCCGACGGCGACGTCGCCGACCTTGACCTGGGTGGTGTGATGGCGCGGCGCAGGCCCCGCGATGTCGGAATCGATGGTGGTTTCGGGCTTGTTCATGGGGTCCAAATATCAGGTTTTGGTGACGTTCAGCAATGCATCACGCGGCGCCGCAGCCACTTGGCTCGGACGGTTAACCAGAAAAAGCCCAGCGATTACAAGGACCGCAGCAGCCCCGAAAGCCAGGCTCAGGCTGTCGTGCATGATGAAATAGCTACCCACCACGCCAAACAAAGGGGTGATGAAGGTAAAAGCGGACAATTTGCTGGCCGAATGGGCCTTCACCAGCGCGAACCAAAGCGTGAACGTGGTTCCCACCACCCAGATCGCCTGGAAGGCCATCAGGCCGAGCGACAGGGGCGACGGCGTGTGGGTGATGGTCTCCCCACACAGCCAGGCGGCCGTGCCCAGGATCGGGATCGAGGTCGCGACCTGATAGCCCAGCGCTTTCTCGGGCGCGGCGAAGCGCAGCCGCGTGCCTTTGGCGACCAGCGTCGTCGCCGCCCAGAGCGAAGCGCCGGCGACGATCATGAGGTCACCGAGCAGGACGTGCGAGTCGACATTGGCCTGCGGCACGCCGATCGCGAGGGCGACGCCGGCAAAGCTGATCGCCAAGCCCAGCCATTGCGTGCTGCCAAGGCGCTCGCCGAGCACCTGATAGGAGCCGAGCGCGACGAAGAACGGCGCGGTGTAGAGAAACACCACCGCGCGCGACGCGGAGGTCAGGCGCAGGCCCTGGAAGATCAGCACGAATTCGATGCCGAACATCAGCCCTGCAATAAGGCCCGGCTTCCACGTGCCGTCACGGTCGAAGAATTTGACGCCGCGCACGGTGCCGATGATGAACAGCACCGGCAGCGCGCCCATCGACCGGATCATCGCCTGGAGCATCGGCGGGACATCCGGCAGGACCAGCTTTATCGCGATCTGGTTGAAGGCCCAGGTTAGGCACAGCATGAGCATCAGGGCGATGGCGCCGGCGCTGAGGGGACGCCCGGCAGAGGGTATGGCTTGAGGTGAGGACATGTCTTCCCGAAATCCGGCTTCGCGCCGTTGTTGCTTCAAGACGTCTTCTGACAATGGGTGCAGATGCCCGTGATCTCGACCACGGACAGTTTCGGCGCAAAGCCGGAGTTGCGCGCCGCGGCGTTGAGGTCCTTGGCAAAGGACCCCGACGGGATCTCGCCGACCAGGCCGCAGCGCTCGCAGATCAGGAACGCCACCGCGGAGGTCGCGTCATGGTCGTGGGCGGCGCAGGCGAGATAGGCGTTGCGGCTTTCGATGCGGTGCACGAGGCCGTTCGTCATCAAAAAATCGAGGGCACGGTAGACCGTGATCGGCGCCGGCCGTGGCATCGATTTGGCGAGCTCGTCGATCACCTCATAGGCGCCGAGCGGGCGGTGGCTCGCGAGCAGCGCCGCCAACACCTGGCGGCGAATCGGCGTGAATTTCTGCGCCCGTTGCTGGCAAACCGCCTCGGCATGCGACAGCGCGTCCGCGGTGCAGCGGCCGTGATCATGGTCAGGCGTCGGAAATGCCGGCTTGGCGAGGGTCATGTCGCCTGCCTTCTAGCATTTCGGCCAGGGAACCCAAAGCACGACCGGGGCGGTGGCGGTCAGCCATGCTTTTGCTGCGGGACAGCATCGCGCTAACCCGCCATGAAATAATCATAAGCTTGCTTATTATAGCCAAGCTTATTGGAGACAACGTTTATGACCCGCGGGTCCGTCGACCAGAACTTCCTGTTCACGCTCGGTGAGCTCTACCGCCTCTTGCGCGTCCATGCCGACAAGGAGGCATCGCGCTTCGGCATCACCCGCGCGCAATGGGCGGTGCTGGCCAAGGTCGAGCGCAGCGAGGGCATGAAACAATCGGAACTTGCCGAGCTCTTGGAGATGCAGCCGATCACGCTGACCCGCCTGATCGACAAGCTCTGCCACAGCGACTGGATCGAGCGCCGCAATGACGCCTCGGACCGCCGTGTCAAACGCCTGCATCTGAAGAAGGCCGGCCGTGCACTGCTCGGTAAAATGAGCGGCCTTAAGTCGGAACTCACGGCGAACGCGCTCGACGGCATCAGCCCGGCGGACGCCCACCGTCTCCTCACCCAACTCGAATCCATCAAAGAAAACGTGCGTAACGCGATCCAGAGTAGCGGAGCGGAACAAGCGCGTAAGGAGCAGCGCTATGGCTGATCAGGTTCTCAAATTCCAGCCCGAACAGAAGATCGACAGCGGCAAGCCGACCAAGAAAGCCGGCACTAACCCGCGTCGCCGCCTGGTCGCGGGCCTGCGGCGCTATCGCCGCTTCCTGCTCATGGTCGTGCTGCCGATCGTCGTCGCGATCGTCGGCTTCACCTTCTATCTCAATGGCGGCCGCTATGTCGGCACTGACGATGCCTATGTCGGCGCGCAGAAGGTGCTGGTGACGCCCGACATCTCCGGCAAGATCGAGAAGATCGTCGTGAAAGAGGGCCAGATCGTCAAGCAGGGCGACGAACTGTTCGAGATCGACCCCGTGCCGTTCCGCCTCGCGGTGGACGAGGCCAAGGCGCAGGTCATGCAGGCGCAGTCGACCTATGACAACCTCCGCGCCAACATCAAGATTTATGGCGACATGCTTGGCCTCGCCCAGCAGGGCGTCGATTTGAAGCAGCGCGACGTCGAACGCAAGCAGTCGCTGGTGAAGAACAGCTACGGCTCGCAGCTCGACCTCGACAACGCGTCGAACGCACTGGTAACGTCCGGCTCTATCGCGCAATACGTCAAGCAGCAGATTTCGACGGCCAAGACGCAACTGCTCGGCGACACCGATCTGCCGCTGGAGAAATTCCCGCCTTACGCGCAGGCCAAGTCCAGGCTCGACAACGCCGAGCGCAATCTCGACCACGCCGTGGTGCGCGCGCCGATGAGCGGCGTGGCGACGCAGGTCGAGCAGATCCAGCTCGGCCGCTACGTCTCCGCCGGCATGGCGGTGTTCTCCATCATCGACGTCGCCCATCCCTGGGTCGACGCCAATCCGAAGGAGAGCGACCTCACCCACGTCACCGAAGGCCAGCCGGTCACACTCGAGGTCGACGCGTTCCCGAACCATGTCTTCAAGGGCAAGATCGGCTCGCTCTCGCCCGGCACAGGCGCGCAATTCGCGATCCTGCCGCCGCAGAACGCCACCGGCAATTTCGTCAAGGTGGTGCAGCGCGTGCCGGTCCGCATCTATTTCGACGAGACCGACAAATACGTGAAGAGGCTAAAGGCCGGCATGAGCGTCTATGCCACCATCGACACCGGCCACCAGCGCTCGCTCGCCGGCCTGTTCGGATTGTCGGCCACCGCGAACCAAGACAAAGACTGAGACAAGGACTGATCCGATGTCCAGTCCCAATGCCAGCCTGATGGTCCCCGGCCTGCGCCGGAACATGGTGACGATCTGCGCCATGACTGCGACCATCATGCAAGCGCTGGACACCACCATCGCCAACGTCGCGCTGCCCTACATGCAGGGCACGCTGTCGGCCTCGCAGGACCAGATCAACTGGGTCTTGACCTCCTACATCGTCGCCGCCGCGATCATGACGGCGCCGGTGGGCTGGATCTCCAACCGCTTCGGCCGCAAGCGCATCTTCATCATCTGCGCGGGCGGCTTCACCTTCGCGTCCGTGCTGTGCGGCCTCGCGCAGGACATCAACCAGATGGTGCTGTTCCGCCTGCTGCAAGGCGTGTTCGGCGCGGCGCTGGTGCCGCTGTCGCAATCGGTGATGCTCGACTATTATACGCTCCAGGAACGCGCCAAGGCGATGTCGATCTGGGGCATGGGCGTGATGATGGGGCCGATCATGGGCCCCTCGCTCGGTGCCTGGCTGACCGAGACCTATTCCTGGCACTGGGTGTTCTTCGTCAATTTGCCGTTCGGTGCGATCACCGTGCTCGGGCTACTCGTCTTCATGGACGAGACCAAAAAGGATCTCAGCCTCAGATTCGACTGGCTCGGCTTCGCGGCGCTGGCGGTGGGGATCGGCGCGCTCCAGCTCGCGCTCGACCGCGGCGAGCAGCTCGACTGGTTCGAATCGGTCGAAATCCTGACCGAGTTTGCCGTCTCCGCCGTCGCCTTCTACTATTTCTTCGCACACTCCCTGACGACCTCGCGGCCGTTTATCCAGTTCGCACTGTTCAAAGACCGCAACTTCCTCACCGGCTGCATCTTCATGACAGTGATGGGGCTCGTGCTGTACTCGACCATGGCGCTTGCCTCGCCCTACCTTCAGAACGTCATCGGCTATCCCATCATGACCGCGGGCGGGCTGCTTGCGAGCCGCGGCTTCGGGACTTTCTTCGCCATGATGATGGTCGGCCGCATCATGCGCTTCATCGAAGCGCGCACGCTGATCATCTCCGGACTGACGCTGACGGCGGCGTCGCTGTTCCAGATGACCGGCTGGACCGACCAGACCCAGGTGCCGGAAATCGTCGTCGTCAGCGTGATCCAGGGCTTTGGCTTCGGCTTGGTATTTGTGCCGCTCTCGACGGTGGCGTTCATGACGCTGCCGAACCATTTGCGTACCGACGGCACCTCGATGCTGACGCTGTTCCGCAACGTCGCGAGCTCGGTCGGTATCTCCATCGTCATCGCCCAGCTGACCCAGGGCACGCGCAAGACCTATGCGATCCTGTCCGAGCACATCAACCCGTTCAATCACGCGCTCCAGATGCCTGATGTCAGCGGCATGCTCAACCTCTCCACCGACGCCGGCCGCGCCATGGCCGACCGAATGGTCAGCATCCAGTCGCAGATCATCGCCTTTGCGCACGACTACCAGCTCGTGATGTTCTTCATCCTCTGCACCATTCCGCTGGCGCTGATGATCGGCTCGACCAAGGCCATGCTGCGCAAGCAGTCGGCGGGGCCGGAACATGCGGTGATGGAGTAGGACGAACAACGCGGCGGCGCCTCATACTCCTCCGTCGTCCCGGACAAGCGAAGCGCCGATCCGGGACCCATACGCCGCAGCAATAGTTTTGCGAAGATTCGGAGTTACCAGCTCGCCCCACAACCATGCCCTGTGGTTATGGGTCCCGGCCTTCGCCGGGACGACACTGAATTTGCTGCGCGAGCTGCTACAACAACTCCTCGCAGCCCAAATCCTCAACCGCCATCATCACGCGCTCCAGATTATTCCACCAGATCAGCGGCGGGATGTTGATGCTCCACTGCCAGACTGGCCTCGTGATCTGCCAGAGCACCGACCAGCGATAGTCGCGATCGAGCGCGCCGCGCGTGTAGTTGGTGATCCCGATGTCGAGCAACGTGTCGTGGTAGAGATTGAGCAGCGGCCGTTCGAGCGCCTGCCTTCGCTCCGGGTACCACATCATCGCCATCATGTAGGCGAGGTCGTTGGTCGGCACATTGATGCCCCAGAGATCGAAATCGAAGACGCGCACGGTATCGGTGACACCGGCGCGCGGCAGCAGGAAATTCCAGGTGTGGGCGTCGCCATGGGTGATGCTGAGATGACGGCGCGAATGATAGCGTTCGGATAGTCGAGCCGACTGATCGATGAGGCGGCGATAGAGGATGCGCCGTTCCTCGCTGAGGCGATCACCGAGCAGATCGGCAAAGCGGTCGTAATGACCGGCAAAGGTCTCCATGTGCTGCGCGCTGTCCTCGGCGCTTGCCCAGGTCCCGACGGTGTCGCCAAGATCCGGATGGTCCCACCATGCTGCGTGCCAGCGCGCGAGCGTCGTGACGATCGCCGCCGTCTCCGAACGCGACGGGGGCAGCGGCCATTGCGTCGCGACCGCATGGCTGTCGGTGAGATCCTCGAGCAGGAGATGCCAGGTTTGGCTATCCTCGTCGAAATGCCCGTCGAAGCAGCGCGGCACGAGTCCGGGCGGCATCCTCGGCGACAGCTGCGTGTAGTAGGCCACCTCGTGCCGGCCGCCGTTGGCAAGCGTCTCTGCAAACGCGGCATTCGCAGTCTTGAGGATCAGCGTCTGCGGCGCACCGGCGGATTCGCCGACATAGCGCAGGCGAAGGCGAATGATGTGCGACACGACGGTGTCGCGCTGATGCAGCACCTTCACCTCGCGCACGGCGCCAGCGTCGAGCACGCCGCCCCTGCGCAGTGCAGCCGTCAGTCGGGCGGGCTCAACGACCGCCGGCAGTTGTAGAGGTGTCATTAAGCGCCCCGGGTGCCGCGCGCATTCTGCACGATCACACCCGGCAGCGCCAGCCGCACTCCGCCGCCTTCACAGGAAGGCGGCGGCTGACGTCACACGTCGAAGAACACCGTCTCGTCGCCGCCCTGCAAACGCAGGTCGAGTCGATAGACCGTCTTACCCGCCTCGCGCACCGCGATCAGCGTCGCGCGGCGATCCGCCGGCACCAGTGCCAAGACGGGATCGGCGGCATTGCCGGCCTCGTCGCTGAAATAGATGCGGGTATAGAGATGCCGCAGCATGCCGCGCCCGAACACCGCCAAAACAATGTGCGGCGCCTGCGGCTTGCCATCGGGATCCGGCACCGCGCCCGGCTTGATGGTGTCGAAGGAATAATGTCCGTCCTTGTCGGTGCCGCAGCGGGCAAAGCCGCGGAAGCTGGCATTCGGCAACGCGCGCTTGTCCTGCGGATCGGAGAAGCGGCCCTGCGCGTCCGCCTGCCAGATCTCCAGCATGGCATCGGGCACAACGGCGCCGTCGCCGTCGAACACACGGCCCTCAATGTGGACGCGATCACCGGAGACGTCGGGCGTCAGCGTCGAGTTGGTGAACGCGTCGTTCCAGGCGTAGTCGCCGGTCGGCGTCAGGCCGTATTTGAAGAACGGACCGACGGTCTGCGATGGGGTGATACCGTTGTCCTGCACCTTAATGGTTCTCCATAGGGGTGGCGTTCTTGCCGCGTAGCACGATGTCGAAGCGGTAGCACAGCGCCCATTCGGGCTTGGTATTCTCCAAGTCGAACGACGACACCATCCGCATCCGCGCCTTCTCATCCGGCACCGAGTTGAAGATCGGGTCGAACGGGAACAGCGGGTCGTTCGGGAAATACATCTGCGTCACCAGCCGCGTGACGAAGGAATGGCCGAACACCGAGAGATGGATGTGCGCCGGACGCCAGGCATTGTGATGATTGCCCCACGGATAGGCGCCGGGCTTGATGGTGACGAAGCGGTAGTAGCCGGACGCGTCGCTTTGCGTGCGGCCCGCGCCGGTAAAATTCGGATCGAGCGGTGCCGGATGCTGGTCGCGGACATGGACGTAGCGGCCGCAGGAATTGGCCTGCCAGATCTCGACCAGCGAATTCGGCACGCCGCGGCCGTCCTCGTCACGAACATGGCCGTGCACGATGATGCGCTCGCCGATAGGCTCGCCTGTGTGCTGGGTGGTAAGGTCGTCGTCGCCATCGCGCACGGTCTCGTGGCCGTAGACCGGGCCGGTCAATTCCGACAGCGTATGGTGCATCGGGATCAAGGGCTTGTTCGGCGCGCGCTTGATCGAGCTCTTGTATTCGGGCGACAGCGGCAGCGGATGCGCCTTGTTGCTGTCGACGGGATAGATCAGTGTCATGGGCGAACTCCTCCCCGGCCATTTTGGTCAGCCGGTCAACGCTTCAGCCAATCATTATAGAATATAACTAATCTAGGGAAGCGGGTTTAGCGGGTCTCCTGCGCCCGACGCTATTTGATCGGCGGCCGCGGCAGCACGGCCTCTCCGGCCGCCAGCCGGTAGGTGTGGTCGAGTGAATACCAGGGCGTCGCGACGTCGGCCGCGCTCGGATGCGGCGAGTCGTGGCGCAGGAACTTGCCGATCAGCGCTTGTGTCACGCCGAATTGCACGTCGCTGTCGATGTGCGGATCGGCGGGGTCGTAGACCTGCGAGATCAGCACCTTGAATCCGGGCTTGAAGAACAGCGCGTGCAGATGCGCGGGACGATAGGGATGCCGGCTCTGCGCGTTCAGCAGGCGGCCGACCACGCCATCGGTCGGAATCGGATAGCCAATCATCATCACCGAGCGGAAGGCGAAGCGCCCATCCTGGTCGGTCGTGAATTTGCCGCGCAGGTTCATGTCGGCCTGCTCGGGATCCTGGTTCTCATAGAGACCGACCGGCGAAGCGTGCCAGACGTCGACCTCCGCGCCGGCGACCGGGCGGCCGTCCTTGTCCACGACGCGGCCACTGACGAACAACGGCGCCCCCCGCGTCTCGGAGCGGACGATCGATCCGCCATTCTCCATCAGCGGCGAGTTCAGGCGCCAGAACGGTCCGAGCAGCGACTGATCCGTTTCCGTGTTGCCCTGATCGCCATTGTTGAGCAGGCACACCAGCGGGGAGACGCCGAGCGAGCCAGCCATCAGCACGACTTCATTATGCGTGTCGGTCGAAAGCTTGCCGAGTTCGGCCACGATCGCGGTCGCATCGCGGAACTCCGCCTCGGTCAGGCGAACATCGCGGACGAAGGCGTGCAGGTGCTTGACCAGGGAGACCATGATCTGGCGCAGCCGCGGATCGGACGTCCGCTCCATCACCGCCAATGCCGCGGCCGTGACGTCCTGCTCGCGCTCGATGATCATGAGATGATCCCTGAAAGCCCTCTCCCCGCGAGCGGGGAGAGGGCGAGAGCTTAGTTCAGCTTCTCGATCGCAACCGCAACACCCTGGCCGACGCCGACGCACATGGTGGCGAGCGCGAGCTTGCCGCCGCGCTTTTCCATGCCGTGTACGGCGGTCAGTGCGAGGCGCGCGCCGCTCATGCCGAGCGGATGGCCGAGGGCGATCGCGCCGCCATGCGGATTGACGAAATCAGCATCGTCGGCGACGCCGAGCTGGCGCATACAGGCGATGCCCTGCGAAGCGAAGGCTTCGTTCAGCTCGATCAGGTCAAAATCGCTGATCTTCTTGCCGAGGCGCTCCATCAGCTTGCGGGTCGCGGGCACGGGCCCGATGCCCATGATGCGCGGCGGCACGCCGGCCGAGGCGAGACCGAGGATGCGCGCGCGGGGCGTGAGGCCGTGCTTCTTCACGGCAGCCTCGGACGCCAGGATCATCGCGGCCGCACCGTCATTGACGCCGGAGGCGTTGCCGGCGGTGACCGTGCCGGGATTGCGCACGATCGGCTTCAGTTTGGTGAGGGCTTCGAGCGTGGTCTCGGGACGCGGATGCTCGTCCTTGTCGACCGTGATCGGCCCGGCCTTGCCGCCGGGAATGATGATCGGCGTGATCTCCTCGGCGAAATAGCCAGCGGCAATCGCGGCGCCTGCGCGCTGCTGCGAGCGGATCGCAAAGGCATCCTGGTCGGCGCGCGAGACCTGGAATTCCTCGGCGACGTTCTCGCCGGTCTCCGGCATCGCGTCGACGCCGTATTGCGCCTTGAGCAGCGGATTGATGAAGCGCCAGCCGATGGTGGTGTCGAAAATCTCGGCGGAGCGCGAGAACGCTTCCTGCGCCTTGCCCATCACGAAGGGCGCGCGGGTCATGGATTCGACGCCGCCCGCGATCGCAAGCTCGATCTCGCCGGAGCGGATGGCGCGGCCCGCCGCACCGACCGCATCGAGGCCGGACGCGCAGAGCCGGTTCAGGGTCTGGCCGGGAACCGAATCCGGGAGCCCTGCGAGCAGCAGCGCCATGCGTGCGACGTTACGGTTGTCCTCGCCAGCCTGGTTGGCACAGCCGAAGAAAACTTCGTCCACCTGCGCCCAATCAAGGCTCGGGTGCTTCGCCATCAGCGCCTTGATCGGGGCAGCCGCCAGGTCATCGGCGCGCACCTTGGCAAGTGAACCGCCGAAGCGGCCGATCGGGGTCCGCACGGCATCGCAGATAAAGACGTCACGCATCGTTGTTCTCCCTGAATGCCGCGGTCCGGCCAAATTTCTTCAATTCCGGCGGAGTTTTAGGAGCGCGCCCGCGGCAGGTCAATTGACGGTTTCGCGCGCGATTTGCAGGGGACCGGCGTCCGCAACGCATGCCGCGGTGCGGACAACGTGGAAAACCTCCCCTCGCCGGCCAAAGCGATAGGAGCGAGGTGCGAAATTTTGTAGGTTGCGCCGCCTATGACCATGCAACAGCCCATTCCCGCGCCAGACCCCGAACCCACGGCCGCGCCGCAGGCGGACGCCGCCGCGCGCGTCACGCCGATGATGGAACAGTACCTCGAAATCAAGGCGGCGCATCAAGGCCTGTTGCTGTTCTACCGGATGGGCGATTTCTACGAGCTGTTCTTCGAGGATGCCGAGATCGCCTCGAAGACGGTCGGTATCGTGCTGACCAAGCGCGGCAAGCATCAGGGCGCGGATATCCCGATGTGCGGCGTGCCGGTCGAGCGCTCCGAGGATTATCTGCACCGCTTGATCAGCGCCGGCCACCGGGTCGCGGTGTGCGAGCAGACCGAGGACCCTGCCGCGGCCAAGGCGCGCGGCAACAAGAGCGTCGTGCGGCGCGGCGTGGTGCGGCTGGTGACGCCGGGCACGCTGACCGAGGACAACCTGCTCGACGCGCGCGCCAACAATTACCTGCTGGCGATTGCGCGTGCGCGTTCGTCTACCGGTGGTGATCGCTTTGGTCTCGCCTGGATCGACATCTCGACCGCCGAATTCATGGTGCTGGAATGTTCGGGCGGCGAGCTCGCCGCAACGCTGGCACGCATCAACCCGAACGAGGCGATCGTCGCCGACGCGCTCTACAACGACAGCGAGCTCGGGCAAACCTTGCGCGAACTGCCGGCGGTGACGCCGCTGACCCGCGACGTCTTCGACGGCGCCACCGCCGAGAAGCGCCTGTGCGATTATTTTGCCGTTGCGACCATGGACGGGCTGGCGCAGTTGTCGCGGCTCGAAGCCACGGCTGCCGCCGCTGCCGTCACCTATGTCGACCGCACCCAGGTCGGCAAGCATCCGCCGCTGTCGCCGCCGGCGCGCGAAGCCTCCGGCGCGACCATGGCGATCGATCCGGCGACGCGCGCCAATCTCGAACTGACGCGGACACTCGCGGGCGAACGCCGCGGCTCGCTGCTCGACGCCATCGACTGCACGGTGACGTCGGCCGGCTCGCGTCTGCTGGCGCAGCGGCTCGCCGCGCCGCTGACGGATGCAATAGCAATCGCCCGGCGGCTCGACGCCGTCAGCGCCTTCGTTGCCGATTCTGCGGCCCGCGAGGACATCCGCAGCATCCTGCGCGGCGCACCCGACATGTCGCGCGCGCTGGCGCGGCTCTCGGTCGGCCGCGGCGGCCCGCGCGATCTCGCCGGCCTGCGCGATGGCATCATCGCCGCCGACCAGACGCTGGCGCGGCTCGGCGAACTCGACCAGCCACCGCAGGAACTCGTAGCCGTGATGGCCGCACTGCAACGTCCGTCGCGCGAGCTCGCGGCAGAATTTGCCAGCGCGCTCGACGAGCAGCTGCCGCTGATCAAGCGCGACGGCGGCTTCGTTCGCCAGGGCTACGAGCCCGCGCTCGACGAAACACGAAACCTGCGCGACGCATCGCGCCTGGTCGTGGCCTCGATGCAGGCGCGCTACGCCGACAACACGGGCGTCAAGGGCCTCAAGATCCGGCACAACAACGTGCTCGGCTATTTCGTCGAGGTCACCGCGCAGCATGGCGACAAGCTGATGTCGCCGCCGCTGAATGCGACCTTCATCCATCGCCAGACGCTGGCAGGTCAGGTGCGCTTCACCACCTCGGAGCTGGGCGAGACCGAGGCCAAGATCGCCAACGCTGGCGACCGCGCGCTCGGGCTCGAGCTCGAAATCTTCGACCGGCTCTGCGCGAAGGCTCTGGCGATCAGCGATGATTTGCGCGCCGCTGCCCATGCCTTTGCGCTGCTCGATGTCGCGACCTCGCTCGCCAAGCTCGCCGTCGACGACAATTACGTGCGGCCCGAGGTGGATTCCTCCCTCGGTTTTGCGATCGAGGCTGGCCGCCATCCCGTGGTCGAGCAAGCGCTCAAGCGCAATGGCGAGCCATTCATCGCCAATGCCTGCGATCTCTCGCCAGGACCTGCGCAAAAGTCCGGCCAGCTCTGGCTGCTCACCGGCCCCAACATGGCCGGCAAATCGACCTTCCTGCGCCAAAACGCGCTGATTGCGCTGCTCGCCCAGATCGGCAGCTTCGTGCCCGCCACGCGCGCGCGGATCGGCATCATCGACCGCCTATTCTCGCGCGTCGGCGCCGCCGACGATCTCGCCCGCGGTCGATCCACCTTCATGGTGGAGATGGTCGAGACCGCGGCGATCCTCAACCAGGCCGGCGAGCGCGCGCTCGTGATCCTCGACGAGATCGGCCGCGGCACCGCCACCTTCGATGGCCTCTCGATCGCCTGGGCCGCGATCGAGCATCTGCACGAGAGCAATCGCTGCCGCACGCTGTTCGCGACGCATTATCACGAGCTGACCGCGCTCTCGGCCAAACTGCCGCGGATGTTCAACGCCACGGTGCGGGTGAAGGAGTGGCAGGGCAATGTCGTGTTCCTGCATGAGGTGCTGCCGGGCTCGGCCGACCGCTCCTACGGCATTCAAGTGGCCAAGCTCGCAGGCCTGCCGCCGGCCGTGATCACGCGCGCCAAATCCGTGCTGGCCAAGTTAGAGGCGCAAGATCGCGGCCAGACCGCACGCGCGCTCGCCGACGATCTGCCGCTGTTCGCCGTGCCCTCGCGCGCCGCAGCCGAAGCTGCGCCGCCGAGCGAGGCCGAACTTCTGATGGACGCAGTGAAAGCGCTGCACCCCGACGAGATGTCCCCGCGCGAAGCGCTCGAGGCGCTCTATGCGCTGAAGGCCAAGCTGCCGAAGCCGTAGCCCGAACCGGATGATCGTGCAGAAAGCGCGACACGGATTCCGCGAGTTCCATGTAAGTCAGCGATGCTGTCTAGTGGGTGGCTCGCGAGCGACAGTGGCCCGCCATAATCAATAGGCCGCGCTGTTTCCATATTTGCGGCGGTTTGCGCCTTGATCGTTGCCCTCGGCTCGCGATTCGATTGCGTGACCGACTGTAGGTGAACGTGCGCAAGCTTGGTGCAGCTCTTCAAAGTCTCGCGCCGCTCTTCTCTGGGCTTCGCCGTCTGCGTGTCGGCATACTGACGATTATGATCTGCGGGATGCTTGTCGGTGCCCCGCCAACTGTCCGCGCGCAATGCACCACATCACCCTCGAACGGCGGCATTGCGCAAAATGGCGGCGCGCCATGCACGGTCAGCACTCCGGTAACCGTCGGCTTCGGAACAGCCGTAGCCGCGACGAACAGCGCCGCCGTCACGACAAATGCCGCGGTCACAGCCCACGGATTCGGAACGGGGATCAGCGCGGCAACCAACTCTGTCGTCACCGTCAATGGACCCGTGACGGCGAGCGGCCTCGGATTGGGAGCCGCGAGCGGCGCCCGCATCGTCGCCAACGGCATCCTGCTTCAGAACGATGGCGGAGGCGGCGCGATCGCCATGAGCGCCAACAACGCCACAATCATAGCGAACGGCATCACTGTGGTCTGGCCCAATGGTGGCGGCCAGAGTCTGGTGCAGGCGCTGGCGGGCGGGCTTATCCAGTTCACACCCGGTTCCTCACTCACCGTGGCCTTTGGCGGGATTCCCTCCGCACTGCTCGCCAGCGGTACAGGAAGCCGCATCATTGCCGATGGCTTGACCCTTTCGATGGGTGGCTCGGGCGGTATTACCGCGGTCAGCGCCCAGTCGGGCGGCAATATCCAACTCACCGGGGGTAGCATCACATTCTCGGGTGGTGGTGGGAACACCGGCTTGTCGGCAACAGGTGCCAACAGTGCGATCTCCGCGACCGGCGTCAGCATCTTGGTAGGCACGGGCGGCGGCGATGTCGGCGCCAACGCCGCTTCAGGCGGCCAGGTGACGCTGATGGGCGGCAGCGTATCAGTTCTGGGTGGCGGTGGTGGCGAGACGGGACTTCGAGCAACTGGAGCAGGAAGTGCGGTCATCGCAAGCGACGTTGCGGTCACCGTCACAGGGAGCGGTGGAGATGCGGGGGTTGGCGCGGCAAATGGTGGTGCCGTCATCACAACAGGCGGCTCGGTATCCGTCGAGAACGGTGCGGGCGGGCTGTTGCAGAACGGTGGTACTGCAACAATGGCCGGCACGAACGTGACGGCTTCGGGCAACGGCGGCTACGGCTTTCTGTTCAACAACGGCGGGAGTGCCAATGCATTGCTGTACAGCAACGCGACAATCGTGGCGAGCGCCGCCTCCTTCTCGGTTCAGGGCGCCACGGCCAACATCAGCCTTAACAACGCGGTCGCGATCAAAAACAATAACACTCTGCTCGAAGCGGTATCGGGAAGCGCCACGACATTCAACGCGCAGGGATCGACCTTGGGCGGAGTGATCTCGACCCAGAGCGGCAGCACCAGCACGATCAATCTTGCGCTGCAGACCCGCTGGAGGATGACCGGCAATTCGACCGCAACCAACCTCACCAACGACAACAGCACGATTAACTTCACCCCGCCAACCGGCGACCCGACACAACTGTCGAGCTACAAGACGCTGACCGTGACCAATTACACCGGCGCGAACGGTCGGATCGGACTGAATACGTTCCTTGGCACTGACGGCTCGCCCTCGGACATGCTCGTCATCAACGGCGGCAATGCTTCGGGCACATCGCGGCTCAAAATCACCAACACCACCGGTCCCGGCGCCGAGACGACCGGGAACGGCATCCAGGTGGTTCAGGTGATAAACGGCGGCAAGACCGCAGCCGGCGCGTTCGCGCTCGCTGGCGAAGTGCGTGGCGGCGCCTTCGACTATTTTCTTTTCCGTGGAGGCCCCGTTGCCGGCACCGATCCCAATGACTGGTTCCTGCGCTCAACGTTCACGACCGGGGGAGGCGGAGGCGATGGAGGCGGTGGAGTCCTGCCTCCCGACCCGCCAGGACCTATTCTGCCGCCCGGCACCCACCCAATCATCGGGCCCGAACTTGCGACCTATGGATCCGTTCAACCGATGGCGCGCCAAATAGGTCTGACAACACTTGGCACGCTCAACCAGCGGATCGGCGACACCATGACCCTGTTCAACGCGGGCACCGATCCCAATGGTTGGGACCGCTCGGACTGGGCGCGAATGTTCGGTCAGCAGATCAATGGCCATTCTCGAGCCTTTGCCGATCCGCGCGCCAGCGGCTGGCTGGCTGGCTTCCAAGGCGGCGTTGATCTCTGGCGCGGCAGTACGATTCCGGGTCATCGCGACTCCGCCGGTCTCTACTTTGCCTATACCCAAGCGTCGGCCAACGTGACAGGGCTCGTCACCAACCCGACCGTCACCGGCTACATGCTGACACCCACGGGGACCAACGATATCGAGGCCTATTCGGCCGGCGGCTATTGGACGCATTACGGACCGACCGGCTGGTATCTCGACGCGATCCTGCAAGTAACGCTCTATCGCGGCAACGCCACCACGCAATTCTCGCAATTGCCGATCAAGGGCACCGGCTTGGCTGCCTCGCTGGAAACGGGCTATCCGATCCCGCTGCCGCTCGGCGCGGGCTTCACGCTCGAGCCGCAGGTCCAGATTATCTGGCAGCGGGTCGCATTCGACGATGCCAATGACGGATTAGGCCAGGTCGGGATGGGCACCACCTCGGGCCCGATCGGTCGACTCGGCCTGCGCGGCCAGTGGAATTTCCAAGCCAGCAACGGGACGCTCTGGCAGCCTTACGTCGGCGTAAACTATTGGCGCGGCTGGGGCGCGGACGCGACCACCAATTTTGGCGTCGACCAGGTGCAATTGAAGGAGAACATGCAGACAGTCGAGGCGTTCGTCGGCTGCACCGGGAAGTTCGGCAGGAGCTTCAGCGTCTACGCCCAGGGCGGCTATCAGTTCGGCGTCGGCAGCACGATCAATGCCGGTCCCCGGGGCGCTAAGGCCACCGCAGGTGTTCGATATAGCTGGTGAGTTGATCTCCGGCGCATCAGACGCGTGCGCTCCGCATGGTATGCACTTCAGCGCTTCTTGCGTCGTCCATTCCACCACAGCGTCAAATTCCACACGATACAGGTCGTGAGCGCGAGGCTGAGCCCGATCGCCGAGCCGAAATTGGCGGCGCCGACATGCAACACCGCGATCGCCATGCCGAATCCGAGCAGGCCCCAGGCGGAATTCGCAAGCACGGCGGCGGTCGGCGGACCGCCGATGCGCGGGTGCAGGATCACCATCATGCTGGAGAACACCACCGGATAGAGCGCGATGATGCCGCTGATGCGCGGGCCGACCCAGCCCGAGGTCGAGACCACGATGGCAACGAGGGTCGCGACCAGCGCCGCCCGCATCGGAATGTCGTACCAGCGGCGCGTCACCAGCGGCATCTTCACATGACGATAGCCCGCGAGCAGCGGAATGCAGATGCCGAACGCGATCAGATTGACGGCGAGCCCGGCGGTGAGCGACCAGTCGAACTGCTTGATGATCGAGGCGAGCACGATCCAGACCGCGACCGCGCTTCCGCAACTCACCAGCAGGCTGCGCCGCTGCGCCAGCACGACATAGGTGAGGCCCATGAAGATCGTTGCCGCGTTGACCGGAAGGCTCGACAGCGCACCCTGGGCGATGAAAGCGGCGTCATGATCGAGCGCGAGGAAGACGTAGGACGGACCGGCGGAGACCGGCAGGGTCGCAACCAGTGCGCCGATCACCGGCCCCGAGCGCTCGGTGATAGCAGAAGCCGACACGACGAACGCCGCCGCGATCGCCATGCGCAAGAAGAGGAGGAGGATGAGCTGGAGGTCGAGGGACATTTTTTTCTTGTTACCCTCCCCTGAAGGGGGAGGGTAAGAGACTCACATCCGCTGCATCGACACCGAAACCTTCGGGCCGTTCTTGATGGTCTGATAGACCACGCAATAGCGCTCGGTGAGCTTGAGCAAGAGATCGAGCTTGTCCTGCGGCGCCGGCGTGTCGACCTCGAAGCGCAGGCGAATCTCGGCGAAGCCGACCGGGGTCTCCTTGTCGACGCCGAGCGTGCCGCGGAAATCCAGATCGCCCTCGGCATAGACGTTAGCGGTCTTGAGCGGAACCTCGATCGCGGTCGCGACCGATTTCAGCGTAACGCCGGCGCAGGCGACCAGCGCCTCGAGCAGCATGTCGCCGGAGCAAAGCTCGAGGCCGGAGCCGCCGGTCGCGGGATGCAGACCTGCCATCGCGATGGCGCGGCCGGTCTCGACCTTGCAGGCGATGCCTTCGCCATCCGTTGAGCCCTTAGCCTTCAACGTGATCAGCGCGGTCTTGGGGTCAGTCTTGTAGCGTTCCTTGATCGGGGCCTGCATCTGGCGCAGTTCTGCGGCGTCCATCTTGTTCTCTCCCGGAAAATACGCCTCTCAACGTACCCTTGCGATGTACCGGCTTAGGGAGAGAATGTCACCACCACATGGCCTGACCGGGACCCTGGGTTGCGTCACGGTCGGGGACGTTGCGGTCGAGCGAACGGTCGAGTGACGTCAGCACACTTCGTTTGAAATTCTCGAACAGCGCCGAATTGCGGTCGCGCGGGCGTCCCAGATTGATCTCGATCTGGTCGAACATACGGCCCGGCCGCGGCCGCATCACTAGCACACGATCGGCCAGCACCACGGCTTCGTCGACGTCATGTGTGACGAGGATCAAGGTCGGCCGCGTGTCGGCCCAGAGATCGAGCAGATGATCCTGAAGGTCGCGGCGGGTGAAGGCGTCGAGCGCGGAGAAGGGCTCGTCGAGCAAGAGCACTTCGGGCTGCGGCACCAGCGCGCGGGCGATCGCGACGCGCTGGGCCTGCCCGCCCGAGAGCTCGCGCGGCCATGCCTGCGCCTTGTCGGCGAGGCCGACGCGGGCGAGCGCACGCGCCACTTTTTCACGCCGCTCGGCGGCGGGCAAATCGGCAAGTCCAAAACCGATATTGTCGGCGACGCTGAGCCAGGGCAAAAGCCGCGGCTCCTGGAAGATGATGCCGATCTTGGCATGGGGCGCTGCGATCGCCTCGCTGTCGAGCGTCACGGTGCCTGAGCTTGCCCGATCGAGGCCGGCGATGGCGCGGAGCAGCGTGGACTTGCCGCAGCCGGAGCCGCCGATGATGGCGACGATCTCGCCCTGCTTGATGTCGGCCGAGAAGCGCGCCAGCGCATGCACGCCGTTGGGATAGGTCTTGCTGACCCGGTCGAGCGCCAGCATCGCGTCAGGTTCCCTTCGCGCGGCCGAAGGCGTCCTGCCAGCGCAGGAACGGCGCGGCCCCGACTTCGATCAGCCAGTCCGTGAGCTTGCCGAGGATGGCGAAGATCACGATCGCAGCCAGGATCTGCGCGGGCTTGCCGAGCTGCTGACCGTCGAGCAGGAGATAGCCGAGGCCTTCGGAGGCGCCGATCAATTCGGCCGCCACCACGAACATCCATCCCAGACCCAGGCCGACACGCAGGGACACGACATAGGCCGGCAGCACCGCCGGCAGCAGGATGCGGCGGATCATGGCGGGACCGGAGAGACGGAAGGTGCGTCCGACTTCGACGATCTTGCGATCGACCGTCAAGATCGCGCCCATCACACCGAGATAGACCGGGAAAAAGACACCAACCGCGATCAGCGCGATCTTCGACGTTTCGAAGATGCCGAGCCAGAGGATGAACAGCGGCACCCAGGCGAGCGAGGGGATCGCGCGCAGCGCCTGCACGGTTGGATCGAGCAGCCGGCGCGCCAGCGACCAGTAGCCGGAGATGGAGCCAAGCAAAGTGCCCGCGGCGACGCCGAACGCGAAGCCGAGACCGACGCGCCACAACGTTGCGGCGATGTGGCGGATCAGTTCGCCGGAGCGGGCGAGATCAGCGATGGTGGCAAAGACCCGCGAGGGCGGCGGCACCAGCCGTCCGTTCGACCAGCCAAGCCAGACGATGAGTTCCCAGCCAAGCGCGAGGATCAATGGCAGCAGCAGTGACAGCATCGGCCGCGCATAGCGCGACAGCTGCGAGGGCGCGGCGGCGCTCTCGGCCGGTTCCGAAGATTGCTGCAGGACTGGCGCGTCGGAGCTCATGGCCGGTAGGAAGCGCGTCTTGTTAGGGAATGCAAGGGCGCCTCTTGCCCTCCCCTGGAGGGCAGGGGAGGGTAACGATCAATTCGTCGGCAGCGGGACCTGGTCGTCGATCAGGGCGTCCAGCGTCGCCTTCACGTCGACCTTGGCGTCGACGACGCCCGCCTGCTGCAAGGCAAGACCCGCAGCGAGGATCGAGTCGCGCTGGGGCGCGCCGATGCGGCTGTGGGTGAGTTCGGTGCGCTCCTTGAGCTGCTTGTCGACGACGGCCTCGGGAAGCTTCGTCACGGCGATGAAGGTCTTCTTGAGATCATCGTAATTCGCCAGCGAATACTTTCGCGCGTCCTCGTAAACCGCGAGCACACGGCGGGCGGCGTCCGGATAGTCCTTCAAGAACTGCTCGCGCACATTGAGGATGCCCCAGGTGTTGGCGTCGGCCTTGCGGTAGAAGAGTTCCGCGCCCTCCTCGACCTCGGCCTGCGCCATCATCGGATCGAGGCCGGCCCAGGCATCGACATCGCCGCGGATCAGCGCAGTCTTGCCGTCGGCGTGCTGGAGCAGCACCGGCGTGATGTCCTTTTCGGTGAGGCCCGTACCTAACAGCGCGCGCACCAGGAAGATGTGCGGATCAGTGCCGCGCGTCACCGCGACGCGCTTGCCCTTGAGGTCGGCGACACTTGCGATCTTGGAGTCCTTGCCCGTCACCAGCGCCGTCCATTCGGGACGCGAGTAGACATAGATCGACTTGATCGGGTTGCCGTTGATGCGGGCGACCAGCGCCGCCGAGCCCGCGGTCGAGCCGAAATCGATCGAGCCGGCATTGAGGAATTCGAGCGCCTTGTTCGAACCGGCCGACTGCACCCAGGTAATGGTGATGCCGTCCTTGGCGAACTCCTTCTCCAGAAGCCCCTTCTGCTTCAGCACCAGCGACACCGGATTGTAGGTCGCCCAGTCGATGCGGATTTCCTTGAGCGGATCCGCAGCCCTTGCCCCGGGGGCCACAGCGAGCGCCACGGCTCCCGCCAACAGAATGCGTCGTGAAATCCTGATCATGCCCGGCCTCCTCCGAATTTCATTGTTTTTCAATGAGTTATATCTAGAGGTCAACCAGAAAATCCCACCTTGAAAGCGCATCGACCGAGAACAACTTTGCCCAAAGCGGGCGTTTTTAAGCATGGAACGACTATTGCCAGAGAATGGCGGGTGACAGCGCCTGCCACCTCTTATATCCGGTGAGACATGGACAGCGTCACGACTGAGCACAAGGCTGAGGTGGATGATCGCTTCGACACCGCGCGGATCACCGCCGCGGTCGATGCGCTTGCCGAAAAGCACCAGGGGCGCGAGGACGCCTTCCGCACCGCGACCGCGCAATTGCTCAAGGCCGAACTGATGGCGGCGCGCGCGGCAGCGCAAACGATCCTGCTGAAGGACCGTCACGGAAGGCGCTGCGCCGAGCGGCTGTGCCACGTCCAGGACGAGATCATCCGCATCCTCTATTCGGCGGCGACCCGTCATCTCTACCGCTCGCCGATCCCGAGCGGCGCCGAACGCATGGCGGTGGTCGCGACCGGCGGCTATGGCCGCGGCCTGATGGCGCCGGAATCCGACATCGATCTGCTCTTCATCCTTCCCTACAAGCAGACCGCATGGGGCGAGCAGGTGGCTGAGGCGATCCTCTATTGTCTTTGGGACATGGGGTTGAAGGTCGGTCACGCCACGCGCTCGGTCGATGAATCGATCCGCCAGGCACGCGGCGACATGACCATCCGCACCGCGATCCTGGAGACGCGCTTCCTCACGGGCGACCAGCCGCTCTATGACGAGCTGGTCGCGCGCTTCGACAAGGAAGTGGTGCAGGGCACAGCGTCCGAATTCGTCACCGCAAAACTCGCCGAGCGTGAAGAACGTCATCGCCGCGGCGGCCAGTCACGCTATCTGGTCGAGCCGAACGTCAAGGACGGCAAGGGTGCCTTGCGCGACCTGCACACGCTGTTCTGGATTGCCAAATACGTCTATCGCGTGCGCGACACCGACGAGCTGGCCGAGCGCGGCGTGTTCGACGCGCAGGAGTACCGTACCTTCCGCCGCTGCGCCGACTTCCTCTGGTCAGTGCGTTGCAATCTGCATTTCTACTCTGGCCGCGCCGAGGAGCGCCTGTCCTTCGACCTCCAGCGCGAGATCGCGGTCCGCCTCGGCTACACCTCGCATCCCGGCATGCAGGACGTCGAGCGCTTCATGAAGCACTACTTCCTGGTCGCCAAGGAAGTCGGCAACCTCACCGCGATCCTCTGCGCCAAGCTCGAGGACCAGCAGGCCAAGCCCGCGCCGGTGCTGAGCCGGATGATGGCGCGGCTGCGCCCCACCCCCGTGAAGCGGCGCGTTCCCGACAGCGACGACTTCATCGTCGACAACAACCGCATCAACGTCGCCGCGCCCGATGTCTTCAAGCACGATCCGGTCAATCTGATCCGCATCTTCCGCCTGGCGCAGAAGAACAACCTCGCCTTCCACCCGGATGCGATGCGCGACGTGACGCGCTCGCTCGGCCTGATCAACGCTCAGATGCGCGAAAACCCCGAAGCCAACCGGCTGTTCATGGAGATCCTGACCTCCGACAACGCCGAGATCGTGCTGCGCCGGATGAACGAGACCGGCGTGCTCGGCCATTTCATCCGCGCCTTCGGCAAGATCGTCTCGATGATGCAGTTCAACATGTATCATCACTACACCGTCGACGAGCATCTGATCCGCTGCGTCGGCTTTCTTCAGGATATCGAGCGCGGCGGCATCGAGGAGTTCACCTTCGCCAGCGACCTCATGCGCAAGATCCGCCCCGAGCATCGTTCGGTGATCTACATCGTGACGCTGCTGCACGACATCGCCAAGGGAAGGCCGGAGGATCACTCGATTGCAGGCGCCAAAGTCGCGCGCCGGCTCTGCCCGCGGCTCGGCTTCAGCGCGGCCGACACCGAGCTCGTGGCCTGGTTGATCGAGGAACATCTGACCATGTCCACGGTCGCGCAGTCGCGCGACCTCTCCGATCGCAAGACCATCGAGAATTTTGCGGCCGTGGTGCAGTCGGTCGAGCAGATGAAGCTGCTCACGATCCTCACCACCGCCGACATCCGCGGCGTCGGCCCCGGCGTGTGGAACGGCTGGAAGGCACAGCTCTTGCGCTCTCTTTACTACGAGACCGAGCCGGTGTTGACCGGTGGCTTCTCGGAAGTCGACCGCGGAAAACGCCTCATCGCCGCACATGCCGAGTTCCGCATGGCTTTCGCCGAATGGCCGAGTGACGAGCTCGATGCCTATATCGGCCGGCACTATCCGGCCTATTGGCTCAAGGTCGAGCTGGCGCGAAAGATCCGCCACGCGCGCTTCGTGCGTTCGAGCGAACAGGCCGGCCACAAGCTCGCAATCAATGTCGGCTTCGACGAAGTCCGCGGCGTCACCGAATTGACGATCTTCGCCGCCGACCATCCCTGGCTGCTCTCGATCATCGCTGGCGCCTGCGCCTCGGCCGGCGCCAACATCGTCGACGCCCAGATCTACACCACGACCGACGGCCGCGCGCTGGACACCATCTCGATCTCCAGGGAATACGACCGCGACGAGGACGAGGGCCGGCGCGCCACCCGCATCGGCGAGATGATCGAGGACGTGCTCGAAGGCAAGCTCCGCCTGCCGGAGGTGGTGGCGCGGCGCACCGTGCGCAGCAAGGCGCGCCCCTTCGTGATCGAGCCGGAAGTGACCATCAACAACCAATGGTCCGACCGCTACACCGTGATCGAGGTGTCCGGCCTCGACCGCCCGGGCCTGCTCTACGAACTGACGACTGCGATCTCGAAGCTCAACCTCAACATTGCATCCGCCCATGTCGCGACCTTCGGCGAGCGCGCCCGCGACGTGTTCTACGTCACCGACCTGCTCGGCGCGCAGATCAACGCGCCGACCCGCCAGGCCGCGATCAAGAGCGCGCTGACCCATGTGATGGCGGGCGACAAGGCGGATCAGCCGGCGGCGTGAGGTAGCGGCGCGCCGCGCCGCTAAACCTCCACTCCCTCATGCCTGAGCAGCCAGCGTTTGCGCTCGAGACCGCCGCCATATTTCACCAGCGAACCATCCGCGCCGATCAGGCGGTGACAGGGCAGCACCACGCTGATCGGGTTGGAGCCGTTGGCGTGGCCGACCGCGCGAATGGCTTTGGGCATCTCGATCTTTGCAGCGAGCGTGCCATAGCTCAGTGTCGTGCCGACAGGGATTTGCGCAAGCGCGGTCCAGACCTTTTGCTGGAACGGTGTGCCGGCGATGCGCCACGCGATCGATGAGAGCTGCGCAAGGTCGCCCTGAAAGTAATCCGACAGTGCAGCCTTCATCGCAGCCGGCGCGGCCTGCTCGCGCAGATCCACCGCGCCGTAATGCAGCCGCAGCAATTCGCGCATCCGGTGCTCGTAGTCGTCCCAGTCGAGCGCGCGCAGCGCGCCCTCGGCATCGGTCACGAGCAGCGCGGTACCGATCGGCGTCGCCAGTCGATCGAGGCCAAAGCTTTCGGGAGCACGCGCTGATCGGCCGGCCATTGCGACACCTTTGCATCGAAACACACGTCGCACTTGCCACGCCGTCCATGCTAACGTCCACCCGAAAGCTGAGGCTTTTGGGGGGCTCAACTTGATTCTGATCGCCAATGTCCTGGTGGCGCTGGTCGCCGCACTGCACGCCTACTTCCTGATCCTCGAGATGTTTCTCTGGGACAAGCCGCTGGGCTTGAAGACATTCCACAACACGCCGGAGAAGGCCGAGATCACGAAAGTGCTGGCCGCCAATCAGGGCCTCTATAACGGCTTCCTGGCCGCCGGCCTGATCTGGGGCCTCGTGGACGGCAATCCGGCCTTCGCGTTCCAGATCAAGGCGTTTTTCCTGCTCTGCGTGATCGTGGCCGGCGCCTATGGTGCCATGACCGTCAGCACACGCATCCTGATCGTGCAGGCGCTGCCGGCTGCAATCGCGCTGATTGTCTTGTTCCTGGCCTGAGACGCTACGGCGCAGCGCCGCGATCCTTGCGCGCGGCCTGCCCTTCCTCCACACTCTTCGGCAGCGATGGCGACCGTTGGCAACCAACGGGAAAAGATCATCGACCGGAAAATTCCGTCAGGAGGAACAACCCAACATGAGCAATCGCAGAGCCTTCCTAGCTGCTACGGCGGCGCTCGCCTTCGCGTTCTCCGCCAGCCAGGCCCTCGCCCAGAAGAAATACGACATCGGCGCGAGCGACACTGAGATCAAGATCGGCCAGACCGTACCGTTCTCCGGCCCCTATTCCGTCTATGCCAATATCGGCAAGACCCAGGCCGCCTACTTCAAGATGATCAACGATCAGGGCGGCATCAACGGCCGCAAGATCAACCTGATCCAGTATGACGACGCCTATTCGCCGCCGAAGACGGTCGAGCAGGTCCGCAAGCTCGTCGAAGGCGACGAGGTGCTGTTCACCTTCCAGATCATCGGCACGGCCGCGAACGCTGCCGTTCAGAAATATCTCAACGGCAAGAAAGTGCCGCAGCTGCTGGCGTCCACCGGCGCGGCACGCTTCAACGATCCGCAGAACTATCCCTGGACCATCGCCTACAATCCCAACTATTTGTCCGAGGGACGCATCTACGCGAAGTACATTCTCAAGGAGCATCCGAACGCCAAGATCGGCGTGCTCTACCAGAACGACGACATGGGCCGCGACTATCTCGCGGGCCTCAAGAGCGGCCTCGGCGACAAGGCCGCCAGCATGATCGTCGGCGAGGTCTCCTACGAGGTGACCGATCCGACGGTGGACTCGCAGGTGGTCAAGCTGAAGTCGATGGGCGTCGACCTGTTCTATGATGCCTCGACGCCGAAATTCGCGGCGCAGGCGATCAAGAAGCTCGCCGACCTTGGCTGGACGCCGGTGCATATCGTCGACATCAATGCGAGCCCGATCTCGGCGACGCTGAAGCCAGCCGGCCTCGACATCTCCAAGGGCATCATCTCGACCCAATATGGCAAGGAGCCGGGCGATCCGCAGTGGAAGGACGATCCGGGCGTGAAGGCCTTCTTCGCCTTCATGGACAAGTATTTCCCCGACGGTGACAAGCTCAACACCGTCAACACCTACGCCTATTCGGTGGCCGAGCTGCTGGTCCAGGTGCTGAAGCAATGCGGCGACGACCTGTCGCGCGAGAACATCATGAAGCAGGTCGCCAACATCAAGGACTTCACCCCGAGCTTCGCGCTGCCCGGCATCAATATCAACACCGGGCCGAACGATTATCGCGTCAACAAGCAGATGCAGATGATGAAGTTCAACGGCGAACGCTGGGAGCTGTTCGGCCCGATCATCGAGGATTCGGGGCCGGCGGGTTAGTCGCTCGGACGAGAGCGTAGGGTGGGTTCGCGAAGCGTAACCCACCCTACGAATTACGGGCGCTTCCCCACCTTGCGTTGCAACAACACCTCCTCCACACTCCCGCACAGCGACGGCGTCGGGCGCGCAACAGCGCGTGCGGCAGACCATCGGCAATAACAAATCGAGGAAATTGCGAATGAGGAATGGAATTCTGCATCTGGCCACGGGTACGGCGCTGGCTTTGGCGCTGTCATTCTCAGCGACCAATGCCCAGAAGAAATATGATCCGGGCGCTAGCGACACCGAGATCAAGGTCGGCCAGACCATGCCGTTTTCGGGACCGGCGTCGGCCTATTCGTCGATCGGCAAGACCCAGGCTGCCTATTTCAAGATGATCAACGACCAGGGCGGCATCAATGGTCGCAAGATCAATCTGATCCAGTATGACGACGCCTATTCGCCGCCGAAAGCCGTGGAGCAGATCCGCAAGCTCGTCGAGAGCGACGAGGTGCTCCTGACCTTCCAGATCATCGGCACGCCCGTGAATGCGGCCGTCCAGAAATATCTCAATTCAAAGAAGGTGCCGCAGCTGTTCGCGGCGACCGGCGCCTCGAGGTTCACCGACCCGAAGAACTTCCCGTGGACGATGGGCTTCAATCCCAACTACTTCGTCGAGGGCCGCATCTACGGCCAGTACATCCTGAAGGAATACCCGAACGCCAAGATCGGCGTGCTCTACCAGAACGACGACCTAGGCAAGGACTATCTGAATGGCCTCAAGGCCGGCCTCGGCGACAAGGCCGCCAAGATGATCATAACCGAAGCGTCCTACGAAGTGTCCGACCCCACCGTCGACTCGCAGATCCTCAAGGTCAAGGACGCCGGCGCAGACCTGTTCTTCAGTGCGACGACACCGAAGCAGGCAGCGCAGGCGATCAAGAAGATCGCCGAAATGGGCTGGCATCCAGTGCAGATCGTCGACATCAACGCCACCTCGGTCGGTGCGGTGCTAAAGCCCGCAGGCCTTGATGCCGCCAAAGGCCTGATCAGCGTCAACTACGGCAAGGAACCGCTCGATCCGACGTGGAAGGACGACGCCGGCCTGAAGAGGTATTTCGACTTCATGGCCAAGTACTATCCGGACGGCGACAAGGATTCGAACTTCAACACCTATGGCTACAGCACGGCGCAGCTCCTGGTCCATGTGCTGAAGCAGTGCGGCGACGACCTGACGCGCGAGAACGTCATGAAGCAGGCCACGTCGCTGAAGGACGTCGCCAGTGACACCGCGCTGCCCGGCATCAAGGCCAACACCTCGCCGACCGACTACCGCGTCAACAAGCAGCTTCAGATGATGAAGTTCAACGGCGAACGCTGGGAGCTGTTCGGCCCGATCCTGGAGGATGCGGGTCCTGCGGGTTAGTGGTTGCCCGAATTCTGAAATGCGATCGGCGGCCTCCCGGCCGCCGATTTTTTTTGATCTTTGCTCAATCCATCACCGTCACCCCGAGGTGGCCGCCTCTTCCGCGGCCCTCGAAGGGCGATAGCCTGCTGGTGGCCGTGCATCCTTCGAGGCTCGCACGCAAGAGCTCGCACCTCCAGCGACAACGGCTTCGCCGTTGCGCGGGGATGACGGAGAAACAGGTCGCCGATTGCACCTACGCCGGTATCTCCCCAAAGTTCTTCCCCACCGGCAACACCGCATGCCGGATCAGCCGCGAATCCTCCACTGCCGCCTGTCGATGCTTCACCGCTTCGCGATAGACGGGGTCGCGGATCATCTCGACGAAGGCGTTAACGCTTGGGTATTCGGCGATGAAGCAATGGTCCCAGCGCTCGGTCTCGGGGCCGATCAGCATCAGCTCGAACCTGCCTTGCCAGATGATGCGGCCGCCGAGGCGTTCGAACACCGGGCCGCTCTCGCGACCATAGGCCGCATAGGCTTCCGCGCCGGAAGCTTTCCGTCCTTCCGGATAGGCTGCCTCTTTGCGCAAGCGCACCAGATTGAGCATGTGGATCGGGCCCGGGCGGGCGGTCTCCCGGAATTGCGCGAAAATCTCCTTGGTCGGATCGATATGGCCCATGCGAGCTCCCTCTTTTTTATGCCGGCGATCCTAGCTCCGGCGTCAAACGAGGGGAACTGCGGCCAGCGAATGCCGCACCTCCTAATCACGCGTTAAGCTCTGGGTAACCGGGCCTTAAACAGCCACCGCTAGCGTGCGGCGGGGCGGGCTGACCGGGCGTTTTGCGTATGGGGTTGGGAAAGAAAAAGGGTAAGCGGAAGGAGCCGTTGTTCGGCTTGCCCGCGGCGCTCGCCGATCTGCGCCTGACGGTCGCCGACCGCATCCCCAACGCCGAGGACAAGCCGAAAAAATCCGCGAAATCATCCGCCAAGCGTCGAAGCGAGGATTCCGGCGACGAGCCGCCGCGCGAGCCCAAAGCGCCGGCAAGTCGCAGCGGCGCCAGGCGAAGATCGAAATCGCGCATCAGCGCCGGGCTCGGCCGCCTGGTCTATTGGGGCGCGGTGCTGAGTCTGTGGGGCGTGATCGCCGTGGTCGGCGTCGTGGTCTGGGTTGGCGCCCATTTGCCGCCGATCCAGTCGCTGGAGATCCCCAAGCGGCCGCCGACGATCCAGATCGTCGGCATGGACGGCAGCATGCTGGCACAGCGCGGCGAGATGGCCGGCGCCAACGTGTCGCTGAAGGACCTGCCGCCTTATCTGCCGAAGGCGTTCATCGCCATCGAGGACCGCCGCTTCTATTCGCATTTCGGCATCGACCCGATCGGCATCTTGCGCGCGGCGGTGACCAACGTGCTCCATCGCGGCGTGTCGCAGGGCGGCTCGACGCTGACGCAGCAGCTCGCGAAAAACCTGTTCCTGACCCAGGAGCGCACCATGCAGCGCAAGCTGCAGGAGGCCGAGCTCGCGATCTGGCTGGAGCGCAAGCATTCCAAGAACGAGATTTTGGAGCTCTATCTCAACCGCGTCTATTTCGGCTCCGGCGCCTATGGCGTCGAAGCCGCCGCACAGAAATATTTCGGCAAGCCGGCGAAGAACGTCACGGTTGCCGAAGCCGCGATGCTGGCTGGCCTCGTCAAATCGCCCTCGCGGCTCGCGCCGAACCGCAATCCGGAAGGCGCGGAAGCGCGCGCTCAAATCGTGCTCACGGCAATGGCGGATGCAAAGTTCATCACCGATGCACAGGCGCAGGCCTCGATCGGCCATCCTTCCTACAATGTGAAGCCGGTCGGCGCCGGCACCGTCAACTATGTCGCCGACTGGATCGGCGAAGTCCTGGACGACCTCGTCGGCCAGATCGACCAGAGCATCACGGTCGAGACCACGATCGATCCAAAGCTCCAGAGCGTGGCGGAAGCCGCCATCATCGACGAGCTCGCGGCCAAGAGCGTGAAGTTCAATGTCAGCCAGGGCGCGCTGGTGGCGATGACGCCGGACGGCGCGGTGCGCGCCATGGTCGGCGGCCGAAACTATGCCGACAGCCAATACAATCGCGCGGTGACCGCGAAGCGCCAGCCGGGCTCCTCGTTCAAGCCGTTCGTGTACCTGACCGCGCTCGAACAGGGGCTGACGCCTGACAGCGTCCGCCAGGACGCGCCGATCGAGGTCAAGGGCTGGAAGCCCGAAAATTACACCCATGAATACTTTGGTTCGGTGACGCTGACCCAGGCGCTGGCGATGTCGCTCAACACGGTCGCCATTCGCCTCGGCCTCGAGGTCGGGCCGAAGAACGTGGTGCGCACCGCGCACCGGCTCGGCATCTCCTCGAAGCTCGAGCCCAACGCCTCGATCGCGCTCGGCACTTCCGAAGTTTCCGTGGTCGAGATGGTCGGCGCCTATGCACCCTTCGCCAATGGCGGCTACATTGCCGCGCCGCATGTGGTGACGCGGATCAAGACGCTCGACGGCAAGCTGCTCTACATGCGCCAGGCGGACGAGCACAACCAGGTGATCGAGCCGCGCTACGTGGCGATGATGAACGCGATGATGCGGGAGACGCTGATCTCCGGCACCGCCAAGAAGGCCGAGATCCCGGGCTGGCAGGCGGCCGGCAAGACCGGCACCAGCCAGGATTATCGCGACGCCTGGTTCATCGGCTACACCGCCAACCTCGTCACCGGCGTCTGGCTCGGCAATGACGACAATACGCCGACCAGGAAGGCGACCGGCGGCGGCCTGCCGGTGGAAGTCTGGTCCCGCTTCATGAAGACAGCGCACGAGGGCGTGCCGGTGGCAGCCCTGCCGAACTCGCAAGGCAATTGGGGGCCGGCGAACCTCGTGCAGATATCATCGCAGGTGTCGGCGCCGACACCGACAGCTGCACCGCCGGGACCGGCGCCGGCTCCGGTCAGCAATGGCGGCTATCACCCGCCGCCGACCCGCGCCAACGTACGGCCGCAAGCAGCGGCAGGGCTCGACGGCTGGCTGATGGACCGGCTGTTCGGCGGGAATCGATAGCTGCGGCTGGCCGTCTTTGCGACCTCACAACAAAAACCGCGAAAACAACCCCATGCACAGTAGACGGTGAGTGCTGGCGGGGTGCGCGGTGGATTGTTCGAAGGGTTTGGTGTGGCGGGGGAAATCGGGTGTACCGGGCAATCGTCCCGGCACATGCGAGAGTCGCGCGAAATACGCTGCACTCACCTCATCCTCGGTGTCGTCCCGGCGTAGGCCCGGCCTTCGCCGGGACGACACCGAGTATGTCTGACGAGCGAGGCCCTAATCCTCGACCCCGTACCGGTGCAGATCATTCCCGTGCGTATCGAGCCACTTCTTGGCGCGCTCCATCGACGGGCAGGCTTTTCCGCACACGCGCCAGAACCGCGCCGAGTGGTTCATCTCGACGAGATGGGCGACCTCGTGCGCGGCGAGATAGTCGAGCACGTAGGGCGGCGCGAGGATCAGGCGCCAGGAGAACGACAGCGAGCCCGCCGAGGTGCAGGAGCCCCAACGGCTGGACTGATCGCGGATCGACAGACGCTTGACCTTGACGCCGAGCTCGACGGCGTAGGCCTCCGCCGAGCGCTGGAGATCGCTGCGCGCCTCGCGCTTGAGGAAGTCATGGACGCGGCGGTCGGCATGTTCGACGCCGCCCGCGACGCAGATGATGCGTTCGCCGCTATCGCGCACCTCCGTCCACACCGTGCCGCGCGTCCCGGCGCGATGAACGATGCGGTGGGGAACGCCGCGGAGCGGTATCACTGTGCCAGGCTGGAACGGTGCGGCCTTCGGCAAACGACCGAGACGTGCCGCGATCCAGGCGCCGTGACGCTGCGCGAAGTCCTTTGCTTCGGCCAGCGTGCCGCGCGGCGGCATGGTGAGGATGGCTTCACGATCACTCGGATGAATTCTGAGCGTATAACGCCGCGCGCGGCGATGGCGGCGCAGCCTTATCGCGAAAAATTGCGACCCATGGGTGATCAGAAGGGTCTTTGGTTCGTGGGGCCGACGATAGAGGAGTGCGCGTGTGGCCATGTCTGTCAGTCCGGGGAGCAAGAGTTCGCCCGGATTCTGCCATAACCGCCGCCAGGGAAAGCGCTCGGCGCAAAAACAAATCATTTGCCCAATATACAGGGGTCTGGCGTCCGGGAGACCCTACAGACTGGGGTTGGAACCCGGTTTTTTCGCCCCCGCTGGACGCATGCGGCTCCCCCAAGGGGTGAGGGAGGACTCACTCCTATAAAGCTACCTAAATACCGCGAATCTGGCGAGAACCAGACCCTCCCACAGCCTCTGGCAAGGTCGGAATTCACAGCGGGAAAGCCGAAAAATGCAGTTATTCAGCCGCAAGCGCCTGGGTTACGTTCAGATTCGCTGCGGAGACCATGAAATCATGAATTCGCGGCACGATTTCCGACTTGAAGCGCGAGCCGTTGAACACGCCGTAATGTCCGACGCCCTTCTGGACGTAATGAACACGGCGATGATCCGGAATCGAGCTGCACAATCCGTGCGTTGCTTCGGTCTGACCGATGCCCGAGATGTCGTCGTTCTCGCCTTCGACCGTCATCAACGCCACGCGCGTGACCTTGGAGGGATCGACCCGAGTTCCACGATGGGTCATCTCGCCCTTCGGCAGTGAATGCTTCACGAACACGGTGTCGACCGTTTGCAGATAATATTCGGCGGAGAGATCCATCACCGCCAGATACTCGTCGTAGAAGTCGCGATGCTTGTCGACGAGATCGCCGTCGCCCTTCACCAGATTGGCGAAGAGCTGCTTGTGGGCGTCCATGTGCCGATCGAGATTCATGCTGATGAAGCCGTTGAGCTGCAAGAATCCCGGATAGACGTCGCGCATCATGCCCGGATGCGGAAACGGCACCTTGGTGATGACGTTGTTGCGGAACCAGTCGATGCCGCGCTCCTGCGCGAGGTTGTTCACGCCGGTCGGATTGCGGCGCGTGTCGATCGGACCGCCCATCAGCGTCATCGAGGTCGGCACGAACGGATCGCGCCGCGCTTCCATGATCGAGACGGCGGCGACGACGGGAACGGAGGGCTGGCACACCGCGATCACATGGGTGTTGCCGCCAAGGACGTGCAGCATCTCGATGACGTAGTCGATGTAATCGTCGAGATCGAAACGGCCTTCGCTGAGCGGCACCATGCGCGCATCGGCCCAATCGGTGATGTAGACTTCATGCGCCGGCAGGAAGGCCTCGACCGTGCCACGCAGCAGCGTCGCGTAATGGCCGGACATCGGCGCCACGATCAGCACGCGCGGCTGCGGGCTGCGCAGTGGACGGGTGAACTTGCGATCGAAGTAGAGCAGCTTGCAGAACGGCTTTTCCCAGACCGGGCGGACCTCGACGGGGACGCGGATGCCGTTGACCTCGGTGTCGTTGAGACCCCATTCCGGCTTGCCATAGCGGCGCGTGGTGCGCTCGAACAATTCGCAGGCAGCTGCCACCGACTTGCCGACTTCGGTGCGCGCCCAGGGATTCAGGGGATTCTGAAACAGCAGCTTGGTTGCGTCAGTGACGGCGCGCGCCGGATTGAGAGAGGCCTGTGCCATCTCGTACATCCAGTACATCGGCGTGGTCAGGACCGGACTGCCTTCAACCGCCAAAGGCGGCGCGCCGCCAAACTCACCAATAGGCATGATCAAATCCCTCTTCGCATCGCAGCATACTGCAGAATGCGTAATATTGCGTCAATGCATGGTTCCGTACATCTACGTGGCCAAAGTGGTTAAACCAGCCTGAATCCACGGGAAAGTGAGCTATTCGCCGCCCGCTAGCAGCGAGCCGTGCTTTTTGGCGCTGCGCAAAAGGGCAAGGAATGCCCAAAAAGAAGCAACCAGAAGCACCGCATTGATGGCTAACGCAGCCAGCATCAGATCGGTCCTGAAGATTTGCTCGATCAAGAGGGCCCGCATGCCCTCGAACACGTAAGTCGGCGGCAGCGACCAGGCGACATATTGCAGCCACCCCGGCAGAACGCTGACGGGATAGTAGATGCAGGCGAGCGGCATGATCGCGAACATCAGGGTCCAGACGATACTCTCGGCGCCCAGCCCGTTTCGCAATACCAGACCCGACACGAAGATGCCGACCGACCAGCTCGTGAAGATCAGATTGCAGAAGAAGGCAATCAGCGGCAGGCCGAGGCTGTAGATATTGAAGTGAAAGAACACCAGCGCCAGCAGCGTCATCGGGATGACGCCGATCGCGAGCCGGATCATGCTCATCACCATCAGCGACAGCAGAAACTCGATCGGCTTCAGCGGACTCATCATGAGGTTGCCGAGGTTGCGCGCCCACATCTCCTCCAAAAACGAGATGGAGAAGCCGAGCTGCCCGCGGAACAGGATGTCCCAGAGGATGACGGCGCCGATCAGCGTGCCGCCGGCGCGCGCGAAGAAATTGGCGTTCTGGGCGATGTAATGCTGAAGGAAGCCCCAGGTAATGATCTGGAGCGCCGGCCAGTACAGCAGCTCGAGCAGCCGTGGCCAGGACGACATCAGCAGATACCAATAGCGCAGGATCATCGCACCGATGCGCTGTACGGAGATGCCGCGGTGGAGGACGAGCTCGCTCATCGCGCGGCCTTCTGCGCACCGTTCCCCCGGCCGCGCGCGACGTCCAGGAAGACCTCCTCGAGTGTGGTGCGGTTGTAGCGGGCCATGATGGACTCGGGCGTGTCGTCGTCCTCGACGCGGCCGCGCTTCATGATGATGACGCGGTCGCAGAGCCGCTCGACCTCGAGCATATTGTGCGAGGCCAGCAGGATCGTGGCGTTGTTGTCGCGTCGATAGCGCTCCAGATGCGCCCGCACCCAATCGGCGGTGTCGGGATCGAGCGAGGCGGTCGGCTCGTCCAGCAGCAGCAGCTCCGGCTGGTTGATCAGCGCCTTGGCCAGTGCGACGCGGGTCTTCTGCCCGGCCGAGAGCTTGCCGTTGGCGCGGTCGATGAATTCGGTGAGATCAAGCTCGCCGGCCAGTTTTGTAATACGGTCGGCGAGATTCTTCACCGCATAGAGCTTGCCGAAGATGGTGAGATTCTGCCGCACCGTCAGCCGCATCGGCATGTCGACATAGGGGCTCTCGAAATTCATCCGCCCCAGCACCGCGGCACTTTCCTCCGGCATCCGATGGCCGAGGACCTGCACACGGCCGGAGGTCGGCAACACCAGGCCCATGATCATCGCGATGGTGGTGGTCTTGCCGGCGCCGTTGCCGCCCAAAAGCCCGGTGATGCTGCCACGGGGAAGCGAGAAGGAGATGCCGTCGACCGCGCGGGTCTGCTTGTAGAGCTTGACGAGGCGGTCGACCTCGATGGCCGCGGACGAAGTGCCATCCGCGACAGTCGGCCGACTTGAAGCATTGTCGTTCTCAGTCATGCTGGGGCGTTCTTCCGCCATTGCGCCGTCCAGCGCAAGACCTGAGGTAACAAGACCTGAAGTCACAAGGGTTGATGCCGGGGACTCCTGCCCCCATGGAACGTGTGGGCCAGCGTGTTTGTGATCGGACACGCGCACCGCTAGATTGGTTGAGATGACCGAGACTGCCGCTTCCGACTTCCGTCCCTCGCAGCGACACATCCGCCTGGACACCATCCTGCGGCTGCGCTGGCTCGCGGTGCTGGGCCAGCTCGCCGCGATCTTCATCGTGGCGCAGGGGCTGGAGTTCAACGTCGAGATCATTCCCTGCGTCAGCATCATCGGCCTGTCGGCGGCGCTCAATCTAGCGCTGCAAGCCGTGACCAACCCGATGCAGCGGCTGGGGCCGATCCAGGCGGCCGGGCTGCTGGCACTGAACATCGTCGAACTGGCGGGGCTGCTGTTCTTCACCGGCGGATTGCAGAACCCGTTCTCGTTCCTGTTCCTCGCCCCCGTGCTGATCTCGGCGACCGCCTTGCCGGCCCGGCTGACTTTCGCGCTCGGGCTTCTGGCCGTGGCCTGCGCCTCGATCCTGTTTTTCTTTCATCTGCCGCTGCCCTGGGATTCCGAAGATCCCGTGGTGCTGCCGCCGATCTACCTCGTCGGCGTCTGGCTCTCGATCGTGCTCGCGATCGGGGTCACCAGCCTCTACTCGTTCCAGGTGACCGAAGAAGCGCGCAAGCTTGCCGACGCGCTGGCCGCGACCGAACTGGTGCTGACGCGCGAGCAGCACCTGACCCAGCTCGACGGATTGGCCGCGGCTGCCGCGCACGAGCTCGGCACGCCGCTCGCGACCATCTTCCTGATTTCGCGCGAGCTGGAAAAGACCGTGAAGGAGCCGGTCTTCGCTGCCGATCTGAAAACCCTGCGCGAGCAGACCCAGCGCTGCCGCGACATTTTGAGCAAGATCACCCAGCTCTCCTCCACCGGCGCGCCGTTCGACCGCATGAAGCTGTCCGAGCTGATCGAGGAGGTGGTGGCGCCGCATCGCGATTTCGGCGTCGACATCAAGGTGCGGATCGCGATCGCCGCTGTGGCCGAACCGGTCGGGTCGCGCAATCCGGCTGTGCTTTACGGTGTCGGCAACATCGTCGAAAACGCGGTCGATTTCGCCCGCACCACGGTCGAGGTCAACGCCTGGTGGAACAATGAGACGATCGAGATCGTGATCTCCGACGACGGCCCGGGCATTCCGCCCGATCTCATGAAGCGAATCGGCGAGCCGTATCTGTCGCGGCGGCACACCCAGGATGCGGGCGGCGGCCTCGGGCTCGGCGTGTTCATCGCGCGTACGCTGCTCGAACGCACCGGCGCCAAGGTCTCGTTTACCAATCGGACCTTTCCGGAACACGGTGCAGTGGTACAGATCGCGTGGCCGCGGGAGCGTTTTGAGACTATCGAGACCTTTGAAGAAACAATAGGATAGGCCGCGACCTTGCGTCGCACGTGAGGCCCGATCGACTATTGGCGGCCTTGGCACCGCCTGATTGCGACGCCATATGTAGATGTGCAGGATAGAGGACAAAACCTTGAACGCCATCGCCGAACTGAACGAACAGACCGACCGCTCGCTCCTCATCGTGGAGGACGACAAGCCGTTCCTGGAGCGCTTGTCGCGCGCCATGGAGACACGCGGCTTTTCGGTGACGTCATGCGATACTGTTTCGGATGGTCTCGCCCAGATCGGCAAGTCCGCCCCCGCATTCGCAGTGGTCGATTTGCGGCTTGGCGACGGCAATGGTCTCGATGTCGTCTCCGCGCTGAAGAAGAAGCGCCCCGAAGCCCGCGCCATCGTGCTGACCGGCTATGGCAACATCGCCACTGCCGTTACCGCAGTGAAGATGGGCGCGATCGATTATCTCTCGAAGCCCGCGGATGCCGACGACGTCGTCGCCGCACTGCTTTCGACCGGCGCGGACAAGTCCGACCTGCCGGCGAACCCGATGTCGGCCGACCGCGTACGCTGGGAACATATCCAGCGCATCTACGAGATGTGCAACCGCAACGTCTCGGAAACGGCGCGGCGGCTGAACATGCACCGGCGTACGCTGCAGCGCATTTTGGCCAAGCGCGCGCCGCGGTAAGTTCGGCAATCGCAACTTTCTCCGCGTCACCCTGAGGTGGCCGCTTCTTCAGCGGCCCTCGAAGGGCGACGGCCCGGCTGCATCTCGGCCGTTCTTCCTTCGAGGCTCGCTACGCGAGCACCTCAGGATGACGGGGAAGCACCTTTCCGCTATTCCCAAAACTCCGCATGCCCCTGTGGATCAACCAGCCGGTTGATCCGCAAGGCCGCCGCCATCGCGAAGCGCACCGTCATCTGCTTGCGCGTTGCGGCCGCGAGCTTGTGCTCGGGCGCCTCGCAATGCAGATGCGCGCCATAGGCATCCGCGATGATCAGGCCGGTGTCTTGCGGAAAAATCTCGCACGGCAGGTCCTGCGTGAAGGCGAAGAACAGCCGGTCGCAATGGGCGCGGTATTCGTGCCATTTCTGGTCGGCGCGCAGATCCTCGACCGATGATTTGATCTCGACGATCCAGATCTCGCCGCGCTCGTTCAATGCCACGAGATCAGCGCGGCGGCCCGACGGCAGTGGCAATTCGCTGATGCAGGTGAAGCCGAGCGAGCGGAGCAGCCGCGCCGTGCCGCGCGCGATCGCGAGCGCCGTTTCGGATTGACGCCGATCCGGCGGCGGCACCAGGGCGATGCGGGCGGGGTTGTCCATGGGGGAGAGATTAGCCGATTCCATTGCGCCCGTCATTCCGGGGCGCGCCACTTGGCGCGAGCCCGGAATCCATAGCCACGAAAAGCAGTTGCGGCGCGAGACTGGTCACCACGAGTCTTCGCCAAACCCAATCCTGTGGTTATGGGTCCCGGGCTCGCGCTTCGCGCGCCCCGGGACGACAAGCGGGAACCTCCCCTTCCCCTCGCACTTATCACGCAGCCGCCGACGATCGCGGGCGGACCGAACAGGACTGCCCCGCTATGATCGACGATCTGTGGTACAAGAACGCCGTCATCTATTGCCTCTCCGTCGGCACCTATATGGACGCCAACGGCGACGGCGTCGGCGACTTCAAGGGCCTGTTGCGCCGGCTCGACTATCTCCATGGCCTCGGCGTCACGGCGATCTGGCTGATGCCGTTCCAGATGTCGCCCGGCCGCGACGACGGCTACGACGTGGCCGACCATTACAGCGTCGATCCGCGCTACGGCACGCTCGGCGATTTCGTCGAATTCACCCATGGCTGCAAGCAGCGCGGCATTCGCGTCATCATCGATCTCGTCGTCAACCACACCTCGGATCAGCATCACTGGTTCAAGGAGGCGCGGCGCGACAAGAACTCGCCCTATCGCGACTGGTATGTGTGGTCGGACAAGAAGCCGGCCAACGCCAACAAGGGCATGGTGTTTCCCGGCGTGCAGAAATCGACCTGGACGCGCGACAAGGAAGCCAGTGCCTGGTTCTTCCACCGCTTCTACGATTTCCAGCCCGATCTCAACACCTCGAACCCGCACGTCCAGGCGGAAATCCTGAAGATCATGGGTTTCTGGATCCAGCTCGGCGTGTCCGGCTTCCGGATGGACGCGGTGCCTTTCGTGATCGCGACCAAGGGCGCGAAGGTGAAGAAGCCGGTCGAACAATACGACATGCTGCGCACGTTCCGCGAATTCCTGCAATGGCGGCAGGGCGACGCCATCATCCTCGCCGAAGCCAATGTGCTGCCGGATACCGACATGGAATATTTCGGTGGCGATGGCGACCGCATGCACATGATGTTCAATTTCCAGGTCAACCAGCACCTGTTCTACGCACTGGCCTCCGGCGACTCGGGTCCGCTGGCAAAGGCGCTGAAGGCGACCAAGCCGCGGCCGGCCGCCGCGCAATGGGGCCTGTTCCTGCGCAATCACGACGAGCTCGATCTCGGCCGCCTGACCAAGGCGCAGCGCGATACCGTGTTCGAGCGCTTCGGTCCGGACAAGAACATGCAGCTCTACGACCGCGGCATCCGCCGCCGCCTCGCGCCGATGCTGGGCGGCGACCGCCGGCGGCTCGAGCTTGCCTACAGCCTGATGTGCACGCTGCCGGGAACGCCTGTCATCCGCTACGGCGACGAGATCGCGATGGGCGATGATCTCTCGCTGCCCGAGCGCAATTGCGCGCGGACGCCGATGCAATGGTCGACCGAGCCGCAGGGTGGCTTTACCAAAAGCGAAAAGCCAGCATCCCCCGTCATCGACAAGGGCCCTTACGGCTTCGAGCACGTCAACGTCGCCAAACAGCGGCGCGATCCCAACTCCATGCTGAACTGGACCGAGCGCATCGTCCGCATGCGCAAGGAAGTCCCCGAGATCGGCTGGGGCGATTTCGCTGTCATCGCGACGCGCGATCCCGCCGTGTTCATCATGCGCTACGACTGGCGCAACAATTCCGTGCTGTTCGTGCACAATCTCGACGAGAAGCCGCGCGAGATCGCGTTCTCGGCAGGGCTGCGCGACGATGCCGGCGAGCACCTGATCAATCTGCTCGCGGAGGACCACAGCCACGCCGACAAGCGCGGCCAGCATCGCATCGTGCTGGAGCCGTACGGCTATCGCTGGTACCGCGTTGGCGGGCTGGATTATTTGCTGAAGCGGAGTGACATCGACCAGAGCAACGCGCATCCGGGGTAGCCCGGCACTCTCCCCGTCGTCGCCCCGGCCTAGGGCGCAATTGCGCCCTAGGTGTGGAGCCTCAAGAGGTTGTCCCCGGTCAAACCGAGCCTGCTGATCGGCGTTTGAGATTTTATACCACCGTGGGGTCGGTGCCAGTTGTATTGGTGCAGCCAGATCGGCAGCTGTTGGGCGCGCCGATCTGATGTTGGATACGCTTTGGCGTAAGCCCATTCCCGAAGTGCGGTCTGGATGAAGCGCTCGGCCTTGCCGTTTGTTCTCGGCGTGTAAGGCTTGGTGCGGATGTGCTTGATGCCCAGGTCCCCGCAAGCATCGCGGAAGGCGAAGGACTGATAGCAACTGCCATTGTCGGTCATGACGCGCGTAACGGTGACGCCGAGGCTTTTGTAATAGGCCACAGCTGCCTTGAGAAAGGGAACAGCGCTGTCCGCCGTCTCGTCAGGCTTGATCTCGGAGAAGGCGACGCGGGAATGGTCGTCAATGCAGACGTGGACGAAATCCCAGCCGGCGCCGCGGCTCTTGTTCGGACCACTCGGATCGCCGGTGATGCGGTGGCCGACACGCTGGAAACGCCCGAGCTTTTTGATGTCGATGTGAATGATCTCGCCCGGGGTCTCGCGCTCGTAGCGGCGTTCCGGCTCGGCCGGCTGCAGATCCCGTATCCGGTTCAAGCCCAAACGGCGCAGGACACGGCTGACGGTGGCCGGCGACACCTCGACCTCGGCTGCGATCTGCTTCCCGGTGTGGCGCTGCCGGCGCAAGGCCTCGATGACCGTGCACGTGGCTGGCGGGGTTTGGCTCGGCGATGAATGGGGTCTGGAGGAGCGATCACGCAACCCTTCCACACCTTCTGCGCGGAAGCGCTTGACCCACTTGGCGACGGTCTTCGGTGTCGTGTTGAACAGGTCAGCTGCGTCGGCCTGGCTCAGCCCGCCCTCCACCACGCTTCGAACCATCGCCTCTCGACCTTTGGGTGTCAAAGGCGCATTCTTGTGGACGTTCATCTGGTCTCTCCTTGGAACACTGAAGCTTCGCAACCTCAGCTTCCTCGGTTCAGACCAGATGGACAACCTCCTGAAAGACCACACCTAGGCCGGGACGACGGCTAGGCCGGCGGCGCGATGATCACGCCCTCATTGCCACGCAGATCCAGCACGCCCTCCAACTGCTCTCCCTCGCGGTCCAGGAACGTCGACAGCAATATCTCGCTGCCGAAGCGGATCGCGCTAATGGTCACCGCGATCGGTTCAGGGCCGAGATTGAGCACGACAAGCACCGCCCTGCCCTCGGCCTCACGGCGATAGATCAGGAGATCGCCCTGCGCCGCGATCGGGTGATAGTCGCCCGTGACCAGCGGCGGGCAGGCCTTCCGGAAGGCGATCAGACGCTTGTAAAGCGTGAGGATCGAGCGCGTGTCGGCTTCGAGATTGACGACGTTCTCGTGGATGTGATCCTCCGGCAGCGGCAGCCACGGCCTGACCTCCGAGAAGCCGCCGAAGTTCGACGAGTCCCACTGCATCGGCGTGCGGCAGCCGTCGCGACCGACGCCGATGCCGGGCACGTTCTTCTCGAAGGGATCGCGGACGTCCTCGGGGGAGATCGCGAGCTGATGCATGCCGATCTCGTCGCCATAATACAGCGTCGGTGTGCCGCGCAAGGTCAGCAGCAGCATGGCCGCGACGCGGGCCTGCTCCGGGCCGACGCGGCTTGCCACGCGCGGGCGATCGTGATTGCCGAGCACCCAGTTTGGCCAGGCGCCTTTCGGCAGCGCCTTCTCGTAGTCATCGATGATTGTCTCGATCGAGCGCGCGCTCCAGAAGGTCGAGAGCAGCGCGAAATTGAACGGCATCTGCGCGCCGGTGAGATCGTTGCCGTAATAGGCCATCAGCCGGTGCAGCGGCAGATAGACCTCGCCGATCAGCACGCGGGCGCCAAAGGCATCGGTAACGCGCCGCATCTCGGCGATGACGTCAAACACCTCCGGCTGGTCGGTGGAATATTGCGTCAGGATCTTTTCGTTTGGCGGGCGGCCTTCGACGTAAAGAGGATTGGGCGGGTTGTCGCGAAACTCGGCGTCCTTGATCAGGTGCCAGATCACGTCGACGCGGAAGCCATCGACGCCCTTTTCCAGCCAGAACCGCATCACGTCGTAGATCGCGGCGCGGACGTCCCGGTTGCGCCAGTTGAGGTCCGGCTGCTGGGCGAGGAAGGCGTGGTAGTAATATTGCCCCGTGGTCTCGTCGAATTGCCAGGCGCTGCCGCCGAATTCGGACAACCAATTGTTCGGCGCGCCGCCATCCGGCGCCGGATCGCGCCAGATGTACCAATCGCGTTTGGGATTGTCGCGCGAGGACCGGCTCTCGACGAACCAGGGATGCTGATCCGAAGTGTGGTTGGGCACGAGGTCGAGGATCAGTCTCAGGCCGTTGTCATGGGCGGCCGCGAGCAGCGCATCAAAATCGCCCATCGTGCCGAATAGCGGATCGACGCCGGTATAGTCGGAGATGTCGTAGCCGAAATCGGCCATTGGCGACGGGAAGATCGGCGACAGCCAGATCGCGTCGACGCCGAGCGATTTCACGTAAGGCAGCCGCCGCAAAATGCCGGCGAGATCGCCGACGCCGTTGCCGTCGCTGTCCTGAAACGAGCGCGGGTAGATCTGATAGAAGATGCCCTCGCGCCACCAGTTCTCGCCGCCCTGAGCCATCGGAAAACCACCCTGAAATCTGCGTCCCGCGCAGAAAACGCGGAAGCAACGTCCCGGTTCAAACCAGCAAGCGAATTGGGACGGCGGTGTGACGGTCGAAGCGGCTGTTCCCCGGCGCCGACACGACTATTTTGCTTGGCGGCGCAGCAAAAATCGGCATTGTGACGCCATGACCGAGCAAACCGACACCCAACAAGCCAAGGCCGGCGCGATCATCGTTCCCGTGACCGCGTTCGAGCAGAACTGCACCATCATCTGGGACGAGCCCGGCAAGAAGGCCGTGGTGATCGATCCCGGCGGCGACGTGCCGAAGATTCTGGAAGCGATCAAGCAGACCGGTGTCACCGTGGAGAAGATCTGGCTGACCCACGGACATATCGACCATGTCGGCGGCGCGGCCGAATTGCGCGATGCGCTGAAGGTGCCGATCGAGGGCCCGCACCTCGCCGACAAATACCTGCTCGACAACGTGGTCGAGAGCGGCGCGCGCTTCGGCATGACCGGCGGGCGCAACTTTGCGCCGGACCGCTGGCTCGACGAAGGCGACACCGTGTCGATCGGCGGCTTGCAGTTCGACATTTTGCACTGCCCCGGCCACTCGCCGGGCAGCGTGGTGTTCTTCAACAAGGAGTTACGTTTCGCCCATGTCGGCGACGTCTTGTTCGCAGGCTCGGTCGGGCGCACCGACCTGCCCGGCGGCAGTCATGAAACGCTGATCGAGTCGATCAAGACCAAGCTGTTACCGCTCGGCGACGATGTCGGCTTCATCTGCGGCCATGGCGCCGGCTCGAGCATCGGCCAGGAACGGATGACCAATCCGTTCATCACCGGCGAGATGTGAGTTTTATTCGGCGGCGTCTGCAAGCGCCGCCGTCGCATCGAGATTGCGCTCGCCCCATTCGCGGATCGCGGCGACGACCGGCACAAAACTCTTGCCCTTGCGGGTCAGGCGATACTCGACCTTCGGCGGCACCTCGCCAAAATCCTTGCGGTCGATCAGGCCGCTTTGCGTCAGCGCCTTCAATTCGCGGCTGAGCACGCGCGGGGTGATCTCGGCGCTACCGGATATGCCGCGCAACAGGCCGCTGCGGATCTCGCCATAGCGACGCGGACCGTCCTTGAGGTCCCAGACGATGCGCAGCTTGTATTTGCCGCTGATCATCTTTTGAAACGCCGCGACCGGGCAGCTGCGCGCCGGGATCGCTCTCGCTTTCGCCATGTCGTCTCCTCCATGCGTTAGCCGAACTTGAGCTGAGGATAGGAGCGGCGCCGAAAAAGTCCATACTATCAATTTTGTCCATACTTGCAGGACCGCTCCCAAGGCGCAGATGATGGCGCACATGACGAACAGGGAGCGTCACATGAAGCACTTCATGATCCGATACGAGTTCAAGCATGGCACGACGGAAGCATGGCACCAGGAGATCGGCCGCTTCATCAAGGCGATCAACGATGATCCGGAGCTGAGGGGGCGGCTCAGCTATCGCTGCCTGAAGAACCGCGACGACGGCCATTACTTCCATCTCGCGAGCGTCACGGATGATGCCGTGCAAAAAACGCTGCAATCGCGCGAGTTCTTCAAGCACTATACGGAGATGACACGGAAGGTCGCCGCCGGCGGCGAGGTGACGGTGACGCCGATCGAAATCATCGACGCGACCGCCTGAGCTACTTCATCAGTCCCGCGGCGGTCAGCGCGCGCGTGATGATTTCGTTGAGATCGAAGCGGCGAGATTTCTCCGGCTTCGGCTCGTGCGGCGGCTCGTCGGCGACCGCAGAGCGAATCGAGCGCGCAAGATGCGGCGCGGGCGACAGCTTCGGCGTCGGCGCAACAGTGGACTTTGCGTCCGCCTTCTTCGCCGCATCCGGAATCCAGCCGGTCAGGCCGAAGAATTTTGCGATGTGATAGGACGAGGAGATGCCGGCCTCGATCAAAAACGCACCTTCGACGCCGTAGCGCTGATCGTTGTCGGCGAGGCCGAGCGGCGTGCCGTGCGCCATGTCGGTGATGGCGTAGGACTCGACCAGGGTCTCGCCGTCCTTGTTCCACCAGGCCTGGCGCGGATAGCCGTCGACATTGGTCTCGGCCATCGGCACGGCCGGCAGATCATGCAGGTCGAGCCACTGCTTGACGATCTCGTTGGCGTTGCCGGGATTGACGGTACGATCGGCGCTGCCGTGCCACACCGAAATCTTCGGCCAGGGACCGCGATGGTTCGAGGCGCGCCGCACGAAATCGCCGAGCTCACGTTCGGGCCGCACGGGGGAATGAAACATGCCGTCGAGCGCCTCGCGCAGGTTCGACGCGATGCCGTAAGGCAAGCCGGCGATGATCGCGCCGGCGGAAAACACTTCGGGATAGGTCGCAAGCATCACCGACGTCATGCCGCCGCCGGCGGAGAGACCGGTGATGAAGATGCGCCTGGGATCGATGCGGTGCGTCTCGACCATGTGCGCGATCATCTCGCGGATCGACTGCGGCTCGCCGCTGCCCCGCGCGATGTCTTCCGGATTGAACCAGTTGAAGCAGGTGTTGCCGTTGTTGGCGCGCTGCTGCTCGGGCATCAACAGCGCAAAGCCGTAGTGCCGCGCCAGCGTCGACCATCCCGCGCCGAGATCGTAAGCCGCTGCGGTCTGGCCGCAACCATGGAGCACGACGACGAGCGCCCGCGGCTTCTGCAGTTGCGCCGGCACGAACGCGAACATGCGCAAGGCGCCGGGATTGCCGCCGAAGTCCGTGACCTCCTCCAGCGGGCTGGAGGCATCGGCGCTCTGCCCGAGATCGGGAAAGCGCAAACCGTCCAGCCGCAAACCGTCCAGCTTTGGCAGACGTCTTAAGAGTTCGACATTTCTGGTTAACGACACCGGCAGCTCCTGGTGGGGCGACTTTCAACGTCACCCAAACCAGATAGTTGCTGCACTGCAAAATAAAAAGTGTGTGTGCTCTACATTACCAGAAATACACGGGGAATCCGCACGTACTAACCGCACTGCCTCAACTTGGTGCAGCTGCGCGGCGCATCCACGCCAGAAATGCGGCGCTGATCATGATTAATGTCACAAACAGTGCGAGCGAGACGACGAAGCCCGCGCGCACTGATTGCAGAGCTTCGATCGCGAAGAATACCGCGCCGATTGCGGCCACTCCGGCCGCATTCCCGATCTGCGCCGTCGTGCCGTACATGCCGGAGGCTGAGCCCGCCGCGGCGGGCTTCACGGTCGAGAGCACCGCGCCGGAGAGCGGCGCCATCACCATCCCCTGCCCGTAACCGAAGATGATCATGACGAGTGCAAGTGCGATCGGTGTCGGCGCATCGACATAGCTCACAATGAGCGCGAGTGCTGCAAGGCCCACAATCTGCAATGCGCAGCCCTCGATCAACACTTTGGTGCCGCGATGCCGCGCCCGCGCTCCGCTGTGGCGCGACGCCACGACGAAAGCGAGCGCGAGCGGAATAAAGGCCAGGCCGGCTGCGAGCGGCGGAATTTTGAGGCCTCGCTGCATGAACAGCGTCATGACCAGATAGAACGAGAGATTGGCGACGAAGAAAAACAACGCCGCGCCCAAACCGCGCAGGAAGACCGCGTCCGCCAGCAGTGTCAGATCGATCAGCGGCATGCCGCCGGCGCGCGCGACCGCATGCTCCAGCTTGAAGAATGCCGCGAGGATCGCACCACCGGTCGCCATCACCGCCCACAGCCACGGCGCCCAGCCGACATCATGGCCGAACAGCAGCGGCCCGATAAGGCATAACAATCCCGCGAACAGCACGACGCTGCCCTTGATGTCGAGCCGCGTGCCCGCCCGGCGCGGCACCGAGGGCATGATGCGCCACGCGGCCATCGCGATGACGAGGCCGCAGGGCACGTTGACGAAGAACACCGAGCGCCAGCCGGTGCCGGCGAGATCGATCGTCACCAGGAGACCGCCGAGCAGGAAGCCGGCGGCGCCCGCAAGCCCGAGCACGATGCCGTAGATGGCAAAGGCGCGGCCGCGCGACCCATCGGTGAACAGCAGATGCAGCGTCGCCAGCACCTGCGGCACCATCAGCGCGGCGGTCGCGCCCTGCGCCAGCCGCGCGACAATCAGCTCCGCGCCGGAGTGCGCCAGCCCGCACCACAGCGAGGTCGCGGTGAAGCCGAGCACGCCAGCCAGAAATACGGTCCTGGTGCCGTGGATGTCGCCGAGGCGGCCACCAGTGACGACCAGCGTCGCATAGGCGATCAAATAGATCGCGATGACGGATTGGATCTGCGCCGGCGTCGCGTGCAGGTCGACCGCGATGGTGGGAATGGCGACATTCACCACGAAGGCGTCGACGCCGAACATGAACTGGGCGGCGACGACGATCGCCAGCACCCACCAGCGGCGGGACGAATCGATTTGCTTTGTGACGGTTTGATGCATCGGCCCGCGAACCTTCCGGCATTTATTTGCGCCCGATGCTCTCAGATCGGCGTCATTCGCGCGATTACCTCAGAGGTAGGACTTGTCCCCTTGGCCCGATTGCTGCATGTCGGTTCCCGCTGGTCTCGTGGGGTTCGGACGTCTTCCGATGTACGATTACGACATGGTGGTGATCGGCTCGGGCCCATCGGGGCGCCGGGCCGCGGTGCAGTGTGCCAAGCTCGGCAAGGCCGTGATGGTGGTGGAGAAGGGCCGGCGGGTCGGCGGCGTCTCCGTTCACACCGGCACGATTCCCTCAAAGACCCTGCGCGAAACAGTGCTGAATCTCTCCGGTTGGCGCGAGCGCGGCTTCTACGGCCGCTCCTACCGGGTGAAACAGGACATCGCGGCGAGCGATCTGATGACCCGGCTCCAGAAGACGCTCGACCACGAAGTCGAGGTTTTGGAACATCAATTCAGCCGCAATCTGGTGCGGACCGCCAATGGCGAGGCGCGGCTGGTCTCGCCGCACGAGGTCGAGATCACCAGCCCCATCGGCGAGATCAAGGTGGTGTCGGCCGCCTTCATCCTGATCGCCTGCGGCACGCGGCCGTTCCGGCCCGATTACGTGCCGTTCGACGGAGCGACCGTGCTCGACAGCGACGAGATCATCGAGCTGCCAAAGCTGCCGCGCAGCCTGGCCGTGATCGGCGCCGGCGTGATCGGCGTCGAATACGCCACCATCTTCAGCGCGCTCGACGTGCCCGTGACGCTGATCGAGCCGCGGCCGACCTTCCTCGACTTCATCGACAAGGAATTGATCGACGAGTTCATGCACGAATTGCGCGACCGCAACGTCGCGCTGCGGCTCGGCGCCAAGGTCAACTCGATCGAGAAGACCGCGCAGGGCAGCATCGTCACGCACTTGTCCGACGGGCGCCACGTCACCACGGAAATGCTGCTGTTTGCGGCGGGGCGCGTCGGCGCCACCGACCGCCTGAACCTCGAGGCGGCCGGCATCGTCGTCGATCATCGCGGGCGGATCTCGGTCGATCCCGTGACCTTGCAGACCAGCGTGCCGCATATTTACGCCGCCGGCGATGTGATCGGCTTTCCCAGCCTTGCTTCCACCTCGATGGAGCAGGGCCGCGTCGCGGCCTGTCACGCACTCGGCATGGAGCCGATGGCGCCGCCGGAATTCTTTCCCTACGGCATCTATTCGGTGCCGGAGATCTCGACCGCCGGCCTCACCGAGGAAGAGGTGCGGACGCGCGGCATTCCCTACGAGGTCGGCATCGCGCGCTTCCGCGAGACCTCGCGCGGCCACATCATGGGCCTGAACAGCGGCATGATGAAGATGATCTTCTCGACCAAGACCCGCCGCCTGCTCGGCGTGCACATCCTCGGCGAAGGCGCCACCGAGCTGATCCATATCGGCCAGGCCGTGCTCAATCTCAAAGGCACGATCGACTATTTCATCCAGAACACGTTCAACTATCCGACGCTGGCGGAAGCGTACAAGATCGCCGGCCTCGACGCGTGGAACAGGATGACGCGGTGAATCTCCACCTCGCCCCGCCCAGTTCTCGTCATGCCCGGGCTTGTCCCGGGCATCCACGTTCTTCGTAGCGCGACAAAGGTCGTGGATGGCCGGGACAAGCCCGGCCATGACGCCGTGGAAGCGTCTGCACGCAAGAACGAAGAGACCAGAATTGAGCGCATGCCTGCATTCCGCCATGCGGGACATCGCGCGATTGCGTTCAGTGCCATCAGCACGTAGCCTTGCCGCCTCAACAAACAAAAAATCCAGCCGGAGAAAACGTCATGGCGCGCCTGAAATTCGGAGCTTTCCTTGCCCCGCATCATCCGATCGGGGAGCATCCGATGCTCCAGTTCCGGCGCGATCTCGACCTGGTCGAGCAGTTGGATAGCCTCGGCTATGACGAGTTCTGGTGCGGCGAACATCACTCGTCAGGCTGGGAGATGATCGCCTCGCCCGAGATGTTCCTCGCCGCGGCCGGCGAGCGCACCAAGCGCATCAAGCTCGGCACCGGCGTGGTGTCGCTGCCCTATCATCATCCCTACAACGTCGCGCAGCGCATGGTGCAGCTCGACCACATGACCGGCGGCCGCGCCATCTTCGGCTCCGGTCCTGGTGCACTTGCATCTGACGCGCACACGCTCGGCATCGACCCGATGACGCAGCGTGACCGCCAGGACGAGGCGATCGGCGTGATCCGCCGGCTCTTCAACGGCGAGCGCGTCACCGCCAAGAGCGACTGGTTCACCATGAACGACGCCGCACTCCAGATCCTGCCGTTGCAGGAAGAGATGCCGTTCGTGGTGGCGTCGCAGATCTCTCCTTCCGGCATGACGCTCGCCGGCAAATATGGCATCGGCATCATCTCGCTCGGTTCGATGACGACGCAGGGCCTGATGTCGCTGCAACAGCAATGGCAGTTCGCCGAGGATGCCGCCAAGAAGCACGGCACCAAGGTCGATCGCGCGAACTGGCGCGTGCTGCTGACCTGGCATGTTGCCGAAACGCGCGAACAGGCCCGCCGTGAGGCCGGCGCCGGACTGATGCGCTGGCACAACGAATATAATGTCGGCACGTTGCAGCGGCCGGGGCTGACCGCATTCGCCTCGCCCGACGAGGCCGTGGACAAGACCGCTTTCGTCGAGGGCGCGGCCTCAGTCATCGGCACCCCCGACGATCTCGTCAAAATGATCAAGAAGGTGATGCAGGTGTCGGGCGGCGTCGGCGCGGTCATCGGTTTCGTGCACGACTGGGCCAATCCGGAAGCCACGCGCCGGAGCTGGGACATGGTGGCGCGCTATGTCGTGCCGGAGATCAACGGCTACATCGATGGGCTGCGCAAGTCGCAAAAATTCGTGATCGAGAACCGCGCGATCTTCGAGCGCGCGGGGCAAGCCGTGATGGCCAAGATCATGGAGAACGACAAGGCCGCCGAAGCGTTGAAGGTGACCGGCCCCGGCCGCGTCGCGATTCCAGCCGTCAACGCGCCCGATTTGCAGAAGGAAGCGGCGAAGCGGTAGGCCCCATTGTCGTTAGGCTTGTAGCGACGTTCACAAGCAGCATATATCGGCCTGTGCTATGCTGACCTCATCAGCCCGGCGCGGGCCGTCATCAATACCGCCGTCGCGCGCCTGTTCGGTCAGCTAACCGGAGCATTCGTCATGTCGATGCAGAATGCGGCCTCGCCCGCGCTCAGCTTCACGGCGCCCAAGCGCAACGAGCTGACGCATATCCCCGGCGACGAGGGCTGGCCGATCATCGGCAAGACTTTTCAAGTGCTGGCCGATCCAAAGGGGCATATTGAAAAGAGCGGCGCCAGATACGGCCCGGTTTACCGTACCCATCTCTTCGGCGAGACCAATGTCGTGCTGCTCGGGCCCGAGGCCAACGAGCTCGTGCTGTTCGACCAGCAAAAGCTGTTCTCCTCGACCCATGGCTGGAACAAGGTGCTCGGGCTGCTGTTTCCGCGCGGCCTGATGCTGCTCGATTTCGACGAGCACCGGCTGCACCGCAAGGCGCTGTCGGTCGCATTCAAGTCCGGGCCGATGAAATCCTATCTCAGCGATCTCGATCGCGGCATCGCCGCGCGGGTGGCTCAGTGGAAGGCGAAGCCCGGCCTGATGCAGCTTTATCCGGCGATGAAGCAGCTCACGCTCGATCTCGCCGCAACATCCTTCCTCGGCGCCGACATCGGACCGGAGGTCGACGAGATCAACCGCGCCTTCGTCGATATGGTCGCGGCTGCCGTCGCCCCGATCCGCCGCCCCCTGCCCGGCACGCAGATGGCGCGCGGCGTGAACGGGCGCAAGCGCATCGTCGCCTATTTCAGCGAGCAGATCCCGCTCCGCCGCGGCAATCACGGCGGCGATGATCTGTTCTCTCACCTCTGCCGCGCCACCCATGAGGACGGCGCGCTGCTTTCCGAGCAGGATATCGTCGATCATATTAGCTTTCTGATGATGGCGGCGCACGACACGCTGACCTCGTCGCTGACCTCCTTCATCGGCGAGCTCGCGGCGAACCCCGACTGGCAGGGCAAGCTGCGCGATGAAGTTTTCGCGCTCGGGCTTGCGGCCGATGCGCCAACCGGGTTTGACGATCTCGAAAAAATGACGCTGTCGGAGATGGCGTTCAAGGAGGCGCTGCGGATCAAGCCGCCGGTGCCGTCGATGCCGCGCCGTGCGATGCGCGATTTCAGCTTCAAGGGATTCATGATTCCCGCCGGCACCGCGATCGGCGTCAATCCGCTCTACACGCATCACATGAAGGACGTCTGGCCGGAGCCCGATCGGTTCGATCCCTCGCGCTTCACCGAGGAAGCCCAGCGCAACCGCCACCGCTTCGCCTGGGTGCCGTTCGGCGGCGGTGCGCATATGTGCCTCGGCCTGCACTTCGCCTACATGCAGGCCAAGTGCTTCGCACGGCACTTTTTGCAGAACATCGAGGTGTCGCTGGAGCCCGGCTACAAGCCGGATTGGCAGATGTGGCCGATTCCGAAGCCGCGGGATGGGCTAAGGGTGAATGTGAAGGCGGTGTAGCCCAAGCCGTCATTGCGAGCGCAAGCGAAGCAATCCAGACTGCCTCTGCGGAAACAGCCTGGATTGCTTCGTCGCATCTGCGCAAAATTGCTTCGCAATTTTGTCGCGAGCTCACTCGCAATGACGAGACTTACCCCGCCCCTTGATCGAATGCCTTGCGCAAGGCCACATAGCCCTGCTGCTGCTGGCTCCAGTTGCGGCCGCCGGTGATGGCGCCGTCGATGACGAGATCGTGGCCGTTGATGAAGCTGGATTCGTCGCTGGCCAGGAACACCGCGGCATGCGCGATGTCGTCAGGGATGCCGGCGCGCGGAATCGGCTGCGCGGTCTTGTAGACCTCGCGCATCACCGCCGGCGTCTTCTCCGCCGCATCGGTCGACAGCCCCAGCGCCTTGCCAAAGATGCCGGTCGCGATCGCGCCGGGCGAGATCGAGTTGACACGCACGTTGGACTCGCCGAGCTCCATCGCCACGCATTTGGTGAGATGGATCACGGCCGCCTTGGCCGCGCCGTAGACGACCGACGAGGAGAAGCCCGCAAGTCGGCCTGCGATGCTGCCATTGTTGATGATGCTGCCGGCCCCCTGCTTCTTCATATAGGGCGCGGCGTGCTTCATTCCGAGCATGACGCTGCGCACCAGCGTCGCCATCGCGGCGTCGAAGCGCTCGACCTCGAGGCCTTCGATGCCGCCGGTCTGTGCCGGGCCACCGGCATTGTTGAACAGGCAATCGATCCGGCCGAATTTCTCGACTGCTAGCGCAATCAGCGCCTGCATCTGCCCTTCGACGGTCACATCCGTCTGGCGGAAAACACAGTTGTCGCCGAGTTGCTTGGCCAGTGCCTCGCCTTCCGGTATGCGCCGGCCTGCGATCACAATTTTGGCACCTTCGGCAACGAAGACTTCTGCGGTACGCAATCCGATCCCGCTCGTCGCACCCGTAATCACCGCAACCTTGCCGTCCAGCCTGCCCATGGAATGTCCCTGTTTTCGAACGATTTGATGTCAAATGGCGAGCGCCAACCGATGACGTCGCCGCGACAGTCGGCACCGCGACAGTCACTATTCCTTCCGGCCGCCGACAAGGCAAGCTTTGCTTGCGCGAGCGACATGCGTAACATCTTCACCTGCCACTCGATTTCTAGACGCATATCGCAACTGGGCTACGCATGGGGAAGCTGATCGATGAATTCCGCAAGGGCTGGCAGGGCGTGGCGCCGCCAACGCTCGGTCTGAGCATCGCCTTTGCGGTGGCCTGCGTGCTGATGGCGACCCTGGCCCGCTGGGGGCTCGCGCATGTGCGCCCCGACGTCTACTTCACGCCGTACTTCCCGGCCGTGTTCTTTGCCGCCGCGTTCGGGGGCTTGCGGATCGGCATCATCACGGCGCTGGTCGGCGGCGTGCTCGGCGTCGTCGTGAATTTCGGCGATGCATTGGCCGATCGGTCCCGGTTCGCCCTGCTGACGCTCTATTGGGGCGTCTCTGCACTCACCATCTGGGGCGTCGAGCATTATCGCACGATGCTGACGGAGCAGCGCCGGATCTCCAAGCGCCTGATCGAGGAAGAGGACTATCGCAAGCTCCTGGTCGACGAGCTCCAGCACCGGCTGAAGAACAAGCTGTCGACCGTGCACGCCGTGCTGCACCAGGTGCTGCACGACGAGCCGCAGGTCTGGACCCGGATCGATCCGCGGCTGCGCTCGCTGGCCGCGACCGACGATCTGATCTCGCGGATCGACAAGGCCGGCTGCGACATCCGCGATCTCCTGATCTCTGAGCTCGGCCCCTACGGCCATGTCCGCTTCACCCTCAACGGCGACCGGTTGTTCCTGCCGCCGAAGCTCGCGGTCACGCTGTCGCTGATGTTTCACGAGCTCGCCACCAATGCCGGCAAGTACGGCGCGTTCTCGGCCCCGCGGGGATTGTTGCAGGTGTCATGGACCGTGAACGACGACCGCCTGACCATCACCTGGGACGAAACCGAGGGGCCGATCATTGACAAAATCTCGGACCCCGGCTTCGGCACCAAGCTGCTAAAGTCCGCGCTATCCGCATTCGACGGCAAGGCCGAGGTCTCGTACCTGAAGACCGGGCTGCATTGCATCATGCAATGCCGCATCCCCAAGAGTGAATAGCCGGCGATAGCCTCGCTGCAACCGAAAGCAGATCGCGCGCGTCGCTTGCTTTCGCAAGCGCCGTTGACCTTCTGTTAATGACGATCGCCAGCGCGCGTCGCAACGCCGCAAATTTCCGCCGGAACACACCCGTATTTCTGCGAACCCCTTAACCAAACCTAAGAGGGAACCGCGCAAGATCGCGCTCATTGCAAGGCGCGCTGAAACAACAAGATTCATGACTTCTATGAACGACAGTAAACATTCCGGCGCGAGCGAGACCGAGCTCGGATTTCTCAAGGAAATCGTTAAATTGCTGCCGGCCGGCCTGACCGTGCAGGACGCGCAAGGCAAGCTCCTTCTGGTTAACGATGTCGCAGCGACCCAGCTCGGCATGGACGGCCGCCGACCGTCACCCGATCTCGCGCAGCGACGGGACGCCTGCCAGCGGGCGCTCACGGCCGGCCAGGCCGTCGTCACCGAGGAAGCGCTCCACGACGGCTCCGCGCGCCAGGTGCTGCTCACCACCCATCGCCCGGTCCGCTTCGCCGGCCGCGACCTCTTGATCTCGACCTCCGCAGACATCACCGAGCAGAAGAATTTCGAGGACCGGCTGTTCCGCTCGGCCTATTTCGACGAGCTGACCGAACTGCCCTCGCGGCGCGTGATTGAACATCGCGTCAACAATTTGCTGGCGCGCGATCGCGCCGGCGAGCGTTTCGCGCTCGCCTTTCTCGACATCGACAATTTCAAGCACATCAACGACTATTACGGCCACACGGTCGGCGATGCGCTGCTGGTCGAGCTGTCGAAGCGGCTCGGCCGCGATTTGCGCGATTCCGACATGCTGTCGCGCATCTCCGGCGACGAGTTCCTGCTGCTGCTCTCGCCGATCCAGAGCCAGCAGGAAGTCGCCGAATTCATGCAATCGATCCTGGCGCGGCTGACCGCGCCGTTCTTCATCGACAGTTCGGAGATTTTTGCCTCCACCTCGGTCGGCGTCAGCCTCTATCCGGATCACGGCCGCAGCTTCGAGATTCTGCGCCAGAATGCCGACATCGCGATGTACCGCATCAAGAACAGCGGCAAGGGATCCGCGGCGTTCTTCGATGCCGGCATGGAGCGCGAAGCGCTCGCGCGCATGAAGATCGAGCAGTCGTTGCGGCTCGCCATCCTCGACAAACGCTTTTGCTGCGCGTTCCAGTCCAAGGTCGACATCCGCACGCAGGCGGTAACGGGCATCGAGGCGCTGGTGCGGCTGCGCGACGACGAAGGCGTGATCCAGGCGCCGGGCTCGTTCATCAACCTCGCCGTCGAGCTCGGCCTGATCGACGAGCTCACCCATCTCGTGCTCGCCGAGATCGTCAAATCGATCGACCTGATCAACGACACGTTCGGCGCGGAAGCGACCATCAGCATCAACGTCGCGGCCAAGCAGGCCGGCAACCTCGAATTCATGCGGAATTTTGCCAAGGCGCTGGAAGAGACCGGCTTTCCCAAGCGCTTCATGATCGAGGTGACGGAGGACGCGTTCGTCGCCACGAACCACTTCCAGTCGGAAATCCTGCCGATGTTCCGCAAGCTCGGCGTCGGCATCTCCATCGACGATTTCGGCACCGGCTTTTCGTCGCTCTCGGCGCTCGCCGACATCACCGCCGACGAGATCAAGATCGACCGATCCTTCATCACCGACATCCATAAGCGCCCGCGCAGCCAGGGCATCTTGCGCGCGATCGAGTCCTTGAGCGAAGCGCTCGGCATGACCGTGATCGCCGAGGGCCTCGAATCCTACGAGGAGCTCGCCTACCTCCAGGCCGCGACCAAGATCCGCTACGCCCAGGGCTATTATTTCGCGCGCCCGATCTTCCTGGAGGAGTTGAAGCTCGCCACGCCGGCTTCCAGCGAGGCACGGGCCAACGTCGCCAACCGCCCGATGCAGCAGAACCGCCAGGGCTATTCGCGCGCGAACGGGTATCGGCGCTGATGGCCTCCCGCAGCCTGACCTTGTGTGACCCGAGCAACCCGATCCAGGGGTGACGGTTCAGGCCAGCGCGTCTCGCGCCTGCCGATTTTTGCGGCAGCCGCGATCCGTTGCGATCGCGTCAAGCCATTGTCATCTGCGTCCCCCACGCAAGGCCACCGTAAGGTGGAATTGCAATGTTCGCACCGTTGTGCAAATCGCTATCGCCAAGGCATTTCGATAAGGAGGGACCATCGTGCGTCTATCATTCATCATAACAACAACCATTGTCGCCCTCGCCGCGGTCACCTCCGCGCGCGCAGACGATCTCAAGGTCGCGCTGATCTACGGCAAGACCGGTCCGCTGGAAGCCTATGCCAAGCAGACCGAGACCGGCCTGCAGATGGGTTTTGAATATGCCACCAAGGGCACAATGACGCTCGACGGCCGCAAGATCGTCGTCATCACCAAGGACGACCAGGGCAAGCCGGACCTCTCCAAGGCCGCACTCGCCGAGGCCTATCAGGACGACAAGGCCGACATCGCGATCGGCACGACCTCGTCGGCCGCGGCACTCGCCATTCTCCCCGTCGCCGAGGAGAACAAGAAGATCTTGATCGTCGAGCCGGCGGTCGCGGACCAGATTACCGGCGAGAAATGGAATCGCTACATCTTCCGCACCGGGCGCAATTCGTCGCAGGACGCGATCTCGAACGCGGTTGCGATCGGCAAGCAGGGCGTCACCGTGGCGACGCTGGCGCAGGACTACGCCTTCGGCCGCGACGGCGTCGCCGCCTTCAAGGAGGCGCTCGCCAAGACCGGCGCGACGCTCGCCGCGGAAGAATATGCTCCGACCTCGACCACCGACTTCACCGCGGTCGGCCAGCGCCTGTTTGATGCGCTGAAAGATAAGCCGGGCCGCAAGGTGATCTGGGTGATCTGGGCCGGTGCCGGCAATCCGCTGGCCAAGCTTCAGGACATGGACCCGAAGCGCTACGGCATCGAGCTCTCCACCGGCGGCAACATCCTGCCGGCACTCGCCGCCTACAAGGGCCTGCCGGGCATGGAAGGCGCGACCTATTACTACTATGACATCCCGAAGAACCCGGTGAACGACTGGTTCGTCGCCGAGCACCAGAAGCGCTTCAACGCGCCGCCGGACTTCTTCACTGCCGGTGGCTTTGCCGCCGCGATGTCCGTTGTCGCCGCCGTCACCAAGGCGAAGTCGACCGATACCGAGAAGCTCATCACGGCGATGGAAGGCCTGGAGTTCGACACGCCGAAGGGCAAGATGGTGTTCCGCAAGGAAGACCATCAGGCGCTCCAGAGCATGTATCACTTCAAGGTCAAGGTCGATCCGAACGTCGCCTGGGCCGTGCTCGAGCCGGTGCGCGAGCTGAAGATCGAGGATATGGACGTTCCGATCCGCAACAAGCGCTGAGTTCAAATTTCCTCTCCCCACGCGTGCGGGGAGAGGATCCTTCCCAAATCCAGAGTTATCCCGATGGCCCTGACGTTAGAGACCCGCGACCTCACCATCCGCTTCGGCGGCCATGTCGCAGTCAACAACGTCACCTGCAGCTTTCGCCCCGGCGAGCTCACCGCCATCGTCGGCCCGAACGGCGCCGGCAAGACCACCTATTTCAACCTGATCTCGGGCCAGCTGCGCGCATCGAGCGGCAGCATCCTGTTCGATGGCACCGACATCACCCAGCACTCCGCACCGCTGCGGACCCGGGCAGGCCTGGGGCGCGCCTTCCAACTGACAAACCTCTTTCCGAATCTGACGGTGGAGGAGAATGTTCGTCTCGCCGTGCAGGCGGCTGATGGCATCCATTACGACATGTTGCGGCCCTGGATGGTCCGCCGCGATTTGATCGCGCGTGCCGATGCCATTCTTGACCAGGTCGCGCTCGGCAACCGCCGCGGTGTGGCCGCGACGGCGCTGTCGCATGGCGACCAGCGAAAGCTCGAGGTTGCCCTCATGATCGCGCTGGAGCCGAAGGTCTTCATGTTCGACGAGCCGACCGCCGGCATGAGCATCGACGAGGTACCGGTCGTCCTCAACCTGATCGCGCAGCTCAAGCAGGACAGGAGCAAGATCATCCTGCTGGTCGAGCACAAGATGGACGTGGTGCGCTCGCTCGCCGATCGCATCATCGTGCTGCATAACGGGCAACTCGTCGCCGACGGCCCGCCGGCCGAGGTGATTGCTTCGCCGATCGTGCAGGAAGCCTATCTCGGCGTCGCCCCCAAGAAAGCTGCAGGGAGTGCCGCATGAGCGACCTTCTCAAGCTTTCTGGCGTGCACACCCATATCGGCCGCTACCACATCCTCCAGGGCATCGACCTCGCGGTTGCGCAGGGGCAGACCACGATGCTGCTCGGCCGCAACGGCGCCGGCAAGACCACGACATTGCGCACCATCATGGGCCTCTGGCAGGCCTCAAGCGGCGAGATCAGCCTCGCCGGCGAACGCATCGAGAGCCGTGCCACGCCCGATATCGCGCGTCTCGGCGTCGGCTATGTGCCCGAAAGCATGGCAGTGTTTTCCGATCTCACGGTGAAGGAAAACCTGGTGCTGGCGGCCCGCGACGGGCCGCTCGACGACACCCAACTCGAGTGGATCTTTGGCTTCTTCCCGGCGCTGCGCCGGTTCTGGCTGTCGCGCGCGGGCAGCCTCTCCGGAGGACAGAAGCAGATGCTGTCGATCGCGCGCGCCATCATCGAGCCGCGCAGGCTCTTGCTGATCGACGAGCCGACCAAGGGGCTGGCGCCTGCGATCGTGATGGCGCTGATCGAGTGCCTGAAGGAGATCAAGCGCAAGGGCGCGACGATCCTGCTGGTCGAGCAGAATTTCTTTGCCGCCCGCGAACTCGGCGACGCCGTGCTGGTGATGGACAACGGCACCATCGTCCATCGCGGCGAGATGGCGGCCTTGGCCTCCGACGTGCCGCTGCAGGAGCGGCTGCTGGGCCTGAGCCTGGAGGCGCATCAGTGACTGAACTTGCCGCAAACGATCCGCTGCCGAAGCCGAAGCGCGACATCGCGCCGATCCTGGTGCCGATCGCGCTCGCCCTCGTGACCATCCCGCTGATCGGCTCGCCCAGCACCTGGCTGACATTGACCGCCGCGAGCCTTGCCATGGGCATGATGATCTTCATCATGGCCTCCGGCCTGACGCTGGTGTTCGGCCTGATGGACGTGCTCAATTTCGGCCACGGCGCCTTCATCGCGGTCGGCGCCTATGTCGCAACGCTGGTGTTCGCGCCGTTCGCGGCCTCGGTGCAGGCCGACTCGCTTTGGATCAATCTCGCGGTGCTGGCGCCGGCGGCGCTGCTCTCGATGGCCGTGTCCGGCGCACTCGGTCTGGTCGTCGAACGCGTGCTGATCCTCCCCGTTTACGGCCAGCACCTGAAGCAGATCCTGATGACGACGGGTGGCCTGATCGTCGCCGAGCAGACGCTCTATGCGCTGTGGGGACCGCAGATCATTCCGATGCCATTGCCGACGTCGCTGCGCGGCTCCTTCATCTTCGGCGACGTCGCGATTGCCAAATACCGCGTGCTGGCGATGCTGATCGGGCTTGCCGTCTTCATCGCGATCCAGCTCGTCCTCAACCGCACCAAGCTCGGGCTTCTGATCCGCGCAGGCGTCGAGAACCGCGAGATGGTCGAGGCGCTCGGCTATCGCATCCGCCGGCTGTTCCTCGGCGTGTTCATGACGGGATCGGCGCTCGCCGGCCTTGGCGGCGTGATGTGGGCGCTCTATCGCGAGCAGGTCCACGCCTCCATGAGCGACGAGCTCACGGTGCTGATCTTCGTGGTCGTCATCATCGGCGGCCTCGGCTCGATCGGCGGCTGCTTCATCGGTGCGATCCTGGTGGCGATGGTCGCAAATTACGGCGGCTTCCTGGTGCCAAAACTCGCGCTCGTGTCCAACATCCTGCTGATGGTCGCCATTCTGATGTGGCGGCCGCGCGGCCTCTATGCGGTGACCAGCCGATGATGATCCTGTCAGGCGATCCGCCGCGCAGCCGAATCCTGACGCTCGTTCTCGTCGTCATCATCCTGGCGCTGGCGGCTACGCCGTTCCTGTTCCCGGGCGCCAAGGCGCTGAACGTCGCAGCCAAGATCTGCGTCTTCGCCGCGCTGGTCGCCTCCTACGACCTGCTGCTCGGCTATACCGGCTCGGTGTCGTTCGCCCACACCATGTTCTACGGCATCGGCAGCTACGCGGTCGCGATCGCACTGTACGGGATGGGTCCGAATTGGGCCGCGGTGGCAACCGGCATCATCGTCGGCTTGCCGCTCGCAGCGCTGCTGGCACTCGCCATCGGCCTGTTCTCATTGCGGGTCGCTGCGATCTTCTTCGCCATGATCACGCTCGCGGTCGCCTCAGCCTTCCAGGTGCTCGCCTCGCAGCTGTCCTGGCTGACCGGGGGCGAGGACGGGCGCAGCTTTCAGCTGCCGGAGCTGCTGCGCCCCGGCACGGTGCTGGTCTCCAAGAACCTGATGGGATTCGAGATCAACGGCCGGATCCTGACTTTCTATCTGGTGTTCGCCGTCTCGGCCCTGATGATCCTCGCCTTGCTGCGCGTCGTGAACTCGCCGTTCGGTCGCGTGCTCCAGGCGATCCGCGAGAACCGTTTCCGCGCCGAGGCGCTCGGCTTCCGCACCGTCTTCCATCTCACCTATGCCAACTGCCTCGCCGCGCTGGTCGCCGCCAGCGCCGGCATTTTGAACGCGCTGTGGCTGCGTTATGCCGGCCCCGACACCTCGCTCAGCTTCTCGATCATGCTGGACATTCTGCTGATGGTGGTGATCGGCGGCATGGGCACGATCTACGGCGCCATCATCGGCGCCACCATCTTCATCCTCGCCCAGAACTATCTGCAATCGCTGATGGGCGTCGCCTCAAAGGCGGCGTCGGAAGCGGGTCTGCCGCTGCTGCCTGGATTGCTGCATCCGGACCGCTGGTTGCTCTGGCTCGGATTGCTGTTCATTGCCAGCGTCTATTTCTTCCCGACCGGCGTGGTCGGACGGCTGCGCAATGGCGGCAACGACAAGAGCGCGGGCGCCTCGCATTAAGCAGCGATTCATGATGCAGCGCAGCGGTTGTTGTCCACTCTGTGCAACCGCGAAGCGATTCACGCTGCGCGCGACGCCGAGGCAACTCCGCAACCGGATTAATCGTTAGGTAACTGGCTTTCCTAAGCTTTACGCCATTTGTGCGGTGTATCCCTGTCCCTCCAGGGGGAGGAAATGCGCGACGTCGTTTCAGGGATGGCAGCCACATTGTCGCTAGCCGCGAAGGGCGGCTGGGACGCTGCCATGCGGCGCGGCCCCGTGCTGTGGCTGACACTATCGGGCGCATTGCTGGTCGCCGGCATCTTCGCCGCCACCACCATGGTGATCGGCGACTTCCGCGAGCGCGCGCTCATCAACAACGAACGCGAGCTGGAAAACACGGTCCTGCTGTTGACCCGCCACTTCGATCAGCAGTTCGAGGATTCCGAAGCCGTCGCCGCCGATCTGATCACGCAGATGAACCTGCCGGACATCGGCTCGCCCGAGATGTTCCGCGAGCGCATGTCGGGCGACGACGCGCACCGCATGCTCGCGAACAGGATCAGCGCCGTGAACTATCTCGGCGACATCGTGATCTACGACGTCAACGGGGACATCATCAACTGGTCGCGAAACGAGCCGCTGCCGAACATCAACGTCTCGTCGCGAGCCTACTTCCAGACCTTCAAATCCAACCCCCAATCCGACCCGGTGCTGCTGGAGACGGTGCGGAGCTTTCTCATCGGCAAGTGGACCACGGTAGTGGCGCGCCGGCTGACGAGCCCGGCAGGCGAACTCCTCGGCATTATGGTGCGGCGGATCGATCCTGGGAGCTATCAGAAATATTTCTCCTCGCTGGCACTCGGAAGCGGCGCCGCTATCTCGCTGTTCGACCGCCGCGGGACGATGCTGGCGCGGCACCCTCACGTCGAGGAACTGATCGGCACGAGCTATGCCAATGGGCCATTGCTGCAAAAGATCGTGGCCGAGGGTGAGCGGCAGACGCTGCGGATCGAGCACAGCCCGATCGATGGCCAGGGGCGCCTGGGCGCAGGCGCGCCACTTCGGCGTTTCCCGATCATCGTCATCGCAACCAATACGGTGGAATCGGCCCTTGCGGATTGGCGCGAGCAAACCCGGTTCATGATCACCTCGGCCACGCTGGCGGCAATCATCATCGCGTTGATCCTGTTCCTGATCATCCGCCAGATCAACCGGCAGAACCGCGAGGCCCAGCAGCGGATTGAATCGGAACGGCGACGGCTCGACACCGCCTTGAACAACATGTCGCAAGGGCTGATCCTGTACGACGCCGCCGGATACATCGTCACCTGCAACCGCCGTTATGCCGACATGTTCGGCCTGTCCACGGACGTCATCAAGCCCGGCTGCCATATTCATGAGGCGATGCATCACCGCAAGGAACGCGGGGCGTTCAGTGGCGACGTCGAGACATTTTGCGCCGAAGTCATGAGGGTCGTCGCCGAAGGCAGGGTCTCGACACGGACCCACGAGCTGCCGAACGGCCGCGCCTTCCAGGTCATCAACACCCCGCTCGCACAGGGCGGATGGGTCGCCACGATCGAGGAGATCACCGAGCGGCGCGATCTGGAGCAGGAGCGCGACCGCAACTACACATTTCTTCGCGAGATCATCGACCACATCCCGTCGCAGATCACGGTGAAGGACGCCCAAACCCGGCAATATCTGCTGGTCAACAGCACCGCCGCGGAGCAATTCGGCCAATCGCGCGAAGCCATCGTTGGCAAGACCCCCTTCGACATATACCCGGATGACACTGCCAGGGTCGTCACCGAGGAGGACAGCAGGGCGTTGCAGGCGGCCACGGGATTGTGCAAGGACGAACATCCCTGGCCGAGCCAGACCCGGGGGCTGCGTTACATCACCTCGACCCGGATCGGCATCCGCGACAAGTCCGGCGAGCCGCGCTACCTCATCAATGTCGTCGAGGATGTCACCGAACGGCGGAGCGCCCACGACAAGATCGCGCATATGGCGCATTTCGACGCGCTGACCGACCTGCCGAACCGCACACTGTTCCGCGATCAGATCGAACGGGAACTGAGGAAGGTCGCCGGCGGCGATCAGTTCGCGCTGCTCTATATCGACGTCGACGAGTTCAAGGGCATCAACGATTCGCTCGGCCACCATGTCGGCGACGAGCTGTTGAAGGCGATTGCTGGCCGCATCCGGGCCTGCCTCAAGCCGGGCGATCTGATCGCGCGGCTCGGCGGCGACGAATTCGCCGTGATCCAGACCAAGATCGAATCATCCGCAGACGTGCTGTCCTTCGTGACGCGGATCCATGAAGCGATCCGCCGCCCCTATCACTGCCTCGGCCATCAGCTCGCCACCGACGCCAGCATCGGCATTGCGCTGGCGCCGCAGGACGGCACCGATCTCGACCAGCTCATCAAGAACGCCGACCTCGCGATGTACGGCGCCAAGGCGGAAGGGCGGCGCACCTACCGCTTCTTCGTGCCGGAGATGGATGCGAGCGCCAAGGCCCGCCTCACCATGGAGCAGGATCTGCGCCAGGCCCTGGTCGACGGCGCCTTCGAGATCCACTACCAGCCGCTGGTCAATCTGCACTCGGGCGCGGTCTCCGGCTGCGAGGCGCTGCTGCGCTGGCGCCATCCCGAGCGCGGCATGATATCGCCGGCCGAATTCATTCCGATCGCCGAGGATACCGGCCTGATCAACGAGCTCGGCGACTGGGTGCTGCGCACGGCCTGCAACGAGGCCGCGACCTGGCCTTCCCATGTGCGGCTCGCGGTCAACGTCTCGCCGGTTCAGCTCAAATGCGACACCCTCGCGCTGAAGATCGCCGGCGCCCTCGCCGCCTCCGGACTCGAGCCGCGGCGGCTCGAGCTCGAGATCACCGAGGCCGTGCTGATCCGCGACGACGAGGCGGCGCTTTCGATCCTGCACCAGCTCCGCTCGATCGGCGTGCGCATCGCGCTCGACGATTTCGGCACCGGCTATTCGTCGCTGAGCTATCTGAAGCGCTTCCCGTTCGACAAGATCAAGATCGACCGCTGCTTCGTCGCCGACATCGCCGATTCCGGCGGCTCGCCCGTGATCGTGCAGGCGGTGGTGAACATCGCCGCCGCCAGCAACATGACCACGGTCGCCGAAGGCGTCGAGACCGAGGCCCAGCGCGAGATGCTGCGCGCGCTCGGCTGCACGGAGATGCAGGGCTATCTGTTCAGCAGGCCGAAGCCGGCGGCCGAGGTGCGCAAGCTGTTCGGCACCAGTGCCGCCATGCCTGTGGCCGCGGTGGCCTGAGATGGCAAAATCCTCCAAAACCATCGACGTGGCGCATTCCTACGCGGTGCGGCTGATGCAGCATTTGGTGGTCCCGACCTTCGTGATCGACCCGAAGCGCCGTGTCGTGATCTGGAACAGGGCTTGCGAGCGGCTGACCGGCGTCGCCGCGTCCGAGGTGATCGGCACCAACAAGCACTGGCAGGCCTTCTACGAGACCAAGCGCCCTTGCCTCGCCGATCTGGTCGCGCTCGACCGCCCCGAGCAGCTGCCGGAATTCTATTCGGAATATGCCGCACGCGGCCACAATGGCCTCGGCTTCAGCGCGGAGAACTGGTGCGTGATGCCGAAGCTCGGCAGCCAGCTCTATCTCGCGATCGACGCCGGTCCCATCCACGACGAGGCCGGCAATCTGATCGCGGTGGTCGAGACGCTGCGCGACCTCACCGACCAGAAGCGCGCCGAGATGGCGCTGAAGGAGCTCGCCACCAAGGACGGGCTGACCGGGCTCTCCAACCGCCGTTCCTTCGACCAGATGTTGCTGACCGAATGGGCGCGCGCCCAGCGAACGCAAAAGCCAATGGCGCTGCTGTTCGTCGACGTCGATCATTTCAAGCTGTTCAACGACCAGCACGGCCACCAGAGCGGCGACGAATGCCTGCGCGCGGTCGCGGCGGTCGTCAGCCGGCATGCGGTGCGCCCGCTCGACCTCGCCAGCCGCTATGGCGGCGAGGAATTCGCGCTGATCCTGCCCGATACGAGTAGCGATGGCGCCTGCACCATCGCGGAGGAGATCCGCGGCGCGGTCATGGCCTTGCGGATCGTCCATGGCGCCGACGGCGCAGGCGACCACGTCACCCTCAGCGTCGGCGTTGCAAGCGACATCCCCGGCGAGACCGACGGCGGCCCCGACCGGCTGTTAGGTGCGGCCGACCAGGCGCTTTATGCCGCAAAGCGGCTCGGCCGCAACCGCGTCATCTGCGCCGATGGCGTTTTGGCCGAATTTGCAGGCCTTGGCCGGGACAGCGTGACGGTTAGCGGTCAGGTTCCTGGCTCGCCGTCCCGCAAATCAGCCTGATCGGCGCGGCCAGAAGCGGTTGCCCGCCCCTCGCCAATCGGCTAAATGAGGCCCCACTGCACCCGTAGCTCAGCTGGATAGAGCGTTGCCCTCCGAAGGCAAAGGTCACACGTTCGAATCGTGTCGGGTGCGCCAGTAGAATAAGGCGTTTCCTACAATCCCCTCTGTCTGAAGAATCTCCCGGGTAAGCACTAGGTAAGCGACATCACCGCATTTGCGGCTGCTGCTCGGCAGCATGGACGTGCCGCTGAGCGTTGGGTCGATTTTTTTGGTCAATATGGCCACTTTCGGCGAACCGGCTTCTTTCTCGAATCTGCAAAAGGGCTATTTTGCGGGCTGACCGATCGAGCGATATATCGCCCAACCGGAGCGCCAACGTGAGTCCACCGAAGAGGCTGAAGAAGCAAGAGGCCCGCGAAGCTCTGCCCGAAGAACTACGCGGCACCTTCGACATGGATGCAAATTTTTTTGACTGGGGGCTAGGTTGGCCAGACACCACATACTTTCTACGCCTAAGCCCTGGGTGGCTTCAAAAAAGACCCACCCTGATCGGGAGGTCATGGCTGCAGAGATTGGGTATGGCAGGCGAGCGCATCGCGCTGAGTCTACTTAGGGAGCGGCGGCGCGGGCAGGCAGTTGCGGCCATCGTTGCCGTGGGCGAGGTAGCACCTCATCCACGCCTTGCGAGCCGCGGTGATCGCAGGATCCTCTGGCTGCTTGGTGCCGGCCTGGAAGAGGCCATGGCGGCGAAGGCCAGGTAGATCATGAAGCCTGCGATGAGGAGCTTGGCTGGCAGCCACATCCCGACCCGGTACTGACCGGCGCGGCGTGATTTGAGAATGCAACGGTCCCGGAAGGGCAAGCCTGTTAGACATCCTCGCAGAAAATGCAAACGCGGCGAGCACTTCGCACTGATTATTGACAGCCAGTCTGCGCACAATCCAATGTGATGGCTTACTTGATTGCAATTTTCAGGGTGGATGGGCAATGAGGTTTTTAGGCCTGCTTTTTCTCTGTGTGCTAGGACTGTCCGCTCATATCGTCTGGTTTGCAAACAACCACAAAGGGTCAGATCCGAAGATCGAGTACTGGCCACCATACTGCACCCTTGCTCCCATCACGATCGATGGGTGCGGTGTCGTCCTCAGCCTCGCCAACTATTTCGGACAATACCCCTACTACTTTGCTTATCTGGAGACCGGCAGTCGCGCTCGTATCAGGGTAGACGCCTACGGCATCAGATACGCGCTTCCAGTGACCCCTGGCAGTCTCGCCGACCCCGATAGCAACGCAGCAAAGGCAGCGGTAGCAGCTGATAAGGCGGCAAGACAGGCGTCAGAACAGACGGCGAGGTCGGCTGAACTGGCTCGCAGGGAGAAGGCGTGGCCAGGCGACTTCCAGCGTGCCGTCAAGCAGTGCTTCCATTTCATCTATCGAGGGCGCGACGCCGATCAGTATGAGGTCGACATCGACATCGAGTTGGCTATCGACGGCTCCCTCGCATCTGAGCCTGCGGTCGTTGCTATACGAGGACCGTCACAGCATGTCGCACAGTATGTTGCCGACAGCGCCAAGCGCGCCGTCATCGAATGCAGGCCCTACAGGTTGCCACAGGAACTATACGAAAATTGGAAGCACATTCCGATGACGTTCGGCCTGAAAGATCTGACATAGGTCACTGAAGGGCAACCAGCGTGCGTGTGGTGCTGTCGTTCAAATGCAAATCGGGTCAGTTTTGCTAATTGATCGGGGGTGACCGCGCCGTTGATGACCACGACGGCCGGGCGCTGCGCGCCAACCTCATCACCGAGCGCCGGGTCGGACAGGGCGGCGTTGAGCAGCACGGAAAACTTTGACTGAACGCGACTGGGGAGGGGCATATGACAGAAGACGAGGCCGAGGAGGCTTTTTCCAGGATCAATTCTACGCTGAGGGAGAATGGCCTAGCGTGGCTGGCAGACCAGATTGCCGGCGAGGCCGCAGAAGGCCGAGCGAGCACGAAGATTTTGTCCGTCCAAGAGTATGCAGAGTTGGCACTCGACGGTCCGGTCGCCAAGCCAAAGAAACGAAAAACTGAGTTTACTCATGTCCGGCCTTTAACATCGAAAGAGAAGCTTAGCGTCTCTATCACGGCTCTTCGAGCAATACTCGTCTCGTCCGGCAAGATACTTCCAGCGGTTTCCGACACGTTGGGCGCGACCAACATAGCCACGTTTTCATTCGCGTCTGATGCAGATACCAGTTCGACCAGTTTACTTGCCGCTCAAAGGCCACGCATTTCAGCGGCCGCCATCGTGCTGGATGAACGCCTTCAGGCGTTGATGCACGAGGTCGACCATGACGCTTGATCCGAACCTCATCGCATCCATCGAGCAGTCCATAAAGGACGCGGTCTCTCCTCTGCTAACTTCGCCGTCGAAAGGGGCAGACTTATACGAGCTATATATTTGGTCATTGATCATCGAAGCGGCGCGAGCGGAAGGAGCAACCGTCGCTTTCTACGATGTAAGCGGCTCGCTGGTGACTTCAAATTTCGTCTTTCGGACATCTCCAGGCCGGATCTTCTCAACGATTCAACCTTACACTCACGCCCATATAGCATTTCCTGGTTGCCCGGCCTTGGAAGCTCATATCGGAATCTTTGTTTCAGGGAAGTCCAAGGTCATCCACGAATGCGACGTCGCGGTGTTATACGCCGATGCCGCTGCTACCTGTAGAGCTGAAGAGGTCCACCCCAAAAGCACTCAGTTGCTTCTGTCAGCCGAATGCAAGTTCTACGTTCAGAGCAGCATGGGCGTTGGGCTCGCGCGCTCCTATTTGGGCCTCGTCTCTGAGGTTAAACACACCTATCGCTCCTGCTATTTTGTAGCGGTTAGCGAATCGAACAGCGTTCAACGGCTTTTTGCGCATCACCAGAAGGATTGGGAGACTGGGGTCACGCCCGACGATCCGAAGGGCAGACCACAGCGCCTTCGTGCCTCCTTCGAGAAGACGTTTCGGGACTTCCAGTTGAGAGAGCGCTAATTTGAGAGATTACCCACTTCACGAGCCAAGCATATGCTGACTTGGCGGAGCTCGACCGGTTGCGTAACTACCTGATCTTCAAGCGCCGCGCCCACGGCGCCGACGCCGGGAAGCTGCGGAGCGCGATCGATGACTATGTCGAGCAACTAACCGGGGACCGGACCAGCTACACACCCAGAACCACAAGTGCGGATGACCTGGTCCCGCGAGTACATCACTGCATTGCTTCTTCCGCTCGTGTTAACCCATTCGACATAAGCCGCAAGAACTGCCGGCGCATATAGACGTGATGGATAATCGAGCCCAGTCTGTCCTTGGGACTGGGCCGCTGGGGGGACCGACGCGGCCTTGTACTTGGGGCGAAGGCCCGCCAGCCAGCCCCGGCGGGCCTTTCCCTCAATCAAGGGAACCTAACAGTCGCGTGAACCGGCGGCCTTGTAAGGTTAATCAACCAATCCCATTTGAACCCCGCATCGTTCGGTCTACACAAACGTGTATCCGGGATTTTTGTTAGTTCCATCTCGGGGCTGGAATGAACACCGCCGTCGGGACAATGTATTTGAGCCCGGCGGCGTAATTATTTAAGGGCTAGCGTCTCGTTCTTCACCTCGCTCATGCCATCACCGTATGCGTCCAGTCCCGATAGCCAGAGCGCACCGCCTTACAAAAAATGAACCTGACTAAGGGGCTTCGGGCAGAACAATTGCATCCAGCTGGTAAGCAGACTATTGGGCTGGATCGAGAAGCAAGCTGACGGCAGCACCTATTGCATTACCGCTGCGGGCGACGAAGCATTGAAGGCCGTTATTCCCACGAAGCGCTGAGCGTGAATAGAAGGCTATCACCGCAGAAGGTCATGGAATGTCGTTTCGACGGTGGATGATCTTCCTGCTGGTTTCCGTGATGATGATTTGCTCGATCGTCGTGGGAGCTCGGTACTTCCTAAGCCGGTGCCATGGCATGGACGCGTGCGCGGCCGCCGAAGCTGAAAGCCATGAGCGAGATAAGCCAAGCGAGCCACAGTAGTTTTAGGTGGAAGACGTCAGGTGCGAAAAGCGCGGCCTGAGTCGCAGCGGGTCAAGGACCGACCGGCTCAATCCACTTCCTGTTGCACCGCGATCCTTACCCTCCGTATTTTTACCGCTTAGACGAGCGGCCTATTGATCTCGCGCACCGGTTGAGCTTGGATGGACTTTTTAGGAATTGGCCGGGGGGCACATTCATGCGCATTTTGGGAATCGTGGCGCTCGGCGCCGCGTTGGGTGGCTGTGCGTCCGCTTCGTCCGACATCACGCCTATGTACGTCTCGCCTGTAGCCTACCAGTCCTACACATGCCAACAATTGGCTTTGGAGGCTCAAGGCATCTCCGCGCGTGCTGCCACCCTTTCCGGTGCGCAAGACAGTCAGCGCACCAAGGACGGGCTTGCTACGGCCGCCGCCATCGTCGTGTTTTGGCCGGCGGCGTTTTTTGTCGGCGGAGACAAGCAGACCGCCGCGGAACTCGCGAACATGAAAGGCCAAATGGTCGCGATCGAGCAGGCGAGCATTCAGAAGAAGTGCAACATTCAATTCCAGGGCAAGCCGCCGGCCTAACGGCTCCCGATTTGCTAAAAGGGGCCTTTCCACGCTGTGCAGTCAGACGGAAAATCCGGGCAAACTCACGCACCCCATAAAAGGGCGAATTATTTTGCGCCGAAAATGCAGAATACCTCTGTTTTCATAGGTCGAAAAATCATCTCGAAAATCGCAATTAAGCGAATTTTCGGTCTCGCGTTTGGTTTTCGAATTGAGGGATCGAGGCGCAGGTGCTGGTCTCTCTTGACCGATATATCCGCGACCATAGTGATGCTTTATTCCTTCAAAAGCGGAATCAGTCCGTATTTGAGAATGATCTGCTGGACCGTTTGAAAATCGGATAGCCCGTCCGGGTCGCTGAACGGCGATACCGTATATAGCCCTAGCCGGGCGGCAGAGCGCCTGACATGCTCAGCCGAACCTAACTGCCAAACCAATTCGGCCCAATGAGCTGCTTCCTGCTTCGAGCCGGGAACTGCCTGCAAAATTTCGCCAGTTGACTTCACACAACTGGAAAAAGTGCTTTGCAGGATAAATCGAGCATTCTCCTCAGAATTGTCTAGCCGGTCCATGCGGGCCTGCGATGCGCCCGGCCCAATAACGCCGTCTAGCGTTTCCTTTTGCACCCACGCATCTTCCGTCGGAGTGTTGTGCGGCACTTTAGCCGCCATGTGCGCGCAAAAAGTTCGCAGGCTGCTCGCGTAATTTGCGCGCCATTTTGCGCCCGTGAGGTCGGAGGTAAGGGCCTTTAATAGAGCCAAAGCCTCAGGACTTTGAGCGCGAGCTGCGAGCGGCTGAAAAACCATCGTAGCCAGTAGCAAAATAATCAAAACACGCATTTTGATCCCCTAGTGATGTTGAGGCTGCTGAGGCCGGCCCTTCAACGACCGAGATTTGGACGAAGACGCCCTTGCCGTCTTTGTCCGGCTGAATAATAACCCTCCGGGTTGAACCGCTTCACGGTACAGCACCGCATGACCTTTGAAGGCGAGACGCGTAAGTCCGTCCGCCACCCAGCGATCGATGGTCGCTTGGCACGGTGACAGATCACAAGTCGGCCCTCAAGGCCGCCGCGACGGAAGCGGACCGCTGTTCTTTGCTTCCCAAAAGCGCGCTTGGACGATGCTGAGAAAGCTCTAGGAGCGCCTCCGTATCACCATGAAGGACTGCGCGGTCCGTCAAGACCTTCCGGCGCTCGATGGACAGTCCCGCCCGCCGCTTCCGCTGAGCTGCCTCTTCAAGCCGAATGATGCGAGCTTCGATTGCTGCCATCAGTGCGCCAAAGGCTTGCCGGTCAGGCACAGAAACCCATCCCGGTCCCCGGTCGCGCCGGCAGTAACTAGGATAGCCATCTGCTGGTTTGCATTATTCGCGGTGATGATGTGCACGCGCCTGGCCGCGTTGCCCCGGCGGGCTTCCAACAGTTCCAGACGGCGGCAGAAGGCGGCCTTCATGTCGGCACCCCGAGCAGTACATGGATCAGATCGGTGTCGCTCATCCGTTTCATGCATTCCTCGTTGGAGGCTGGGAAGCACGCAAAGCCGGCCTTGTTGCATTCCCCTTCCGCTCGCTGGGCGATGCGATCGATCGTGCGATAGAGTTGCTCATGTTCGTCCGGAGGCATCGCTTTGCTTATTCGATCCCCATAGCGGCGCGGCTCCGGCATCGGGCTTCCGTCCTCGAACCATTCGGCGCAGATCACCTTATCGCCCTTGGCAAAGGTGACGCCTCTCAATGCCTCGCCTACGTCTCCATCGGGACGTCGCCACACCACCAATAGCTCATCCGGCCGGGCCCTTCTGGTCTCCAGTTTGACAATCCGCGAGGCCAGATTGCGTCCGATCATTGCAGCACCTCGGGACTGGTGTAGATCGCCAACCACTCCTCGACTGTCGCACATGGCCAAGGCGCAAGCACGAAGCAATGCCCAGCCGCCTCAATCGCTGCAAGCTCCGCCTCGGTGGCGGGCTCACTCACATGATAGACGTAGGGAGGTCGCGGTTCTGCATTCCGCAGCTCTTCCAGCTTGGTGACACGAGACTTCAGATTTCGTCCCATCATTGCGACGTCATCCTCTCCAGGCGTTCCAATCGCTCAGCAAGTTCAGCCGTTTCGAAAGCCTTCACATAAGCCTCAATGAGCTTCGAGATTTCCCCTGCATCGGCCGGTGTCAACTCGCCTGCCGCCACCGCGGTAAGCACGGCAGAGACGGTCTTGGCAGCATCCTGGGCGCTGTTGATCTCGGGAAGCGCAAACGTGACAGGCCGATCTTTCCGAGGTGGCAGGATTCGATCCAGACAGAGACGAAGTGCCGGAATGTCGCCGGTCAGGGCAAGGTCGATCGCCTTCTGCGTCAATGCCTCAGCCTGCCCATCCAGGAGGTTTTCGAGAGCAATGGTCGTGACATTGCGGGAGCCGCGAGGCCGACCACTGGGATTGCCGGACTGCCCCTTTTTAAACGGCTTACCGCGCTGCTTTCCGGCTGTTTTTTCAGTATCAGCCATCAATTCAGCGACCCTACGTATCATAGTAGGACTTCGGGATATTTCCAAAAGCCTCCCCCATTTTGGGATCGGTCTTGCCGCTGTTAGCGATCAGCGCTTCGACAGAGGATTGGTTCTCGGCCATTCGGGCTCCTCTAGGAAAGACCGAAGCGATCGAACAGTCCTGCGTCCGCGCCATAGTCATCCTTCGACAATCCAGGGAGCGGGCTGGAGGCAGTACCTCCGTCGGCACTACCGCTTAATGCGCCGAACAAACTGCTTCCTAGGCCTCCTCCGAGCGCGCCGGAAACCGCTCCCGCCGCGCCCATCAATCCATTCCACAGGTTTGCGCTAGTGTTGTAGTTATTAAGCGTCGCGGCCGCGTTCGTACTGCCGATTGCTGATTGCGTTGTGTTCGCCGCGTTGCCCTAATTGGTGTAGGACGTGTTAAAAGCATTGCCGAGCCCTGCACTCACGCCCGCCGCTCCGGACACGGCATTATTGTTCGCGCCAAGATAGGGATGTCGTGAGCGCATTCCGACCTTGGCCGTAAAGATTCGAAAGCTGATCGTAGCCCTGCTGAAGGCCCTGATTGCGCTGTGCCGCGGCCTGCTCGGCATCGTCGTTACTGAAAATGCTGAATAAACCCATCAGGCCGCTCCCGCCAGTTGAGTGGGATCGACGCCGTCCGCCTCCAACCGTACGATTACCGACTGGCGCAAGTATTCAGATTTCGATTGGCACTTTCGCCGAGCCGCGGCGTCGATCGCGACTGACAAGCTAATCGGCGCACGAAACTGCACCAACTGTTCAAACTTAAAGGGACCGTCCATCTCTCGTCCTCAATCTGCATGAGGCTGTCAGTACGAGAGCAGGACGCGAGCCGCCATGTTAAAGCTGCGGAGGTTGCGCGTTTGGCGGACCCTGCGGATTTTGTTGGCCGCCGGCGGGACACGGGTGCAAAGGAGCCAGAGTTCAAGGACCAGCGTCCCGAAGGGCGGGTCGGGAGCTAAAGTTGCCTCTCACCTCGGCCGGGCAATAGAGGCAAACCCAATTCGCGGGCACGTCGCCTAACGGATGCGATGTGACGTCCAATCTCTCGCGCCATCGCTGGCACTCTTTCCTTACGTTGCGCGAGTTCGATCAGCAGCTTGGTCTCTTCTTCGGTCCATTTGCGGGGTTTTGCGGGCTCCATTGCTGTTCCTGCTCCACGAATCGAAACCGTCATCAGTCTGTGACTGCGATTCTGGCCCGATGAAGGCGATCACGTTCGCCGTCGTCGGGCCAGTACATTGGTACAATGATGGTCTCCGGCCGGTCGCCCTGTGGCTCACCTTCGACGTCGCGCGTCAGGAATCTAGGCCGCCGGTTAACCCTGTTGGCAAACACCCCGTAAGTGGAATGTGAGCCGCCGCCATGTTGCCTCATTGGATCGATGAATTTTCACCGCACTATTTTAAGGTGGAGAAGCATCATGCTGAGAATGGTGTTGTTGGGTCTCCTCATCCTATTGGGTGTTGGATTTCTGGTGTCGATGGAACTCAGAAATCGGGCGCGAAGTACTGTAGTGGTCGTCCAGCCCCTTGCCGAAACGACAGTAGGCCTTTCCGATTCACATGGTGCGTTGGCGAAAGCTGATCGACTAGAAATTGCCGCTGCGAGTAGCGAAACTCCAGCGCAGCCTTCTCTGGTCGAGGAACGCATTTCTCCGTCGGAAGGCACGGGTATCGATTCTTCGGAACTCCCCAAGGTGATTGACCACCATCGGCGCGACCCCAAATCAAAGAAGGTTGCCGCTGCCCTTCCTAAGTCGAAGTCAAAGGAAACCGAAGTCAAGCGAACTACCATTTCCGAGCATTCAAAGGCTGCCGGCGACACCGAGCCCTGTCGGCTAAGCGCGTTTGGTGGTTTGCGTAAGGCTTTGAACTCAATCGACTGCGAGATCTGAATAGGGAGCTGTGCGATGGCACTCGCGGTCGCTCCCTATGCGGCCAACCCCGGCAAAGATACACCGACCCGCTTAAAGTACTCCTTCACCAGTGAGCTTGAACGATCCCCGGCCAGGTAAGCGGCAAGGGCCCGCCGATCTCCATCAAGAAACATCGCAAGCGCGACCTTGCTGACGACCCAGACGCCACCTCCGACACGCCGACCCAGCCCATGCTGCACACACCAATTGCGCAGCGTGCTCTCGGATTTACTGGCTCGGGCCGCCGCCTCCCTAAGGCTGATCCCCTCGCGCGGATCGTACGGCGTGAGAACCTTCAAATAGGAATCCTCAGGCGCTCTCATGTTCAACCGTCCTTAACAGCGTCGCCAAGGGGCCAGCAGAGCCACCTGACCTCGCCAAAGCATGCTGAATGGTCTCAACCGAGCAGCCATGCTGAAGGGCCAAGGATGCGACAATCGCCGCGTCCTGGGCGTTGGTCTCGGCAGCCGTGCCGACCTTCGTCCCGTTGATGAACACCTCAGCAATCCGACCATCCTCGAACCGGCCGATGCCTCCGGTATAGGACTGGCCGTCGCATTCAAACCGGAAGAGCCAATGGGCTCTCCGGTCCTCCAGGCGAGTTCGGAGACCCCTCATTGCGGACCTCCAGCATCTCCATGGGCGCCCAAATCATCCATAGGCGCCCCTGTTTGGGAGGGGGCGCCCATGGGGTTTCCGGGCGCCCATGATGCGTCCGGCAGCTCGAGCACGTAGTGGGAGCCGGGCCCAAAACCGGCTCGGTTGGACTTGATGCCAAGCTCGGTTCGGGCGTCACGAAAGGCCTTACTCTTGCTGAGCCGCTTGTCGTCTTCCAGCAATGCCGCCGCCCGGGCTTGGCGTTCGACCTCTAGAACGTCCACCGGACCAGCCGACAAGATGTCCCGGAGGAACTGAACGACGTCCTCCTTGCCACCACCCGATTGCCCCTTCTTGGCGCCTCGGTTTTCGGAGGCGGTCAGCGCTTCGTCGATCGACTCGCTGACATGGTCGCCCTCGAACATGACGTTCGATGACATCACGTCGTCCCCGACCAAGCGTTGCTCCAGACGGAAAGCCAGACCCGGGCACTTCTTACCCAGGTTGTTCTTTGCCTGAAGCAGGAACCGCCGCTCGTCGTCCTCCGGATCTTCGATCACGGCGAACGCGGCACGGGCCGCAGCCACGAACGCGATCGAGCCGGCAAACCGGTTCAAAGCGCTCTGATTGCCACCACCGCCACCTTTATTGAGGTGCGTCACGGCAACCACGGCGATGCGCAGACGGTTGGCCATGTCGGCCAGCGGCTCCAGGACTTCCCTCGTCTCCACGTTCCCGTTGCCGTCGCTGCCGCCCATGTAGGCCGAGATCGGATCGACGATGATCAGCCTGACGGTGCCGATTTTCCTCGCCATTTCTTCCAGGAGATCGACGTCCGTCTTCAGGCTGAACGTTTTCCGGCCCGTTCCGTCCGGCTTGGTCGCGGCCGAGACGATGTGAACACGGTCACGGTCGGCGCCTGCCGCCATGAGGCGCGGGATGATGGTGTCCTGAACGCCATCCTCTGCAGACATGAAGATGACGTCGCCCGGGAGCGTCGAACCCTCGCCACACGGCCAGTGACCGCCGTTCGAGACGGTCGCCGACATGTAGGCGGTCAATTGGCTTTTGCCGAGACCCGGCGGCCCACCCAGCAGGACGAGCTTGCCCTCCGGGATGCGACCCGGCCAGACCCACACCAATTTCTCCGGCTCGAGGTCGCTGGCGCGATGCGCGATCAGCCGCCGCTTCGCCGGCTTCGAACCGGACGACGCTTGATCCGGCTTCTGCGTCGGCGTGGAGGCCCTTTCGGCATATTGACCGATCAGATCTTCGATCTCATGTTGATCACGACCGAAGTACCCGTGTGCGACAGCGATTTCAGACAAGCGATCGACCATCACGGCTTTGGGCACCCACTGGCTCGCCACGGCATCCGCCAGCGTTGCTGCCGCTTCCGTGAAAACGGCGAGCTTGGCGTCCTGAGACGCCAATGCCACGCTGCGCTTTACCTCGCGCAATATTTTTGCGGCCGTGGGTCCATATTGCCGCTCATCGCTGGGGGCCGTATCGGCAGCTTCGTCCCCGGGACGGCTCTGCGCATGGTCAGAGGGTTGGGCGTTCGCTGACAGAGCTTCGGCGCGGCGCTTCAACTCATCTGCGGTCAGGGGTGCGCGTGATTGATGAAAATTCATTACGCGGCCTCTGCAACAACGATGACGGGGGTTTCGAGCCGGTAGCGACCGTGCGTTCCCGGAAACGATCCGCGATGCGGCTCATACTCTGTGCTGATGGTCAGGCCAGCACGGCGCAGTTTGAAGATGTAGTGCGACCAGCGCGGCGCCGGATAGTCGATCGTGGTCACCCCTCGGGATCCGGCCTCGATCAGGCGCCGCAACGTCCAGGCTTCGCGACCGGTGAAGGTCAGGCATGAGCCGCTTGGGAGACGGATGGTGATGCTGCTCATTGCCCCATCTCCGATCCGATGCCGGCGAGGCTTGCGATCAGATCGGCTACTGCCGGGTTGACGCGATATCGACGACAGACAAAGTGACCAGCGGACGTAGCTGGCCTGCGGACGACCACCCGCCATGAGAAGAGCGGTAGGTCGGAAACCGGTTTGATTTTGGGTTGTGGTTTGCTATAGGTCTTCATCTCGACTGTCTTTCTGAGAAGCTCGGTGCACGTCTGTCCCGCCACAGGATTGGGACGTGCCACCGGGCTTTTTCGTTGGGGGGTTAGGCAACGCGCCGGGTTTCAGATGTCGACCGGACCAAGGGTCCAATCTTCTTCTGCGCCCAGGCATCGAGACCGGAGATGGGATAGAGGGGAAAGCGCCCCGCAAGCCGAAAGGGCGGACCCTCCGAACTCACGCAAGCAAGCTTTGCCAACGTCTTGGGTGAGCAGGGGACGTTGTAGGTCTCGACAACGTACTTGGCCGCTTGAGCACGCCGCAGCAGGCGGTCGGGGTTTATTTCAGCGTTCTCTTTCATCGGGTCTCTCATCAACCGAGGGGAATCCTCTTCGTCGACGTGAAACCTCTCGCATAGTCGCGAGCCCGAAAGCCGCTCAGAACCCGCCCATAACTGATCATAACCCCTGACTGGAGGTTATGATCAGAGGTCCTTTAGCCAAGCCTTGATGTAGCGACGAACGGTTGACTCGGCCAAATCGACACCTTTCTTGGCCCACTCGTTCATAACCGCCTCGGCGATCTGACTCTTGCTCGGCAGGCGCTTATTCGCACGACCTGGTCGACCGCGTTGCTTCACCAAGCCGAGGGCATATTCCTTGATTGCATCCCAATCATACTCAAGGGGGCGGCCGCCCCTGTCGCGCTCGATGGCTTCGACGTTGGCCATTGGACCCGCAGCCGAATAATACCAATCCGAAAACGAATCTTTCTCAATCAGAATGGACGCCCAAACCCCATTCGGGGCGTTGGCGAAATTCACGTCGTCTGATGCGCCAGGGATGTAGGGCGGCAAGAGGATACGATGTGTCCCGCCTGTCAGAACATAAATCTGGCCATCGTCAAACCAGTTCGTGGCGTTGACCTGTGCCCATGCCTCGGGCGGCTGCTCGCTGCGCTCTCCCGTTTCAGCAAACTGAAGATAGGAACGTAACTCGCCAGCATTCAACGCTGCTCGGAGGAGCTGTTGGCTTTCCTGATAGGCATTGAAGCGCTTTTCGATCGAGTCGTCGGGTAGCTCGCCAGTCTTGCGATCCCGAAGACTTAGCTCGATGTCTTCCAACGTTCGCCGGAGATCCTTATAGTGCGAGGTTTCTCCCAGCCTCTCATAAGCGTTTATCTCCGAGAGGGTCATCTTGGCATGGTCCCAGAGGCGCTCGTCCAGCTCCCGCGCTATCAACAACACAGCCCTTTCGAGCGCGTAGAATCCCTTTGGGACAAAGTCCGCCATTGCACTTCCGCTTGTGCTCCGCATGTGGACGACGCGGCAGGCTGGTGCGGACCAGCTTTTCGTGAGCTACCCTAGCCGCGCCGATTGATCAGGCCTTCCGAAGCTGGACGACCTTGCCTTGTTTCTTTCCCGTCATGGCATCGTCAATATGTCTGGCGATCCGATCGGCAGCTGCCAGGAGTGCCGAATCGATCTTGTGAATATACCCTTCCGTGACGCTCGCTCTGGAGTGCCCGATCAGTGCCTTGATGGTCGGGATCGAATAGCCAAGGTCCTCGGCCGTCGAGCTGAACGAGTGCCGCAGGCCATGACTGGTGATTCCCGGCACTTCCTTCGCCGACACCCTCTGCAGCCATCGCGTCAAGCCGGTATGGTGTTTCGCCTCGATGGTGATGGCAGGGAACACATACTTCGACCTGGACTTGGCCATCGCAACCTTCAGCACCGCGATGACGGCCGGTCCCACTGGGCGGATGCTTTTTCCGGTCTTGCTGTCCCCGAGACGAAGCGCCATCCCAGCTGGGTCAACCTCGGTCTTTAGCAGGCCCTCCACCTCATCCAGGCGGCAACCCGTCATCGCGGACGTCCTGCTCGCGAGGACGCGCTGCCAGTGCTCGCCATTTGCCTCAGCCGTGGCGAGGCACTTACCGAGACGGCGATACCCAGCATCATCCAGGCGCCACTCCCTGGTTTGGTCCTTTGGGCGCCTAATGCCGCTCACCGGGTTATCGGCCCGATAGCCCTCGTCGACGGCGTAGCTGAAGATCCCGCCTAGAAGACCCATCGTTCGGGCGGCGGTGCCCTTCCCGCCCTTCACAATCGCCCTACCCCGGGTTTTCGTCTTCACGTCCACGGCGGACTTGCCAGCGATAACGTCGCGCTGAAAGCCCTTGGCATCGGTGGACGTGAAGCCCTTCACGGTCTTCTTCCCCACCAACTTAATGATGTGCCGCTCGATGCGCCCCTTGTCGCTGTACAGGGTCGTTTTGCTCTTCGTCTCACCCCGACGTGTGAGGATTAGGCCGCGCTGCGCCTTGTCCAAGTACTCCCTGCACAGCTCCTCAACGGTCATTGCGCCCCGGGCGAGCTTCTTGCTCTCAACTGGATCTGCACCCCTCACGGCATCCGCCAGGGCCAGCTTAGCGTCTTTGCGGGCCTCCTCCGGCGTCAGGATGCCATAGCGGCCCAAGGTCAGCCGGCGGCTGCGCCCGTTGGCGTTCCGGTACTGGACCAGGAAGGACTTGGCACCGCTCTTCTTCACCCGCAGGCCAAACCCGGGGAGCTCGTCATCCCAAAGGAAGACGTCGGGACCCCTGGTCTCGGCCGCATCGACCATGCGTTTCGTGAGCTTCGGCAATTTTCCCCCAGGTAAGCACCGGGTAAGCAGGCGCCGGAAAACGAGGGAAATTCGGAGTAACGACCGTAGCCCCCAAATCAGGCTGGTTTCAGCCTATATCTGCAAGTGATCAATTCCAAGGGATTTCAGGTAAGCAAGGGTAATCTATTCACCCTTGCCCTCCGAAGGCAAAGGTCACACGTTCGAATCGTGTCGGGTGCGCCAGCCAAATCCGCAATCTATTGATGATGCGGCAGTGTTTAGCCGCTCACGTCGAACCGACGCCTCGATTGTTGATGCGAGAGCGATCCCGTGGGCAACCTGCAAACCTGGAAGATGAAAGTCTGCCGTCTAATTCCCTTTGGGCCCGGGCGGTCCTATCGGGCCTACAGGACCGGCCGGCCCTGGCGGACCCGCTGGTCCGGGGAGGCCGCAGTTTTGTATCACCGCGTCTCTCGTATCCGGTCCGGACGTGATCTTTACGATACAAGTGGACGGAAACTCCGGTCCAATCCACCGAAACCCTCCGGTCGAAGTGCTCTCGACTTTCACGGTTTTGGTGGGACTGATCTTGATCTCCACGCTGGGCTCGCGCGGCCGTCTTACTCTTCCGACGATGACCAACTCGCCCTGCGATATGGTGGCGGTTGTTATGAATATTTCCGCATGTGCGCTTTCAGTCCACGCAATCGCAAAGCCAGCCATAAGAACTCCAACGGTGCCAAAGGGCTTTGCGAGCATCATGGCCTCCTTGCTTCCCTCACCGCCTCGAAGCGCGTGGCGCACCGACGGGCTAAGTGACCAGCTTGGTACGAAGTCGCCCGTACTCGGTATCGGTTATGGATCCCGACTTCTTGAGCTGGTCGAGCTTGGCAAGTTCGTCTGCGGCACTGAAGCCGACGATCTGCCGCAATTCCTCGCGAGCCCGTTGAGCCTGCTCAGCGTTACGTTCGGCCATGCCTCTGCCTTGGGTGATAAGATACGCAAAGATGCCGAAATAGGAGGTCAGAACCAGCGCGAGCACCCACAGTGCCTTGCCCCATCCGGAGATGTCGTGGCGCCTGAACAGATCGCCGTAGATGACGATGAGCAGCCAGAACCAGACGACAAATGCGAATATCGCAATCATGTCCATCAGGAAATTTCGATAGGTGAATCCCTCTTGTGCGAAGAACATTGTGATCCCCTTGTTGCGTTGCCGTTCCCGACCTTTGTCGCGATCAAGCCTTCCGACCCACCACGCGCTCGTCTAGACGCGCACTCAGCGGCAGTACCGATGTGACACGCGGTGCGACCTTCCGCTTTGCGTGCGATGCCAGCAGCTGCCGTTTCTCCAATAATATCTGTGCCAATGGTGATGCCGGCGGTGGGCACCGGCGACGGCTCCGGCTGTAGCTCCTATTGCGGCGCCGCGACGACCGCCGATGGCACCGCCGATGACCGCGCCGCGAAGCGCACTCTGGCCAAAGGATTCGCTGGAAGGGAGCATTCCTGCGAGCGAGAGCAGAATGACCAATAGCGAAAGCTTTCGCATCTGGTGTTCCCTTCTTCGACTGATCGCTTCGCGCGGGTCGACGCGTTCGCTGGTAGCCAGAACCGGAATATCACTGGCCAGCCAATCGATAAATCCGAACAATCCCATTCGTACCTGAGGGTTTTATCGGATTAACCCCCTGGATTATCCGTGCCTGGGGCGTCAGTGGCGCGGAAACAGCTAGCGCCGTGGCGATGCGGCGTAACGCGGATTGATGCCGCAATAAGCGCTCGTGCCCGAGGCGGCGGCCGTGCATTGCGCGCGGGTGGCAAACTGGCAATTGCCGGGAAAGCCGGCGTGGCGACCGCGCAGGCAATATCGATCTGCCGCGGCAGCCTCGGCTGAACCTGAGAAGACCAGAACCACAAGCATGGTGAGCGATGCCAGCACTGGAACAGTGAGATGCATTGCAACCTCCTTCTGAATGGAGGCGAGTATACTGGCGACGCCAGGGTGCGACCGTCAGTAAAACCCCTCACTGGACCCGGGTTGTTTGTTGAGAGGACCCTCTGAGAGAAGAGCGCTCACGGTATGGTGACAATCGCAAGCTCTCGATGACCCGGACCCGCGAGGCTCCTCCCCCCGCGGCTTTGCTCCCGGACCAGCGGCACGCTGAAAAAGCGGCCGAGGCCAACGCCCGTCAGTGTAGGCTGTGGTCGAACACCACGATAATGCCGGTTGGCTCGGGCTCGTGGGCCGTCAGTTTTGTCAGCTCTGTGTCGTCCCAATCGGCAAGGCTCACGACTTCACCCGTCTCCCGGTCCGCGGCCAGAGATGGCGTGGGCTCGAGGACCTTGAGCCCAATCTCGTCGACGAAGAAGGTGTGGTCGCCGAACATGCTGTTGAGCTGGGGCATGGCGGGATGCTCGTCGGGAAGCACCTGGGCGCCGAGTTGCGTGATGGTCTGCTTCACTTGTGCGGATGTTAGCTTCACGAGCTCGCTCCGTTATGTTCGTGTCCGGTTTGGGCGGCTGGGGCCAAGGCAGGAGTTCCCTGCGCCCTGGCTCGCTTGGCTCAAGTTTCCGAACGGGTGCTGCGCGCAAATGTTCCGGCAAAATGCATCTCGTGATCGTGAGTTGCATCCGCCGTACTGGCGGCGTGCGATCGCCACATCTTGCACATCATTTGGCGCTCCGGGCGCGCCCTATTGTTTGAGCATGATCTTTCCGGAAAACCGCTGCACACTTTTCCTGATCATGCTCTAAAGATCGAAATTCGTAGGCAGCATGACGACGTCGCGAATCGTCATGCCGCGCGGTCGCGTCAGCATGAACATCACGACCTCGGCCACGTCGCTGGCCTCCAGCAGGCTGCCGGAATCTCTCGCCTCCTTCAGCTTCTCAGGCGGCCAGTCCGCGAGCAGTGCGGTGATGACCGGACCAGGCGACACCGATCCCACGCGGATGCCGTGCTTGAACACCTGGCGCCGCACCGTCTGGACGAAGCAATCAATCGCCCATTTCGACGACGCATAGACGGGCTCCCACGGCGTCGGAAAATGGGCCGCGAGCGAGCTCGTGACAATGATGTCGCCGCTCCGGCGTTCGATCATGTGAGGAAGCGCGTCGCGCACGTTCTTCATCACGACGTTGATGTTCAGGTTCAGCATCCGGTCGATCGCGCCATGATCGGCATCTATGAGGTCGCCGCCGACATAGGCGCCCGCATTGGCGTGCAGGATGTCGAGCTGGCCGGTTCGCTCCAGGACCCGCGGCAGCAGCGTGGCGCAGTCTTTGGCGTCGAGCAGATCGATCACGAGCGGGATCAAGGCATCGCCGTGCTTGTCGCGAAGCGCCTTCAGTGCGGCAGCGTCGCGGTCGACCGTCACCACGCGCGCGCCTGCGGCCAGCATCGCTTCGGTGCTGGCCAATCCGATGCCCGATGCGGCCCCCGTCACGACGGCAACCTTGCCTTCCAGTTCGCCTGTCATGGGTTACTCCCGATCGCATGACGCCAAACGGCGCCGCACGCCCCTACTCGCTCCGGTTCTCGCCGACCGACAGCGCGCAGATGCGCGACAGATGTGTGTAGGGCAGGCCGGTCTCCTCGGCCCAGGCGTTGAACTGCGCCTGCACCTTGGCGAGATCACCCTTCGACTTCACCTCTTCGGCGATGTCGAGGCCGGCATCGCGCAAGGACGCAACGACGTCCCTGGATGTGACAAAGCCGTCCCAGCCGACGAAGCGCAGCAGCATCTGGCCGGTGTTGCCGCCTAACCGGCTGCCACGCTTGACCAGGAGATTGAGCAGGCCGATCTCGTCGGACGACGGCCATTTCGCCAGAAACTTGCCAAAACCGCCGTGCTCTTTTGCGATCTCCTGCACGAAGGCCGCGTTGTCGCGCACCGACATGATCTTGGCGCCGTTGCGCACGATGCGCGTGTCGCGCAGCAACGCTTCCCAATAGTCTTCCGGCTGGAAAATGAGCTTGGCCGGCGCGAAGCCCAGGAAGGCGTCTTCAAAGCCGTCCCATTTCGTCTCGATCACGCTCCAGGCAAAGCCCGCGCAAAACACCCGCCTGGTCATCTCGGCGAGGATGCGATCGTCGCCGAGCCTGGCCAGCCGCTTCAGATCGGGCTTGTCCGGCATCAGCCTGTCCAGCGCCTTGGGCCCGCCCTTGCGCTTCTCGGCACGGGCACGAATGGTCTTGAACGAGGTCATGCGGTCACCGCGTTGAGAGCGCGCCACGACATCAGAATTCGACGATCTGGTCCAGCCCTGCGACGCACCGCCACTTGCGCCCGCGACGACGCCGCAGCATGCTTCGTTCGGCCGATCGATTTGCGGCCGTGCTGGTCTGCTTCTTGCTTCATAACGATTTGGAATTCCCGGATATTTTCAATCTCTCGCGGACGGATTTTCAATGCGCTGCCTGGTCGTGGCCGACCTGCACTATTCGCTGCCGCAGTTCGACTGGCTGGTCGGCGCGGCTCCCCAATTCGACCTGGTGATCTTCGCCGGCGATGCGCTGGACATCGGCTCGATGGTGGATTTCCGCGCCCAGATCGTGGTCGTGAAGAAGTACCTTGCGCTGCTCGCGGCCCGGACCAAGGTCATCCTCTGCTCCGGCAATCACGACCTCGACGAGCGCAATGCGGAGGGCGAGAAGGTCTCACGCTGGATCTCGGAGGTGCGCGAACTCGGGATTGCCTGCGACGGCGACGGCCTGACCATCGGCGACACGCTGTTCACGGTGTGCCCGTGGTGGGATGGACCACTGGTCAAGCAGCGCATCACCGAGCAGCTGCGCGATGCCTCCGTGAACCGTCCGCAGCGATGGATCTGGGCGCATCATGCGCCGCCGGCCAATTCACCGACCAGTTGGGGCGGCAAGCGCTTCTTCGGCGATGTCGAACTGGTGCAGTGGATCATGCAGTACCAGCCGTCGATGGTGATCTCGGGCCATGTGCATCAATCGCCCTTCATCACGGACGGCTCGTGGTTCGACCGGCTGGGCCAGACCTGGGTCTTCAACGCCGGCCTGCAACCGGGACGGCCGCCGACGCATATCGTGCTGGACCTCGACGCCAACAAGGCGTTCTGGCTTGCGGCAGGCCAGGCCCAATGGATCGATCTCGGCGCACCGCTGAAGCGGCCGGCCGCTGACGTCGAGGATCCGCCGGACTGGCTTACATCCTTGGGTCGGATTGCCGATCCGATCCTGGCGATACCTCGAGCGGCGGCAGGTTGATCATGCTCTGGAGCACTTCGCCGACCATCGCCAGATGCGTTCCGTGGCCGGCATACTGCCGCTTGAGATCGGCGAGATAGGTGTTGGCGACGTTGAGCCGCTGGGCCAGCGTGCGCGCAAGCAGCAGCGCCACCTCCGGCTTTTGTATGAGGAATGACGCCGCATCCTCGAACTCATAGATGACCGAATCCGAGCTGGCCCGCACCGTTGCGGTATGCGGCAGCCCGAGCAGGACGGACATCTCGCCGAACACCGCTCCGGGCTCGGCGATGGTGGCGACCACCGTATCGCTCTTGAGCACCTCGAGCTTGCCCTCCAGGAGCACGTAGAGGTGACCGCTGCTGGTGCCGCCCTCGGTAACGACGGGCGTGCCGGCCGCAACCTGCCGCTCCGTTCCGCCGGTGCAATGATCCAAAACTGCGCGCATCGTCGAAAGCTCCCATCGCTGGGGATATCCGGACGATACTAGAGCACGATCCGTGCCACGCGGCAAATCAACGCGCGTCCGGCTAGCGAGACGGCCGCTTCGCGAGATGGACCGACTTCCAGTCTCCAAGGCCGGTGTCGCTAAACCCCGCCTTCTTCGCAAGGCCGCGCATTTCGGCATTCGTTCGCGTCGTCTCGCCTGCGATCATGGCGTGGCCGAGATCGATCGCGTGCGATTCCATCGCCGTCATCATCTGCAAGCCGAGGCCCGTGCGCTGGAAAGCATCGGCGACCGACCGGCTCCGCCGGCTCAACAATGGCACCTGGAAATATCTGTGACATGCGCAGCGCTCTCGGCAGGTGGCGTGGACTGCACACCTAGCCGAGACCGCATACTGGCCGCTTGGACATTGCCGGCAATCATGCGGCTGAAAACGAACAGCACGCTGCTCCGCTTCGGCGTCACACACGGGAGAGTGAAGGCACCTCCTCCGGCATGATCGCTTGGAGGCCGCCGAAGCGCCGCTCGCGGCCATGGAAGGACGCCAAGGCCGCGGCGAGATCGCTCGCCTCGAATTCGGGCCACATCCGCTCGGTGAAGTGCAGCTCCGCATAGGCGCCTTCCCACAGCAGGAAGTCCGACAGTCGCTTCTCGCCGCTGGTGCGGATGATGAGATCGACGTCGCGCAAGCCGGCCTCTCCGGTGACGAGCTGCGAGAACGCTTCGCGGGTGAGACTCGTGAGCGCAGCTGCCTTTGCCGCGGCGTTGAGGATGGCGTCGCGCGCGGAATAGTCGACCGCGATGCGCAGATGCAGCGTACCACCATGAGCGGTAGCCGCTTCGGCGCGCGCGATCGCATTGGCGATGCCGTCGGGCAGACGATCTCGACGACCGATCACGGAGAGCCGCACGCCGTTCTTCACCAGGCTCTGCACTTCGTTGGCGAGATAGAAGCGCAACAGCGTCATCAGCGCGGCGACCTCGGCCTTGGGCCGGCGCCAGTTGTCGGTGGAGAACGCGTAGAGCGTCAGCGTGCCGATACCCTGCTTGGGCGCGGCCTCGACGATGCGGCGGATCGCCTCGACGCCGGCCTCGTGGCCGCGCACGCGCGACAGACCGCGCCGTGTGGCCCATCGGCCGTTGCCGTCCATGATGATGCCGACATGAAGCTTCTCGTTTTGGGACGTGACGTCACTTTGCATCGCAAAGTCTCCAGTCAAAAAAGGGGGACGATCAGGTCGAAAGCATGCCGAGGCGCCCGAGCGGCGGCGCCTCGCGGCCGGCCGCTCTGGCGGCGTCGCGTACGAGACGCTCGAGCACGGCGAGATAGTCGAGGAAGCGACGCCGGCCACTCTTGGTCAGGCGGCAGCTGGTGTGCGGGCGGTTGCCCTCATAGCCCTTGGTCACCTCGACGAGGCCGGCTTCCTGGAGCACGGCGAGGTGTCGGCTGAGATTGCCGTCAGTCAGGCCGCAGAGCTGCTTGAGATCGGCGAACGCCAAACCCTTGGGATGCGCCATCAGCGAGGTCAGGAGCCCGAGCCTCGCCTTCTCGTGGATCACGCGGTCGAGCCCTTCATAGGAGAAAGGCGCGCTGTCAATCTTCGACATCATTGTCTCCGGACGCGAAATGCAGAATGGCCGCCATCACCGACTGGCCGATCACGAAGGGCAGTCCCATGGTCCATGGCGACAGCGCGTGGGTCCCGCTCGCCAGCACCACCACCGCAAAGCCCGAGATGAAGTACCAGGCCCCGGCAAACGCCACACTGCGCGGCAACGAGCGGACCGACGCAAAAATCCCAAGTGACACCAGGATCTGCCACAGCCCCGGCAGGAGCCACAACGTCTCGGCTGCGAACTTCCACATCACCACCGCAAGCAGGACGCCGGCGACGCCTGCCGGAAGGAATTGCTCGACCGCCTGGTGGATCATGGCGTCTGCAAGGCCCGAATGATGACGGCGCGAGCGCCCGCGCATCTCGATCCAGATCATCAGGCCCGACAGCGCAGCAGCGATGAACCAGCCGAAGAAGAAGCCGAGCGGCTCGCTCGTGGGATCGCCGAGCAGCCAGAATTGCAGGATCGCGGTAACAAGCGCGATCGCCCCGGTCGCAGCCATCGTCGCCGGACCATAGCCCCGGAACGCCGTGCCGGCCGCAATCTGGTTGCGGATCGCCACGATGTCGGCCAGCGCCTTGTCGAGATCGCGCATCGGCAACGCCAAAACCCCGCTCCACCCGTGATTCCGGGATCATTAGTCCCCGTTACTTTGTACCGCAAAGTATACAGCACCGCAAAGCAAAGGCAAGCCGGAAAGGCGCCGCGAGGAGATCGGATCCGAATGAACAACTGTTGGTTGCGTCGTACCGCCTCCAACAGATAAGATAGGTTCAAAAGCATTCCGGGGGAGGAAGTATGTGGCTTAAGTCGTTTGTCGTTGCGTCTCTGCTGCAGGTGAGCGTCGCCGGCATCGCGCATGCGAAAGGACCATTCGGCAGCGTCAATGTCGGCAACTGGATCGGCGGCGCCTTCAGCAATGACGAGACGGGCGCCTTCTCCCATTGTGCGGCGACGACACCTTATGCGAACGGCGTCATCCTCGTCGTGAGCCAAAATGCTGCCGGCACATGGTCGCTCGCCTTTGCGAGTCCCAGCTACCGCTTCAACAAGGGCGAGAACGCCGCGATCGACGTGACCTTTGACGGGCAGGAGCAAGCCAGACTCTTCGCCACGGCGTATCAGCCCAACATGCTCACGGCCATCATGCCGCTCAATGTTGTGCGTACGTTTCAGAAGGCGAGCCTGATGGTGGCGACAGCCGGCCGCGCCGTCCTGAATTTCGATCTGACCTCAACCGGGCCGGTGATCGCCGCATTGGCCAATTGCGTGACCAAGGTGAAAGCCGACGGGCTCGACAAGGCCGGCGATTTCACCAAGATCGCCGCCAAACCGCAGCCCGCGCCGGACAAGCAGGCGCCACCGGCCGGCAGCAAAGCTGCCGGGGCCAAGAGCGGCACCGGATTCGTGGTCAGCGCGAACGGCCACATCGTCACCAACAACCATGTAATCGACGGCTGCGTCGGCGACATCAAGGGCAACCTCACCGGCGAGGCCTCGATGGTGCTGCGCGTCGTGTCGAGCGATGCAAACAACGATCTCGCTCTCTTGCAGGCGCCGTCGACAGCGACATTCAAGGAGTTTGCCCGGATTCGCGACCGCTCGTTCCACTCCGGCGATTCCGTCGTCGCGATCGGCTTTCCCTACCATGGCTTGCTCACGTCGGACTTCACCGTGACGACCGGTATCGTGAGCTCGCTCAGCGGTATGCGCAACGACACGCGTTTCCTGCAAATCAGCGCGCCCGTGCAGCCCGGCAATAGCGGCGGCCCGCTGTTCGACACCACCGGTCAGATCGTGGGCGTGGTCACCGCAAAGATCCCCGTCCTGCGCATCGCCGCTGCGACCGGCAACATCCCCGAAAACATCAACTTCGCCATCAAGACCGGCGCGCTGCGCGACTTCCTCGACAATTCCGTGGTGCCGTACCAGACCGCGGAGCCGAAGGGCGAGCTCAAGACCACCGACATCGCCGGCAACGCGCGCGCCTACACGATGCTGATCTCGTGCAACGGCACCGAGCAGGCGGATGCGAAGAAGTAGGGAAACGAGAGGCGCGCGCTGCCGCGCCATTCCCCGCTGTCATTCCCCGCGAAAGCGGGGAATCCAGTACGCCGCAGCCTCTCGATTCTAGCACTTCCGTCTCGGAGCCCTGGATCGCCCGATCAAGTCGGGCGATGACAGTTGAGCGTTTGGCGCACAGCGTGCCCCCCTCACTCGTGGCAACACGACCCCTTCGCCACCTGCGGCTCGTACTGGTCGCGCAGCCGCACCCAGTCCATCGGATAGGGCAGGCCGTCCTCGTGACGGCCGAGCGGAGTGAGGTCGAGATATTGATAGGCCGCGTTCATCATGTCGAGGCCGCGGGCAAAGCAGGAATAGGTGTGAAAGATCTCGCCGGCCTCGTTGCGGAAGAACACGCTGATGCCGGGCAGCTCGGGCCCATAGAACGGCGTGGTACCAAAATTGTATCTTGGTACGCCGTTGTCGATCTGCTCGGGCGTGAACGAGACTTCGTAGTCGGTGTTGAAGTCGTTGCCGCCTGAGGAGACCCAGTCGAAGCTCCAGCCCATCCGCGTCTTGAACGCCTCGAGCTTTGCGCTAGGGGCCAGCGAGATCGCGACCATCGTGGTGTCGCGCGCGGCCAGATGCGGCACCATGTGCTCGAAACCGTCGGCCCAGAATGAGCAGCTCTTGCAGGCGGCCTCCCAATCGGGCGCGAACATCACGTGCTGGACGACGAGTTGCGGGCGTCCCTTGAAGAGATCGGCGAGTGTAACCTTGCCGTTCGCGCCTTCGAACACGTAGCTCTTGTCGACCTTTACCCATGGCAGCGCGCGACGCTCCTCGGCAAGCCGTTCGCGGGCCTGGGAGAGTTCCTTCTCATGCGTCAGATGGGTTTTGCGAGCCGCGATCCATTGTTCGCGCGAGACGATCTGATGTTGCTGCATGGTATCCTCCGTTGGGTCAGGCGCCGAACGCGTCGAGCTTGTCGAAGAACGAGCTCCAGCCGCGCTGATGGTTGTCGCGTGCGGTCTCGTCGAAGAACTGGGCGTGATGGAAGATCATCAGCGTGCCTGCGTTGTCCGGCTTCAGCGTGATCGTCACCAGCGATTCGCGTTCCGGCGTCGAATGCCAGGCCCAGGTGAAGACCAGCCGTTCATTCGGCACAACCTCGCGATAGATACCGCTGGCCTCGAAATACTCGCCATCGTCGCGCGTGAAGCTGATGCGGTAATGGCCGCCGGTGCGGACATCGAGTTCGGCGTTCAGCGTGGCCGGCTTCATGTTCGGCGGCCCGAACCACTGCACTAGCTGCTCGGCTTGCGTCCAGGCGGCGTAGATTTTTTCTGGCCGCGCGCGGAGCCGGCGCGTGAGCGTGAGGCTTGGACGTTCCGTGGTGCGGGGATCAGCGTTGACGGCTGCGTTGGCCATGGGTCTTTCTCCACAAAGGCGGCAAGGCGATCGAGATTGTCGGACCAGAATTGCGCGTAGCGATTGAGCCAGTTCATCGCCTGCTCCATCGGTTGCGCGGTGAGCCGGCAGGCGACCGTGCGCCCGCTCTTCTCGCGAACGATCAGACCGGCATCCGTGAGCACGTCGAGATGCTTCATGACCGCCGGCAGCGAGATCGGAAACGGCGCGGCCAGCTCGCTCACCGACAGCGTGTCCTGCTCGCCGAGGCGTGCGAGCAATGCACGCCGCGTCGGGTCGGACAAAGCTGCAAAAGTGCGGTCCAGCGTCTCGTCTTGATACTTAACCATAAGGTTTAGTATAGGCGCGAACGCGACAACGTCAAGCGGCAACCTTGGCGCAGCTAGTTCGGCGAAACGCGCCGCCGGCGTGGCGCGGGCTGTTGCGGTGAGCTTTCAACGATGAAGCGAGGATTTTCGCTGCAATATCCCTTGCGGCCCGACACGCTCAGCAGACACTGCTGACGGGTTTGATACGAGCAGTCGCCGGGATAGCCGTATTCAGAATCAGTGATGCACCACGGATAGTCATAATCGGCCCGTGCCGGACACGTACCGGCGACCCCTGCCAGGATTATGACACCCAGCGCCAAGTGCGTCTTGCGCATGACCTGACCTCCCATGCTTGTCGCGCGAGATACGCCCTCGCATAGAGTCAGGTTTCGGCAGGCCGGTTTATTCCAGAGCCGCTTCATAGAAATCGAGGCGGCGGTCGCTGGCCGCGTACCCCGGCCCTGTCGGTACGGCCGGCTTCATCAGCGTCAGTACGGCACGGGACGCCGGATCTTCCGCCGAGAGTGCGGTTGGGGCTGCTGCACTTGCCCATAGGCGACCAGCGGATTGGGACCGCAGTACAAGAGGCGGCCGGAGACGCTGGCCTGGCATTGTTCATAGGTGCTGTAGGCGCATTCACCGGGATAGTCGTACTCCCCGCCCTGGGCGCACCAGGGATAGTCGCGCGCCGTTGCGGGCTTGACCGTGGCGAAGCCGGAAAGGACCGTCGCGCCAAGCGCCAGCAGTGCCAATTGCATCTTGCGCATGATCCCAACTCCTTTGTTCCTGCCGAAAGATACGGCGCCATCCATGATGAGGTTTCGTCTCGCCGGTTTATTCCAGGTCGACCGAACTAAGGTATGCAAGAAAAAGCCCCGCCATGCGGCGGGGCTCCATGTCCGGTCATCACAAGATCGCTACTCGACCTTGAGGCCGGCGAACTCGACGACTTTTTTCCACTTCGCGGTCTCGGCCTCGATCTCCGTGCCGAACGCCTCCGGAGTCTGCACCAGCGGATCGCCGCCGAGCTCGACCAGGCGCTTGGTCATGTCGGGCTCCTTCATGAGCGTGTTGATTTCAGTGTTGAGCTTGGCGATCAGGTCCTTGGGCATGTTCTTGGGCGCACCCATGCCGAACAGCGCGCTTGCCTCGTAGTCCTTCACGGTCTCGCCGATCGCAGGCACGTCGGGCAGCTGCGGCGAGCGCTGAGCGGTGGTGACGCCGAGCGCGCGAAGCGAGCCGGAACGGATGTGCTGGATGATCGAGGGCATGTTGTCGAAAATTACCTGCACCTGGCCGCCGAGCATGTCGGTGATCGCGGGTGCCGCACCGCGATAGGGCACGTGCTGCATCTTGCAGCCGGTCATCGACATGAACATCTCGCCGGACAGATGCACCGAGGTGCCGTTGCCGGACGAAGCCATGTTCACCTTGCCGGGATTGGCCTTCACGTACTCGATGAACTCGGCGACGTTCTGGGCTGGCACGTCCTTGTTGACGGTCATCACATTCGGCGTGCGCTGGAACGAGGCGATCGGTGCGATGTCGCGCACGAAGTTGAACTTGAGGTTGGCGTAGAGCGTCGCGTTGATAAAGTTCGCGGGATTGACCAGCAGCACGGTATAGCCGTCGGGCTCGGCGTTGATGACGGATTCGGTGCCGATATTGTTGCCGGCGCCCGGCTTGTTCTCGATCACGAATTGCTGGCCGAGCCGTTCCGACAGCCGCTGGCCGATCAGCCGCGCCAAAATGTCGGTGGCGCCGCCCGGCGGATAGCCGACCACGAACTTCACCGGCCGGGTCGGATAATCCGCGGCAAAGGCCTTCGACAGCGGGCTGGCTGCAAGCGGACTGGCGGCGAGCAGGCCCAGCGCGGTACGGCGAGTGATCATCTCAAGGATTCTCCCAACGTGTTGTTCTTGAAAGCCAGATGTCTTGAAAGTGGCGTCAGCGGCGTTGTAACAAAGCGCGCCGCACGCGGAAAGTGCGCAACACACATGGCGACGAAAGGATAAGGCATGCCGGTCAAGGTAGAAGCCCTCGATCATCTCGTGATCAATGTCGCCGACGTCGCAGTGACCACCGAGTGGTACCGCAAAATTCTCGGCATGGAAGTCAAGGTGTTCGACCCCGGCGGCGGCAAAGCGCCGCGGACTTCGCTGCAATTTGGTCAACAGAAGATCAATGTCAGGCCGCGCAATGCCGACAAGGTGGAGTGGTTCACCGCCGACCATCAGACCGCCGGCAGCGAAGATTTATGCTTCCTCACCTCCGCGACGCCGGACGAGGTGGTGGCGCATTTGCAAGCACATGGCGTCGCGATCGCAGAAGGCCCGGTTCCCAAGCAAGGCGCCCGCGGCACGCTGCGTTCGGTCTATTGCCGGGACCCGGATGGCAGCCTGATCGAGATTTCGTCGTACGAGGATTGAGGCGCGGCCAGCGCATTTGCTCCACGCGCCATCCGATGGCAGAAAGACTCCCGATAACGAAAGCAGCCGCCTCGAAGCAGGCTGCACGGGAGGATGCATGCCAGTTCAACAGACCCCAGCCGGAATCGTAGGACCGTTCGCCGGCCTCGACGTGCCCTGGCTGCTCAGGATGCGCGCCGAGGTGCGCAGCTCACATCCGTTCCTGATCTGGGCGCCGTTCGACGCGCCGGCGCGGCGCTGGAGTTATGGCGAGTTTCACGAGCGGGTCGGCGCGCTCACCGCGGGGCTGGCAAAGCGCGGCATCAAGCCGGGCGAATATGTGCTCATCCATCTGGACAATTGCATCGAGGCGATGCTGGCCTGGTTCGCCTGCGTCGAGCTTGGCGCTATCGCGGTGACCACCAACACCCGCTCGGCACCGGCCGAGATCGAATATTTCGCGGACCATTGCGGCGCGGTCGCCGCCATCACGCAGCCTGCCTATGCGGAGATCGTCGCGCAGAACTGCCGTAATTTGCGCTGGATGGCCGTCACTTCGCACGATGCAGGCGCGGCACCTGCGCAAACTGTCTCACGCAGCGACAGCTTTGAGTCGCTGTTCGCCGACAGCGCCGATCGTCCCCGGCGCGCTACCGATCCGCTCGCGCCGTGCAGCGTGCAATACACCTCGGGCACGACATCGCGCCCCAAGGCGGTGCTCTGGACTCACGCCAACGCGCTGTGGGGCGCCAAGATCAACGCCGCGCATGAGGACCTGCATACGAGTGACGTGCACCAAGCCTATCTGCCGCTGTTCCACACCAACGCGCTGGCTTATTCCATGCTGGCGACGCTGTGGGTCGGCGCATCTTGCGTGATCCAGCCGCGCTTCTCCGCCAGCCGGTTCTGGCACGTCGCGCGCGAGCACGGATCGACCTGGACCTCGACGATACCGTTCTGCATGAAGGCGCTGCTCGAGCAGGAGATCCCGAGGGACCACAAATTCCGCCTGTGGGGCACCGCGATCAACGAGCCGCCGGCGTTCGCCGCGTTCGGCGTCAAGATGATCGGCTGGTGGGGCATGACCGAGACCATCACCCATGGCATCGTCGGCGAGGTCGACCAGCCCAACATCCCGATGTCGATCGGTCGCGCCGCGCCGGAATACGAGATCCGCATCACCGATGATGACGGCCGGCCGACCGAAATCGGCGACACCGGCAATCTCTCGATCAAGGGCATTGTCGGCCTGTCGCTGTTCGCCGAATACCTCCACAACGAGACCGCGACACGCGAGAGCTTTGACGAACACGGCTTCTTCATCACCGGCGACCGCGTCACGCTGCTGGAGAATGGCTTCATCAAGTTCGGCGACCGCGCCAAGGACATGCTGAAGGTCGGCGGCGAGAACGTCGCGGCCTCCGAGATCGAGCAAGTGATCGCAGTGGTCCCCGGCGTGCGCGAGGCGGCCGTGGTGGCCAAGAAGCATCCGATGCTGGACGAGGTGCCGGTCGTCTTCATCATCCCGCACGGCGGCGTCGCGGCTGCGCCACCCGACCTGCACGACTGCGTGATGGCCGCCTGCCGCAAAGGCCTCGCCGACTTCAAGGTGCCGCGCGAGATCAGGCTGGTCGACGACATGCCGCGCTCGACGCTGGAGAAGGTGGCGAAGGCGGAGCTGCGGAAGATGGTGGAGTAGCAGCAAAGCCGTCAGAACGACCCCAGCGCGACGGGCCGGAACGCCTGCAACAGCTGCTGATCGAGCTTGCCGCCCATGCCTTCCATCATCGTGAAGGCGCGCGAGTGGGTGAAGGGCATGCGGTAGGCGCGCTTCTCCACCAGCGCGGCGTAGATGTCGACGATGGTGGTGACCCGCACGATATCGCTGATCTGGTTCGACGAGAGGCCGTTGGGATAGCCGGTGCCGTCGAGAAATTCGTGATGATGCAGAACCACATCCAGCATCTCCGGCGGGAAGCCGCCTTGTGCTGCGAGCGCGTCATAGCCGCGGCGCGGATGCTCGCGAAGCTCGGCCATTTCCTCGTCGGTGAGCTTGCCGGGCTTGTCGAGCAGCGAGGCGGGAACGAAGGCCTTGCCGACGTCGTGCAGCAGCGCGGCGCGGGTCAGCCGGCGCTGATCGTCCTCGCGCATGCCGAGATGCTGGGCGAAGGAGACTGCAAAGCCGGTGACGAACAGACAGTGACGATAGCTGCCGACATGGTGACAGCCGACGGTGGTGAGCCATTCGCGCAGCGAGGAATGCTTGATCGCCTTGAGGATCTTGCTTTCGGCGGCGACAATGTCGTCGAAGGTCAGGGGAATGCCGAGCGGCAGTTTCTCGAACATCTTCCGGAGTACCGCATGCGCCGCCTCGACGCCGCGGTTGAGCGTCTTGCCGCGATCAGTCTCGTCATAGATCGTGGTGTCGGGAAACGCCGCGCGGATGCGCTGCAGGATCGCGTCGGGCTGAAGCGGGCGCGAGATGGTGTCGGTGGCGCCGAGCGCCCAGGCCTGCATGGTGCCGTGATGAAGCGCGTCAGCGAGCACAAACAGCCGCGGCATCGAGCGATAGGCATCGCCGCGCAGCTTGTTGCGCACCCGCTGCACGCTCTCGGGCGAACGCAGATTGATGTCGACCACAAGGCCGGAGAGATCGCGTGACGGCTGCTCGGGAATGGCCTGGGTCGTCACCGTCGAGACATCGCCGACCGCCTTCAGGATGCCGGCGAGCTCGTTGCTCTCGTCGCTCCGGTCGGAGGCGAGCAAAAGCCGGCGTTTGGCGGCTGGTTTGGCTGACGCGTTCATGGCTTCCCCAAAAGCACGGGACTGGATTTGGCGTCAGCCTAAGCCGGATTAGGTTCTCCGGCCCTTAAGAGGCGTGCTCAATGGGACCCTGCGGAATTGGGTGCAATTTTAGGGATTTCGGCCGGGCCGGCGGGGTCCCGACAAAAAACCGCGAAAACAACCCCATGCACAGTAGACAGGCCATTGGAAGGACTTAGCTTTTTGGAACGAAAAATCCGCCGGAGGCTGCCCTCCGGCGGATCGTCTCAAGCAGCCTTGGACCGCCTTACGCCTTCATGCCCGCCTTCACGGCCTCGGCCGTGATCGGCAGCGCACGCACGCGGGCGCCGGAGGCGTTGAAGATGGCGTTGCCTATGGCCGGGGCAATCACCGTCACCGCAGGCTCGCCGACGCCGGTGGCCTTTTCGCCGTTGGCAATCACGGCGATTGCGACCTCGGGCACCTGGCTCATGCGCAAGGGCGTATAGCCATCGAAGTTGGTCTGCTCGATGCCACCGTCCTTCAGCGTCGCCTTTTCGTACATCGCCAGCGACAGGCCCCACATCGCCGCACCCTCGACCTGGGCGCGGATGTTGTCGGGATGCACTTGCGTGCCGACATCGGTTGCGACCGTGAGCTTCTTCACGGTCACCTCGCCCGAGGGCGCCACAGCAACGTGGGCGACGCAGGCCGTCCAGCTTGCGGTCGCGCGTTCCTGCGACGAGACGCAGGCGACGCCCATGCCCTCGCCTTTCGGCAGTTGCTTGGTGCCATAACCGGCAAGGCCCATCGCGGCCAGCAGCGTGTTGCGCAGCCGCTGCGCGCCGCCGTCGTTCTTGCCAGCGCCGTCGAGCAGCGAGATACGGAACTGGGCCGGATCCTTGCCGGTCGCAACCGCGATCTCGTCGATCATGCATTCGACCGCCCAGAACGTCCAGCCCGGCGCCACCGAGCGGAGCTGACCGGACGGGGTGGCGTTGTGCGCCATCTCGTTCTTGATCGCCCGCACAGTATGGTTGGGGACGGTGTAGAAGAAGTCCGACCCGTTCACCGTGAAGGCGTCGAGCGGACCTTTCTTGTCGACCGAGGGCGACAGGAAGTCCGGGATGCCCCAGCGCTGAGTCGGCCAGGCCGAGACCACGTCGTGGCTGAGCGCGACCAGCTTGCCGTCGCCGTCCACGCCGGCCTTCACCTTCTGGAAGGTGAGCGGACGCGAGAAATCCATCGTCATGTCGTTCTCGCGCGTGTAGATCACCTTCACCGGCTTGCCGATGGCCTTTGCCGCCTGCACGGCCGGCACCATCATGTCGGCATCCAGCCTGCGGCCAAAGCCGCCGCCGAGCCACATCTGGTGCATGACCACGAATTTCGGATCGATCCCGGCCGCACCCGCGGCGATCGCGCCGGAGCGCGTCGCGAACTGGTTGCCGGAATAGATGTGCAGGATGTCGCCCTTGAACTCCGCGGTGGCGTTCATCGGCTCCATCGGCGCGTGGATGTTGATGCTGGTGGTGTACTCCGCCTCCAGCACCTTTGCGGCCGTGCCAAACGCCGCCGCCGGATCGCCGTCCTTGACGAAGAACTGGCCGGAATCCTCCAGCTTTTGAAGCCGCTTTGCTTCGTCGAGCAGCGACTGGCTCGACACCTTCGCGTTCGGACCGCCGTCATAGGCGATCTTCAACGCCGCAGCGGCCTTCTTCGCCTGCGCATAAGTGTTGGCCACCGCCACCACCCAGCCGGTCGTCGTTTGGGTCTTGTCGTCGAGGGTCACGGCCTTGATGAAGCCCGGTACCTTCTTGGCATCGCTGTCATCGACCGATTTCACCGTGGCGCCGAAGCGCACCGGCGGCGTGACGACGGCACCATAGGCCATGCCCGGCAGCATCACGTCGATGCCATACTTGGCCGTGCCGTTGGTCTTGGAGGGGATGTCGAGCTGCGGCACCGACACGCCGATCATGCTGTACTGATCCGGCGTCTTCAGCTTGATCGCCTTGAGCTCATCCGGCGTGAAGGTTTTCGTCGCCTTGCCGCTCTTGACGACATCGGCGAACGACATCTGCTTCTTCGACTTCGGATGCGCGATCACGGAATCGCGCACCACGAGCTCTGACGCCGGCACGCCCATGGAAGCGGCCGCACCTTCGGTCAAGGCCATCCGTCCGGCGGCGCCGGCCCGGCTCATCGCGTCGAAATTCATCATGGTCGACCAGCTGCCGCCGGTGATCTGCGCCCCCAGCACGGGGTCGTTGAATTTCGGATCGTTGGAGGCAAGATTAACCCGCATGTCGCTCCATTTCGCACCGAGCTCCTCAGCTACGATCTGCGCCATGGTGGAGGCGATGTGCTGGCCCATGTCGGCCTTGCCGCAGGTCACGGTGACCAAACCATCGGGCGCGATCGCATACCAGACGCTCGGCTCGAAGTTGGACGGCGCGGCGAGCGCCTCACCGATTCCGGGTACGCCGGCATAGCCGAGCACGAGGCCGGTCGCGGCGGTGCCGACCAGGAAGGAGCGGCGGCTGAGATCGGTCGCCTCGGGGGTGACGTTCTTCACGTGCTTATTCATGTGGGCCTCCGCTCGTTGCCGGCAGCGGATGCGGTGCGCATTTCGGTAGCCGCGCGCATGATCGCCTTCTGGATCCGCGAATAGGTCATGCAACGGCAGAGATTGCCGTCCATATGCGCCACGACCTCTTCCTTGGTCGGATTGGAATTCTTCGCCAGCAGCGACGCTGCCTGCATGATCTGCCCGGACTGACAGTAGCCGCATTGCGGCACCTGCTCGGCGATCCACGCCTTCTGCAGGGGATGATCACCCTTGGCGGAGAGGCCTTCGATGGTGGTGATCTTCTTGCCGGCGACATCACTGAGCATGGTCTGGCACGAGCGGACGGCTTCGCCGTTGACGTGCACGGTGCAGGCACCGCACAGGCCGGCACCGCAGCCGAATTTCGTGCCGGTCATCTGCAATTGTTCGCGGATAGCCCAAAGGAGCGGCGTGTCGTTTGCCGCATCCACGGACAGACTCCGCCCGTTGATGGTGAGCGTTGGCATAGGCGTCTTCCCCTGCCGGTGCATGAAGCCGCTTACGGCGGCAACTTGTGTAGCGGACGCCCACCGGGTCGGCGGCCGCCTTGACCGCAAGAATGATCGGGTTCGAAGCCAGAGGCAAATGCAATTTGGAATCGATCGAAACTATCTCGACACCTACTTGTTGTGCGTTGCGACAACGGCAGCGGCGCAGCGACTCAACGCAACAGATGGCGCACCAGACATGCTTGCCATCGCGACCGCGACGGTTTCCTCCAAGTAACCCTGCGGGCTAGGATGGGGAGCAAGCACAACAATAAGGGTGGGTGGAATGCCAAGGATCGATCGGGACGGCGTCGATATCTATTATGAAGTCCATGGCGAAGGACCTCCGCTGCTGCTTACGCACGGCTATTCATCGACCTCGGCGATGTGGCACGGGCAAGTCGATGCACTCGCCAAGGACCACAGGCTCGTGCTGTGGGACATGCGCGGCCACGGCCAGTCCGATTATCCCGATGATCCCGGCGCCTACAGCGAAGCGCTCACGGTCGGCGACATGGCGGCGATCCTCGACGCGATCGGCGCGGAGCGCGCCATCATCGGTGGATTGTCGCTCGGCGGCTACATGTCGCTCGCCTTCTATCGCGCCCATCCAGAGCGCGCCCGCGCGCTGCTGATCGTCGACACCGGTCCCGGCTTCAAGAAAGACGACGCGCGCGAGGCCTGGAATGCGCGGGCGCTCGGCACGGCCGACAAGCTCGACCGCGAAGGTCTCGAGATGCTGAAGGCGGCGACCCGGGAACGCGCCACCGCCAGCCATCGCAATGCCAAGGGACTGGCGCTGGCCGCGCGCGGCATGCTGACCCAGCGCGATGCGCGGGTGATCGAGCTGTTACCGGACATCAAGGTGCCGTCGCTGATCGTGGTCGGCGCCGACGACACGCCGTTCCTCGCGGCGTCCGACTACATGGCCAACAAAATCCCCGGCGCACAAAAAACCGTGATCCCCGCGGCCGGACACGCCGTCAACATCGATCAGCCGCAGGCTTTTGTTGACGCGGTGGTGCCTTTCCTGAAGAACTTGCCGGGATAGGCGATCAGACGGAGACGCAGACGATGAAGCGAGCGATGCTGGCTGCGAGCGCAGTGGCGACACTCATCGCAACATCGGTGCAAGCCGAGCCGTTCGGTGGGACGCCGCCGCGCCTGCCTTTCGTCGCGACCTTGTCGAACACCACGCCGCTGGCGTTCGGGATGGACGCGGGGCAGACCGCGCAAGCGCTGGGGCAACCCTTGCAATATGTCCGCGGCCGCCCCGGCAACGAGATCTACCTCGCTCTGCGCAACCTCGGCGGAAGTGGACTGATCCCCTACCGCCACCGCCTGTTCCTGCAATTCCGTCATGGACGGCTGGCGGGATGGAAGGAGGATTACGGCGAGAACTGGATGTGGGAGTGACGTGCCACCTCTCATGGCGCGGGGCAATCGTATATGGCGGCAGCGCTATTGTGCGCTGAAGTTTGCCACACCGTCATGGCCGGGCTTGTCCCGGCCATCCACGTGCTTCTGACTCGGAAACGAAGACGTGGATGCCCGGGACAAGCCCGGGCATGACGAGTTTGTGGAGCGAGCGGAATTCCAGATCGACAATCAACCAAGAAGGACAACCCGCGTGGGACAAGACATCATACTGACGGCCTCCGACAATTTCCAGCTTGGCGCCTATCGCGCTGACCCTGCCAGCGCGCCGAAGGGCGCGGTGGTGGTGATCCAGGAAATTTTCGGGGTCAATCATCACATCCGCTCGGTCTGCGATCGCCTCGCCAAGGAAGGCTATGTCGCGATCGCGCCGTCGATCTTCGATCGCACGTCGCCCGGCTTCCAGTCCGGCTACACGCCCGATGAGATCGCAGAGGCGCGCAAGTTCGTCGCTAGTCCAGACTGGGAGGCGATGCTGCGCGACACCCAGGCCGCGATCGACGCGGTGAAGAGCGTTGGCCCCGTGGGCATCATCGGCTTTTGTCTCGGCGGCAGCATCGCCTTTGTCGCGGCGACGCGGCTGTCGGGCCTCAAGGCCGCGGTCGGCTACTACGGCGGCGCGGTCGTGCGCTTTGCCGACGAGACACCGAAGGCGCCGACACAACTGCATTTCGGCGCGAAGGATGCCGGCATTCCCCTGACCGACGTCGAAACCGTCAAGACGAAGCGGCCGGACGTGGAAGTCTTCATCTATCCGGGCGCCCAGCACGGTTTTCATTGCGACGAGCGCGCGAGCTACGACAAGGCCAGCGCCGACATCGCCTGGCCGCGCAGCCTGGAGTTTTTCGCGAAGCATTTGAAATAGCCTCCGTCATTCCGGGATGCGCCGCGAAGCGGTGCAGGCCCGGAATCCATCGTGCGTCAGAAACGGCGGCGCAATGGATTCCGGGCTCGCGCTACGCGCGCCCCGGAATGACGAGAGGAGAGAGTCTTCTTAGAACCAGCGCTCGCCGACGAACACGGTGTCGCCGGGGCTGACGGGCGTGCCGAGCGGGACGATGGCGCGCATCGAGCCGCCGGCTTCGGTGTGGGTGACGGTGACCACGTCGCGCTTGGCGCGAGGCGAAAAGCCGCCGGCGATCGCGACGGCGCTTTCGACGGTCATGTTCGGCACGTAAGGATATTGGCCGGGGGCGGAGACTTCGCCGAGAATGAAGAACGGGCGATAGGCTTCGATCTCGACGGCAACCGAGGGCTCGCGGATAAAGCCGTTGCGCAAGCGTGCGGCGATCTCGCCGGCGAGACCCGCCGGGGTGCGGCCGCGCGCCGGCACTCCACCGATCAGCGGCATGGTAATGGAGCCGCCGGCATCGATGGCGTAGCTGTTGGTGAGACCTTCCTGGCCGTAGACCACGACGCGCAGCCTGTCGCCGGCATCGAGATGATAGGAGGAGTCGTAGCGGACCGGCGCCGCCATCGGCACGGCGTAGCCGACCGGCATGGGTGCAGGGCCAGAGGCAAAGGAATTGCTCAGCGCCGCGATGGCACCACCGCCGTCGGCAACGACGACAGGCTGCGGCGCGCTGTAGGGCTGGCCATAGGCCATGGAGTCGAGATCGGCGCGCGGCTGCACGTATGCGACGGGACCGGCGGTCTGCATGCAGCCGCCAAGGGTCAGCGCGGCGGACGCTGCCAAGATCGACCATGTAAACGCGCGCGCAACCGGCACCGGAGCCATCCCTGAAAACGAGACCGGTCCAGTGATGCACTGGTTATGGTTAACAAAGCATTGAGGATAGGGATGTGGAGCGGCGCTGCGAGCGCGGTGCGCTCCCTCGCCCGCTTGCGGGAGAGGGTTGGGGAGAGGGTGCTTCCGCGGAGGGGCTCCCAATGAGGAGAGAGCCCTCACCCGCATTGCATCTCTCGATGCAACGCGACCTCTCCCGCTAGCGGGAGAGGTGAACCGAGTTTGTGGCTGGGCCTACGCGCTCACACCAACGCCGATCTGACAGGACACGCCGGTGCCGCCCAAGCCGCAATAGCCGGCGGGATTCTTGGCCAGATATTGCTGATGATAGTCCTCGGCGAAGTAGAACGCGCCGGCGGGCGCGACCTCGGTGGTGATGGCGCCGAGACCCTTGGCAGCAAGCGCCTTCTGGTAGAGCGCCTTCGACTCGTCGGCCGCTGTCTTCTGCGCGTCGTTGAACGTGTAGATCGCGCTTCGGTACTGCGTGCCGACGTCGTTGCCCTGGCGCATGCCCTGTGTCGGGTTGTGACTCTCCCAGAACGTCTTCAGGAGCTTCTCGTAGGAGATCCTCTTCGGATCGAACACGACCAGCACCACTTCGGTGTGCCCGGTGCGCCCCGAACAGGTCTCTTCATAGGTCGGGTTCGGCGTGTGACCGCCGGCATAGCCGACAGCGGTGGCGTAAACGCCATCGCCGAGCTCCCAGAACTTGCGCTCGGCACCCCAGAAGCAGCCGAGCCCGAACACGGCCTGCTCGAGGCCGGCGGGATAAGGCGGTGCCAGCTTCGCGCCGTTGACGAAATGAGTGGTTGCGGTCGGAATGGCTTGCGCACGGCCCGGCAGCGCTTCGGTGGCGCTCGGCAATGCGGTGGTCTTGCGCATGAACAACATGATTGGGTCTCCGCGAACGAGCTGTCCGTCGCTTGAGCCAATTCAAGAGGCCAAGGGCTCAGGCGGCGTGCTCGCGATCAGGTGGGAATATAGGTCTTTACGCGCAAAGGGGCAGCCCCGTTACGCGGCCCCTCATCTGCGGCACTCAGTCCCGGGAATAGCCGATCAGCGGCTTGCGCGGCCGGAACAGGATCATCAGCAGGATGCCCAGAATGCCGAGCACGGCGAAAACCGGCTGATCCAGCACCAGGCGGATCACCGAGGTCCAGAGCCAGGGCGCCTTGGCTTCGACCCAGGTCCGGAACGCCGTCTGGCTGGCCTGATTGATGTCGTTCCAGAACTGGCCGAACCGGGTGAATTTCAGGGTCTGGTCGGCTACCCAGCGGGCGCCGTCATAGACCATGAAGATGAACCCGCCGGCCAACAGCAACAGCCCAATCAGTCGGAAAAAGCCGCGGATCATGCCTCACCCTTTATGGTCGTCCGACCGGACGACCTTGGAAACGCCGCCAGCCAATAGCCGGGAGGCGGCAGAAATTCAACCTCTTCAGGGCGTTACGGCCCGCTTTGGAACGCTCAAGGACCGGTTTTCCAGCCCCGGAAAGCGTTGACGGTGCCAAAGACCCCCTCTATAAGGGCGCCAACTGGCGGTGGGCGCAATCCTGCCGCCGCTGTTCTTTGAGCACCTGTAGATGACGCCGCAAGGCCGTCGCTCATGTTCCGGGAATAGCCTTAGCAACCGAACACCCTAAATCCGAGCGTCGATTACGCGGTCAAGCAGCCGGCGCTACCCGACCAAGACGCGACCGGTACCGCAAAGGATATTGAGACCATGGCCAACACCACTTCCGCCAAGAAAGCGACGCGCAAGATCGCCCGCCGCACCGCCGTCAACAAGTCGCGCCGCACCCAGATGCGCGGTGCCGTGCGTACCGTCGAAGAAGCCATCAAGAGCGGCGACCGCGCCGCCGCCGTCAAGGCGCTGGCGAGTGCCGAGCCCGCGCTGATGCGCGCAGCGCAGCGCAACATCGTTCACAAGAACAACGCCAGCCGCAAAGTCTCGCGCCTCACCGCGCAGATCGCCAAGCTCGCCAAGTAGACTTACCAAGTAAACTTGCCAGCCAAGTTCGCGAAGCAAGTTCGTCGCGCAATCCGGTCGCCTCATTCGATCGGTTGAACCAATCGAACATCGCGCTCGTCAACAGCCCGGCTTCGTGCCGGGCTTTTTGTTGCCTGTCACAATTCACGCTTGCGGTCGTCGGGCGACCAATCTGCGTTGGAAGACTTTTGTCGTATCCACCAGGCTGCGCCCGCAATTTTACCTGTCGGTGTTTTTGCAACAGCGGAAACTTTCACTGCGGTGCAAAAAACCCCTGCGGGGCGGGGCTAACTCACATCTGCACGCGTGCGCGTTCTGCACACCGTAGTTTCCCCGGAACATGTTTCGCATCGGGTTACCCTGTGAAACGAGACTCAAAAAACGATGTCTCGCTAATCACTTATCGACATAGTGGTGCCAAGCATTTGAAAAAATCCCCCGCACGGCACGCGCGTGACGCTTTTGTAAAAAATTTTTGGCGGTGGCGGAGAATTGTCACATGACGCGCCGCATTTTCGAATCTGTGCACGAATCCAGAAACTTGCTCTCGAGCCTGTGAACAACTCGCGCGCGGCGTTAACGCTGGTCAAGATTTTTAACGGCTCAAGTCTGAATCAATTTCATTGCGAGTCTTTCCGCTTGGTGTATTCCTTAAGTCGTCCGCAGCGCCCACGATCTTGAGACCAGCGCGGTTTTGGAAACGGGGCGAGCGTGCAAATCGGCGGCGGTGTGCACGTAGGCGACGCTTCAACAAGCGATTGTCGGTTCAAAACCTACAGCAATGTGGGAACGGTAGCTCTTTGCCTGAATGTCTCCAAGCGGGATCTTAATCGATCTCGCTCGCGCCAAGCGCTTGTGAGAGACGTCGTGAAGCTACCCCGACACGCCTGATGGCGAAGCCGAGCGGACGACACGAACAGACGGGCGGGACATCCGCGACTTTTGACGCGGTTGTCTTCAAGACACGCAGGACCTTGTCGTGAGCGATCACGGCAGGATGGGGAGGTATCATGTCTTACGGACGCAACGCGGTATTCAAACACGTTTCCTATTCCCACAATGCCGTTCTGGATCCGTCGGACGCCCAGCCCTCCGCGTGTGACGGGGCGCCGAGTACGCGCTGACCTCGCGAACCCTCCATCTCTGACATCGCTGATCTGACCGCGGCGTTCGCGCCGAACGGCAGAGCTATGCCTGATGATGGACTCGCTTGAGGTCGCGCCATTTTAGAGATCCTGGCAGGAACTCTGCATGGCGCTCACAACGCAACTTTACCTCTCAGTAGAAGTTTTCAAACG